>CAYYIY010000129.1:0-1849 GCA_964472075.1 uncultured bacterium | reverse complement strand
GTTCGCCTCTTGCCGAACGGCTCACAAGTTTCGCTCTTGCCAACGGAAAAACGAAAGGAGAACGAAATGACCATGACGCACTGAGATTGCGGCCGGAAAAAAAACGGAGACCCGCCTTGCGACGGTCGGCACTGCGTGTTGCGCTGCAGCCGGGAGGCGAAGCGATCTGCGAGGAAGAGCGTTCGAATCAGCTGTTGTGATTGATGGGGCCGCGGAAAAAGTGCCAGACGCCGTCGCGCTCATGATCGAAGTGCATGCCGGCGCTTTCGGCAATGCGGCGAGAAGCCTCGTTGCCCACTTTGACCTCGGCACGAATCGGACCTTTGAGGCGATGGGCGACCAGAGCGACCATGCGTTTGCCGATCCCTCGCCCTCGACCAACGGCTGCGACGGTCCAGGAAAGTTCGCTGACTCCCTCTGATTCATCGACGCGCACGGTACCGACTGGGACTTTGTTTTCTTCGACGATGAAGATGCGGCGGCTGGGGTTGGCGAGAGATCGCGTCAGCCAGTCGAGATGTTCCGACCATGCGATTTCCGCGGTCTGGTGGCTGGCCTGTCTGGTGACCGGATCATTGCGCCATTGCAGCAGCAACTCGGCGTCCTGCAGGGTTGCCGGCCTGATCGATAACGAATTGTCGGGGTTCAGCGAGTTACGATCGGTCGAAGCCATGACGATGAGCGATCTCCTGTGGTGATTGGTCTTCCTGAATGTTCTATCATGCGATGAAGTCTTCAAGCGACGGTTTTTCGGCAAACCTCGCTGTGTGCATGATACAATAGCCGAACCAAAAAGCGAGGAGTTCATGGAAGAGCAGAAACGCCGGGATTCCCTGGTCGGCGAAGAGACGACGGAATCTCCACAGGACGGTCTCGAAGCGCGGAACGGTCCGACTGCCGAATCGGAACGCATGCGCGCGGCGGACGATTCTTCCGGCGGAGACAGCTTCTGTTTCTACACTCCGACAGGACAGAAACTGGACGGAACCAAGTCGCTCAGTCTCGAGATTCTCTCGGAAGTCGGCATAAAGTCAGCCGGAAAAGGACTGCTGCGCGTCGATTACACCAGCGTCTTTCAAGACATGCTGCGTACGATCGGGATCTTTCCCGTCTGCGTCATGGCGTTTTCCATCATCGGATTTCTCCTGTACCGCTTTCCGGCTAATGCCGGTGAATGGTGGATTTTTCAGTATCTGACCGCTCCGTCGATGCTCTGGCTGGCGATCTGGAGATGGTTTGAAGCCTGTTACGTCATCGATGTGGCGAAGCGCCGCCTCGAGTAACGCGTGCAGTTGTTCGGCCATGGCATGAGTGTTTCCGACCTGCCGCGTCAGGAGATCGTCGGCATCACTCTGTCCGGACAGATGATGGTCGATGGCTGGCAATACTGTGTGGTTGCCGGAATGAAGGGCGGGTCACTGGTACGATTGTCGGATTACTCGGCGGACTTCGCGATGATGGCGCGCAAGGCCGGGGTCATGGCGCGACTGCTCGAGGTGCCGCTGGTCGATCCCCGTCAGGAAGGTTATGCGGAGATGCATACTGATCTCAATACCGGTATCCCGCGGATCTGTCAGATGCCCGGCCAGGGGCCGGCGCTCTCCGGAGGCGGCTGCATTCTGGCGTTTGAACTGTTTCTGGTGCCGTCGATGGCGCTCGCGTTCGGCTGGCCGATCGGGTTGATGATCATCATGACCTATTTCTGGGGTCGATACTGGTGGGTTCGGTAGCGCGCACAAGAACCAAGAACAAGACAAACGCAGAAAAACACAACCGCCTGAAGACATTGTGCCTCAGGCGGTTGTTTTCGTAGCGGTCGGGGCGACTGGACTCGAACCAGCGACCTTGT
>CAYYIY010000128.1:0-1918 GCA_964472075.1 uncultured bacterium | reverse complement strand
GTAAGCGTCTAAACAACCCCTTCTGGCGCTGGTTTCGCCCGTCGTGCAAAATGAAAACCTCAACATTTCACACTGGAGGTTTTCATCATGGGAAAACAGGCATCGAGACGAGCAAGCTGGCTTCAGCACGTTGCAGCATGGAAGGTGAGCGGTCTGACACAAAGGGCCTACGCCGATAAGCACGGAATCGGCTGGAGATCCCTTTCCTACTGGATTCAGAAAGTTCGGAAGCACGCGACGCGAGACAGTCGGGCAGCCCCCCCGGCGACTTGCCCGGAACAACACTCGGCATTCATCACCCTGGCAACGGATGTGACGGCGATCCTGAAGAAAACACGATCTCACCCCGGCGCATTTCATCTGCAGATCGGCCCGCGTTATCGCCTGCGCATTCCGGCGAACTTTTCCGGAGATGCTCTGGCAGAAGTCATTCGCGTTCTGGAGGACCGACGATGATCTCTCCAGCTTCCGGAACGAAAGTCCATCTTGCCGTAGGCGCTACGGATATGCGCAAAGCGATTGACGGCTTGAGCATTCTGGTCTCGGCGCATCTTGCTCTCGATCCGTTTTCCGGCCACGTGTTCGCCTTCAGCAATCGTCGACGCACCATGGTGAAACTGCTGTTCTGGGATCGAAACGGCTTCTGGCTCCTGCAGAAACGTCTCGAGCGCCAGCGCTTTCGTTGGCCGGAATCGAAGAATGAGGTTCTGGAGTTGAGCATCAGGGAGTTGTCCTGGCTTCTCGACGGTCTCGATATTCGCAATATCAGTGGCCATAACAGATTGAATTATTCAACTATTTATTAATATATGACTTGTACTTTAGGCGGCGTTGTGTTATCATTCGCCTATGAAAATGAAGAACGCTGTTCTCCCGATGCCCGAGCCAACGCCGATCACCATGGAAGATGTTCACCGCATGCTCGGCAAGTTGCGGCTGGAATACGCCGAACAGCGCGCCAGAGACGAACAGCTCATTCTGCATTTGAAAGAAGAGAATCGGGCTCTGCGAGCGCTTTTGTATGGGCGTTCGTCTGAAAAGCGCCAACAGGAAGCCGACCCTCGGCAGCAGTTTTTGCCTTTTGACGATGAGGCTCCGGTGGTGGAACAGCCGCCTGAAAAGAAGCAGTCGGTAAAAGCGCATCAACGGCGGAAACCCGGACGCAAGCCCCTGTCACCTGATTTGCCGAGGGTTGACGAGGTTCACGATCTTCCGGAGCACGAGAAGGTCTGCGCCTGTGGCGCAGACCTCACGCGCATCGGAGAAGAAGTGTCGGAGCGTCTGGACGTCGTTCCTGCCAAGGCACAGGTCGTTCGCCACATTCGATACAAGTATGCCTGTCGTCAGTGCGAAGGAGTCGACAGTACCGGCGGAGCGGTGAAGACCGCTTCATTGCCGACTCAAGTGATTCCGCAGGGAATCGTTACCGCGAATACACTGGCTCACATCGTGGTTGCCAAGTTCGCTGATGCGATCCCTCTGTATCGTCAGGAACAGCAGTTCGCACGGATGGGTGCAGGAGTTTCCCGCAAGACCCTGGTTGCCTGGCTTCTGTTTCTTGCCGAGGCCCTTCTGCCTTTGCGCGAACTCCTTCAACAGGAAGTGCTTTCGGGACCTCTTGTAAACATGGACGAAACCCCGATTCAGGTGATGCGCGAACCTGGACGATCGAACACCTCACTTTCCTACATGTGGGTTCTGCGAGGTGGCCCGCCGGGAAAAATCGTGATTCTGTACCGCTACTTTCCGACTCGCAGCGGCGAAGCGGCGGACGAAATTCTGCGAGGCTTTCACGGGTATCTTCAGAGCGATGGATATGTCGGCTATGAACTTCTCGGCTATCGCGAGGAGATTCGCCAGCTTGGTTGCTGGGCGCATGTCCGGCGAAAGTTTCGCGATGTCGCCAAAAACGCTCTCA
>CAYYIY010000127.1:0-2292 GCA_964472075.1 uncultured bacterium | reverse complement strand
ATCTCGTCGCTCTCGATCGGCTTGAACGTGCCGATGCCGACATGCAGATACAGTCTTCTGATCAGCACTCCCTTGCGTTCAAGCTGGGACAAAAGCGCTTCATCAAAATGCAGTCCGGCGGTCGGCGCCGCCACCGACCCTTCCTTTTCGGCATACACCGTCTGGTATCGATCAGGGCTGGAATCGCGCGACGTGATATAGGGCGGCAACGGCATCTCCCCGTGTCGGCGAAACGCCTCAACCGGATCGGCAATGATTCGATCGCTCTGCTCGTCACGAATGCGCAGACGGCGGGTGCCATCCTCAAGCACCTCCTCGACGCAGGCCGTATAACCGCCCGGCAGCCGGTGCCGCGACCCCGGCTTGAACTTGCGTCCGGGTCGGATCATGGCTTCAACGGCTCCGTCAGAGGTGGTTCGCAGGTAGAGAATCTCGGCCGGCTTGACGCCCTCCACGCTCGGAATCGTATACAGACGCGCGGGAATCACACGCGAGGCATTCAGTACCAGCAGGTCACCCGCCGGAATCAGATCGACAAGGTCTTTGAAGCACCCATGAAAGCGCGTTGACGTGCGACGGTCGTAGCCGAGCAATCTCGACTCGGGACGATGTGCCGCCGGCACCTGCGCGATCAGTTCCGCGGGCAGATGATAATCGAAAAGGTCGGTTTTCACGGAGCGGCGACTCCGGTGGCGACCGGCGTCGAGTCGCTCGCAGGCGGTGTCGTCGAGCCGATCGGCGAAGTCGTCACGGCACCTGTCGGCGAGGCGCCGCCGACGGTGAACCCGGCATCCAGTTCAAGAGAAACCAGGCTGGAGAAGCACTTGGAGCCGATAGCAACCGCCTGGTCCTTGTACGGAACGAAGTAACTGATGCCGTTGATATAGGGAGCGTCACCAGGCAGTGATTGCGTGTTGATTTTCATGGGTCCCTGCAGCATCGCCCGCGCCAGATCGACCACTTCGGCGACATTCAGATCGGTCTGAATGTGGTTCAGGGCCTGACGCACCAGTTCCGGAATCTTGATGACCACCCCCGGAGACTTGAGCTGCTGCAAAAGAGCGGCGATGAATTTCTGCTGTCGTTTGATGCGCCCCAGATCAGCGGCAGCATCGGCACGAAATCGGACATACTGCAATGCCTTCTGCCCGTCGAGTCGCTGCAGGCCAGGCATCAGATCGATGTACAGTTTCTGCCAGTTGTCCGTATATTTCATTCGTCGCTCGACATCGATCTCAACGCCACCCAGCATATCAATAACCTGGACAAAACCCTGAAAATCGATCATCACGTGTCGATCGATGCGAATTTCCATCAAGTCCTCGATCAGCGTACGCAGAGCCTGAATACCATGCCGCGCCGTGATCTCGTTGATCTTGCGGGCATGCGTATCAATGGTGACGCGCGTATCGCGCGGAATCGAAACCGCCTCGACACGCCGATTCCCAGGGTCGATGCCCACCAGAAGAATCGTGTCGGTGCGATGCGTCCCTTCGACCGAATCAATACCAAGGCACAGCACGTTGAGCCGACTCGGCAGCACGGAAGATCCTGCTCCTTCGTCGGCTGCTCCGGAAACAAAACGTTCCGGCGGCTTGACCCACAGAAGCTTCTGCATGGCGGCCAGCAGAAAGCCGCTCAGCATCAGAAAGAAGAACAACTCCAGCAGACCGGTCATCAGCGCTCCGCGGCGACGAGATCCGGCGTTCAACCGTATGGCACGAAAGAGATTCATTTTACTCGTTCCGTCGCCTGAGTTCGCTTTTTGCGAGTGCTTTTTCGATTATCCGAACCCGTACGATTCACCTTCTCTCGTTTCGCTTCCATCACCCGAAGATACCGCTGTTCAGGAGTCAGATGCGCCAGGCGAATCTTGTCCCGGCGCTCATCCTGTCGCGACGGGTCGAGATAATCACCCATGACCAGCGCCCGAGCCAACGGATCACTCTGTTCATCGAGCGTCGTATGAAACCGCACCGCCGACAGCAACGCCGAAGACAGCGCCGGCTCAAACCCCTGCAGAACAGCGGCCGCCGCCGCGCCGTGCGCGAGCATGGGCATCTCGAGTTCAAGCGGCGTCAGCTGCCAACCCGCCTGCCGTGCCAGGCGCACGTTCTCGTCCGGGTCGGACAATCGGCGCAGATCGTGCGCCAGGCCGGCAACGTAACCGTCACGCGGGTCACAACCCAGTTCGAACGCGTATGCCGCAACCTGTCGAGCCACCGATCGAATGTGACGGCGCATCCCGGGTTCCATGGCGTCGATCTCGGTCTGCAAGCGCTTCACCCAGGT
>CAYYIY010000126.1:0-2765 GCA_964472075.1 uncultured bacterium | reverse complement strand
CTGTGATCGGTCTAATGGAGCCAGTCGATGATCGGCTTAATGGAGCCACACGTTTTGTGAAACAGGCACCTGGTTTTCACGACTATCGGTTGCCTGGACTTAGCGCGGATCGTTTGTCTGGCTTCGGGTCTGATTTGTCCCTTACCCTTTCAGCATTGAATCAATCGCTGGAGGGTTGGATGAATCGGAGGTTTGAAGTGTATCAATATCGACAGATTCTCTTGCACATGCGACAGGGCGAAAGCGATCGCTCGATCGCGGAGTCCAAGCTCTGTGGACGACGAAAGGCCGGCATCATCAGGAAGACTGCGATGGCCGAAGGATGGTTGCATGCAGAAACCCCTCTGCCGGACGACAAGGTCATCGCCGACAGATTGATCGCTCAGCGTGATGCCGTATCCTTCTCTCACGTTGCCCCTTTCGCGGATCTGGTGAAAAAGTGGGTCGGCGAGGGCATCAAGATGACAACCATTCACGCGGCTCTTCGGCGCGACCACGGCTTTACCGGGCATTACTCCGCCGTGAGGCGGTTCGCCCAGCAGTTTCGTCAGCCGAAACACAAGGCGACCATGATTCTCGACTTCGAGCCTGGAGATGCTGCTCAGGTCGATTTCGGAGCCGGACCGGTGATGCTGAACCCCACAACAGGGAAAATGCAGAAGACCTGGTTCTTCGTTATGACTCTGGCTTACAGTCGACATGCGTTTGTTGAGGTCGTAACCAACCAGAAGATCAGCACCTGGCAGGAATGCCATCGCCACGCGTTCGAGTTCTTCGGCGGCGTTCCCCGAAAGATCATTCTGGATAATCTGAAAGCCGCCATTACCCGGGCCTGCCTGTATGATCCGGAGGTTCAGCGTTCGTATGAGGCTTTTGCCGAAAGCTACGGCTTTATCATCTCTCCCTGCCCGCCCAACGACCCTGAAAAGAAAGGACGCGTTGAAGCTGGAGTAAAGTATGTCTCGAACTCATTCGTGCCTTTGCGTGATCTGCGAACGGTTCCCCATACGAATCGTCAGTTACGTGAATGGCTGTTGGGTGAGGCAGGAAACCGCATTCATGGCACGACAGGGAAAGCCCCGCTGGACATGTTCATGTCCCTCGAAAAGCCTCTCCTTCAGCCCTTGCCGGCAGTCACGCCGGAGACCGTCGAGTGGGTGCGCGGTCAGCTCTATCGCAACAACCATGTGCGTTTCGACAAGAACTGGTATTCCGCACCATTCGCGCTGATCGGCAAGGAAATTTGGGTTCGAGCCGGACCGAAAACAATTCAGTTGTTTCATCAGAACGAACTCGTGGCAACACATCTGCGGATGTTCGGCGTGGGTGAACATCAGACCGTGAATGATCACCTTTCGCCGCAGTGTCGAGCCTTTGTGGACCACCCACCCGAATGGTGTCGCGAACAAGCTGCTCTTGTCGGAGTCTGTTGCCAGGAAGTCATCGAACGTCTTCTCTCACATCCCCGTCTAGACTGTCTGCGATCGGCACAGCGCATTCTTCGATTCCGTGACATGTATGCCGGCGAACTGCTCGAGATAGCTTGCGAACAGGCACTGGCCTGCGACTCGATTCGTGTCGCGACGATTCGCAACATTCTCGCCCGGCTTCAGGCCGAGAATGGCATTCCGACTTCTTCTCAAATATCTGGTGACGCATATCTCGGCAACGGCAGATTCGTACGCACGCAACTATGGGAACCCACGACACGGGGAGGCGAGCAATGAATCCGATGCCACAACTCATACCGACGTTGCGTCAGTTGCGTCTGTCCGGAGTGTTGGATTCTCTCGAGGTGCGAACGAAACAAGCCGTGAACGAGCAGATGTCTCACATGGACTTCCTCGCCATGCTGCTGCAGGACGAAGTCGCTCGGCGTGACCAGAAGAGGCTGGCGACGCGCATTCGTCGCGGCAACATCCGCCCGGACAAGACTCTGGAAACCTTCGACTTCTCGTTCAACGTGGGAATCAATCGAAGTCAGATTCACGATCTGGCAACCTGCCGATTCGTGGAAGAGCGAGTGCCGGTCGTTATCGTCGGCCCTTGCGGCACAGGGAAAAGTCATCTGGCACAGGCGCTGGCGAATCTCGCGGCGCGGGCCGGATACGACGTGCTTTTCACGAACCAGACACGCCTCTTCGGGGTTTTGCAGGAAGCCAAAGTCACGAACACCTATGATCGAAAGCTTGCATTGCTGGCCAAGATCGATCTTCTGGTCATCGATGATTTCGGAATCAAGCCGATGAGAAGCCCGCAAGACGAGGATCTGCACGAACTGATCGCCGAGAGATACGAGCGACGCTCGACGATCATCACCAGCAACCTCGATCTTCCCGAGTGGCCGCAAGCATTCCCAAACAAACTGCTTGGTGCTGCAACTATAGATCGCATCAGGCACGGAGCGTATCTGGTCACTCTGGAAGGTGAGAGCTATCGAGCACCCAAGCCCCTTCAGACCAGCAAGAATGCTCGTAAATCAACGAAGGACAACTCGGACGCATGAACTACTGGGGTGACGAATCAAAAGCCAGGGGAAGGCCTTGCGGGAAACCAGCTCTTGTTTTCCCCACCTTCCCCTGGACCCCTTCCGAACCCCTTCCTTCTCAAAGATCCTGTTCACGAAAAAGATGTTCGACACTCATGTCTCAAAAAGGAGGAAAAAAGGTCGTTCTGGCGCGGGCCATTTCAGACCCAAAACCGGTGCACGAAAGTGGCTCCATTAACCCGATCAGGGGTGGCTCCATTAAACTGCTCATTGACAC
>CAYYIY010000125.1:0-2816 GCA_964472075.1 uncultured bacterium | reverse complement strand
TCGACGATCGAAGTTGCCGAAGTGATTCGTGCAAAGCGACAGGGAGTCAAAACGGCCTGACCAGGCACGTTTTTCTCATCGAGAATTGCCGGCTCGGGCCGCTCGACGAGTGGAGCGAAATCGGCTAGAATCACGCCATTGTGGTTGTCACCTTCGGGAAAGGAAGCATCATGAAAGACACGTTGTTGAAGATCGTCGATGCGGCGCGCTCGCTGGGCGCCGATTACGCTGACGTGCGGTACATCACGACCGAGATCGAAACCCTGGCGGTGAAAAACGGTCAGGTCGTCGGTATCGTGAAAAACGTCAGCGAAGGGTACGGGGTGCGCGTGCTCAAGAAAGGCGCGTGGGGCTTCAGTTGCAGCCCTGATCTCCCTTTATGGGAACGCGTCGTGCGTGAAGCCGTGGCGATTGCCGAGTGTTCGGGGCTGGCTCCGCGCGCCGGCGGCGTCAAGATGCCTCCGGCAAAAGCGGTGGTCTCTGAATATGCCACGCCGTTTCAAATCGACCCTTTTACCGTATCGATTGAAAAGAAGCTCGAGCTGATGATGAAAGCCGACAAGGCCATGCGCGAGGTTCCGGAGATCAAGGTGGCGTTGTCATCTCTGGGGTTTCAGCGAGAAAAGAAGTATTTTGCCAGTACCGAAGGCTCATTCATCGTTCAGCATCTGCTCGAGTCGGGCGGCGGCATCGAATGCACCGCCGTCGGCAGCGGCGAAGTGCAGAAACGCAGCTATCCGAATTCATTCGGCCGCAATCAGCTGACGTGCGGGTATGAGATGGTCGAAAAGATGGACCTCCCCGGTAATGCGCGTCGCATTGCTGATGAAGCCGCGGCTCTGCTCACGGCGCCTGCCTGTCCGAGCGGCACCATGTCGATCATTCTCGATTCGACCCAGTTGGCTCTGCAGATTCATGAATCATGCGGTCATGCGGTCGAGCTTGATCGCGTCTACGGTATGGAGGCGAGCTTCGCCGGCTCTTCCTTTTTGACGACGGAAAAACTCAACAACTTTCAGTACGGTTCGGAACTGGTGAATTTGTACCAGGATGGAATGGTGCCGACCGGCCTGGGAACCTACGGATACGATGATGACGGCATTCCGACCTGTCGTACCGATCTGGTGAAAAACGGGCGTTTTGTCGGATACCTGTCGAATCGCGAGACGGCTGCCGACCTCGGCGTTCCCAGCTGCGGTGCCAATCGAGCGACCTCGTGGCGTTTCACGCCGATTGTCCGAATGACGAACATCAACCTTGCGCCTGGGACGTGGGATTTCGATGCCCTGATTTCCGATACGAAAGAGGGGTTGTATCTGATCACCAACAAGTCATGGTCGATCGACGACAAGCGCATGAACTTTCAGTTCGGCACCGAGCTGGCGTATGAGATCAAGGACGGCAAACTGGGACGTATGCTGAAGAACCCGATTTACACCGGCATGACGCCCGAATTCTGGAAAAACTGCGATGCAATCTGCAACGAGAAGCACTGGCAGATTCTCGGCACCCCCAACTGCGGCAAGGGGCAGCCGATGCAGACGGCGCACGTCGGGCACTGTTGCGCTCCGGCGCGGTTTCGAAATGTCCGGGTTGGAGGTGCCTCATGTTAGGAAAAGAACGCTGTGAACAGATTTTAAAAGACAGCCTGGCGCTGTTGAAGAAAGCGGACGAGGCGGAAGTCACGGTCTTCACGACGGAAAACGGCTTGACGCGTTTTGCCTCGAATTACATTCATCAAAACGTGGTCGAGCGAACCGCGAGCGTCCAGGTTCGTGTCGTGCTCGGCAGGCGTATCGGGCATGCTTCGACCAATCGCCTTGATGCGGTCGGCCTGCAGAAGATGGCCGATGATGCCTTCGAGATCGCGCGCCACTCCGCCGAAAACTCCGAGTTCGGCGGTCTGCCCGGTCCGCTCCCGGTGCATGTCGTGAGTGCGTTTCGCCCGTCGACCGAACGCTACCCGGCCAGACGCCGTGCAGAAGCGGTTGCGGCCATTATCTCGCGGGCGAAATCGCGTGGGTTGATCGCGTCAGGGGCATTTGAGACCGGCCTGCGCGAGTTCGGCATCGCGAATTCGAAGGGGGTCTTCCTGTACAATCCGGCGACGGTTGCTGACTTCAATACGGTCATCATGTCTGATGACAGCTCCGGCTACGCGAGCCAGTCGGCCATCGACGTACATGATCTCGATGTCGAAGCCCTGGGGAGTGAAGCCATCGACAAAGCCGATCGAAGCCGTCACCCGATCGAACTCGAACCGGGCGATTACCCGGTCGTGCTCGAGGAATACGCGGTTTCGACGCTTGTCGAGTTCCTCGGCTATCTGGGTTTTAACGGCCAGGCTTATCGAGAAGGCCGCAGTTTCATGGTCGAGAAGATGAATCAACCGGTGGTTCATCCGTCGGTAAGCATCTGGGATGACGCCCTCGACCCGCATGGACTGGCGCAGGCGTTCGATTTTGAGGGCGTGCCGAAGCAGCGGGTCGAGCTGATCACGAACGGCGTGGCGAAGAACGTGGTCTGGGATTCGCACAACGCTCGTCTGGCCGGTGTTCCGTGCACCGGTCACGGTCTGCCTGCGCCGAACGGGTACGGCGCGATTCCGCTGCACACCTTTATGGCGCCGGGGTCGACCCCGAAGGCACAACTCGCGGAAGGCATCAAGCGAGGGCTGTGGGTCACGCGGTTGCACTATGTGAACCCGGTGCACCCGAAAAAGACCCTGCTGACCGGCATGACACGAGACGGTACCTTCCTGATCGAGGACGGCAGGGTGACGCATGGTGTGAAGAATCTGCGCTTTACCACCGCCA
>CAYYIY010000124.1:0-3033 GCA_964472075.1 uncultured bacterium | reverse complement strand
TGTAGATTCTCGCTTTTGAATCCCATCTTTTTCTCACGCTGTTTTACCAGTATGGCGGAAGTCGTATGTTGATCGATCTTTGACAAGAGAAAAGGCCCGCCGAAGGCGGGCCGAGTGGTGAAGATCACCGTTTACTGCACCGGGTTATTCCCTGGCACCGGGGTCCCCCCGCGAGTGCCGCCGCTTCACCCGGATTTCTTCCAGAACTGGGAAGTCATGACCAGTTGAGAGCTGATGACGCGTTCTTTGCGAAACATAGCCTCAGTCAGCAGAACGCCTGCCATGTTGAACAGTTCACGTCGATTGCCACGAGTCTTTGCGGCGAGAAGTGTGATTGCATCAGGTTGAATGAGGTCTTTGGGTGCCTGCGCTCGTTCCAGATGTTCTTTCAGGAATGTTGCAACCTCTGCCTCATCAAGATGTCTGGTCGACATACTGCATGCCATTCGTGTCCAGACCGGCGAGAGCACGTTCAGTTGCAGCCTTCGTTCCAGCGTTTCGTCGCCCACCAGAATCAGCGATGCCGCCGAACGTTTCTGGTCCGGGTCAGCAAGCAGAGAGCAGAGATCGAGGAGCGATTCCTGTTCGAGCAGGTGTGCATCATCGATGATCAACACCGGATAGCGCGGGTTCTTGTCCTTTGCCAGATCGACAAGAAACTTCTGAATTCTCACGAGTGTCGGCACCGTGCGTTTTCCCAGATCGATATGGCATGCGGCGGCAAGTGTTTTGAGCAGACCAGCGCGGTTCAGCCCGCTATATGGCAGAAAGACCGGTAGATACGAACGCTTATCGAGCTGTTCGCGAATGTGGTTGACGAAGGTGGTTTTGCCGGTTCCCGGAGCGCCGGTCAGAACAAGGCTTTTGCCCTGCCGAAGCATCTCGAAGGTCATTTCCAGCATTCGCTCTTCGTGTTCGGAGAAGACTGGCTCCAAATCACTCGGTTGATTGACGAAAGGATAGCGTTTGAAGCCGAAGAATTCAGCCGCGTTTGCGGGGGTTGACGAACGATTCATGGGTGGGTCTCCTTTCGCGCCGGGGGGCGCTGAAAACGTTGAGCATTACGCTCGCGATGCAGGGAAAATGCAGGTTGGTAAGTGTCGCCATACCAGATGCGCGACAGATCGGATGGATCGTAGAAAATGGTGATTCTCGATCCGGGGAGAGACTCTGGAACCTCGAAGGCCTGCCGACGAAATCGTACTGTTCGATCGTTGTAGACTTTGCATCGTCGCTCCATGTAAAACAACGGATCGATCGGAATCGCCTCGGGAACAACTCGACAGGCCGTGGGAATGCCGGCTCTCTTCTGGAGCGGAGAACATCTGAGTGTCTCGTGAAGCGTCCGGTGGTATTCGGCAATCCATTCCTGAAACCGCCGCTGGAGTTCGTCGAGTGTTTGTGCTGGAGTCACATCCAGAAACCGAGTGCGCACCGTACGGAAAAACCGTTCGACTTTTCCGCGACCCTGCGGTCGATACGGCGGTGTGTGCGGCATCTGGATCTGCAGTCGGGCGCCGACGACTCTCAGATGTCGGCTGCGATAGGCCGAACCGTTGTCCGAGTAAAAGCGCTCCGGAATTCCGTAACAACGGATAGCTCGTTTCAGTTCTCCGATTAAGACCTCCACATCTTCGCTCAGAAAGACACCGGCGGCAACAACGAACCTGGACGCATCATCGAGAATGACATGCAGATAGGTCTTGCGCCTGTCCTTGCCGACTCGTATTCGTGGTCCATGCAGAAAGTCCGCAACCCAGAGATTGCCGAACGAGCTGAACGAAAAACTTCGGCACTCGGGCGGAAGCGGCTTTCGTTCCAGTCCAGCCGATTTGCAGAATCGATACAGTGTCGCGCGGCTTGGCGTATTCCCGTTCCACTCCCGACTTTGCAGTAACTGTCGCAGGATGATCGTCAGAGTCCAGCGCGGGTGTTCTTCGCGCAGACTTCGGATCTTTTCCGCCAACGATGTCGGCACGGACGACGAACCTTTGTCGGAACGCTCCTGATCATCGAGAGCGGCAAGCCCGCCGACTCGATATCGAGTGAGCCATTTGCGCAGGGTTTCGGCGGAATAGCGCCGAGACTCGCCTTCCTCGCCCTTGTAGGCGTGACCGGACAGTTCTTCCAGCACTTCCTGAATGCCTCTGCCCGCGGGATCGCGTGTCAGCAAGGGGCTGATGATGCCATACCGCCAGAGAGCCAGATCAGACGGTGCGGCCGGAACAGATGGTGGTTGTGTCATTGGTGATACCTCCTTGCCTCAAGTCTATGAAAACCGCTTGCAATGAGGTATTGGCGGAGTTGTGTTGATGCCTTGAATCCGCAATCGACCCGGGAAAAAAGTGCGAGAAAACAGAGCACACAGTTCGGACCAACTCGCAATGGCGAGCATGATTTTCGTTTCGGTGAGCCATGAACAAACGCTCCTTGCCAACTGCCGTCGATACCGAATGGCCGATCGACTGCACTCGAAGCGCTTTGCCAGCGCATTGATGGAGTGACTCGGGGCGAGGATGGCCAAAAGTAGCATCATCGTGAAACTGAAACTCACGACCGGCAGCAGAAACGCCGGCAACACGGAAAACGTCACTATCGAACATTTCGGGTTGCGGCACAGATAACGTTGAATTCGAATCCGCTCTTTTCGGTAAGGGCAGTATCTCCGATAAAATCCCGCTTTGGGACAGCGCCATGAGTTTCCACAGATAGGACAGACGGGAGAAATGGATTTGCCAATTCTGAGGCAACATTGTAGAATGAACGCGAGGTTGGGGCACATTGATTCCTCCCTTTTGTAGCTAATTGGAAGGGTATCAAAGAGCCCCTCCTCTTATCCTCCCCGATGGGGAGGAAGAGGATGAAAGGCATGAGCAGTTCCGGTGAAAAGCTGTGAAAGAGTGTTTGAAACGATCCGTCTCACGTTCCAATACCGAACTATTCTCACGCTCGGTTACCGGAACACTCTCACCATTGGTAAGCGAGCGTGAGAAAACACGCCCGATTCCCGGTCATTCAGAGTGAGATGCTACA
>CAYYIY010000123.1:0-3554 GCA_964472075.1 uncultured bacterium | reverse complement strand
AAGATGGTCCTGGTCTCGCCCAGTTCGGGAAACGACATCAAGAACGGCATTGAATCGATTTCGGAGATTGAGCGGGTCGATGTAACCAAGATTTCTGCTGAAGACTGCCGACAAGCGGCAGGCAGTGCTGCCATCGCCGCTGCCTCGGCACCACCTCCGCCGCCACCGCCACCACCCAAGCCGCCTTCACCGCCGCCCGCCGCCGCCACCCCGAAGCCGACCCCTGCACCGGCACCTGCGGCAGCTGCAGCGCCCGCGCGAACAGCCGCACCGGCGCGGCCGGCTCCCGCTCCACCGGCTCCTGCTCCGGTTCCAGCCAAACCTGCAGCTCCCCCACCGCCGCCTCCGGTCGCAAAAGCCGGCGGCACTCCTCCCCCCCCCCCCCCCCCCCCCGCAACCCCCCCCTCCGCCGCCGCCACCGGCAGCTCCCCCTGCTGCTCCTCCCGGCGCCCCCCCCAAAGGCCCGGGCAAGGAAAAGGCCGCTGCAGCTGCCGAAAAGCGCAGCAGCCAGACTGTTCGCGTCGATATGCGTCGTCTCGACGAGTTGATGAACCTCGTCGGAGAGCTGGTCATCAATCGAACCCGACTGGCCGATATCGGTGCCGCTCACAAGCTCAAAGATCTGAACGAAACGTTGACCCGCGTTTCCCAGATCAGTACCGCACTGCAGAACGTCGTGATGCAGGTTCGCATGGTCCCGATCGAGCAGGTGTTCGACCGGTTCCCGCGCATGGTTCGCGACCTCTCGAAGAAGCTGAACAAGAAGATCGACCTGGTGCTCGAAGGCAAAGAAACAGAGATGGACCGCACCGTGATTGACGAAATCGGCGATCCGATGGTTCATCTGATACGCAACTCCATCGATCACGGCATCGAATCTCCGGCCGATCGGGCCGCCAAGGGAAAACCGGAAACAGGCACGATTCACCTGGTTGCCCGCCACGAAGGTCAGCACGTCATTATCGAAGTGAGAGACGATGGCAAGGGAATCGACCCACGCATCATCGGACCGCTTGCCGTCAAGCGCGGCCTGTTCACTCAGGAACAGATCGACAAAATGCCACCGGAAGAAATCATCAAGATCATCTTCCTGCCAGGTTTTTCTACGGCCGAAGTCATCAGTGATCTGTCAGGCCGCGGCGTCGGCATGGATGCAGTCAAATCAAAACTGGATGAGTTGAACGGGACGCTCGACGTCGAATCGAAAGTCGGAGAAGGCTCGCGCGTCATCATCAAACTTCCTCTCACCCTCGCCATTCTACAAGCCCTGATGGTGAAGATCGGTAATGAAATTTACGCAATTCCGCTCGGTTCCGTACAAGAAACCATGGACCTTGAGCCGCAAGACATCAGTATTGTGCAACACCAGGAAGTCACTCTACTGCGCGGCGAGACGCTTCTGCCGATCATTCGCCTGCGTCAGGTGCTCGGCGTCTCAACCCAGGACACGGAAAAGGAAAAGAACGAAGTGCGCAGCGTCGTCGTCTGCGCTTCGGGTGAAAAACAGGCAGGATTCATGGTCGACGAGTTGCTCGGCCAGCAGGAAATCGTTATCAAGTCGATGGGCAACCTGATCAGCGGGCTGCCCGGTATCATGGGCGCAACCATGCGCGGCGACGGCAGTATTGCGCTCATCCTGGATATTCCCGCGTTTCTGCAGTCAAAAGCCTGAAAAATACTTGTAAACAGTTGGCAGGAAAGGAGGTGGCGGTATGGATGTAGATCTGTCCCAATACATGGGTCCTTATATTGACGGATCGCGCGAGAATCTCGACACCATGGACCGTCAGCTCCTGGTCCTCGAACAGAATCCCAACAGCCTGGAAGCCGTCGAAGAAATCTTTCGAGCCGCGCACACGCTCAAGGGAATGTCGGCCACAATGGGGTTCGAAAAAGTGGCCCACGTTACCCACGAGATGGAAAACGTTCTCGACAAGCTGCGCACCAAACAGATCCCGGTGACCCCAGCCGTCATCGATCTGATATTCGAAACCTTCGACATTCTCCGCATCCTGGTGAACGACAGCATTTCGGCCACGGATTCGCAGGTCGATTTGAGCGGCATTTCGCAGAAACTGGCCACGATCATCACTTCCGGTGGCGTCACCTCAGGGGCCCCCGGGGCTCAGGCAGAACCGGCAGCCGCGGCTAGCGTGGAGCAGGCGGCCCCTGCAGCCGTAGCCGAGCCGGCCGCAGACTCGGCAGGAGACGTTTCCGCACCTGATCTCAGCGAGTTCGGCCTCAGCGAGTTTGAGATGAGCGGCCTCGCCGACGCCCAACAGAGCGGAAACATTCCGTATCTGCTCGTCGTAACACTTGTCCCAGATTGTCTGCTGAAAGGGCCGCGCATCTTCATGGTCATGCGCAGTCTCGACAATCTGCGCTGCGAGATCATCAAGTCGATTCCCGACACGAAAGATCTCGAGGCGGAAAAGTTCGATCGCTCTTTCAAGATGATCATCACCATGCAGGCGCCGTCCAAGGAGCTGAAGGACTCCATCGAGTCCATCTCCGAAATCGAACGGGCGGATATCACCCCCGCCTTCGGCGGTGTTGCCGCCGCCGCTCCAGTTCCGAGCCCGGCACCGGCACCTGCTCCCTCCCCAACTCCTCCCCCTGTTGCCGCACCGGTTCAAGCGGCAGCGCCCGCGCCGTTGCCGACCGCCGCCCCTGCGGCCGTGGCTGCGCCCGCCGTTGCCTCCCCCCCTCGCCCGACACCGGCGACTCAAGCTCCTCCACCGGCTCCGGCAGCAGCTCCGGCAGCAGCTCCGGTTCAGAGTGACGCACACGAAGTTCCTCCCGCAGGAGCTGTGCCTCCGCCGGGAGGCAAGCCGCCAGACGGTGAAGAAAAGAACCAGGAACCAAAAGAGACCAGTGAAATTACGCAGCTGGTCAGCTTCCGAATGGCCGGAGAGACCTACGCTCTGGATATTTTTCTGGTCGAAGGTATTATCAACCTGGTGCCGATCACGCGCGTTCCCAAGGCCCCGTCACACATCGAAGGGGTCATCAATATGCGCGGCGAAATCGTGCCGGTTATCAATCTCAGGCGCCGGCTCAAACTCGAGGAGCGCGCCAGGGTCGGCGACGAGCAGATCATCATTCTGCATTTCGAACATGAAAAGGTTAAGGTCGGCTTTCTCGTCGACAGTGTTCACGAAGTGCTGCGTCTGCAGCAAGGCGCCATCGAGCCTCCATCACGAGTCAGTGACGTCGTCGATATCGATTACCTGAACGGTGTCGGCAAGATTCCCGTCGAAAAAGACAAGTCGGTGAAGCAGGGGAAGTCAGAGAAACAAGACAGTTCTGAAATGAAGATCATCATCCTGCTCAACGCTTCGCGCATCGTTTTCAAGGGACACCAGATCATGACATCGGAAACATGAAAAACCGGTCGAGGCCCGTGGCTTCGACCGGTTTTTTTGATGCGCAGAACCTATTTGAACACAGACTTGAAAAAGTTCCCGAACGCATTGAACATCTGTCCGGCCGATTGATTGTAAGCGTCCAATAGACCACGTATCGAAACGCTAACGTAAAGCAGTTGCGGCGTC
>CAYYIY010000122.1:0-3715 GCA_964472075.1 uncultured bacterium | reverse complement strand
TGAGAGCGTTTTTGGCGACATCGCGAAACTTTCGCCGGACATGCGCCCAGCAACCGAGCTGGCGAATCTCCTCGCGATAACCGAGAAGTTCATAGCCGACATATCCATCGCTCTGAAGTCGAGACGCTCGGTCCGGCCGGTGCGCCATCTTCGATACGGTTGTCGCGGGCTGTTTCATATTCGGTGAGAGCAGTGTTCAGTGTCGTCGGCCGGTGCGCCAGAAACGCCAGAACCTCTCCGATCTGAGCGTAGCCATACCACTTCGCCGGGGCGGCAAAGATCGGCAAAAACGTGAAACAGGTTTTGCATCGGTCACTCGTGCATCGCCCGCGATACACCGGAATATCCAGGGTCAGACGAAGGCGAAGACCGATGATGCGGATACAATGCCCATACAGGGGACAAGGTCTGGCACACAAAACAACCAGGTTGCCAAGAAAGAACGATCGAAGGTATTCTGTTACCGTTAGGTGAGGGAGTGCGATAATCACCCCCGATCCTGACCGGCCCCCTTCGCTACGAACGTCGGGGGCCTTTTACATTGTTGTCAGGATTAAACCAGCACGCTCACGTTTTCTCAAGACCCCAGACGAAAAGGCCAACCGACAAAAATGGGCCCACACCGTCAGTCAGAAATTGGGCCCACCGTCAGCGAAGACCGGGGCGCAACGCTCGCGCCAGGCGGGTCCCCCCCGGCCCCCCACCTGTCACGACCCTTGCTCAGCCCCTTGCCGGCCAATCGCTTATTGGCCGGACATCTCGCCGGTCCCCGGCTCGCCCCTCCGGGGTGACCGCCGCCGACCCTGACCCTTGGGTTCGTCGCGCTAAACGAAACCTCGCCTTCGGCGAGAGCGCTCCTCACCTCCGCAGAACAAGTTCCTGCGGAACCGGCGGGCTGGCTTGTGGTTATTCCAAGTTGTCCTACCTCTCAAACTCCCGAGAGTCCTTCATAAGCGCGTGTCACAGCCTTAATCTTACTCTCGTGGTCTTCCCGGCGCCCCGCGTCCTGTAACCCCTTCGGGCGTGACGGGTCTGGGCTTCCGGCACTTCGCTCCGCTCACCGCCTCCACCCCAACCCCGTCACAGTGGAGCCGCTACGCAGCTCCACCAGGTGCGCGGGCAACGCCCGCCCTCCACGGCTCCGCCGCTCCAGGCCGGACGTTGGGGGCACCTCACCGAAATGCCTTTCTCCTGCGAGATCTTCTCCAAATGTGATACCCTTTTTTCAGAAACTTCTGAGGGGAAGGGGATGAAGGGTACTTTCAAACGGTCCTTTTTCTTTTTCATCATCGTTCTCAACCTTGCTGTTGTTGCCCTCTATTCGCAGATCAGCACCAATACAGACTTTCAACAGCCCGCGTCAAAGCAACTCTCCGAACTGCTTTCCGGCAAGTCGGCCAATGTTGATGAAATCATCCTTTCCCTCCCCGAAACTGATCTTCCCGCGGCGCTCGGCGTTGCCGAGCAGTTGTCCTTCAAAGCTCTTCACAACGACATTCCCATGTCACCGGAAACCGTTGCCAAGGTTCGACAAACCATTGAAAGCCGCCTGCAGAAAGCGAAATCGGTTTCTCTTCAATCTTCCGAACAATGCCCGGTTTCTGTTCCTGCGCGTCGTCTCAACGTAGCCGGCACCGAAATCACGGTTCCGTCCTACTTCGTCACCGATCAACCGATCATCATTTCCCAGACACCGACCGGCGAAGCCGGTACGTTTTTCCCGACCATCTCCGTAACGGTCGCGGCCCCTCCCGGCGCAAGGCTGCACAGCGATTTTCTTCTGAACGGCAAACCCTTTCCGCTGAAACAGGAAAGCTCCACCAGCTTGATCTATCGTCCGAGAATTTCAGCCGAAAACTCTCTTTCAATCGGCACCCACACCGCACAGATCACCGTCACCGATGCGCGTGGCCGCGCCGCATCCGCAACCTGGTCTTTCACCGTAGGCATCAAACCAACCGCCCAACCTGCCATTGATCCATCATGGCCCATCGTTGGCAGTTTTTCCATCCCGCTTTCTCACCTGATCGGTATCAGCGCGGTAAGCGGAAATGTCCAGGTTATTGTGTATCATACTCCCGATGGAAAGCAAGTTCAGCAGTTGCTTGTTTCTAACAGAACAGGGAACACCGTCTCCGTAGTGGTTACGCAAGATCCGTACTGGATCGGGGCTCTCTTCTCCCAAAAGCGTGACCAACAAAGCTTGATCAGTATCTCCCCGAAAACGCCCGCGGCTTTCCCTTCAGACACGTTACGATTTTCCTATGCATACAACGGCCCCGGTGCTGTATCCGAGGAAAAGTGGGTGTGCAAAAGCGAATCACTTCAATCAGAAACTTCCGGGCCGACGACCGAATGGAAAATGGGTCGAGAACCCGTTGGTATCTCGATTCATCTTACGATTACGCAAGCTGATGTTTCGGGAAACCCGTCCAGTATGCAGTTGGTGGGAAGCAAACACGTCGATCCAGTCCTTCCTACGAGATTTATGCGTCCTCTGCTCGTGTTTTCTGACGGCTCTCCGACCTCTGCTTTTTTCGAAGTGCAGCCGAGAGTCCAATTCACGGAGATGCAGGTCGGTGAGACGATATCGGTACACGATTGTCGAGTTACCCTCGACAATGTTCGGTTGTCTCAGGCTGCCGGGTCGATTTCCCCGGTCATCGAAGGGTTTCCGGCTTCAGTCTCGAAGATGATTTTTCCCCGCCCCGGATCCGCTGAATATCGTCAAATCTACGATCTTCGTTTGGAATACGACGACGAACGATATGAAGCCTCGGTAGATGCCGGAGAATACGCTCTGGTCGGCTGTGTGCAGGCGTCTGCTTCAGTCAGCTTTGCGAAGCTTCCTCCGGGCATTGTTCTGGGCACGAAGCGCAAGGCGAGCATCAGCCAGGTTGTCTTGACGTTGAATCGAGAAACAAGAGTATTCGAAAGTCCGGCTCCGACGTTTCAGGAGCCATGGATTCTTATCCGTTCGACAATGGCTCCAACCCAACCGCCGCTGGCAGTCGAAGGTTTTCATCTCGTGATTCCCGAAAACAACGTTCCCGACTTCTGGTTTGTCGATTACGCTGTGGATCTCGAACCAAGCTTTCACGAAACGGACTCTGCAGAATTCCGTTTCTCTCCTCAGGTCCGTCTGCTTAAGACCACGATGGATGCTTCTTGCATCCCCACGAAAAAAGTATTTACCGTCCCGGTCTATTCTGAAGAAGCACTTCTGGAAACCGCGTTTGACCCAGGCGAAGACTTGACCATTCTCGAAAATCAGCAGGTCGATTTCTCCGCCATTATCAGGCCGGTTCCGGGCAGAGGTACAGGGGAACTCAAAGCCGGCGCCGGTGAAATAGACCTTCTCGAAGGCTATAAAGTGAAGAAGCTCGAAATGTTTGTCTGGGGTCAGGCCCACGAATCCGAGATGCCGTCAGAAGAGTTGAAAAAACCGAAACGAACCAGTGATGTGCAATGGTCCTACTCGTTCAAACCCGACAAGGGCACGGGAACGTATTTTATCGGCAACGGCTGTTACGCTATGGCTTATGAGCCGGAGACCGATACTGAAGGAGTCGTCAGCGGTGGCGGTCAGCGAACGGTAACCGTCATCCCCGGCCTCAAGATCCTGAGCCCGAAAGCAAACTTCGCATACCCGCAAGATACTGATATCACGGTGAAAACCACTTTCGATAACAGCCTGGCAGAGTGGAACAAGATC
>CAYYIY010000121.1:0-4549 GCA_964472075.1 uncultured bacterium | reverse complement strand
ATGTGCGGCGAGCACCTTTTCCTTGATGCCGCCGACCGGCAGCACCTTACCGCGCAGCGTAATCTCACCGGTCATGGCGCACTCGCGACTGACGGGCACTTCATTCAAGGCGGAATACAGGGCCGTGGTAATCGCGATACCGGCGGAAGGTCCGTCTTTCGGCGTCCCACCCGACGGAAAGTGGATGTGAATATCGATCTTTTCATAGTCGATCGGACGCATGCGGAGCTTTTCGGCCTGGGCACGCAGATAGGACAAACTCGCGTGCGCCGATTCCTTCATGACATTGCCGAGCGAGCCGGTAAGGATGATCTTGCCGCGACCGGGCATGAGGGCGACTTCGATGGGCAGAATCGTGCCGCCGACTTCCGTCCAGGCCAGGCCCGTGACCACACCGATCTCATCGGCTTCTTCCTTCTTGTCATCATGATAGGTCGGCACGCCGAGATAGGTGTCAAGTTCGTTCGGACGCACCACGATCGCTTCTTCGAGCGCCTTTTTGTCGGGTTCGCTGCCCTCTTCCGCCTTGCGCTTGATCTGCACCATTTTGCGTGCCACCTTGCGACACACGGATGCAATCTCACGTTCAAGACTTCGCACCCCGGACTCTCGGGTGTATTTGCGGATGATTTGTCGAACAGTGTCTTCCTCGAAATCCATTTTGAACTTTTCAAGGCCGTTGGCTTCGCGTTGCTTCGGTACCAGGTAGCGCTTGGCGATTTCCAGCTTTTCTTCCTCGGTATAGCCCGGAAGAAACACAACTTCGAGACGATCGCGCAACGGCCCCGGAATCGTATGCGGCACGTTGGCGGTCGTCAGAAACAACACCTTCGACACATCGAAGGGCGTCGAAATGTAATGGTCGGAAAAAGCATAGTTCTGTTCCGGATCGAGAACTTCGAGCAGGGCCGAGCTGGGGTCGCCGCGGAAATCCATGCCCAGTTTGTCAATTTCATCGAGCAGAATGACCGGGTTGCGGGTGCCGCAATCACGCAATGCCTGAATGATGCGTCCGGGCATGGCCCCGATGTATGTGCGCCGATGACCGCGAATCTCGGCCTCGTCACGCATGCCGCCGAGCGAAATGCGGGCGAACTTACGATTCATCGCGCGAGCAATCGAACGACCGAGCGATGTCTTGCCGACGCCCGGAGGCCCGATGAGGCACAGAATCGGCCCCTTGATCGATTTCTTCAGCTTGCAGACGGCAAGATACTCAAGAATGCGCTCTTTGACTTTCTTCAGGCCGAAGTGATCTTCGTCGAGAATCTTTTCCGACTGTTCAATATCGATCTGATCTTTCGAAGATTTTGCCCACGGCAGCGCAACCAACCAGTCGATGTAATTACGCGACACGGTCGCTTCAGCCGACCCGGGCGGCATCTTGGCCAGCTTGCTGAGTTCCTTTTCCGCCTTCTGGCGAGCATCGTCCGGCATCTTCGCCTTGGCAATCGCTTCCTTGAGCTCGTCCAGCTCCTCGGTGCGCTCGTCACCCTCGCCAAGTTCTTTCTGAATCGCTTTCATCTGTTCGCGCAGATAGTACTCTTTCTGAATCTGTTCCATCTGCTTGCGAACCTGGCCGCGAATCTTCTTCTCGACCATCATGATCTCGAGTTCACGGTTGAGAATACCCGCGATTTTTTCGAGTCTGGCTCGCGATTCGAAGGCTTCGAGAATCTCCTGTTTTTCTTCAACCTTGAGGCTCAGGTGCGCCGTAATGATGTCCGCAAGACGCCCCGGTTCCTCGACGTTGTTAACAACCATGATCACTTCAAGCGGAATCTTCTTGTTCAGCTTGACATACTGCTCGAACAGGTTGATGACATTGCGCATCAGCGCCTGCACTTCGATCGTCTTTTCATCAGAGCTGATGACATCTTCCGTTTCCACTTCGAAGAACTCGTCGTTCTTGACGAAACTCTTGATTTTCACCCGATTCGTGCCCTCGACCAGAATCTTGAGAATGCCGTCGGGCAGCTTCAACAGTTGCAGCACTTCGGCCACCGTACCGGTGAGGTTCAGTTCCTCGATCGTGGGGTCGTCGGTCTTGGCCTGTTTTTGCGAAACGAGAATGATCTTGCGATCACGAATCATGGCCTCTTCGATCGCTCTGATCGATTTCTTGCGACCGACAAAGAGAGGAACCACCATGTACGGGAACACGACAACATCCCGTAATGGGAGCAAGGGAAAGAGCGTACGAGAAGGGGGGAGGGTTCCACCGGGGGTTGATTTATCTTCTGCAGCGATCATGGGAAAGGGGTTTCCTCCTTCAGGATTAACCGTACAACACCAGAGTTACGACAGCCGTACGGCACAGGCAAACGACAGGTTTTTACCACATTCCGATATGAAAAGGGAAATGTCATGTCTCAGGGTTTTTCGGCACATCGATTTTTCCGGGTTCCGGCAAGGTGATGCCCGGCAGTCGGCTGACCAGGCGAATGAACCTCATGAGCAGCGTTAATCGGCTGTGCCAGGCATGGTCGAGTTCCTCGATCACCGGCGGCATATCCATCATGCAGGCTTCAACGTCGGCACGAGCGGCATAGAGAGCGTCGGTGAGAGCCTTGATCCGCCCTGGCCATATCTGCTCGGCTTCTTTCAACTTCTGTTCAAAGGCTTCTTCCTGGGCTGAGGCGGGAAGGGCCACAGGAGCATTCTGAACACGCGAACCGCACTTCGTCAGTATTTTTTTCGCCAGAGCCGCAAGGGCGTCCAATTCCTTGTTACCGCCTTCCGGCCAGCCCTTTACGGACTCCATGACGCCCATCGGATCGAGACAGGCAGCTTTCAGCAGGCGTCCATGAAGCTCCCCAGAGTAACCGATCGGCGCAAGCATCTTTGCCAGGCGGTCTTCCCAAAAATCTCGGGTCACCGTCAGATCTTTGGGTTCGGTTGCCAGGGCCGATAGATCAAGGTTCCACTTGCGCCCCGTGATCAGGCGCAACAGATCACCGGCCCAGCGCGCGCGTTCCGTAACAGCCGTTTCGGGCTGCATGTAGATCTGATCGAGCAGCCAACCGGCCGCAACCAGTGCGCCGACGGATGTTACGGGCA
This sequence comes from uncultured bacterium, assembly GCA_964472075.1. GTDB lineage: Bacteria > Muiribacteriota > Ozemobacteria > Ozemobacterales > Ozemobacteraceae > CAYYIY01. The sequence goes on along the minus strand of CAYYIY010000121.1, from coordinate 1,489 downwards.
GCACCTCGGTTCCGAGGCCGCATTGCCCGAGATCCTGCAGAGCCTCTCGCACTTCAGGCGCGACCTCCTGCATGGATGCCAACAGAGCGACAACGGCAACAACCCGCGTGGGCAACAGGCGGCTCAATTGCAGCGTATTCCCGCAGAAGGTGTAAAAAACAGTCTGATCTATCGCTGTTTCGGCAACCTGTATCTGCAGCTTTTCTGCAAGAGCCTTGGCGCGGCGTGACACGCGAACCGCCTGATCGTATCTGGTTCCGCCGCCGAGAACCGCGGGAATCAACCGCAGATCATTCACCCGTTCCCGCAGAGGGCGCGACTGATCTTGTTCGAGCCCCGTCGCCAGCTGTTGCAGTCTGCGGCGCAACGCCTTGCATCGTAACTCGATCTCGGCGGGTTGCGGCAAACGGTTTTCCAGAACACCGCACAGCGTTCCGACAAAGCTGCCGTTATCTTTCTGCAGCGCGAACCAGGCGGGACCGCCGGCCAGTTCGAAGTTCATCATCACTCCTGAAACCGGGCAGTCCTTTTCCGGGAACGGCACCGAAAAAACCTTCGGTCTCTCAAACTCGAAGGCCGTCCGCAACAGGCTGCACGAATCGCGACGAACGCTGGTCCCTTCGGGCACCACCGTCTGGAACTGCGACTCGATGAGCTTCACCCGGTCGGTCGGAAGCGCTGAGATACCGGCATTTTGCATCAGTCTCGGGAATTCATGGGCATGCGAGATGGGAAGGCGCTTGAGTCCGCCGGTTTCCCGAATGCAGGTTTCTCGCGAGACGGTCACACCGTCGATCGCGAGCGATGGCATTTTGTCGTCAACCAGCAGAACCGCATACGCAGGCGGATGCGGCAGCAGCATGCCCGCACCCCAGGGATCAAGGCCCCATGGGACCGCTCCGAGAATACGCGGAAGCAGCTTCGGCAGCGCGTCTGAAAATCCGGCTCCCTTCTCTTTCTTGCGGGCAAAAACAAACTGTTCGCCGTCCACTTCGCGAATGACAAGATCGCCGACCTCGACTCCCTGAGCAGAAGCGAAGCCCATCGCCGCCGGCGTCGGCATCCGATGAATGTTAAAAGCCACCGAAGCCTTCGGTCCGCGCACCTCGGTCAACCTCTCGCTCTGTGTCTCGGGAATGCCTTCAGCCAGAACGGCGAACCTGATACTGCTCAACCAGATACGAAGCCGGGCAACCGGGAACTGCTCCTGGGCCAGCAGCTCCGTCAGCCGGGCTTGAACGACCTTGGGGTCGATGGCCGCACACACCGGAGGAAGGCCCCAGAAACCGGTTTCAAGCAAAAAAGTCAGCGGCAATCAAGACTCCCTATAGAAAAAATGCCTTTCACGGAACGGTGCATTATAAGTGCCCGAGATGAACTATTCAAGTTTCACTGTCGATTGAAACTACTCAAGTTTCACTCAGAGTACACGCAGGCAGGGTCATTTCGTTCTCCTTCGTTTTTCCGTTGGCAAGAGCGAAACTTGTGA
>CAYYIY010000120.1:0-4587 GCA_964472075.1 uncultured bacterium | reverse complement strand
CGCACCGGTGCCCGGGCGGGCGACCTGCTCTATACCACCGGCCCGCTCGGCAGCGGCAATCTGCTGGCCATCTCGTCTCAAATACAACCTGACGTCTGGCAGAAGCTGGAAAAAGTCTATCGCCCGACCGCACGTTTGCGCGAGGCGGCTGCGCTGTCATCGTTCGTGCGCTGCGGCATCGACACCAGCGACGCCCTTTTGCAGGCGCTGGCCATTCTCGCTGCTGTCAATCGGGTCGGCATCGATTTTGAGCATCGCAGCGAATTGTACGATACCGACCTGCGCGCGCTTTCGAACGCCATTCAACTGCCGCTGTGGCTCGTCAACGTCTTCGGCCTCGGCGAATATGAACTGGTGTGGGCCGTCGATCCCGCACGCGAAGAGTCCTTTCTGCAAAAGGCTCAGGCTGAACGGATTTCGGTCGCACGACTCGGACGCCTGTCTGACACCCCGGGCATCCGACTTCACGATTCCGGCAAAACGTTCGCTCTCGATGTCCCTTGGCTGCTGAACCTGTTCGATACCTGCGACTCGATTGCCGAGTATCTCAAAACCCTCATCACCTATGATGCGAAGATGAGAGGAGCCGTGTGAACTTCGCTGGTCGTCGTATACTCATCGTCGGCGGCACCAGCGGCATAGGGCTGGCACTCGCTCAGGCCCTCGATCGTCGGGGCAGTCGGCTGATTCTGTTTTCACGTCACGTCGACCGGCTTCGCACCGGCCCCCATGCGGAACTAGGCTCTCGCCACACTCTCGTGACCGGCGATCTTCGCCAACCAGATGATTTTGTACAACTTGACGCCGTCATTCAGACTGATCAGGCAGGCCTTGACGGTATTTTCTTTGTCGCCGGCATCTCCCGCCCCGACGATGTCGATAACCCTGACATTGAACGCGCCCTTGACACCATTCGAGTCAATCTGGAAGCGCCCTTCCGGGTTTTCTACCGCTATCTGCCGCTTCTCCTCAAGCGCCCGGGAAGTTTTCTCGCCGGCGTCACCTCCATGGCCGGCGACCGTGGCATGCCGAAGGGACATGCCTATTCGGCATCAAAGGCCGGGTTCGATCGTCTGCTCGAATCGTTGCGCATCGACTTGTACGATCGTGGTGTGACAGTGTTCACCATCGTACCCGGCTACGTCGAAACCCCCATGTCGGGCCAGAACCGGTTTCCGATGCCCGGCATGTGGAAGCCGGAACGCGCGGCAGAACACATTCTGTCAGCCATGGCTCGAGGCAGGCTCTGCATTCGTTTTCCCTGGTATCATTCGATCGGCATGCGTCTTCTCTGCGCGCTGCCCGACCGCCTCTACTGGTGGCTGATGCATCGCCAGCGTTCCCAGATCAAGATCGATCCGCACCCGGACGAGCATCTGCGATGGCCCCCCGAACCCTGATCATCGGCATCAACGGCTTTGTCGGCGCAGCCCTGGCACGCCAGCTTCTCGCTCATCAGTGGCCGATCAGCGGCACGTATCTCCCCGGCACCCCCGCTCCTGGCATCCCCGGAGCACGCCTGCACGCCTGCCACGTTGATCGAACCGAAGAGTTTGCCGATCTTTTGGCTTCTCATGAGGTGGTGGTCAATGCTGCCGGCAACCTGCGCGGCGACCGTTCGGCCGACTATGCCGACGCAAACGTCCGAGTTCCCGAGATCCTTGTCTCGCAACTCAAGAATCTTTCGACACCGCCATTTCTTATTCACCTCTCTTCTGTCGCCGCCATCGGGCCGACGCAAAACAACGTACTACCCGACGAATCCGCCCCGTGCCATCCTGTCAGTCTGTACGGGCGAACCAAACGGGCCGGGGAACAACATCTGCTCGCGGCGGCGGCACACAATCCACACCTTCCTCTGCTGATCATTCGTCCACCGTCTCTCTTCGGTCCCGGAGATCCTTGTTTTTTCGATCTCTTCGTCTGGGTACAACGCGGGTTCGCTCTGAAACTCTGCACCAGACACAAGGTATTCAATCTGTTGTATATCGACGATCTCGTCGAAATCATCAGACGACTTTGCCTGAACCGCTCAACGATTCTTCATCGTTCTTCTCCGCTCCTGCACATTGGTTTTGCGGAACAGATCTCGGACGATGAGTTTTCGTCAACCCTCGGAGCCATCTGCGGAAAGAATCTGAGAACCATTTTTCTGCCCCCGGGTCTCTGCCGGATTCTGGCGCGACTCGACTGCCTGCGCGGGAGACTTGGCGGCCGACCGGCTCTGTTCAGCCCGTCGAAGGTCGATGAGATGTCACACGCATGCTGGCTGCAGAACTTCGACTCGTTTTGCCGCCTGTTCTCAGATCTGCGGCCCACGCCTTTGGTCGAGGCAATGAAGCAGACCTACGCGTGGTACCAATCGCAGGGGTGGTTGCCGTGAGACTGCAGTGCCCCGCATGTCGCCTCCCAATGCAGGTCGACCGGCTTCGTCCCGTTTGTCCCGCGTGCCATGCTTCCCCGGTTTGTACTCCCCGGCAGATCGACTTTTCCGCCTGGTTTCCGCGTACACACGACAGCGAACGCGAGCGCGTCAATCTCGCTTACCGGTTTTACTCGATCGCTTACGCCCCGCTGGCTCTGCTCAATATGCTCGCGGTCTGGAAAGCCTCTCTCGGATTACTGACCTCTCATTACCGTCGAAGTCTGGGTCAGGCTACGCATCCCGTTCTCGATGTCGCCATCGGGGATGGAGCACTCACGCGCCTGGCAACTCGTACTCTGGCCATGCCTCACCCGCTGGTCGGTCTCGACATATCAAAAGACATGCTTTCACAGGCCGACGAAAACCTGAAGAATCTGCCGCAATTCATCAGCATGTGTGCCGACGCCTGCGCTCTTCCGTTTCCCGACGCCGAATTTCAGACCGTCTGCTGTTATGGCGGCCTGCATGTCATCGCTCACCCGGAACGGGCGATGGCCGAGATGGCACGCGTTCTCGGCCGCGGCGGCACCTTCGCCGCTTCGATTCTGCTCATTCCCCACGGCCGCGTTTCCGATTATCTTTCACGCCGTTACGTCGAACTGGGCTTTCTTTCAACCCGGTTCACCCGTCCGGCCGCCGAAGCCCTCGTGATCAACAGCGGGCTTCACCTGGTCGAATCGCAGCTGAACGGCCGCATGCTGCTGTTAACGGCCCGACAGCGTTGAATCACACCGAATAATTATGATACCGTTCGAGCAAGCAGACCTACTCTTGCATGAGAAAACACTGAAAAGGAGGCTGCATGGCTTTCTGCAAGAACTGTCTGAAGGAAATGGAGGACGGTGCTCCATTCACCGGTACATTTGGAATATGTCTTAAATTCATCCTGAATTTCGGCACGACTCTGTTGTTTGAGTCAAAACGCTGCGATACCTGCCATTCTTATATCTCGACCAAATGGATCTTAATCTTTCTTCCTATCTTTCCCTTGGCATCTTATCGAATTTCGGAAAACCACAACTTACAGACAAACGAGACGACTTTTGAAGGCAAAGAGATTCCATTGTATTGGCCTCACGTCTGGATGATAGGAGGTCTATACGCCTTTGTCTTTTTCTGCATTTGGTATGGAACTTTATAGGGACCGACAACTCCATCCTACGAACAATCCATAGAACCAGTAATGTGACCCAGGTCATCCAAAGCAGAAGAGAGAACAGCCGTTTTACGCAGCAAACGATCATCCCTGTGGCCTGGAACGAGAAGTTTTTCGCACGCCAAACATGATGTTCAGTAAGCAAAGATTCTCTCAATCAGCTACGCGAGACTCGTCAGCCGAGAAACATCAAGGCGCGCGGCAGCACCTTGACCTGCATATCAGTCGCTTGTACCAGTTCACCGTCGTAATCAAGCCATTGTGGAGAGGCAAAGCGAGCCTTGACTTCGCTGGTTTCTCGAAACTCGACCTCGGGGTGCCCGCCGAAGCCCTGCTCGGTAAACCCAATGATCAGCTGAATCATCCGCCACGGCGAAACTTTGCGCAACGCAGCGAGGTCGATCAATCCATCGTTCGAAACCCGATTGGTGGCGAACACGAACTGGCCGGCGATATTGCAGCGTTTGAGCAGAGTCATTCCGGTGAACGTACTTTGAATCGTACTGCCGCCCGTCTCGATCACGGCATCGAACCCTTGGTAGGTAAACACCGTATGCAGAGCGGCGGCCTGCAAAGCTCCGAAGTACCAGCGATGATACAGCCACTCGCACCACCCGCCCCCGCGCGTCAGCGTCTGATTGGTGGTCGGAATGGTTCCGGCATGCACCGCCTGCAGACACCAGTGTGTTTCCCGCTTGCCGTCCGGCAGAGTCACCGTCAGTTCGAGCACATCGATCGGAGCAGCCGTTGCTTCGTCCAGTCGACACGAGACCCCGTTCCACAACGGGCTTGCCAATTGCGTTTCCGTGGGAATCGGCGCGCTGTCTCCCTCTTTTTTCGGGGGACGTTTTCCACCCGGTTTGTGGAAGTCGTTGCTCGTGCCGATGCCGATCGCGCCGAGTCGCATCTGATCGCGTTGCTCAGCCGGAGTATGCCGCATGAGAGCTTCAGTCACCAGTTGCAGCGTGCCATCGCCACCCGCCGCGGCGAAGTGCCGGGCTCCCTG
>CAYYIY010000119.1:0-4638 GCA_964472075.1 uncultured bacterium | reverse complement strand
ATCAGACGGAATCACCCCGGAAACCCGCATGGAGAACTACAGTGAGAATTGCTGAAGAATCAGGACCACAGGGTCGCAAGCGGGACAGCCCAACTATCATTTCCGAGGGGCAGAGTGTCTGTGCCGTCATAGGGGACCACCCCGCGATAACAAGCATTGCCGGATACTTGCTTGAAATGGCGCAGTCCGGCGAGGTCATTCCGGGAAATCGTCGTAGTGGCTGATTGGGAATGTGCATGCGGCAGTTTGGGATTGCATGGGTGGTGATTTTAACGGTCGGCGCGGTTTGTGGCATACTTTTGCCATGAAACGGAAAAACACTTCTTCACCCGGAACGCAACCCCGGTCGAGGCGGTTCACCTATGCCGATTACTGCTCGTGGCCCGAAGACGAACGTTGGGAGTTGATTATCGACCTGACCCGCATTTTTCCGCCGCGCCCCAAGGTCGTGCGCGAAAGCCCGCTCAAGTATCTGGCCGACTCGTCAGGCACGTAGGCTTGCACACAGTCTCTTCGATTCGGGTCGGCAGAAGCTACGATTTGTATATGTGTAGTGAAAGCGGCACTGGGCGATGATCAGCGAGTTGCCGCGCACGGTGTAGACCAGACGGTGCTCGTCGGTGATTCGGCGCGAGCAGTAATCGGAAAGATTACCTTTCAGCATTTCGGGTTTGCCGAGCCCGTTTCCGGCATGCGGGTCGCGGAGAATATCACGAATGAGCAGATTGATACGCTTCAACACCTTCTGGTTGGTCGTCTGCCAGTAGAGGTAGTCCTCCCACCCGACCTCGGAAAACGCGATGATCACGGGTCGATGAGCTTGCGTCGCTGGAACTTTCCCTTCTCGATCTGGCCGATCGATCGGAGCAGTCGTTCTCGATTGGCAGGCGTCGACAGCAGATGCAACGTCTCTTTCATCGATTGATACTCATCATACGAGATAATGACCACTTGCCGATCATCTTTCGTGACGACGAGATATTCTTCACAGTTGGTATCGATATCTTCGATGATCGACCTCAAATTATTGCGAGCAGTTGAGTAATTCACAGCTTGCATCGGGTGTTCTCCGCAGTTGTCAGGATATTGTCAAACATACGTCGTTGCCAATATGTTGTCAACGACGTTTAGTGCCTGGTTTCCCTTTCCTCGACTTCGGTTTTGCGGGGGCGGAATAGGGTTTGGCGTCTTCGCGAATGAGGGTCGACAGGCGAGACAAAATCGAGTACATCGTTGGGTGAGACCACAACGAGGTGAGTCACACATGAAGTTGATGACGGTTCTGGGAGCACGACCGCAGTTCATCAAGGCGGCGGTGGTCAGTCGGGCATTGCGCGCAAGTGCGCAGCAAAACGGCGGGGTCGCCGGCGTGCACGAAGTGATCGTGCATACCGGTCAGCACTATGATGCAAACATGTCGCAGGTGTTCTTCGACGAAATGGATATTCCGCGGCCGATGCACTCTCTGAACATCGGCTCGGGGTCGCATGGAGCGCAGACCGGCGCGATGCTGGCCGCCATTGAAAGAGTCGCGCTCGAAGAGAAGCCTGACTGGGTGCTCGTCTACGGCGACACCAACTCGACGCTGGCAGGGGCCTTGGTCGCGGCGAAACTGCATATTCCGGTGGCACACGTTGAAGCGGGGTTACGTTCGTTCAACCGCCGCATGCCCGAAGAGATCAATCGCATCATGACCGACCACGTGTCGACCGCGCTGTTCTGCCCGACGCAGACGGCCGTCGACAACCTGCGTCACGAAGGTCTGCCTTCGCCACGGTTGCCTAAAGTACAAGTCGTGTATTGCGGCGATGTCATGTACGATGCGGCTTTGTTCTATGGTGAAAGAACGCCGGCGTTGGCTTCGGTTGCCGGTTTGTCGCTCAAGCCGAAAGAGTTCATTCTGGCGACGATTCATCGTGCCGAGACCACCGATGATGCCGCGACTCTCGCCGGGGTGGTCGAACTGCTGACAAAGATCGGAAGCGAGTTCGCACCGGTCATCTGGCCGATTCACCCGCGTACCCGCAACCTTCTGGAAAAACGAGGCGATCTGTCGCGTCTTCTCGAGAACGGCGGCGAGCGCCTCAAGCTGATCGACCCGGTCGGATATCTCGAAATGGTTGCCCTGGAAAAGGCCGCTCGTCTCATTGTCACCGATTCCGGAGGGGTACAGAAGGAAGCCTACTTTCATCAGACCCCCTGCGTGACCCTGAGAACCGAAACCGAGTGGGTCGAACTCGTCGAAGCCGGCTGGAACCATGTGGTCGGCACCGATCGGGACAGGGCGTTACGAGCAGTACAAGCCGCCTGGAATGAAAACTGGCTATCGAAGAGCCGCCCTGAGCTTTACGGCCAAGGCAACGCCGGTGAACTCATCGCCCAATGGATGAGAGAACATCGCAGTTGATGGGGTGTCGTAGAGGCGAGTGGCGTTACAGCCTTTCGCAAGCATGTATGCAGGTGATCGTGCAGCTTTAGGCAACCTTTTTCCAGGGTTTGATGTCTTGCAGTGCGCTCTGCAGTTGATCTGTTTCCACTTCCAGATCGTATTGAGCCTGGAGATTGAGCCAGAATGGGGCTTCCATGTCAAAGAAGCGGCCGAAGCGAAGGGCAGTATCTGCGGTGATGCGACGCCGGCCATGGATGATTTCGTTGATGCGTCTCGGCGGAACGCCAATCGCCAATGCCAGGCGATACTGGCTGATGCCAAGCGGTTTGAGAAAATCCTCGTGAAGAATCTCGCCTGGGTGGACAGGGGGCATCTTGGTTCTATTCATATTCAAACCTCGCGTTTTAGTGATAATCAACGATTTCGACGTCATAGGCATTCCCGTCTCGCCAGCGAAAACAGATTCGCCACTGATCGTTGAACCGTATGCTGTGCTGTCCACGACGGTTGCCCGAGAGTGGTTCAAGCATGTTACCTGGCGGAGTTGCCAGAGTGTCCAGTCTGGTTGCGGCATGTATCTGGAGAAGCTTGCGATAAGCGATTCGCTGAATTGCCTGCGGCAATCTCTTTGACCACAAGCGATGGAAGAGTTTCTCTGCCTCTTTGTCAGCGAATGACTTGATCATTGCTACAGATAATAACGTCACGCGTTCATAACGTCAAGCGATCAGATTCGATGCTGTGTGCGACTCGGCGGCAAAAAGCGCTGGACAGCGGCTTCGTTGTGCCGGTATCTTGACTGGCGACTGGCAACGAATATCAGGAGAACAACGATGTCGAAAGACTTTTTTGTGCATGAATCTTCATACGTCGATGACGACGTTGTCATCGGCAAAGACACCAAGATCTGGCACTTCTGCCACATTCTGAGTAAAACGCGCATTGGCGAGAAGTGCAGTTTCGGGCAGAACTGCGTCGTGGGGCCGAACGTCGTGATCGGCAACAACGTCAAGGTGCAGAACAATGTTTCGATTTACGACGGCGTCGAACTCGAAGACGACGTGTTCTGCGGGCCATCGATGGTTTTTACGAACGTCATCAACCCGCGCAGTCATGTCATTCGTAAGCACGAATACAAAAAGACCCTGATCAAACGCGGAGCTTCGATCGGCGCGAACGCGACTGTGGTCTGTGGGCACACGCTCGGCGAATACTGTTTCATCGGCGCCGGCTCGGTGGTCACGAAGGACGTGCCCGCGTATGCGCTAATCGTCGGCAACCCCGGCCGCATCACCGGCTGGATGTGTCACTGCGGTGTGAAGCTGGTTTCCGGCAAAGACCTGAAAGAGGGCACGAAGCATGTTTGCACCGTGTGCCGGGCCGCCTATCAGGTGAAAGACGGAAAACTCACTCCTGCCTGCTGATGAGATACAGGCAATCGATACACTGGGTTTGCGCTTCTGGATAATCGTTGGTGAACATGTAACCGGTTACGTCAGAGACTCGTGACCGGAGATTCGTTGCCACATAGGCGTAGCACTTTGGAGTTGAGAGCTTACGAGGAGATGGGCGCTTTTATCGGTATGCCGGGCTTGGTGGGCTGACCACAGCGCTTCGTTTCAGTCTTGTGCTGAGACTTGGCGATGGTTGTCAGATGCTTAGCTGCCTCATGCCTCGCGAAGTGGACGTCCGCCGATCATTTCGGTTTTCAGCCGGAGCGGGCGCGGTTTGGGTGCCGGTAGAATTTCTGAGAGCTTGATCGCAGTCTCAGGAAGATACCGCGGAGTCAGCGTGTCTTTGGCCGAGAAAAACTGAACTGGTCTTGGTTCGCCTTTTCCGATCATGATCTGACGCAGTAGCCAGCCTTCCTCGGGGTGAATCACCCAGCATTCCGGAACCGCGTGGTCGGAATACAGGCCAAGTTTGTCGCACAGATCATACACCGGCCGCCAAGGACAGATGACTTCGACGATGAAGTCGGGAATTCCCATGAAATACAGGTCGGTAAATCGCTCGGGGTGCTGTGTGTAAAAAAGATCAGGTTGGACAATAGAATCAACCTGATCAGCGGCTCGACCGTCAGGATTCAACAAGACATCGAGTGGACCCATCATGAGATGTCGCTGGCGATCGGGGATCTGACCAGACAGCCTGCAGAATAGATCAGCCAGAATTCGTTGATGTTCGGTGCCGGGTGGTTCGGTGATATCGAATGCCTTGCCGCGAATGATTTCCCAGCGCTCGTCGTC
>CAYYIY010000118.1:0-5147 GCA_964472075.1 uncultured bacterium | reverse complement strand
CATTTCCTTAGGAGAAGTTGTTATTGAGCAACCGGCGAGCGCATTGACCGAGTCTTCGACACATTCATCGAAGTAAGTCTTTTTAAAGTTCGATGCAGCGTCGATCTTTTGTACAGCATAAACAGTAGGGAGATCGAAAGATTTCAACCCTACCGGCTTTATTCGTAGAGTATACTGGCCTACCGTTGGTGGAGTAGGGATCAGAAGTTCTTTATTCGACCATGGAATCAAGCCTTCTTTAACAACTGTTCCGGCGGTGTTGGTCCACGAGTAGGGCACTTGCTCTGCTTCCTGGCGCTGAATAGACTTTGGCAATAACTTGACCATACTGGCAATACCAACAGCGAGAGGCTTGGTTTCTATTTTATCGTCCGAGATGCGCCAGACCCAATATCCGTTCTGATCGTGGTAAGGATCCCATAATGTTTCCGATTTCACATGTGCCAGACCATCGAGATGATCGGCAACAGTGGGATCAACCTCCAAAGCTACGGTAGATGACCCTGTAACGACAAACATCCCTTGCTGTTCAATGCTCGCCTTGCAGGGGGCTTCTATTTCGCATGGTGTTACCGTAAACACTGTTCTGCAAGCGAGCGTATATGTTCCCGGGGTTGAACGAAAGTATTGGAATGTATCGGTGTTGAAAGGCAATGCAACATCGTTGTCTCCTGGAGAATCTGTTAGGAGAGCCCACGAAGGGTGTGTTCTGCTTACGGTCAGTTCATTGTTCAAAATAGGAAAAGAATTCCCTGGAAAAGGAAAAGCATCACGGGGGCCACAGAGAAAAGCCACTTCTACCGGCTCACTGGGATTCGCAACTTGTGGTGTAATACGGGTTTCAGTTCGCACCCAAGCTTCAAACTTGCCTGGAATGATCACTCTTGTCGTTGCAGGAAGTGTGATGAGACCATCGCCCGAATCCGTCGTCAAAGCTGGAGTCCAAGAAACCTTCACGGGCCTTTGGCTGGGAAAATATACCTCTGTTTTCAGTCCGGCACTTTGGTATCGAACCTCTCCGAACGCGATGTCGTGACTCAAACTTGCAGATAAGATTGACGATTGTCCGAAAAACAATGGCTTTACGAGTTCGAGCGGTGGAGATAACTCTGCCGGCATCGTATTGCTCACAATCGATGTTGCTCCGTTCTTGAGCGAAAGCGTAATTGAACCGATGGTGAACTCGCGCGTCATCTTGGGCAATGCATGTTTGGGTTCGAACGCGAAGGAGTAATCGGCCTTTGCCTGAACCGCGCCCAGAAGAACGTCGATGACGGGGAAAGAACCCGCTTCTTGAACGCCATCAGGCTGGATAACTGTAAAAGTACAAGAAGCCTGTGCGGCAAAAGCACCAGGAGCAGTGAATGTACAGGTCGCGATTCCCATGGAAAAATCGGACAATGATCCGCAGCCGCTCGGCTCTGCTTTCTTCAGAATGTCCAGGGAGGCAACGGCGACCTTGGCTTTTCCGATGAGAACTTCGACCCCTGAGGCGATCTGTCGATCACTGATTTCCGCGGTCAACCTGACCGGTGTCGAAATCTTCGTCTCTGGCCATGCGATAACATGGCGAGCGGGAGTCATAGAAAACTCCCAGGGAAAAACCTTGATTGAGCACCGCTCGCTAGGTGCGATTCGGTTTGAAAGCCGCGCTTCGATCTGGTGGTCACCGGCTGCAAGGCTGGCTAATCGAATCTCAGAGCCTTGTCCGACGGTTGCCCCATCGACAAACCATTCCACCTTTTCGGGTTCCGGGAGACCAGGATTGGCCTTCAGCAGAACCGTTGATGATGCGGGAAACGCATAGCCATTTCCGGGATAGGCAATGATATGACTGAGGTGCCCGGTGGTTCGCGCCGAAAGCTTGTGACTCGTCGGTAAAGCGTTAAACCGTGAATTTTCGCGCCTTGTCGTGGGAGTTCCCGGTGGTTCAGCTTCTGTTTCCGTCAGAATCACCATTGCCTCGGCATCGATTGCAACCGGCTCGCGCGTCGAAGCAGAAAAGTCGAAGGGATTAGTCGTGCCGATTATCGAGCCATTGTGAAGCCAGTTCACCTGCTCAATGGCAAGAGAGTAGTTGCCATTTTGAATCAGAAGCTCACGAGTGGCAACAGACAAACGAGGCGTCACACCGAAGGTCAAACGTTGGCTATTGCCGACAAACAGTGTGAAACTGGACGGATCGACATGCGGGGTTACCACGGCTATCAGCGCATCAGCCGAAACCATGTGAGAAATTTCGGGAAAGGTCGCGGCATCCGGAATACTGAAATCAAGAAGTGAGGCCATGCGAATGAGGTTCCCCGAAGCCGAGAGGATCGGTTGGAATTTCGGCCCCTTGCCGGTTTGCCCGTTTGGACCCTGCCAGGTAAAGAGTATTGTGTTGGCAGGAACCGGATCGATGCCGAAAAGTGCCGGAGCAAGTGTCAGCGTTGGCTGAATGCCATCATTTACCGACCACGAATAGGTTTTGTCGTTAAAAGAAAAATTTCCCGTTTGAAATTCGCACGTGCGCTGAGCACTGGCAATGCCTTTATCTGGGAATGGCGGAAAACTCTTCCAGATAGGAGCTGTGACGCCCCACACGTCGGCGCGGGCGAGCGGGAGCGTGAGGTCGAAGACGGTCTCTGGATGCGCGGGAGAGGAAATATGAAGGGTTACGGTGGCCAGGGCGGTCACGGCGGTTGGTTTGTCGGAGAAGATGATTTTCGGTTCGTACGGTTTGGTGAGGTTGAATTCAGCAATGTCATCCGGTGCCGTGAACACAGACCAGGAAACACTTGCGATGGCCTTGAAGTCAGTTGAGAGCCAGTTGAATTCTTCGCCGGGTTTGGCGATCTCAACCTCATTCACGGATAGAGTCAGCTTCAGCGGAACAGTGCTCGAGCCCGGAAGAGCGGTGATTTTGCGCTCGGGGGTGAGTTTCAGGGAAATCGGCACAACCTGAAATGTCACGGGCTCGATGACTGGCGGGGTGTTCGGCGGTGAATACATCGCTTTCAGCGTGTGTTTGCCGGGGGGAAGTTTCAATGACCAGCCAGGAGCGGCCGGAGTCGGATGAACTTCGGATGACCCGATGAACCACTTGATCTTGTTCCACTCTGCCAGGCTGTTATCGAAAGTGGTTTTCACAATGATGTCGGTATCCTGCGGGTAAGCAAAGTTTGCTTTCGGGCTCAGGATCTTGAGGCCGGGGATGACGGTTACTGTTCGCTGACCGCCGCCGCTGACTATCCCTTCCGAATCGGTCTCGGGTTCATACGCCATGGCGTAGCAACCATTGCCGATCAAGTATGTTCCCGTGCCTTTGTCGGGCTTGAACGAGTAGGACCAATGCACATCATTTTTTTGCTTCGGCTTTTTCAACTCTTTTGACGGCATCTCGGATTCGTGGGCCTGACCCCAGACAAGCATTTCGAGTTTCTTCACTTTATAGCCTTCGAGAAGGTCTATTTCACCGGCGCCGGCTTTGAGCTCACCGGTACCTTTACCCGGAACTGGCTTCACAACTGTGGTGCAATCAATGTTCTGATTTTCCAGAATCGTCAGCTCTTCACCTGGTTCGAATGCCGTCTCAAGAAGCGCCTCTTCAGAGTAAAGCGGAACAGTCCAGATTTTCCTGGTTGAGATGCTCCGAATGTCACTGTCGATGCCTGCTGTCACGGGTCGAATGCGTGGTGTAAAGAAAAATTCTGACGGATGCTCTTCATTAAATTGCGGATCGAGCACGACCGAGAAGTCATCGAACGGAAGGGCGATGTTGTTTTCCGGAATGACGATGTGAAGACCGGAAACTGCGAGTGGAGTGGAATTCGGCTTTGTCGTGGATCGAGCCAGGACCCAGGGGTCAGCCAGGGTCGACGCAGAGAATGTTTTGCTCTCCTTGTTCATCGTCAGCGCGACTTCGCTGACGTTCGCCTTTCGTTGCGTGCCCGCGATGATTCCCGGCGGCAGCTTTGAAAAAGTGATGGTTGCGGATGCCTGGAAGTGGCCGATCAGCGGATAAGAATCGGGCTCGAACGTGGTCTTGTATGTTTCATCGCCGCACACCAGGCGAAGCCGCATGACATGGCGAAATTCCGCCCACCCAGGTTGAGAAAACAGCAGATTCGTTTCGGTTGCCGCCGAGTCTTCGAAGGTCGGATGCGCATTGCCGCCAACCTGCTCGACATGGGCGTCCTCAATGAAAACAAGATGATTGCCCAATACAAGAGGATCTTCACGGATCAACAGATGCGAATGATCACCGATGAGAATGCCGGGTTGAACGGAGAAACGGACGGAACCCGTTGCCATCTCGGAAATGGACATAAACCGCCAGGGGCCGAAAAGACCGGAAGGCAGAACCGGATTTATTCCCTTGCCTTCGTTCGCATAGGCTTCTGATGGGTCTCCATTTGCGTCAGCAACCGTAATGGTCAGATAGATAATCGCCCGAACCGGAACCTTGCCCATGGTCCAGGAAACACCGGCATCGCGTGATTTTCGGACGGAAGAGCCCTCTTGAATCACCCACTCTTCTTTGGCCACCGTACCGATGCCGCTGTATGAGTAGGTGAACACCAGCGAGTTTCCAGGAAAAGCGAGGGATGTTTGCGGTGTCATCGTAATGGCGAACGGGTCGTCGCTTCTACGGTTGAAGATCGCACCAAGCCAAAACGGATCTTGCGTTGTCAGCTCACCTGCGCCTTTTCCGCCGGTGACCACGAGTTTTTGAATCGTCTTCCCCTCGGGAGTTTGATAGACAATAATCTGGACATTACCGCTGACAGCGCTGTTGCCGATCAGATGGGAAAGCGGGATGGAAAAGCTGCCAACGACGGGCCATGATGGATCAATGGCAGGTTGCGCGGTGGGTTTGATACCAACAGTGAAAGACCAGGTCGCGGATGCGGTGCGGCCACGCGCATCGGTGACGGTGATTTGTGCGGTGTGGGTGCCGATTGAGAGGGCATTTTCGGCGGATGGGCTCGGACGATAGATCAGACTGGTGGAGCTCTCCTGTTTCAGCGGAAAGGGCTTGCCGTTCAAAAGAAAAACGCTGTGCAGTTTTGTGCCGGGAGGGGCCGCGACCGTTACCGAGATCGTCGGAAAAAACGTACCGGCTTCGCCGGTCGGTGTCTGGGAAATGATGATCGGTTGATCGG
>CAYYIY010000117.1:0-6050 GCA_964472075.1 uncultured bacterium | reverse complement strand
CTCACAAGTTTCGCTCTTGCCAACGGAAAAACGAAGGAGAACGAAATGACCCTGAAATGCGGGGCGCGGAGATGCAAGTCGCCGGGAGTTGTGCTACCCTGCGGGGCGCACATGCCTGAGATCGCAGGAGGGATTGATGAAGCGAACACCACGTCTCGAGATATACCCGAAGCGCATTCAGAAGAATACCCGCTCGGTGGCGGGATTGTGCCACACGCATGGAGTGACCCTGGCGGCGGTCACCAAAGTGACCTGCGCCTACCCGTATGTCGCGCACGCGCTGGTCGAGGGCGGGGCCGACTGGCTGGCCGACTCACGCCCGGCGAACCTCTGGAGCCTGCGCGAACAAGGGCATCGCGGGCCGTTTCTGCTGCTGCGGTTACCTTACCCCTCCGAGGCGTTCGACGTCGTGCGGGCGGCTGACTACAGCCTGAACACGAGTCTCGTCACCATGAAAGCACTTTCCGATGAGGCTCTGCTGATCGGTCGACCCCACAAGGTCATCATCATGGTCGATGTCGGCGATCTGCGCGAGGGCATCTGGCCCGATCGTGCGCCCGAGGTTGTGGCGAAGGCGAAAGAGCTGCGCGGCATCGAGGTGGTCGGTCTCGGCTGCAATCTGGCCTGTTACGGCGGCGTCATTCCGTCGGTCGAGAACATGCAGCTGTTGGTGAAGACGCGCGACGAATGCCGGCGAGCCACCGGCCTGGAACTGCCGATTCTGAGCGGCGGCAACAGCTCGGGTCTGCCGCTGCTGGCCTCTGGGAAAATGCCGCGCGAGATCAATCACTTCCGCGTCGGCGAGGCGATCGTGCTTGGTCGCAACGTCATCGACCGGTCGCCGTGGCCGGGCACCCGTCAGGATACGTTCGTGGGCGTCGGCGAGGTGATCGAAGTCGAGAAGAAGCCGTCGGTGCCTATCGGAGATCGTGGCCAGGACGCGTTCGGTGAGAGTCAGACCTTTGTCGACCGGGGCTGGCGGCACCGGGCGATCATCAATCTCGGCCGTCAGGACGTCAAAGTCGACGGCATCGAGCCGATCGATCCGAAGATCATCGTGCTGGGCGGTTCAAGCGACCACTTGCTGCTTGACGTCGAGGAAGCGGCAGTCATGCCGCAGGTCGGCAGCGAGTTCAGTTTCTACCCCGGGTATGGTGCGCTGCTGGCGCTGACAACGTCTTCATACGTGCATAAAACCGTGATGCCCGGAGAGTAACCATGCTGTATCAGACACACGCTCGCATTCATCTTGGCAACATTCGTCACAATCTTGAACAGATCAGAGCCGCGGTCGGCCCTGAAAAGAAGATTCTCATCGCGGTGAAGGCCAACGCCTACGGGCATGGCGCCATCGAAGTGAGTCGCATGGCCGAACGCATCGGCATCGACTGGCTGGGCGTCGCGACGGTTCCTGAGTGCATTGAGTTGCGCAAGGCCGGCATTCGCCTGCCGATTCTCAAGTTCAGCCCCGCTTTTCCTGAAGAGATGCAGGCGGCGGTCGAGCATGGGCTGACGCTCGCGGTCTGCGAAAAGAAGAACATCATCGAGTTGAACGAGATCTGTACGCGTTTGGGCAGAAAAACCAACGTGCACCTGAAGGTCGATACCGGCATGGGCCGCATCGGTTGCGCCCCGGAAGAAGCGCCCGATCTGGCGATGTTCATTTCCGCCGAGTGCCCGTTTCTGTTTCTGGAAGGCGTGTTCACTCATCTGCCGGTCAGCGACGAAGCGTCGAAAACCTACACCAATCGCCAGCTTCAGTTGTTCCGCAAGACGGTCGACAGCTGCGAGAAACGCATCTCGGGGAAGATCCCGGTCGTGCATTGTGCCAACAGCGGCGGCGTGCTGGCCTACCCCGAAAGCTGGCTGAGTCTGGTGCGCCCGGGAATCATGATCTACGGCTTCTACCCGTCGAAGGAAACCCCGCAGACCATTCCGCTGCGACCGGGGTTGTCGTTTTTGACGCGGGTTTCGTTCGTCAAGAGAGTGACCAAGGGCACCTCGATCGGCTACGGCCGCACCTGGGTGGCGCCCGAAGACGTGTATGTGGCGACGATTCCGGCCGGTTATGCCGACGGATTCAATCGTATGTTCTCGAACATGGGCCGGGTGCTGATCAAGGGCAAATCATACTCCATTGTCGGCCGCGTCTGCATGGATCAGTCGATGGTGAATCTCGGCGCCAAAACCGATGTGCAGGTCGGAGATGAAGTCGTGCTGATCGGACGTTCGGGCAACGAGGAAATCACCGTGAACGAGTGGGCTGAAAAACTGGGAACCATCACCTACGAGGTGACCTGCCAGATCAATCAGCGCGTGCAGCGTATTTTCGAGCCTGATCTGTAAACGAATCAACGTGCGTCCAGGGAAGATTGCGTGATTATCCGCCACCAGAGCGTGCGTGGAACATGTCTCTTTTGCGGCATGAAAACCGGGCATCTCCATCTGCCCGACATCGGAGCGGAAGAACAGTTTGACGTGGCTCCGGATGGGACGATTCGCCACGAAGACCCCATTTACCGGGAGTGCCCGCGCGCCCGCTGGATTCTCGGATTGCTGTACTTCGGCCTATTTATGCCTTTCATCTTTCTGACAGGCGGATGGGCACCAGCTTTGTTTGTCCTGCTTCTCGGACTCATCGGCACGGCTCTCGTGTTTCCACCGTCCGAGCGAAAGTGGGTCGGGTTGAGCGAGGTGAAGTCTGAATATGACAGCCTGGTGCGTGAACTCAAGGCTTCTAAACGCACCTACTATCTGCGTTCGCTCGAAGAGTCACTGGTACCATTGTTCAAGCTGCGTGATCGGGCGTTGAACATGGTGCGTGCCCTGGCCGACATGCCGACCGTGATGATCGAGAATCAGCTTGATGTGATTCGAGCTCGTTCAATTGATGAGAACGATGCCGAGCTGGTGGAAATCTATCGGGCGCAGATTCGCGACCTGTATCAATTGGTACGCAAGCGTGAGCAGATGCAGCGATTTCTGACCCGGTTCGAGGCCAGCAAGAAGAGCGTGGCGGCGTCGATCAATCTGCTCAAGAGCAAGATTCTGACCACGGAACAGACCGATTCGGGCGGCGAGGAACGGCGCATCATGGACGATCTGAAGATGCTGCATGCGATCTATGAGCGCGTGAACGAATCGGGGCAAAAGGCAGGGTCGGGAAGCGGTGAACGTCAGGAGACAAAGAGTGTCGTTTCGGGCGGCCTGCCAGAGCCTGATGCCGAGTCAGAGATTTCGGAAGAACTGCGTCGCCGCCTCGAGAACCTGCCGTCGCGTGCAATACGATGACTGAATGCGGTTTTTCAGGGACTTGCAGGCGGCGTAAACGAGGAGTATCATCACCCTACTTCACTTTGGTGAGCAGGTATGTCGGAGAAACGTCTGATGAATGGTCAGCGCGTCTCATCCGGCGGTGCCGGTTCCGTTAACGCAAAAGTCAGACTTTCGAGACACATCTTTCAAGCCATCCCCTGGGAACACGTTTCCCCGGTGCCGTCGAGTGAGGGCTTCCTGCCGAGTCTGAAACGACTCGCTCTGTTTTTGAAGGATATCTCAAAAGCAGATGCGGTCGGCATTCGACTGCAAAACGGCTCGGACTTTCCGTTCTACTTCACCCGAGGCTTCTCGCGCGATTTCGTAAAGGCGGAAAATCGTCTCTGTCAGCTTGATGAAGCCGGCAACTTCGTGTGTGACAAGTTGGGTGCCCCGTTGCTTGAATGTATGTGCGGGTTCGTGTTGCGGCACCGACCGCGCCGGCCTTTGCCCGGGTTTTCGCGTCGCGGCAGTTTTCTCTCGACCTCGCGCGACGACTTTCAACGCATGCTGCAGATGGTCGGCGAAACGGCACCGATTCACGGTCGCTGTCATGCCGAAGGGTATGAGACGATCGGCATTATTCCGTTGCGGCGCGGCAAGCGCACGTTCGGTGTTCTGCAGTTCAATTTTCGCCGGGCGGCGGCCCTTACCTGGGAGAAGTTCCTGTTTCTCGAACAGGTTGCGGAAAATGCAGCCCGTTCCCTGTTTCTGCAGGAGCGCCACGAGCATCTGCAGGAACGGCTGCATGCGCATCACCGAGCGGAAGAATCGCACGGGGAGATCGTCCTGCGCCTGACTCCGGACGGTGCCGTCTCGTATGCCAACCCGGCGTTTTGTCAGACGGTGGGTATGCCGCGCTCGAAGCTGTTGGGCGTGCATCTGCCCGATCTTTTTATCGAGGCCGATCGCCGCAAGTTGTGCGTCGTGATGAAGAGTCTGCTGCCACGGGTGCCGAGTCGGGCCGTCGAACTGCGTGTACCGGTTGCCGGTTGCCTGCACTGGCTGCAGTTGCAGCTGACCGCGGTGTATGATAGCAGCGGCGCCATTACGGAAGTGCGCATGCAGGGTCGCGACGTCACGCAGCGGCGACGAGTTGAAAAAGGGTTGCGGGAAACGGTCCAGATGCTCGGGTGCGTGTTTCGCAAATCGCCGTTGCCGATTATCGCTCTCGACCGGGAAGGGCTGGTCATGCTCTGGAATCCCGCGGCCGAGAAGATCTTCGGCTATTCGACTGAAGACCAGGTTGGGGCAGCGTTGCCGGTGATCGACAGCGACCCCGAAAAGCATTTCCTGCGTGAATGGCAGGCAATGATCACTGACGGAACAGCGCGAACCTTGTCGCTGCAAATACGCACGCGCGACGGGCGCGAACTGGATGTCATCATCTCGACGGGCATTCTCGCCGACGAAAGGGGAGAGCCGGCCGGCGGTGTCTGCATCTGCTTTGATTATGACGAAGTTTCTCGACCGCGCATCAGACGCGAAAAATGGGAAAGTCAGCTGGTACGCATCCAACGCATGGAGGCGCTCGGGCGTCTGGCCGGCGGAATCGCGCATGATTTCAACAGTCAGCTGACCACGATCATGGGCTATGCCGACATGCTGCTCGAAGAGTTGCCTGCGGACAGCGCGTCGCGCAAGTGGGTTGGTGAAATTCTGTCGGCGACCAGGCGATCGGCGGAGCTGACCGAACGCATGCTGGCGTATAGCCGTGCTCATCAGCTGAAACCTTCGCTCCTGAATTGGAATCAGCTATTGTCCGATCTGGAAAAGACGTTTCTCCGCACTCTGACCGGAAGAATCGAGTTGCAGATCAAAAAATCAGCCGACCCCGCGCTGGTCTTTTCCGACCCGGCCCTGTGCGAACAGACGCTGATGCATCTGGTGCTGAACGCGGCCGATGCGATGCCCCTGCACGGGCATCTTACCCTGGAAACCAGAATCGAGACCGTCTATCTGCCCCGCCCATGCGTGCATGGCTCTATTCCGGCTGGGACATACGTCATGGTTGCCGTCGAAGACGACGGCGTCGGCATGGATGCCGCTGTGCAGGAACGGATCTTCGAGCCGTTTTTCACGACCAAATCCATCGGCAAGGGAACCGGACTCGGACTTTCGATGGTTCTCGGTTTCATGCAGCAGAGCGGCGGCTTCATCACTCTGCGCAGCGAACTATCGGTTGGTACCCGCATCGAACTGTACTTTCCGCAGGTTGCCGCCGATCAGATCGAACGCTTGAGAGAGGTTCAGGTCTCTCAGACCGATGTCATGGAGACGATTCTGATTGCGATAAGCGAAGGGGCTGAACGTGATCGTCTGCTGCAGAGGGTTCGCGGGCTTGGGTATCGCGCTCTCGCCGTATCTCGCGGAGAGCTGGTCAGTGATTTCTGTCGCGGGTTCGGCGAGTCGATCCACCTGATTCTTCTGGATGCCGATTTTATTCGAACGAACGAGGTCGCAGACTTCCGGCGGTTGCTGCAGCAGACGCATCCGGAAACGCGCGTGTTGCTGCTTTCCCACGCCGATCAGACGCCGGAGTCCTGGGCCGGGCACCCGCAACAGCGAACCCTGACGCGGCCGTGCACAGAGAGCCAGATTGTTTCGCGCATTGCCGAGATTCTGCAGGGCTGACGCAGAATCGTCCCTTTGGTCCTCAACGAAACCCAGGGTCATTTAATTCTCTCGAAACTCTGTTTATTCGCCGGCATCGTTCAACGATTTGCCATTGCGTT
>CAYYIY010000116.1:0-6407 GCA_964472075.1 uncultured bacterium | reverse complement strand
TTATCGGGTTATCTCCGAAATACCCGTTTCATGCGAGAAACAACCGGGCAAGATCGTGTAGGAATCAGCAAAAGGAAAACTACACCGTGAATCATCCTTTCAAGAATGCCGATGTACTTTCAACATTCAATGTCGGGAGAAAGTTGATGAACTGGTTGAAAATCGCTGATGTCGCGGAATCCCTGGGGATCTCAAAAGCTGCGGTTTACAAGAAGATTGAAAGTTCAAAGGAGAAGTTGACTCCGTTTTTGCGGCAGGACGGGGGCAAAACCCTTCTTTCCGAAGAGGGCGTTGAACTACTTCGCCAAGGGATGCGGCAAAAAAAAGGCACTCTCTGGGAGCAACCTGCGGTCGATCAACCTTCAACCTCAACATTCAATCAACATTCAACCACCGATTCAACTTCCAATGAAACTTTCAACAAGATGGTTGAAGAGTTGAAAGCCGAGATCAGGACGAAGAATCAAACGGTTGACCGTCTTTTGACGCAACTGGAAGAAGATCGCCGGCGACAGGCCGAGGAAAGACAGCGTACGGATTCGATCATCATGAAGCTGGCGCACGACCTGGAAGAGACCCGGCGGTCGGCGTTGGCGATCGAGTCGAAAGTGAATACCCTGTTGCCGAAGTATAACCAGTTTGATCAGGAGTTATTGAATAAACCCCCAAAACCGGTAGCGGTCTGGACTCCGCCGGCGCGGAAGGACCCGCTCGAGGGGGCGGGGTTGCTCGAGAAAGTGTGGGCGTATTTCATGGAGCCGGAGCGGATGCGGAGTCAGTGCGCTCCCTGATATGCTGGTTGGGCATGGATTCAAGCGCTTCTGAGGTTAGATTTGATCTGAAATTTTGAGCAGGGGAGGGGACGATGGCGAAAGCAAAGACGCAGACCTACATGGCGAAGATCAACTCGGACGGATATCTAATTCTGTCTCCGGAGTTGCGGAAGAGACTGCGCGTTGAACCGGGTGATATGTTCTTCGTGAAACCGGAGCGGAAGGGGATCTTTCGCCTGGCGAAGGCGGAGAACCCGTTCGAAGAACCGAAAAAACCGGTGCCGAAGAAACCCGCGAAACCCCGGGGGAAGGTGCCGCAGATCTCGGCGAGCTACCAGGCCGGGAAGAAGAAGGTTTCCGGGATTGTCGATCGGATCGAGGGGAACATGGTGATTGTCGTGGTTCGGGACCCAGAAAGTGATGATACGATCGAGGTTGCCATCGACCGACGGAAGCTGAAAAAGACGGATTTGCAGGAAGGCGACCGGGTTACGGTCTATCTTTGATTTCCGGTTGTCATGCGGTTGCATATCGGTATATTCTGAAATAGTGGGAATTTCCCACTTTCAGGAGGAACTATGGCAAACCTGGCGACGATACGCGTTGATGAAAAAGGCCGGCTCTCGATTCCGGCGAAGGCTCGGAAAGAGCTTGGGATAAGCCCCGGCGACGTTCTGTTTTTCCGGATTCATGGGGGGATGCTGCAATACGCGAAGGTGAATGCAGACCCCTTTGAGATTCTGGCCAGACAGGCGATGCAGGAGTTTGAAGAGGGGAAGACGATCTCGATTGAGGACTACGCAAAGAAGAAGGGCATTCCCTTGAAACCGGCGAAAGCGAAAAGGAAGAGCCGTGTTTGATCTTCAGCTCACGACTTCGGCGCAGAAGGACCTGGACGGATTGAAGGACCTGCGGCCGGCGGTGGTTGATAAACTGCTGGTGCTGAAAGAGAACCCGAAGGCCGGGCATTCGCTGAAGCAGAACCTGCAAGGGGTCTGGGCGCTGGATTTCACGATCAAGGGCAGTGGTCAGTTTCGCGCGGCGTATCTGATTCTGGAGGCCGCGGTCGTGTGCCTGGTCGTGGCGGTCGGACCGCATGAGAACTTCTACGATCTGGTCGCGAAACGGGCGAAACATCTGAAGGGGCTGATCAAAGAGGCTCGAAAACCAATGGTGAAGGGATGTCCCACCAAACGGCCCAGGAAGACGTGAGTGGGCTTATAGAGACACGTATTTCGGCGTTGAGGTAGAATGAGCGGAGAGCGGAAAATACGTGCGGCGGAGGGCCGAGTAGCGGCTTTCTGAGCGGATAGACGAAAGGGAGGGCGCATGAAAAAGCGAGTGGGGGCGAAGCGGAGCGAGAAACGGACGGAGGCGCGGACCGATACGGAGCTGTTGAAGCAGGTTCTGGTGCGGTTGCAGTATCTGGACCCCCCGGTCAAGAAGTTTCCGGTGCAGCCACCAGACCCGGCGATGGCTGTTTATTTCGTGGATCTGAAAGAAGTCTGTTATGTCACCACGAAATCGGACCACGGACGTGAGGAAACGATGCTGATGACGTCCGAGGGGAAGGGGTACTATAGCAACCTGCGGCTGTCGGAGATCGAGGAAAAGTTGAAGGATCATCCGCATTTTCTGCGAACCAGCAAGTATTACCTGATCAATTTGACGAAGATTCGCGGGCTGAAAGTCTCATCGGCGCGTGATTTGTGGTTTGAGGGCCTGGACAAACCGGTGGTGAATGCGGTGACGAGCACGTATTTGTCCGAGTTTGAGAAGCGGTTGAAATGACCGAACGACGGCCGGCGGAGTTCGGGCCTCGCGAACTGGACGCTCGAGTCGAGCGGCTGTTTCATGCCGAACGATTGATTGAGGCGCGCAACGGGCTTCTTTTCAAGGCCTGCGATATCGTCTACCTGTACGCTGAGGAAAACAAAACATTCGCGGTCGCGGAGAGCGGGAAGCGCTTCGAGACGGCGCGAAGTCTGACGTATTTTGAAAAGGTCTATGACGATCTGTTTCTGCGAGTTCACCGATCGTTTCTGGTGGCGGTGGATCGGATCGAGGGTTTGTTCCGGCGTTACCCGGACGAACCGAACCAGGAGACAACTCCCGAGAATCGAGAGATTCGGGATATGGTACGCAGTCTGGGCATCTTCGACGAAGACGTTCCGGCAAAAGCGTTGCAGGGCGGGATTCGAGGCGGTGGTTCCCGGGCGGGCCTGAACGTTCGCGAACGCGGCGGGGCCGGTGGGTGTGAGTTGGCTCTGCGCGGAACCGATAAAAGAGTACCGGTGACGGAGACGTATTCCCGGCCATTGATGAAGGCATTGGGGGTTAAGAGTCTGAGTCATCTGGTTCCGGAACACCCGGATGACAAGGCGTTGCGGCAGTATGAACTGATCGACTTCGGCTGGCGCGAGTTGTTCACTCTGGATGCGACGGACAAGGCCGCGGTCGAGGCGTTCAAGAAACGGTGGGATATCAAACAGTTCACGCGTGATCGGATGCTGAGCTACTTTCGGCAGTTCGGCGTGAATGAGATCAATAAGCGCCGGGTGATCAAGAACATCATTTATCAGCTGTACCGGTGGATCGTGAAAGGCATCGAGCCGCCGAGTGATGGGAATATTCGATCGCTGTGGTATCGCATCAAAGCGGTACTGGCGTATCACTCGAACGTTCTGGGACCGGGTGACGTGGAGGTGTTTTACAACACGCTTCAGGAGATGATCGAGGAGCGCGGGCTGTTCCGGTATAAGGATTTCGGGTTCATGGATATGAATGAACCGTATCGCGGCATCGGCTCGAAGCGTCCGGAAGTGGTTCTGGCTTCGGAGAAACTCGGACATTATCTGTTCATCAAGAAGATGGCCGTGGAGGCGGGGGTTTCGTTCATCTGCATGAAAGGGGAGCCGGCGGTCATTTCGATCGAGTATTTCGCGGACGATCTGCTTAAAGCGTGCGGGGGAAAGGAGTTGACGGTGTTCTGCATTTCGGACATCGACCCGGCCGGATATTCGATCGAAGGGAACCTGGTGAACGGTCTGCGGCGGAACGGTCACGGAATCGGACGGGTCGTGAAACTGGTTGATACGTCGGTGTTCACATCGGAGGAGATCGCGATTGTGAGGTATCCGGTGGTGAGTTATGAGGCGAAAGGAGCCCAGGTGAAGCCGGTCGGAACGGCAACGATGGGATCGGTGACCAAAGCGCGGGCCTGGTTCGACCTGGTGAAAGATGATCGGTTGATCAGTGAAAAGGACAAAGGCGGCGGCTGGAAGACGGTGACGATCTGGGGCATCGAGAGCGATGCGGCGGATCGGGAGGTGGTACGGAAGAGGTTTGTGGAAGGGGTTGGAAAACGGCGTGTGGAAATTGATCTTCGGAACACGCATAAACAAAAGGCTGGATGGGGCTCTTCCCGGGACAAACGTAGATGAAAAGCAAGAAGAAACGCGAAAAGCGGATGACAATAGATGATTATCTCAACATGCCGATTACGCCGGATGATGAAGAGATGTCGGCGGAAACAAGGAAGGCGATAGATGAAGCCGAAAATGAGCCTTCCGGCGGGAGTTGGGAAGATTTGAAACGAGAGCTTAGAAAGGGCCGGGAGAAAAAGAAACCCGCGACTCGGAAGCTGGAAGGGAGGCGAGGGAAGCGATTTGATGCGAGAATCACGCTTTCTCTTCCGAATGAAGCATATCAGATGGTGTGTGAAATGGCGACCGCGCTCGGGGTTACGAGATCCGCGGTCGTGCGCTGTGTCTTAACGCTGATGGCGATCGCGGATGCGGAAACGCCGGCAGAGGCGGCGAAGATGCGGGAGCGATGTGCCGACAGTCTGCTTCCAAAGTTGGAAGAAGCATGGAATGAAGCGTTTCGCAGAGGGTTGAAGGTCAAGACTGGGGCGCGAAGATGAAGATACTGAAAATACATTCCCTGGAAAAAGGGTGGCGCGACAAGAATGGTTTCCAGATAAAGACTCTTGCTTTTACTGGTCATTGAAGTATATATTATAAAGTATATACGGAGGTGCAGCGATGAAGACGGCAAAAATCTTTCAGAATGGGCAAAGTCAGGCGGTGAGGCTTCCCAAAGAATTTCGATTTCAGGGGAAAGAGGTTTTCGTGAAACGGCTGGGGAACGCTGTGGTGCTACTTCCCAAGGATGATTGGTGGGCGCCGATGGATCGAAACATCGGGAAGTTTACGGATGATTTCATGAGTGAACGCGACCAGGGCCGGCTGGAGACGCGCGAGGATCTTTTCGACTGATGAGATATCTTCTCGACACCAACATTTTCATTTATCTGTGCAAGGGCACGCATCCGCAGATTGCTGATCAGATCAGGAAACACGGGCCGGGCGATATTGTGATTTCATCGATCACTCTTGCTGAGTTGGAATTCGGAATTTCGAAAAGCGCGAAGCCAGAGAAGAACCGGCGGGTCTTTCAGGAGTTTCTGCTTCCGTTCGACATTTGGCCGTTTGATGCGGAGGCGGCGGTCGAATACGGAGTGGTTAGGCATCATCTCGAAAAAGCCGGTGTCCCGATCGGTCCGATGGATATGCTGATTGCGGCTCATGCTTTGGCTTTGGGGGTGTGCCTGGTAACCAATAACGAGAAGGAGTTTTCTCGGGTTCCGGGGTTGAAGATTGAGAATTGGTCGAGGCCGGCGAAAAAGGGCGAGCTCAAGCGGTGATTTTTCGATTCCGGATGGAATCGAAAAAAGCTTTATCTGATCTGCCTTTCGGCAGAATAACCCGGGCAGACCTTCTTCCCTGGCGGGTAAGCGTCCGAGCAAGACATCGGGAAAATCCCTTTTTGATCTGCTGGAAGAGATGATTGTCGAGGTGGTCGAGTGGTTTCCTGAAAAGCAGATATTTCTTGTCGCTGACGGGTTCTATGCTCCTCTTGCTGGAAGAATGTCCAAGAACATATTTATTGTCAGCCGCATTCGAAGCGACGCGGCAATCTATAGAATGCCCAAGAGGATCAAAGGAAAGAAGGGAAGACCTCCAAGTCGAGGGGTGCGATTGCCGACGCCCGCGCAAATTGCCGCTACGGCAAAAGACTGGAGGCTCGTGGATACAGTCGAGCGCGGGCAGAAAAAACAGAGACTGGTGATCGTGCGCCATGTCGTCTGGCACAAAGTGTTGCCCGGAAAATACATCCGCTTGATCATCTCGCGTGATCCGCAAGGAATCGAGAAGGATGACTTCTTCTTCACCACCGATCTCACCCTTGATCCCGGGTTGCTGATCTCCGCATACGCAAACAGATGGGCAATTGAGGATACGTTCCGGAATGCCAAACAATTTCTGGGAATTGAGCAACCGCAGTCGTGGAAAGGGCCGGGGCCGGAGAAGGTTGCCGCCATGGGGTATGCAGTCTACTCGCTTGTTTGGGCTTGGTTTATCAAACATGGCGATCAAAAGCGATTTCCAGTTCGACCTTGGTATAAGGGCAAGGCCAATCCATCGTTTCAAGATGCTCTTGCCGGAATCCGGCATCAAATCTGGACTCAACGAATTCCGACAACTGTGCTCGACTACCCGGAGTTTCATAAATTCACCGAGAACATGATAGAATCACTGGCGAGGGCTGCTTAAATGTACGAAAGTTCAC
>CAYYIY010000115.1:0-6562 GCA_964472075.1 uncultured bacterium | reverse complement strand
AAAGTGGCTCCATTAACCCGATCAGGGGTGGCTCCATTAAACTGCTCATTGACACAGACCATCAGTTATGTCGACGACCGTTCGCGCACAGAACACGTCGATGAAGAACAGTATGTGTTCGAGAATCTCGGCGGGGCGGAAATCATGATCGATTTCAACGAAGTCTTCGAGTTTCTCGAAAAGACGACATCTCAAGTCACCTGGAAATGGCGCGGCGCTCTCGATGACGTTTCACAGCGGATTCGAGAGCGCCCTCATGTGCCATCGAAGTTTGCTGTGCTGAAGATGACCCTGCCGCACAC
This sequence comes from uncultured bacterium, assembly GCA_964472075.1. Lineage (GTDB taxonomy): Bacteria > Muiribacteriota > Ozemobacteria > Ozemobacterales > Ozemobacteraceae > CAYYIY01. Next base: position 6,260 of record CAYYIY010000115.1, on the reverse strand, counting down.
GATGACGGTGGGTACGATGCAGGGGCTCTGCCATCTGTGTCAGCGCGTCAGTGGCGATGAATGTGCGATCTCGCTTGGGGTGCGTTTTCATCGCGAACCGACGCTCGAAGTAGCATACACACAGTTTTTGTGAGACTCATACCTGTGTGCCGCTTTCATCGGTGACGGCTCTCCACCGTGGCCCCATTCTCAACATCATGAATTCCAAACGTGGAACGCGCCGTATCAAGAACGTCAGAAAATGCTCGCACCCTGCTCATATTTTGAGTATTCTGAATTCAGTCCCCGATGACCGCATTCAGAGTCAGGAGCGAGCGTCGCATGAAAACGATCTTCACCCTGTTGTGCACTCCAACCCCGGAAGCCATGTTAGCCGCCGCCGTGTGCTGGCAGAAAGGGGGCGAAATCGTTCCGGTCGGGGCGAAGTGGGTGAATGAAGCTCTCGCCCGACTTCTGAAGAGCGATGCGAAACGTGAGATCGTCATCCTGCTCGACGACGTTGCCGAGCCCGAGCTGACGCGCAAACATCTGCGCGCCCTGCTCAACAGAGGCGAGAGCGTCACCTGGTTCGGATCACAACGCTATGGAAACCTGCAGAAGGAACTGATTCATGTGAAAGGTCTCGAGCTGGTTGTCGAAAAAGGCGTTCTGGCCGCCGTGCAGACGCGTTTCAACCCGACGTCTTCGCTGGCACGCCTCTGTAAAGCCTACGCAGATTACAACGAAGACCTGTTCCACACATTGAATTACTTCAAAACCCGATTCATGATGAATTTCGACAACCCCGACGAGCTGTTCGCCGCGATTGAGACTCTTCGCGACTATCACCCGGATAGCTTTTCGATCGGCAAACTTCCCCTGCCGCTGCGTGAAGCGGTCAAAAACTTTCGCGAAGCCGATTTTCCCTACATCGAGGGAAAGTCCGATCGGGTGCTCGAGCTGAAACGGCGTATTCTTCAGGTGGCCGGCACCGACCTGAGCGCATTGATTCTCGGCGAAACCGGCACCGGGAAGGAAGCGGTCGCGTTCTTCCTGCATGACTTCAGTGCGCGGCGCGGCAAACCGTTCATCGCGATCAACTGCGCCGGTTTGAACGAAACATTTCTCAGATCCGAACTCTTCGGCCATAAGCGCGGCGCGTTCACGGGTGCCATCGCAGACCATATCGGCCTGGTGAAATCCGCTCATGGCGGAACTCTCTTTCTCGATGAGGTCACCGAGATGCCGATGCCGATTCAAGCCGATCTGCTGCGATTTCTGCAGAATCGGCGCTTTCGTCCGCTGGGAACCGACCGCGAAGAAGTGGCCGAGGTTCGCATCGTCGCCGCCGCCCAGCCATCGCTGTATCAAAAATTGCGTGAGGGGTCTTTCCGTCAGGATCTCTTTTTTCGCCTGAACGAAGTTCATCTGAACACCGTGCCTCTGCGAGATATTCCGGAGGACATTCTGCGCGTCGTGAACCATCTCGTCTTTCGTCTGTATCGAAAGCATTCCATCAACATCGCCGAGACCCTCGACGCGATGCATGAACACGCGGAGATTCTGCGCACGTATCGGTGGCCCGGAAATGTCCGCGAACTGTACTCGTTGGTGCGACAGCAAAGCCTCTTGAAAACGGATATCGCGGCCGTCATTCAACAGAGCGCCGCATTCTGGTTCTCCCAAAACGGTGATCAGACCGTCGCCCCTTCGAACGCCTTCTCGGTGCCGCTGACGGAGATTCGTCCTCTCGACCGGGTGCGCGCCGAGTATGTGCGTGCCGTGATCGAAGCCTTTCCGAAACGGACGAAGAAGGAGCTCGCGACGGCCCTCGAGATCGCTCCGAACACCCTTGCTTCGCTGTTAAAGTCGCTCAAATAGCCGCAGAAACCCGAAATCGTTCTGCGGGTTCGTGTGAGAAACCGCCCATTCGCTTTCGTTACGACAGAATTTGGCACAGTGATTGCTCGATGATGGAAGTGTCATCACTCGGCAAATCGCTCGTACCAAGTGGCTTGGGCGGCGTATCTCACACAAGGGAGGAACCCGCATGTCGAAATCTCTGAGGCGGTATGCTCTGATTCTCGATAAAATCATGGGGGATCATTATCCGTCGTTCAAAGACCTCAAGCACTTTCTGGAACGGAAAAGCATGGAGTATTCCGCCAGGACTCTCCAGCGAGACATCGCCGACATCCGATACCTGTTCGGGATCAACGTCTGTTTCGATCACGAGAAAAACGGGTATTACATCGATACCTCAACCCCTGTCGACATCGATACTTTCCTTCGATTTCTGGAGGTTACCTGCACCGCTCAACTGCTTCTCGACTCGGTTTCCGTCGGCAAAGAGGCGCTGAACCATCTCTCGTTCGGAACCGCCGGCAACATGAAGGGCATTCAGTGGCTGCAGCCTCTCCTGCAAGCCGTACAGCAACGGCGATACGTCAAACTGACGTACCAGAGTTTTTTCGATTCCAACAGGAAGACCTTCGATCTGATGCCTCTGTTACTGCGCGAGTATCTTGGCCGCTGGTATCTGGTCGCGCAGATCGAGGTCGGCAAAAGGCTCTACAACTTCGGTCTTGACCGCATGCTCGAGGTCAGCGTGCTGACTCAGCGTTTCACTCCCGATCCGAACGTCACGCCCGAAGAAGCGTACAAGTCGATCATCGGTGTTACCAACGACGGAAGCCCGGTAGAAAAGGTGCGCCTTGGCATATCTCCTGACCAGGCCAAGTATTTCAAGACGCTCCCGCTGCATGCGTCTCAGCAGATTGTACGAGATGACGATACCGAGTTTATCATCGACATCGAGGTCTCACCCAACTACGAATTGATCCAGCGCATTCTCATGCACGGCGACGGCGTACGGGTGCTCGAGCCGACCTCGCTCGTCAACGAAGTGAAAAGCACGCTCTCGCGCGCGCTCGCCAGATATGTCTGAGGCGCGATACACACAGTCGAACTGAGCATAAGGCACGTGTGTTACTCCCAGCCAAAATCTCTTCCAGACTCTCAGATTGGGTCGTAAACCGTGTATCTGGTGATTGACACCAAATTGTAAGTTCACTATTTTGCCGAATAGTTATTCATGCCCAACGGGAAGGAGGATCAGGAATGGTTTGGTGTTTTTCAAAAACGGGTTATGATTTTCGATTGTCCGATCTCCCATACAAGGTGAAAGGGAGCCGGCAGTATTTTTCTTCGGAGGGAGGAGTCTTTTCGTTCGATTACAAACAGTTTGATTATGCGAAAAGAGAGTATTATGAATCACCCGGCGAGCACATTCAGTTCGAAAACGAGAAGATTCAAGCTCGAATACTGTCCTCCCACAATATTGAAATATATGATGGGCCTAAGGATGCCAAGGACAATGATCGCTCTGAATATGACTTCGATAATCAGATCGTAGCCAGTATTGCAGAAGCCGTTCGGATGAACGTATCCTTGCCGGATGACGAAAGCGATTTTGAACTATTGTTCGTTGAAATTGACGCGAAATCTGTTTCGAGAATGCCCGTATTATTAACTTCGGTCAAGCTCATTGATGAAAATCAGCAATCTCTTGCCGCGAGATTCGTCGGGGTACATGTTTCCAGAAGAATAAGCGGTGCCGTGTGCCTGTTCCTTCTCGAAAGCGAACAATCCAGAATCGTCACATTCATGAACGAAGAAGAGTGACTTGCCAGCCGGGTGTTGGCTTTGGTAACCATTCAGCCCCTCCCCACCGAATCGGCTGTACGAGTTGGTGAGATTTCCGTACAATGAGGTTGTGATAAAAAAGAGGGCTGGACCCAAGGTTCCTCGGGAAGACCTCGAGAAAACGCCTCCCACCGTGAGGCGGTATATCGACGCTCTTGAGGACTACATCGCTCAGTTGGAAAACGAGGTCTTGAAGGATTCACACAATTCATCGCGACCTCCCTCGAGCGATCGTTATCCGATCAAACGAGAAAAGAGAGCCGGCGATCGGTTTCCAGGTGGACAACCTGGACATATGGGAGTCACTCGCACCTTGCAGGTTCCCGATACGATCGTTCGGCATGCCCCTGAAGCCTGCATTCATTGTGGAGTGCCTTTTCTTGAATGCTGATAATCAGTGCCGAACGCCGTTTTGCCATCCATCTTTGGATTTCTTGTTCCTTGTCCACGGTCATGATGCCACCTCCTCGTGTCTATGCACGAAATTGTCATAATGGCGGCCCAACTTTCAAGGGGGACAGGATAAACCGACCTACCCTGAATTAGGAACAAGCTCCAACCTATTGGGGTAGCCACATCTCTCCCTTTCCAAGCTTTTAGGCAGAGGTTCTACGTGGTTTCCTGCCAATCGTTCTTTCGTTCAAAATGAAGATACCAATAATCGGCCTTATCAAGGGTAGCTTTTGCCCTTCTCTCTAAAATGCGGTGTTGCGAAGAAATGAATCCAAAGCAGTCCATTGCGTTGTTCTTTGTCTGTCCGACAAACGAAATTATCAAGATGTTTCTGCCTCGGTAAATCTCATTTGCCAATATCTCGCCTTTGATCTTTTTGTAGTCCTGCTCAGTCACGAAGCCAAATACGCCGAGCAGGAAACGACCATCACATATTTTTGCTGAAGCCTTCAATTTATTCTCAGTGAAGAAACAATTCAACGCGCCCCAGGACTCGTTTTCTCGTTCAAGATGTAAAATGATCCTGTTATTGTCCTCTGGATCGAGCCAAACCAAGTCTTTTCTCTCGTATTCTCTTATTGAAATGAATCCGAGTTTAGTTCCTAAATCAGAAAAGAAGCAGAGCTCGTTTTCGGTCATATCCGTATATGAGTTGATTCTGTGCCAACGGTGAGCCCCATAAGATATTACATATCCATGGAAAATCATTTTTAGAAATGAGAGGTCGTCCATTATCTTCTCCGTCAAAGTTTGGGTGAGTATCTTTACGTAAACACTCTTTGTCGCGGAATACTGGTCTATTTCTTTATCTAGCTTGCGATATCATACACGCTTTCATATAACTCACGATGAGCAAATTTAGTGTTGAGGTACCCTTGTGCTTGTGACAAAAAGGGCCAGCATGTACTACCGTGAAGAAAGAAATTCGGCAATGGTCCCTTCAGGGGTGCATACCGAGTATGAAACATCGTATATAGTTCCCGACCCGGTTGGCAAGATTTCATCAAACGCTTCGCGAGCTGTTTCGAAAACCTCAGTTAAACAACCTTCTGCAAGTATTGTTGGCGATCGTTCTCGGACACGGAAGAACCGTCCTTTCGAGTCTGACTGAAACGCTCCGTTGCCGCAAGACTCGCAGAACCAGTCTTCTGTCGATGTTCTGTCCAAGTCGATAGAGTCTGAATCCTGTGCCCTGAGCACAGCTCCGAATAATCAGACTGTCTTGCCCTTGTTCACCATGCCCCCGCCTCATGTTTAGACATGAGGTGGGGGCCAAATTATCAATAGTGGCAGGTGCTTACCCTGCTGTGGAGTGATGAACGGGGGTGGTGTCTTCATTCGAGGTGCAGGTGCGCCGAATGCCGTTGATGATCGAAATGAACCTGAACTCACTGGCTTCCTGGCGTTGAACGGCGCGCAACAGGATGTCACGGTGACCACACTCAAGTTTCTCTTTGCTGGTCAATCGCTCGTATAGGCCCGTGTTCGACCACTCTTTGCAGAATTCGAGAATCTGTGATCGTTCGAGACGGCTGTGATCAGCCAGGTGAGCGGCGAGTTTCAGCAGAAGTCTCTCTTCCTGTTTCAGCAACTTCTCCGCCTGCGCGGCCGCTTCCTGCATGAAATTCTCAATCTCCTCTTCGACGGAGTTGTCATGCAGTGCCTCATCGTCCTGGGTGAAGACGACTCCGAGATGCATGGACCGCTTGCCGAAGCCCTGTCTGCGAAACATACCGCAGGCGACGCGCGTTGCTTTCTTGATATCTCCGTATGATCCGCCTGATCTGAAGTCATTCCCGAAGACGATTCGTTCGGCAATTCCTCCGGCTAACAGCAACGCCACATAGTGACAGTAGTCCTTTCCCGTCCATAGTTTTTCGATTCCCCCGGCAAGAATGAAGCCCCGGGTATCGGCTTCTGCACTGGTCGAAGAAATCGCAATCGGCACCGTGTGAAAGAGCATCATGTTCACAATCGCATGACCGCACTCATGAACAGAAACACTCGCTTGCTCGTCGTCTTTCTTTCCGGCGCGCGCATCGGAAAGCGGCGTTTGTACCTCCACCGCTGTAGCATCTCACTCTGAATGACCGGGAATCGGGCGTGTTTTCTCACGCTCGCTT
>CAYYIY010000114.1:4696-7387 GCA_964472075.1 uncultured bacterium | reverse complement strand
TCTTGCCGAATGGCTCACAAGTTTCGCTCTTGCCAACGGAAAAACGAAGGAGAACCAAATGACCCTGGTAGCAACAAAACAAACGAGGAACGAATGACTCGAGGGGTGCCTTGGTGCCTAATACTGGTCAGATTGTTTCAGGCTCTCGGGTTACGGCCGCTTTCTTCGAGAGATCTTCCTGTTTCTGCCTGCAGGAAAAAGAAACACCGGGCGCATCGATGACGATACGCCCGGTGGCTGAGGCAGAGATCAGCTCGCTGATTGTTTCTGGATTGCTTCGTGAATGGCTTTGGCGGCGGTCTTGCCGGCACCCATGGCAAGAATGACGGTGGCGGCCCCGGTAACGACGTCGCCGCCGGCATAGACGCCGGGTTTCGAGGTCTCGAGCGTCTGCTCGCTCTTGACCACGATGTTGCCCCATTTGTTCACCTGCAGATCGAGGGTGGTCTGCGGTACCAGCGGGTTAGGACCCTGGCCGATCGCAATGACGATGGTGTCGATCTCGATCTCGAACTCAGAACCCTTGATCGGCACCGGCTTGCGGCGGCCGGACGCATCGGGTTCGCCCAGTTCGAAACGCTGCAGCACGACGGCTCGCACGTTGCCTTTCTCATCGCCTTTAATCTCGACCGGGTTCGTGAGGAAGAGAAACTCGATGCCCTCTTCGTGGGCGTGCTCTATCTCTTCAAGGCGAGCAGGCATCTCGTTTTCGGTGCGGCGGTAGATGATGTACGCCTTCTCGGCTCCGAGGCGCAGAGCCGTGCGCACGGCATCCATGGCGACGTTGCCGCCGCCGACGACAGCGACCTTCTTCCCGAATTTGATCGGGGTTCGGTATTCAGGGAACTTGTACGCTCGCATCAGGTTCGTGCGGGTCAGCCACTCGTTAGCCGAGTAGACGCCGTTGTAGTGCTCGCCCGGCACGTTCATGAAGTAGGGCAGTCCGGCACCGGTGCCGAGAAACACGGCTTTGTACCCCTCGGCGAAGAGCTCGTCGACAGTGTGAATGCGGCCGATGACCATGTTGAACTGGAAATCGACGCCGAGTTTGCGAATGTTGTCGACCTCGCGGCGCACGATCTCTTTCGGCAGGCGAAACTGCGGAATGCCGTAGACCAGCACGCCGCCGGCTTCATGCAGAGCCTCAAAGACCGTGACCTGGTAGCCGTAGCGGGCGAGATCGGCGGCGCAGGTCAGACCGGCCGGTCCGGCTCCGACCACGGCCACTTTGGGGCCGGTCGGGTGAGCCGCCGGGGCATCTTCCTGTTTCTTGTTCTCGATTTCCCAGTCGGCAACGAAGCGTTCGAGGCGGCCGATGGCGACGGGCTGAAACTTCTTGCCCAGCACGCACATCTTCTCGCACTGACTTTCCTGAGGGCAGACGCGACCGCAGATCGCGGGCAGGGCATTCTTCTCTTTGATTTTGCAGATCGCGCCATCGAAATCGCCCTTGGCAAGCATGCCGATGAATTCAGGAATTGGGACTTCCACCGGACAGCCCTGTACGCACAGCGGGTTCTTGCACTGCAAACAGCGCTCGGCTTCAGCGATGGCGGTTTCGCGGGTGTAACCTGTCGCGACTTCATCGAACCCCTTGATGCGATCTTTGGGGTCGAGATGGGGCATCGGGTGCTTTTTTTCGATGATCTTCCTGGCCATGACTTATGCTCCTGTTGCCTTGTTCAGCCGGCACTCGTGATTGTCTTCGTGCTGTGCCTTCTGTTCGAGATCCCAGAACATTTTCGAGCGGGCAATTGCTGCCTGCCAGTCGACCAGGTGACCGTCGAACTCGGGGCCGTCAACGCAGGCGAACTTTACCTTCTTGTCGACCAGCACGCGGCAGCCGCCGCACATGCCGGTTCCGTCGACCATGACCGGGTTGAGACTGACCTTGGTCGGAATCGCCGGTCCGCGTGTCACGTCGCAGCAGGCACGCATCATCACCATCGGGCCGATGGCCATGACGAAATCGACCTTCTCACGTTTGATGACCTTGTCGAGCAGAGTGGTCACGAAGCCCTTCTCGCCGAGAGAGCCGTCGTCCGTGGCGATGAGCAGTTCGTCGCTGACGGCTTTCATCTCGTCGATCCAGAACAGCATGTCCTTGTTGCGGGCACCGATGATGTTGATCATGCGGTTGCCCATCTTCTTGAGTTCCTTGGCGATCGGGTAGACCGGAGCGATGCCGAGCCCGCCGCCGACCGTGACCACGGTGCCGAACTTGTGCAGCTCAGACGGCACGCCGAGCGGCCCGACAAAATCGAGAAAGGCGTCGCCGGCCTTGAGTTCGCACATCTCTTTCGTGGATTTGCCGACTTCCTGCACGATCAGCGTGATCGTGCCGTTGGCGCGGTCATAATCGGCGATAGTGAGGGGAATGCGCTCGGCCTTTTCGTCCTTGCGTACAATGACGAACTGCCCCGCCTGGGCTTTCTGTGCGACTTTGGGGGCGACAACTTCGTACAGTTTGATCGCCGGCGCCAGTTGTTTGACTTGCAGCAGTTTATACACGACCGACCTCCAATCATTCGATGCTGAGATTTTTGCGTTATCTTACCGGTTCAGAACGGGGGATGCAAGATTAGAGAGAATCGGGAAAGACCGTGATGCGTACCTTGGTGACACCCCGGCCGTTGCGGTAGGTGCCGCTGACAACGCGATTAAACGCGGCGTAGATGTCGTAGTTCACTT
>CAYYIY010000114.1:0-4677 GCA_964472075.1 uncultured bacterium | reverse complement strand
ATTGAGCGCATACACGAATTTCGAAGTGATCTCGCCGGTCTCATTCTGTGCGCTCTTCCAGGCCACTTTCTCGTTGCTGATGTCAAGGACGACCGTCGAATTCGGTTTGGCGAAACCGGGAATCGCCTTCACAACCTTTTCCGGCGGCTGCGGAGCAATGTCACTTCCGATGATGGTGAGATCGCCGTTGAGAATCTGCAGCTCGCTGTCATGCGTTTGAGTGGCACCATCACCGCCATGGCCGTTGTTGGTCTCGGAATCGCCGATGTTCACTGTCCACTCGGTCGCTTCGTTCCCGTATTCGATTTCGAAGCGAGCCCGGCGCATCTCAGGCTTCTGCGGATCAAGTGAGATTTTTGCCAGAGCCATCCCGTCCGATAGCTCGAGAACCTGTATGGCGAGAGGGTTCTTGTTTTCGGCACTGTTTTTCAGCAGATCAATGGTGCAGGTAACGGGTAGCTCCGCAGCCGCGAAGGCGACGCTCGCACACAGCTGAATGATAAGGGCGATCAGCAAACACAGGTTTTTCATTACAGTCGCCGTTACGATGAGGTTGAATGAGTCCGGCGTAGACGGGCAAAGGCCAGAATGCCGCCGAGCGCGATTGACAGATATGAAGCCATCAGCACACGGTATTCCGGTGCCAGCAGGAAGGTGATCGTGTGCGCGGGAATCCAGAAGAGAGGGATGGTGCGCAGGAGAACGAATCCGACGAAGCCCGGCCAGTCCTGCTTTTGAACGACGGTCGTCAGGCTCGTCGAACGAATGCCGGACCAGGTGCCGCCTCCCTCGTCGATGAATCCGTCGGTGATGCGATGCAGAGCCATGAACCCTGGCGCGAAGATGAGATTCATCAGGGTACTGGTCCAGAAAGCCTGCGAGAGCTTCGTGCCGTACTCGCCGGCAAAAGCCGGCAAAAGCGATTTGGCGATCAGGGAACTCGTACCCGAGGAAAACAACTCAAATACGGCGACAAACGACATGCCGATAAACCCCCAGACGACGACGCGCCACGGCAACCCAACGGGAGAGTCCCAGTTGCTGATGTTGATTCTGCGGGCCAGAAGCTCGCCCATCGTGGCGAGAATGGCGACTTTGGCAAAGCCCATGAGGTACGGATGCGCCCGGGTGGCACTCAGAAACAACTCGTGCGTTGCCGGAATCACCAGACCTGCCGAGATTGCCGCGAGCATTGCTCCCCAGACGATATCGCCGCGTTGCATGCATGACTCCTTGCGTAGGGTGAAAAGCGGTGACCCAGGCATCGTATCCCAAAAGTGACAGGAAAAGCAAAAAACAAGCAGAAAAACAGCAATTCTTGGTGAGAAAAACATGCCTGGTCAGGCCGTTTTGATCCCCTGTCGCTTCGCACGAACCACTTCGGGAACTTCGATCATCGACTCATCTCGCTTTTTCGTCGAACCTCTCCGAGCGCCCATTCCTAATTGCGCTTAGAGGGCTCGCTCCATCATGGGGCGAGCCGAAGAAGAATCGGATGATTCGACGATCTCATCCGCCGAGTGTTTCGGCTACACGCCGGCAGGGATCAGCGATCGGCCTGCCCAGGCACTTCACCGAGAATTGCCGGCAGAAACAGGAAAAAACACTTCGGTCGCGGCTGCCGAATGCCGATGTACCGATAAAGGGCTTATTCTGCCTTGCCACGGAGGGTTGCCATGCAAACAGGGAGTGTTTCGGCCGGTTCCTTGTTGAAGCGGGTTATCGGTGCGCTGATGATCGTCACTTTTTCGCTGTGGCTTTCCGGATGCGCTTCTGAAGCGGGCAACAAAATTGCGGTGCAGACCGTGGGAACCGGTTCACCGCAACAGGAGTGGGGGACCGAGTGGCCTGTCGACGCGCGAGGATACGTAAACGGGGTGTTCACTCCGGAGACCAAACCGCAGTTCAAGGGGCCATATCCGATCACGTATACCGGCTCATGGACTATTCAGATCGTCGGCACCAAGGGGCAGCCGATCTATAGCGCGCTGGGGGAAAGGGTCGGCGATCGGGTCAACATCGTCGGATCATTCACCCGTGTGATTTTCGAGTTCCACGACCCCTTGATGTATGCAAACCCTGGAACGGTGACGTTCCTCAAGAATGATGCATCCCTGGGGTCGTTCGTACTCAACAGCAAGGATAGTCGTGGAGACCGAATCATGCACTATCAGATCACAAACATGGACGGAAAGTTCGCGACCTACACGATGGTTCTGAATTCCGGGCATGTTGTTCTGACGGGGTATGCCTTGAGTCACCTGTATATGGTTGACGAGTGGTAGAAAACAGGCTTTGAACAAGTTTTTCACCAGGGAGGGTGTGATGTTGATGAGGAAACCCACGCGATGAGCGATTCGGATCTGAGACTGCCGCCGCAGTCGCCAATAAAGATTCGGAAGACGGCTCGCGGAATTGAGATGCGCTGGGAGCCGCTCATGGGCTGTGGCCCGATACGCTATTTCCCGGCGGCTTTTCTGGCGTTCTGGCTCTGCGGCTGGTTTGTCGGCGAAGTTTTTGCGATTTTTGCGTTGGGATGGAGCATCATCAAACTGCAGATCATTCCGGCGCTGTTTTTGATCGTGTGGCTGGCCGGCTGGAGTTTCGGCGGATACTTCGCGATCAGGATGTTAAAAGCGATGATGCAACCTCAGCGACCTGAGCGGCTCTATTTCGAAGAACATCTGCTGCTCCATGATGCAGGCTTCACTCCCATGTTCTTCAACGCTGCTCCAGCCTCGCTGCCGAAACGGCATACACCTGAAGGCGAGATGTACGAAGTTCGCAAGGATCTCGTGCAGGACATTCGCCTGGAGAGATACCCGAAGGGCAGGCTGCGCTTGATGATCGAGATGGGTGATGGAAAAGTCGAAATCGGCATGTTGTTAGGCAAGTCTGACAAACAGTGGTTGTATCAACGTCTGTGTGATTGGTGGGGTCAGGATGGCACGATCTGCTGAGCCGTCAATGGGAGAACAGCCAGGCAAGCTGCAGAGCGGGCAGAACGAGGACACGCAGGACACCCCAGCGCCAACGCCGACTGAGCATGGATTTGGTAATGAAAAAGACGACTCCGGCAATGATCAGCGAGCCGTTGATGACTCCCTGAAAGACGAGGAATCGCGATGGATCAAAATGAAGAAGCCAGGGCGTTACCGACAGGCATAGTGCGGCGAATTCGATCTGCCGCTCGCTGAATGGGCTGATGTGCTCGGGGTCGGGCGAAGGGAGCCAGCCGCGCTGCACCGCTACGAACAGCAGATACTCGAGGGAGGTGAAGAGGAAGAAGGCGATGAGAAACAAGTATTGACGCGTCCACGTCGGGAACGGCGGCATCATCAGCACGATGAGGGTGATGAGCGGTGCAAGCATCGAATACATCAGGAACGCCACGGTGCGGGCAAGGGTTAAGGCGGAAATGGCATCTTCACGCCGTTCTGCATCAAATCTGGGCGGTCGCGGTCGTTCGGGCATGGCCTCAAGGGTGGCCTTGAAACGATCGATTTCGTCGCAGTCGATGCGGGTTTCCGGGTTATACAGCCGTTCACCGTTCATGTTTTACAAAGTATATCACGATGCCGCTGACTTCAAGACCGGCTCTGATAGCCAATTGAAGAAGACGGAGAAAGAAAATTCTCACTTTTTTACGTTATCTGACGATAGGAATACTGGAAAATTGTCTTTCCGCATGTCCTGGGGACCGCAATTCTAAGGATTAGAACAAGGGGATTGATATGGCTTCGATTATTACAGGGATGTCACCATCGCAAATAGCGGCTTTGACGACGCTGCAGATTCAGAATCTGACGACGGCCGACTTCAAGGCCATGACGACGGCGCAGGTGAAGGCGCTGACGTCTGAGCAGGTTCCGGCGATTGAAACCCAGGATCTTTTTGTTCTCAGCACGGCACAGATTCAGGCATTGGACACCTACGACATTCAGGTGATGAGTTCGGATCAGATAAAAATTCTGACGAGTGCGCAGATCAAGGCACTCTCGTCAGATCAGATGCAGGCTCTTGAGTTAGAGGACTTTGCCGCCATGTCGACCGACCAGGTGAAAGCCATCGATGTCGGCGACATTCAATATGTCGTTTCGGCGATGACAACGGCATTTTCAAATGCCCAGTTTGCTGCATTGACTTCAGCGCAGCTGTCCGGGTTCGGTGCACAGATTTCACTCATTGAAGATGATGACGTGGCGATTTTGAACTCGGTGCAGATTAAGGGTCTGACAACGGGTCAGATTGCGGCTCTCACGGACTCGCAGATCACCTCGCTGACTTCCTCGGCGGTGGGTGGAATGACAACTGCCCAGATTGCGGCGATCAATTCGAGTCAGATCGACCTGCTCTCTGCCGCGCAGTTTAGTGCCTTGAACACGGCTCAGGTGAAGGCTCTGAGTTCTGCGCAGGTCAGCCAATTGACGACCGAGCAATTAGCCACGTTGACGCCGAATCACATCAAGGCTCTCGACAACATCGACCTGCAACAGCTGGATTCAACGCAGATCGGTTCGTTGAGCACGTTACAGACGAGTGCTTTGACATCGTCCCAGTTGGGCGCGTTGAAGACCGAGCAGATTGCCTATTTTGAGGATGCGGATTTCGCGGCTTTCACGTCAGCACAGGTGAAGGGCTTCACCACCGCGCAGATTGCGGCTTTCGGTGATTCGC
>CAYYIY010000113.1:0-9427 GCA_964472075.1 uncultured bacterium | reverse complement strand
CTCGGGGAATCGGGGGCAGAGCAGCGAAAACCCGGCTTTGGCCATCGCGGCCACCATGGCGGCCGACACTCCATGCCCTGAGACATCGCCGAGGATCACCGCGCACCGATTTTCCGCGAGCGGAATGATGTCGAAGTAATCACCTCCGACCGCCTGTGTCATCTGATTGCGCCCGGCGATGAAGACCGCTCCTGCCTGATGCGGGGCGCCGGGAAGGAGAGCGCTCTGGATGGCTGAGGCCACCTCCATTTGTCCGAGGTGGCCGAGCGCATGATTCAGGGCCTGACAGAGTTTTCCCAATTCATCACCGGTACGAACCGGAACGCGAAAATCATACTGTCTGCGTCCCATGGCTTCGATGCCGGCGGTAATGTCGCGTACGGGTACGAGCAGCCTTTGCATGAAAATGTGAAACAGTCCGGCTCCGAACAGAAGTGTTCCCAGCATGAAACCGAATGCCTGCAGACGCGGGCCGCGCAACCGAATCGAAACCTGATCTTCGGGCACCGATTTGATCAGCGTATAGTGTTTCAGATGGGAACATCGCAGAAAAGCCTGTTCTGGGGTTTCCGGAGTGCTCTGATCGCGATGGAAAAGGACATTTGCTCGCATGCGACGAGTACGTTTCAGAAGATCGAAGTAGGGGCGATACGCATCGTAGCGGGGAAAGTTTCGTGCGGTCGGATACAGGCTCACGGCCTGCATGTCTGCAAACCGGCCGGGACGTCGATACATCGAACGCAGATAGTCATGCTCCAGGGCGTTCAGATTGTGAAAGATGATCAGAAAATAGGCGCCGCGACCGTCTTTGCCTGGAATGACCTCCATATAGTTCAGACCGAAGTCATTGTCAGAACTCATGGGGATCAACCCCGAAAGCTGGCTGCGCACCGCTTCAACATACTGGCGCCCCTCGTCATCCATCATGCCGTCCATGGCCAGCTGCTGCAGAGAGGTTTCGGGGCCGGTATCGAAGCCGCGTATTTCGTTGTAATGATTGATCGCCGTTTTCGCCGCATGAGAGATGAGTCGAAGCAGCATCTGCTCGTAATCATTCGCTTTTGAAGCGTGAAACGATCCTTTGGCAATCGCAATCGATTCACCATACGTCGGCATGTACTGGCGCTCGACGGCCGACTCGAAGATGCGATCGCGTAGTTCCGGCGGTTCGGCAAGAATGCGTCTGACCTCAATGGGCAAACCGCGAAAGAATCCGAGATGATGCGATGCGGACGAAACCATGTACAGGGCGTCGATATCGTTTTTCCGGTAGATGCCGGTCAGGGTCGAAAGCATCAGATCAGGTGCATCGGCATGAGTGCTCAACCAGGCACTGAGACGACGATACGTCTGCAGCCGGCGGGTCAGAAACAGATCGAACCCCTGATCGATCTGGCGAAGCTCCTGAATCGTTTCGTCACGCAGATCCTGCAACAGGGTTTCCTGCTTTTCTTCCAGAAATGCGGAGGAAAGCATGCCTGAAAGCAACAGGGGGAACCCAAGACCAAGCATCATGAACAGAAAGGTCTTGCGGGGGAGAGAGAGTCGGAGTTGCTCTTGCAGCACGAGCACTCGATAGCTGAAGGTCAGCAGACGAAAGCTGATGAGCGCATACGCAATCAGCAGAATGGAGAAGAGGAATCGCGGGGGCGTCGTTCGGCGCGATACGCCGACGATCAGTGTCGAACTGTCGAATCGTTGGATGCCGCCGATCAGTTCATGGTTTTGGAACCGATCTTCGGGTACCAGATCGAACCTCTGCATCAGCTTGTGAAATGAATCTGAATCAATAGACCATGGAACAACGACGGAGCCTTTGCTTGAACGAAAACCGATTTGTACGATATCGTCCGACAGTTCGGCCGCGAAGTGGCGAGGCAGAAAGCCGTCAGGCAGAGACCGAGTGTTGAACAGGATCAGGACGCCGGCGAAGGGGCGGGATTCCTTCTGTGGCAGAAACTGATACCAGCCGAAAGAGGCCTCGGGCGTGCCGATGGCGAGCATCTGACCGGGCCGGCCCTGCAGAATGCGCAGAGTTCCCTCGGGGTTGGCCAGAAAACGCTGCAACTGATCTGACAGGCGGGCATCGATCATCAAATGCTGACGCCAGGGGCGCACTGCCAGGTGAAAGAACTGCTGAGCCGCGTCGGCGGCGGCATGGTTGCGGGGCCACTCGAGCGCGCCGTCGCGGTCGAAGAGATACAACCTGACCAGACCGTTGGGAAATCGCCCTTCGAAAGCCTGCGCCTCACTGCTGCGATCAATGGGGGAAGCGGCGGAAGCCAGACGCGAGAACAGATCGCGACAACGCAGTTCGAAAAAGTTCGAAAAATCGCAGCGTTGCGAAAACTCGAGCAGTCGACTTTCTACCTGTTGATACTGGCTATTGACGTGCCTTTGAATCGATATGTTCTGGTACACTCCCAGGCCGGCAATGAACAGCGCGGCTGGGATGCCCCAGATCAGAAGTGCCAGGCTAAGCCATCTGGAAAATGGAATCATGCGGGCTTTTCCAGAAGCAGAATGGTTTGATCGGGCAATGCCGATCCGGCCGGATGTCGATCGGCCAGTCGAAACAGGTGCGGCCCCATTTCTTCGGCCGGCATGGCTCGATCACGATCGCACCAGGACGCAAAGGCCGCGGGCATGCCGTCAGAGGCCACGAACAGGCGGCTGCCCGGCGTCAGTCGAAAACGGTAGGTGAGCAGATCGCCGACAGCCCCGGCACCCAGAGGTGTCGCACCGCACGGTTGCCGTGTTCCGGCTGAACCGGCAGGTTGAAAGTGGAGCTGAACATCACTGGTGGCCGTATAGTCCAGTTCTCCCGACGCCGGTTCGAAAACGGCCAGAAAGAGAAACAGGCGTTTGAGTTGCGGCACGTGATCGCGATAATACCGGTGCAAGCCGGTAACCAGCGCCGAGCTGTCCGATTGGGTCTCTTCAGCCAGCAGGCGAACGGCCATCTTCGTCATGGCCATCAGAATCGCGGCACTGATGCCGTAAGCGGTACTATCAGCCAGCAGAATGACCCATCGCCCCGGGGCGCTTTCGAAGAAGTCATACATCTCTCCGCCGATTTCCGCCGAAGAGCGGCTCCAACCGTGACAGTACACGTCTCCCAGCTTCAACCCTCCGGCAGGAAGCAGATGTTCCTGAACCGTGCGGGCCATGGCGACCTCGTGAAACTCTGCCAACACGGTATTCAACCCGTCGCCGATGGTTTCCAGTTCGTCACCGGTCTTGACCGACACGGTGCTCTGAAAGCGCATGTGGGTCAGATGGTCGATGCCGACGGAAAGTTGCTCGATCGGCTGCAGCAGGGTGCTCGAAAACAGCCACCCGAGAAACAGGGCAAACACGATCACGAGAGCCGAAATGGCCAGAAACCGGCGCGTCAGTCGCCGCGAATGATCGATAATGCGTTGCAAAGGCGTGCCGAGAATCAGAACGTAATCTGAAACCTCGCGCCCGGGGAGGGTCGACAGAATCATGGGTGATCCGTCGAACAGTACCTGCCGGTGAACGGCGCCATCAGCTTGCAGAGCGGCTTCGGAAATGCGGGTCAGTTCAGGGTGCCGTTCAAACCCGGCGGGGAAGGATCGCAGTCCTGCTCCGGGGATTTTCGGTCGGGCGTAGAGACGCAGCGGAGCTTTGTCTCCGGAGAGGCGACGGGTCATGCGCTGCAGAAACTGGTGTTCCATCTGTGTCTTCTGGTGCATCAGAAAGAAACAGTGCTCGGCTCGACCGGCAGCCGTTATGGCCAGGTCGATAAACGAAACGCTTTCGTCGTCTCCGATGTTGAGCGTGATCAGTGTCCCGCGCTCACGAATCACCAGGTCGAGTTGTCGGCTCAGCAAAGTCTGATACATGCCGCGACTTTCGGTTTTTCCGGCTGCCTGCTTCGTTTCCTGCCCGTTAAACACTTCGATGATGCGTCGGGCGAAGTGACCGAGAATCCCTTCGCCCTTTGATGCCAGGGCGCTCTGAGCGCCGAGGGCATTCTCTTCGGGCACGCGCAGAATGGTTTTCCCGTTGCGGTCGACAACCAGCCCGGCCAGCAGCGAACCGTCACGACGCCATCGCTGCAACTGCACGCAGGCGGTCACGAGATTTTTCGGGTCTTCATACAGCGTGTCGAGAACCTGACGATAGCGGGCCACCAGCGTTTGAAAGGCGGGCAGGAATGAACTGTCGACCTTCTCGAGAATGCGCGCGGCGCGCGTCTGTTGCTCGCGAATCATGACCTGTTCGCGGTTTTCTCGATACTGACGGGCGTTCGACAGCAGGCAAAGAATGCCGGCAGTACCGATGCAACCGAACAGCAACAGCAGCTGCATGCGCAACGGAACGGTCGGAAAGGCCTGATACCCCCAGAACCAGAGAAACACCAGAACCGCGCCCAGTGTGCCGATAATCAGCAGCTGGCGAACAAATGGAACCCTTGGATCGACCGGCGGCAGGCGTCTGGTGCCGAACAGACGCAGCGTGCGATCGAGAGTGATCTGGTAAAACAGTCGTCGACTCGTCTGGTGCGCAGGTGACAGATGATATCCGGCGACGAGGGGCACCCAGGCCGCTGGAAAAGGCCGTTGATCAGCCATGCCGCGTTGGCGCGGGTTGCGCAGATCGAGCCAGCCGAAGCGATATTCCGCGCCGGCCAGTCGATGGATCGTATCGAGGGCGGAGACGATGAGAGCCTGTTGATCGATGTGTCGACGATCGATGAGAGCAAGAAGGTAGATCGTCCTTGTTCCCTTGAAGGGAATTTTGAAGAACGCGCCCAGGCGCGGCGTGCCGGCTCGACTCAGATCGATCAGTTGATTTGGACCGTGCGCCAGCAACGGAATGGCGCCGACGGCTCCGAGAAACGACTCGATCAGACGCTGATCGGCTTTCGAGACAATCGGATCTTCGAGCTTTTGTACCCGTTGCAGATACTGAAATGTCTTTTCAGATGCGGTTGTGAATCTTCTTGAAGCGAGAGTGCATGGAAAGATGCGCTTGCCTTCAGCCGAAAAAAAGAAGAGTTCCATGAGTTCGCTGGTGTGCGAAGCGGGAGTGAGATCGTCGATCTCGGCGGCGGCAATGCGCCTCACGAGCCGATCGAGAGTCTCCTGATACCGGAACACCGGTTGGCTCAGGCGGTGCAGATGCGCGCAGATCTGTTGCAGGTCTTCAGCTGCTGTTCGTAACTGCTGTCTGCGGATCTCACCGGACCATGCCTGAAAGCCGTAATACACCCCGGCGATCGGAAACAACAGAAGCAGGAGGCCGAGCAGCAGGTTGCGCAGGGGCGAGGTGTGGGAGCTCTCGCTCAATTCGGCTTACCCATCATGATTTCCAGAATCTGATCGTCGGTAGGAAGCATGCCCGGAGCCGCGATTCTGCCGACGTTGCGCAGGCTCTCTTCGATGGTGTCGCCCAGCACGCCGTTCGTCGACGGAAGAGTGACGCCGTGACAGGCGATCATCGCGGCTTGCAGAGCCGAGTCGACGCCGCAAACCAGTTTGAGGGCGCAGCCGACTTTCGCTCCGTCACAGATGATGCCGGTAATGCTGCCGACCATGTGATTCACAGCGGCGCTCATCGCCTCGATGCTGCCGCCCATCAGGCGGGTGGCTCCGGCTGACAGCCCGATCCCCGCGCACACCACACAACCGCACATGGCCGAGAGGGTGCCGGTGTGGTACTTCAAGATGGCGGTGAAGGCGTGCGCCAGGGCCAGAGCCTCTGCAAGCTGCTTCGAGTCCGCCTTCAGATGCTCAGCCAGGCTCCAGAGCGGGAGAGTGATGGCCAGGCCCTGATTGCCGGAGCCGGCGGAGGTCATGACCGGCAGAGGACAACCCGACATGCGGGCATCGACTGCCGCAGAGGTGATGATCTTGGCTTTGGTGAGCAGATCCGCCTGCAGCCAGCCTTCCTGCAGCAACTGCTGATAGGCGTTCCCGATCTTGAGCACGCCTGAGCCGTTTAGTCCGGCATCGGCGACGCGACGATTCATGGTAATGCCATCGAGAAGAAAAGCGCGGAAAGCCTCTGACAGGTGGGGCAGATCCTGGAGCAGGTCGGCGATCGACATGGCCGACAATCTGGCTCTCAGATGCTGTTCCCCCGAGTCAGGCTGCGATTCTCGCGATGCCTGTTGAAACTGAACTTCGCCATTTCTGGTGAGCAGCACGAGGTTTTCGTGGGCGTCTTCGATGACCGCACGACCAATGGAGCGACCGTGGGCGCACGCATCGATGAAGACGCCTCGTCGATCGTGAGCCAGAGAGAGTTTTACGGCGCGGCGTGCCACCATCGCCCGGGCTTTCTCCAGGAGTTCCGGGGTGACATGCTCGAGAATAGTCAGGCTCGGCGTCGTCAGGGGAATGACGCACCCGAGGGCGGCGGCCAGCGGAATGCCGCGTTCTCCGCCGGTGCCGGGAATCCCGACTTCGAGAGCATTCTTGAAAAGATTCGTGGAAAGCGTGATCTCGAGAGAATCAATCGGATCACCTGCCTGCAATGCGGCGTGACGAGCGGCAATGGCAATGGCAACCGGTTCGGTGCACCCAAGGGCAGGCTTGATTTCATGCTGCAGGGCTTGTTCAAGGAAAGTCATGGGCGTCCTCTGATCGAATGTTCGAACAGTATAGCACGCCATGAAAAAGGGCGCCAATTCAACATTGGCGCCCCTGAGAAACGTTACTGGCGACGACGGGTCAGCGTGATCCGTTCCGGGCAAGGTCCAGCAGCTGGCGAGCCTGACGCAGACTCTCGACCGCTTTATCCCGATCTGCCGCAGAAGCGGAAGGATCACTGATGATACGCGTATATTCGCGATAGACTTTCTGGTAGTTTTCCTGTGCTTTGGCAAGAGAAATCTGATATGACCCCTGTGTATTGCTTGTGGGGGCGGGATTATACGGGGACTGAACTCGTACGTTGCCTGCTGAGGCAGAGGTCTGGGCTACGGGGCGTACGGTGCTTGAGGGGATCTGAGAGGTCGATCGAGCGGTGTTCGCGCTCGGACTGACATTGTACTTCTGCTGATACGCTTTGTGAGCTTCGAGATACTCGTTCTGATATTTGTTCACTTCGTCAAAGCGCTTGCTCAGGTGAGCGATTCCCTCGTTCATCACGACGCCGAGATCGTTCACGGCATTTACGCCGTTGGTGACTTTGTTAATGGTCTGATTCATGTTGAGAATTGCATTGATATCACCCGAGAGTAGCTTGTTGATCTGCGTTCGAATATCAAGCAACTCGGACATTGATTTCTGCGCGGCCTGATAATAGGCAGCAGCTTCGTAGGCGGTTTGAGCTGTTTTCAGCACATACATCGCTTCGCTTTTTCCATACTTGTACTCATCCTGCAATTTGCCCCAGCGGAAGGCGTTCAGCGGATTTTCCTTGATGGAATCCCAGACGCGTGACCAACCGGCACCTCCGGCGAGTTTGCTGATACGACTGTCGGTAATGGTCTTTTTCAGAATCCCGGGTTTCGTGTTATCGGGGGCATTGATGTCGTCTTGAAACGCCGAAAAATATTCGAGATCAGGCTTGACCTGGTTGTACAATTTTTCGCACTTCGGGGACAGATAGTTATACTCTTTCACCAGCGTATCAATCGCTGAGGCGATTTCCAGAAGTTGGGGAATATTCGGTTTCGCCTGGTTGATGCCTTTGTAGGCCTGCATCAGCACGGTTGCGCTGTGGGCGAACTGCGAGACTGATTTGCGGTCTCGGTACAATTCGCGAACGGCAACCGTCACGTTCTTGGAATGTTCTTTGATTTCGGCTCGATTCTTGATATAGAACTTGGCATCGTCCCACCAGTTCGCGTGAAGCTGAGGGGCGATGAAGAGAGCCAACAGGGTTATGGCCAGAACTCGATAGAATTTCATAGACACTGACATAACCGCCTCCACGTGAGGGAATTTTCCTCAATTGTACGAATCAAACGCCAAAGCGTCAAATTTTCGAGTCAACCCATTTAAAATCGTACCGAAGCGGCAATCGTCGCGCCACGACCGGCCTTACCGGAATGGGTGTGTGATGCGGAAGAGCGGATACAGGTTTTTGGAAGAAATACTACAATGAAGAGGACATCTGAAATAGCGATTAAATGGAGACAATCGCTTCCGACTTCCAAAAGAAGTGTCCAGAAGACTGATCGACAGTAGAAGAAGGGTTTCCGCGAATCAGGCGTAGATAAGCTTGTACAATTCCTCAGCCTTCTCTGGGTGCAATTTCTTTAGTTTCTCGTAGGTGCTGAGAGCTTTTGCCTTATCGCCGGCCTTTATGTAGACGACGCCGAGAGAGAATGTCGCTTCTCGATCCTTGGGGTCTAGTTCGAGGAGGCGCACGAAGTGTTTCACGGCTTGAGGGAAGTTTCGGAGCTTGTAACTGGCCACTCCCAGGCGCATCAGGGCTTTGTGATCGTCCGGCCGGGCACCCAGAGCTGCGTTAAACGCATCGATGGCGCGCTCATAGTTCTTGTTTGTCATCCACTTTTCGCCTTCGGCCAGCATTTCTTCATAGTTATCTTGTGTCATGGGTGCTCCCTCAGGGTTTTTTGCCCGGATAAATGTAAATAGTTTTCTGTGCCACGTCTACGCCCCAGTCGAGTCCATGTTTCCGGGTGACGACATCGAGCAGTTCATCAAATGTGACATCTTCTTCCTTCACGGATGTTGTTACCGGCGTCAGTTCCGCCAGTCCCTTTACCTCAAACCTGTCTTCGGCTTCCTGGCCATACACGGAGGCTGCATGCTCGATGAGGGTTTTCAGGTCATAATCCTGACATTCCCACGTTTTCATGACCATGAAAATGGCGGAACTCGTGTCTTTCGGCATGAGCGGATAGTTTGTTTCGGGGGCGGCTGGAGCAGCAGACTGATTCGCGGGTTGTACGGGCGGTGTCGTTGGCGCCGGACCATCGGGTGCGAGCGGATCAATCACGATTTCCGGAGATGGAGCCATTTCGACGGTGGTTCCCGGGTCTAACTGGGTACCGGGAATTTCAATCGGAGTCGCCTGAGTGGGGTTGGAAACACCGGGCGCTTGTTGTTGCCCGGGAAGCTGGATCAGCTCTTCACCGCTGGCGACCGGTTTTGCTGTTCCCATTCCTGGGAGTGGAAGGATCTCTTCGGCAGAAAATCCAGCATGGGCGGTCAGCAGGATCAGACTGGCTATCACTAGTATTGATCGTGGAATCTGCATTCTCATAAACGTCGACCTTTCGGATTCACTCATCGTTGATTAGATACAATAATACAGAATTTTTCTGAAATGCCAACAGAAAAAACGCGGTGCGTGAACGATGGATTCAGCTTTTTCGGCCGGGTGTACACAATTTCGAAAAAAGTGTTGACAGGGGTACGCGTTAGTGGTAAGATCATCCTTACCCTCCGGTGATACGGGGGCCGCGAAAAACGAAACC
>CAYYIY010000112.1:931-9619 GCA_964472075.1 uncultured bacterium | reverse complement strand
AGACTCGGTCAATGCGCTCGCCGGTTGCTCAATAACAACTTCTCCTAAGGAAATGATCGACCAGTTCTACAAATGGTGGTGGCTGAATACAAACAAACATACTTATTCCGCATCGAATGCATCAACCACCGTTGGAGTTCTTGCCAAGCATGGTGGTATGTGTGCAGGTTTGGGGAACCTTTTCTATAAATCCATCGAATGTCAAGGAATTCCATGCGAATCATCGCATACCATGCCGAGATTCCGCCGGTCAGCATTCTTCGTATATCCATCTACCAATCCTCGCTCTGAGCATAATAAAATGCTTGAACTTCCAATTCATTGTCTTCAATTTTGGAGAGTTTTGTCAGATGATCTCCCATATGATCCCATCTCGACAGAGCATTGGGGTGCCATAGTCGTTACAGATCCAGGCATTGGGAACGTGGAGGCTAACTTTGCAATTCCCAACAACTCATCTGCGAACTCATACATTCGAGAACCCCTAAGATTTCAGAAGAATGTTATAAAAATGATTCCTCCTCTCAATCCTTCATCTCCAGATGAATATGTCGATGTAGCTTCGGGGAACATTTCTGTATTGAGTAAGCGCGGTTACGTGTTCTTTTCCAAGATCACTTCAGAAACAGCCGACCTTGATGGTCATGCCTTTCTCGTTTGGGAAGATCAGGAGCCGCTACTCTACGATCCGTCATTCGGGCAGGGAGAATTTAAAAGCCTATCTCTTGATAAGGGATATCCGTTCCCTCTTAAGCCGAACTTGGTTACTATCATGAGTCTTGGTGGAAAGCTCCATTTCCCGCTTTTTTGGCATTATCTGAAAAAAAGTGTTTTTTGTTGGCGATCCAATACGCTGTGTAACGAAGCTAAACGTATGAAGGTGCGATACTGGGGAAATGAATATAATGAGTTTGGACAAATTTCCATGAAAATCATTGATGCACTCCCTGAACAGGTCAACTAATCATAGGACCATATAAATGCAATTCGGACTAGATCATTTCATTGAAGGGTGATCTTCATGGAAAAAAAAGTGTTTACTGTTCACCGGGGTTGCCAGGTTTATAATATGGTGGCTTTGTGAAATTTGAGGGCAAGAAATATCGGACATTACGGACGACTTTAGAACTTGCAGACGCAAGTTCTAGAAATTACAGGAGGGAATGATGAAGAATACGCCGTTGAGTGCGGTCCATGAGAAGATGGGCGCGCGCATGGTGGAGTTTGCCGGTTTTGCGATGCCGGTGCAGTACACCTCCATCATCGAAGAACACCAGGCAGTGCGCACGCAGGCCGGCTTGTTCGACCTGTATCACATGGGTGAATTCTGGATCACCGGTCCTGACGCCCTGAAGAACGTGCAGAAGCTGATCACGCAGGATGCCGAACTGCTCTCGGACCGGCAGATCGCGTATAGTCCGATGTGTCGCCCCGATGGCAGCATTGTTGACGATCTGCTTTGTTACCGCTTTTCCGCCGACCGTTTCCTGCTCGTGGTCAACGCTTCGAATATGCAGAAAGACCTCGAATGGGTGAAGTCGCAGTTGAGCGGCAAGGTCGAATTTGAAGACAAGAGCGAAAAGACCGGTCTGATCGCGATTCAAGGCCCCAACGCCCAGGATATTCTGCAGAAGCTGACCCGGCAGAACCTGAAGGCGATCAAGTATTACTGGTTCACGACCGGTGAAGTCAAAGGTGTGAACTGCATCATCAGCCGCACCGGATACACTGGGGAAGACGGATTCGAACTGTATTTCGACGCCGAACATTGCGCCACCCTCTGGAACGCCCTGCTGGAAGCGGGCAAGGACAAGGGGCTGAAGGCGATCGGTCTCGGCGCGCGCGATACGCTGCGTCTCGAAGCTCGTCTGATGCTGTACGGCAATGACATTCATGACGGCACGAATCCGATCGAAGCCAACCTGGACTGGACAGTCAAGTTCGGCAAGGGCAGCTTCAACGGCTATGACGTGCTGAAGAAACAGAAGGAACAGGGCACCGTGAAGACGCTCGTCGGCTTCGAGATGGGTCCCGGCCCGGCTCCGCGACACGGCTATGCCATTTTCAAGGACGGCAAGAAGGTCGGTGAAGTGACATCCGGAACGATGTCGCCGACGCTGAAAAAGAACATCGGTCTCGGCTATGTGCCGCCGACGCTGAAAGAAATCGGCAGCACGTTCGACGTCGAAGTGCGCGGCAAGATGATTCCGGCGATAGTGATTCCGACCCCGTTCTATAACAGGCCGGCAGCGGCTTCGGCGGCGGGCAAGCCGGTACAGTTGAAAGACAGTCTGAAGAATGTCGACGCGAAGACGCTCGAGATTCTGAAGCACGAAGCACGCCGGCAGATGAGTCAGATCGAGCTGATTGCCTCAGAAAACTTCGTTTCGAATGCGGTTCTTGAAGCTCAGGGATCGGTACTCACCAACAAGTATGCGGAAGGGTACCCCGCGAAGCGCTATTACGGCGGCTGTGAAGTCGTCGATCAGGCGGAAAACCTGGCGCGTGATCGCGCCAAGCAGCTGTTCGGGGCTGAGCATGCCAACGTACAACCGCACTCGGGCAGCCAGGCAAATATGGCGGTGTACATGACCGTCATGAAACCGGGCGATACGTATCTCGGCATGAATCTGCAGAACGGCGGGCATCTGACGCACGGCAGCCCGGTGAACTTCTCGGGTATGTTGTACAAATGCGTCCCATACGGCGTCGATGAAAAGTCGGAAACGATCGACTACAACGCGGTCGAGAAACTGGCGAAGGAACACCAGCCGAAGCTGATCATGATCGGCGCATCGGCGTATCCGCGCATCATCGATTTCGAGCGGTTCCGCAGAATCTGCGACGAGGTCAAAGCCGTGATGGTGGTCGATATGGCGCATATCGCGGGGCTGGTGGCTGCGGGGTTGCACCCGTCACCGGTTCCGTATGCCGACTTCGTGACGACGACGACGCACAAGACGTTGCGCGGGCCGCGCGGCGGCATGATTCTGTGCAAGGAACCCTATGCCAAGGCGATCGACAAGACGATCTTCCCCGGCATTCAGGGCGGGCCTCTGATGCATGTCATCGCGGCCAAGGCCGTGGCCTTCGAAGAAGCGCTGCAGCCGGCGTTCAAAGAATACCAGAAACGCGTGCTCGAAAATGCGAAGGCGCTTGCCGAAGGTCTGACCAAACGCGGGTTCCGGCTGGTGTCAGGTGGTACGGACAATCATCTGATGCTGGTCGACATGCGCCCCAAGAAGATCACCGGCAAGGTTGCCGAAGCGGCGCTCGACAAGGCCGGCATCACGGTCAACAAGAACACGATTCCGAACGACCCCGAGTCGCCGTTCGTCACTTCCGGTCTGCGTCTGGGCAGCCCGGCTGTGACCACTCGCGGGTTCGACGCGAAGACCATGGACGAAGTGGCCGACCTGATCGATCAGGTGGTGAAGGCTCCGGCCGACGAAGCGAACCTGAAACAGGTGCGCGAGAAGGTTCTGGCGATCTGTGGTCGGTTCCCGTTTTATCCTGAATTCCTGATGAAGTAACGGTACAACTTGTACAAACACTCAAGGAGACGATATGAAGTTCACCAAAGACCATGAATGGATCAAAGTGGAAGGCAAGAAGGGCATTATCGGAATCTCCGAATATGCTGTTAAGCATCTGGGCGACATCGTGTTCGTTGATATGCCCAAGGTCGGCAGCACGGTGACGAAGGGCAAGACGATGGGCGTTGTCGAGTCCGTCAAGACCGTGAGCGACATTTATGCTCCGGCGACCGGCAAAGTAGTCAAGAACAATGCCGATCTCGAGGCGGACCCGGCCATGTTGAACCAGGACCCGCACGGGAAAGCCTGGATCGTCGAAATCGAACTGGCGAACCCGGGTGATGTCGATGAGCTGATGGATAAGGCTGCGTACGACAAGTACTGCTCAACGCTGAGCCATTGATCGACAGATGAAGATCACCCCGTCGAACTGCAGAAATGCGGCTGTCGACGGGGTGTTCGCACATCTGACGTCATGACGAACGTCTGCCGGCCGGGCGACGCTTTCGGACGGAGAGTTCGCATGCATACCGACGACGGTGGTCGTCATACTTAGGAGGAACCATGGCGGGCTTTGTGCCACACACCCCGCAGGAAGTGACTCAGATGCTTCAGGCAATCGGGGTCAAACGGGTCGAGGACCTGTTCGGGGATATTCCTGAAAAGTACCGGTTGAATAAGCCGCTGAACCTGCCTGCAGGCATGTCAGAGGCCGAAGTGCTCGATAAACTCACCGATCTGGCGTATCAGAACATCGGCACCGATGAGATGACGTGTTTTCTCGGTGCCGGGGCCTATGATCATCATATTCCGGTCGTGATCAAGCACCTGCTGTCACGCGGTGATTTTTTCACGGCGTACACCCCGTATCAGGCTGAGATCAGCCAGGGAACGCTGCAGGCGATCTATGAATACCAGAGTTTGATGTGCGAGCTGACGGGCATGGATGTCGCGAATGCCTCGATGTATGAAGGCGCGACGGCACTGGCCGAAGCGACGCACATGGCTCAGGTGCAGACGGGGCGAAGCAAACTCGTGATGCTCGATTCCGTTCACCCCGAGTACCGGATGGTGACGAAAGGCATGTTGATGTACATGGGGGCGAAGATCATCGAAGTGCCCTCTGATGACGGCGTCACCGATCTGAACAAACTGGCCGATGCCATCGATGCCGAGACGGCCGCGGTGGTCGTGCAGTATCCGAACTTCTTCGGCTGTATCGAAGATCTTGAGACAATCGGCAACATGGCGAAGGCGCACGGAGCACTGTTTATCGTCGCCGCTTACCCCATTGCTCTCGGGATTCTGCGACCGCCCGGCGAGTGCGGAGCGGATATCGTGTGCGGCGAAGGCCAGTCACTGGGAATTCCGATGAGCTTCGGCGGGCCGTATCTCGGCTACATTGCCGTCAAAGAGTCGCTGATTCGGCGCATGCCGGGTCGTCTGGCCGGTGTGACCACCGACTGCCGTGGTCAGCGCGGCTTGACCCTGACGTTGCAGGCGCGTGAACAGCATATTCGCCGCGAGAAAGCGACCTCGAATATCTGTTCGAACCAGGCGCTGATGGCTCTGAATGCGACGATCTACCTGTCGTTGCTCGGACGCGACGGCCTGCGTGAAGTCGCGGTGCAGAGTTTGACCAAGGCGCACTATCTCAAGAAGGAACTGGAGAAGCTGCACGGGTTGAAGTTCCCGTTCTCGGCGCCGTTCTTCAATGAGTTTGTCGTGCAGGTGCCGAACAGCGAGAAGACGCTCAAAAAGATGCGCAAGGAAGGCATTCTGGCGGGTGTGCCGCTCGAATGCTGGTACCCCGCACTTCAGAACCATCTGTTGATTGCGGTTACCGAAAAGCGCACGGCTCCTGAATTGCAGGAATACATCGAAGTCATGGGAGGGTTGTTGAAACATGACAACTGAACCCCTTCTGTTTGAGCTTTCCGTCGACGGCCATCGCGGGTACTCTCTGCCGGCGCTCGACGTGCCGGAAATGGACCCGGCCGACCTGGTGCCCGACAAGTATCTGCGCAAGGAACTGAAGATTCCGAGTCTTTCGGAAGTTGAAGTGGTGCGCCACTTTACGCGGTTGTCGCGCCTGAATTACGGTGTCGATGTTGGTTTTTATCCGCTTGGGTCTTGTACGATGAAGTACAACCCCAAGATCAACGAGGAGACCGCACGACTGCCCGGGTTTGCCAACCTGCACCCGTACCAGCCCGATGAGACGATTCAAGGGTCTCTGTGCCTCATGAAGTCGCTCGAGGACTGGCTGTGCGAACTGACCGGCCTGGACGCTTTCACGCTTCTTCCGGCGGCCGGGGCGCACGGCGAGTTCGTCGGGTTGATGATCATCCACGCCTATCACGATCAGAAGAAGAACAAGAAGACCAAGATTCTGATTCCGACCGCGGGCCACGGAACCAACCCGGCTTCGGCCGCGATGTGCGGCTACGAAGTCGTGCCGGTCGGCACCGATGCCCGCGGCGGCGTCGACATGGCTGACCTGAAGTCGAAGATCGGCCCGGATGTCGCCGGTCTCATGCTGACCAACCCCAACACGCTCGGGTTATTCGAAGAGAACATCGAGGAGATCGCGGAACTGGTGCATGGTGTCGACGGCCTGCTATACTACGACGGCGCCAACCTGAACGCGATCATGGGCTGGTGTCGGCCGGGCGATATGGGCTTTGACGTCATGCACATCAACGTGCACAAAACGCTGTCGACCCCGCACGGCGGTGGTGGCCCGGGCGCAGGCCCGGTGGGCGTGAAGAAGCATCTCGAAAAGTATCTTCCCCTGCCCCGCGTGCGCTTTGACGGCAAGAAATACAAGGTCGAGGGCGCCAACAAGACCAGCATCGGTCGCACGCGCTCGTTCTACGGCAACTTCGGCGTACTGGTGCGCGCCTACACGTATGTCTGCATGCTCGGCGGTGAAGGGTTGAAGGAAGTGTCAACCAATGCGGTGGTCAACGCGAACTACATGATGCGCGAACTGCAGAAGAACTTTCATCTGCCGTACGATCGTCACTGCAAGCACGAGTTCGTGCTGTCGGGCAAGCCGTTTGCCGAGAAGGGCATCAAGACGCTCGACATCGCCAAGCGCCTGCTCGACGAGGGATATCATGCGCCGACCATCTACTTCCCGCTGATCGTCGATGAAGCGATCATGATCGAGCCGACCGAAACCGAAACCAAGAAGACGCTCGACGGCTTCATCAACGTGATGAATCGCATTGCCGAAGAGATCAAGACTCAGCCGGAAAAGCTGAAAGCCGCGCCGGTGTCGACCCCGGTCGGACGCCTGGACGAGGCGACCGCGGCTCGCAAGCCCGATCTGAACTGGTTCAAACGGAAAGGCGAAGGTTGAGCCGGACTCGCACGATACAGCTCCCGCAGAGGGCGCAAGCTCTGCTGCGGGAGCTTTTGTCATTTCTCGAAGCACAGAAGTTCGATGAGATCTGGCTGGTCGGCGGTGCGGTGCGTGATCTACTGCTGGGAACCCGAAAACTGGACGATCTCGATCTGGCCGTGCCTCAGTCTCCGGTACCGGCCGGTATTCAGTATGCGAGAAAACATCATCAGGGCTTTGTGGTTCTGGATCAGGAACGAGCCGTGCTGCGACTGGTACAGAATGATGATGAAGGGGTATGCACGATTGATCTGAACCGGTTCAAGGAAGCTGATATCGACGGGGACCTGCGCGCGCGTGATTTCACGATCAACGCGATGGCGATACGCCTGCGGTCAGAAACGCTGCAGCAGCAGCTTCCGGTGTATGACATTCTGGACGGTCTCGATCATCTTGAGCGGAGAGAGATGCAGGTCTGCGCGGATGAAAGTTTTCGCCATGATCCGTTGCGCCTGTTGCGAGCGTACCGGTTTGCGGCAAAGCTCGGCGGCTCGATCAGCGCATCGACGAAAGTGCAGATACAGCGAGATGCCGATCTGCTTGCCGATGTCTCGGCTGAAAGAGTTCGAGACGAACTGTTCAAGATTCTGGCGGTGCCTGACAGTGTGCGCTGGGTGCGTGAACTCGATCAGGTTGGTCTGCTGCGGCATGTGCTGCCGGAACTGGAGCCGACGCGCGGCGTCAGTCAGAACGAATGGCACCATCTCGACGTTTTCGAACACTCGCTGGCCAGTCTCGAGACCTTCGAAGCCCTTTTACGTGACGGACTGAGCTTTCCCGGCGGAACGAACCTGCAGACCTTTCTGGAGGAACCGACCACCGGCGGGCGCACCTACGGTCAGCTGTACAAGATGTTGTGCCTGATTCATGATCTGGCGAAGGTCGAATGCCGTCGCGAACAGGAGACGGGAAAAGTCATCTTTCACGGCCACGAGACGGCTGGGGCGACGATCGCCGAAGCGATAGCCGAGCGACTGAAGCTTTCGAACCATGAGAAAGACGTGCTGGCACGCGGGGTGAAAAACCACATGCGGCCCGGCGTTATGGCACAGCAGGGGTTGAGTGAGCGAAAACTGTTTCGTTATTTTTCTGAAACCGGCCGTGAGGGCGTGGCTATTGCCTTGTTCTCGCTTGCCGATCGCCTTGCCGCTCAGGGCAGCTCACAGGATGCTGATCTCGCGGCGTTTCGTGCGAAAATCGAGGAGATCATCGGCGAGTTTTACCGGCAGATGGAGTTTCGTCGACCGGCTCCGTTGATCTCGGGTGGCGATCTGATCCGAGAGCTGAACCTTACGCCCGGCCCTTTGTTTCGTGAGATTCTCGAGGAAATCGCTGAAGCTCAGTATCTGAAGCGGGTGATGACACGCGAAGAAGCACTGCAGCTGGCGAGAGATATCGTCGCGCGCGGCCATGATCGTGGCGACGACACCTAAGCTCAGCGGACTCCCCTCGCCCATCAGAAGCAATTTTCAGACGCTGACGGAAGCGCCAGTCGGCTTGTCAGACAGGGGCTGGAAAAATTGTCGGGGTGTGTTTATAATAAAGAAAAGCTCTACCAGAGGTGTCGAGAGTGAGAATCGTCGAGGATCTGATTGCCGCCATCAATGACGCGGATTTTGAGGCGTCGGCAGCTTTGATGAAAAGCTGGGGTGCAGAGCATGGCTTCGCTCACCTTGCTGAAGACGTGTTGATTCCGCTGATGAACCGGTATTCAGATCTCTATGGCGCGTCTGATGAGGTCCC
>CAYYIY010000112.1:0-921 GCA_964472075.1 uncultured bacterium | reverse complement strand
ACGCGGATATGTCGCGGCCAAGGTGGCCGAAGAGGGCATGCGTCTGGTCGATCTTGCCGTCAACAGAAACGCTCGCCCGCCTGCGACCAAAGGGCCGGTTGTCATTGGCAACATCGTCGATGACTATCATTCACTGGGACGTCGCATCATCTCAACGTTTCTTCAGGCCGATGGGTGGCAGATTCACGACCTTGGCAACGATGTATCGGCGGAAGCCTTCGTTGATAAGGCGGTTGCGACCGGCGCTCGCATCATCGGAGTCTCGGCGATGATGTATTCCACCGCGAAAAACATCAGGTCAGTGCGAACCCTGCTCGATCAGCGGCGACTCAGCGGCAGCATCAAACTGGCTGTCGGCGGTGCGGTTTTTGTCATGCGGCCCGAATTGGTTGCAGAGGTCGGCGGTGACGGCACTTGCCGCAGTGCGCTGGGGGTGTCGGCATTGTTCAATTCGCTCTCAAAACAGGAGGGCGGCGCATGAACAGCCCGGAAAGAGTCATGGCTGCCATAACCGGGCAAGCTCATGACCGCCCACCATTCGGCTTGCTTCTTTCGTTGTATGGTGCCGGTCTGGTCGACTGTTCTCTTGACGAATATTATCGCAATCCAGAAGCGTATGTTCAAGCTCAGGAGCGCATCTGGGATCTATTCCACCCGGACATTCTCTTCGGGCCGTTTTCGCTTGCCTTGCTCGGCGAAGCGTGGGGAAGTCAGCTCAGGTTTCAGAAAGAGCAGGCGCCCAATGTGATGAAACCAGCGGCGAAAACCGTCGCAGAGTTTCTTGCCCTCCCCGAACCAGATATTGACACGCACCCGAGTCTGGTCTATCTGCGCGAGGCGGTTCGCGGCACGGCGCAGAAGTTCAAGGGACGGGCGGTGACCGTGATGCCGATGTTGAGTCCGGTTGATGTTCCCATCATG
>CAYYIY010000111.1:8076-10449 GCA_964472075.1 uncultured bacterium | reverse complement strand
ACCGCCGGCTGCATTCATCGGGCCGGGGCGAAAGCCGTCTTCGTCGACATCGATCCTGAAACGTTCAACATCGACCCGAAGAAGATCGAAAAGGCCATCACCAAGAAAACCCGCGCCATCATGCCCGTGCACCTGTTCGGCCAATGCGCCGACATGGATGCCATCAACGATATCGCCAAAAAGCATCAGATTCCGGTCATCGAAGACTGCGCGCAGGCGATCGGCTCGAAGAACAAGAACCGGCAGGCCGGCAACATGAGCCTGGCCGGCTGCTTCAGCTTCTTCCCGAGCAAGAATCTGGGCTGTTTCGGCGACGGCGGGCTCATCACCACCAATGATTCAGCGTATTTCGATCGCATCAAGCGATTGCGCATGCACGGCCAGTCAGGCACCTACATTCACACCGAAGTAGGCATCAACGGCCGTCTCGACGCTCTGCAAGCCGCGGTCATCTCTGCCAAACTGCCTTTGCTCGCAGGCTGGAGTGAAGGTCGCCGCCGCAACGCAGCGCGCTACGCCGAGATTTTCAAGAAAATTCCGCAGGTCAAGCCGCCCGTGGCGCGCCCCGAGAACGAGCACATCTACAATCAATACGTCATTCGTGCGCCGAAACGGGACGACCTCAAGGCCCATCTGACCAAGCACGAGATCGGTTGCGCGGTCTACTACCCGCTCTCTCTGCACGAACAGGAATGTTTCAAATACCTCGGTTATAAGAAGGGTGACTTCCCGGTTTCGGAAGAAGCCGCCCAGTGCACGCTGGCCCTGCCCGTGTTCCCCGAGCTGGCCCCCGAACAGATCGACTTTGTCGGCAAGACAATCGCCGAGTTCTACAAGTAACTCACCGATTCAGATTTCAGAGCGGGCCGGCAACCATGCCGGCCCGCTTCGTTTTTCACCTCAGATGTATTTCGACACCAACGCCGGATCATGGACTTCGGGAATCGGGGCCGCCGGCGCATCGCCGGAAATGGGTGCAAACAGATTCAGATACTCCTCAAGATCTGCGCGCCACGCTCCCCGTATCAGAACCTGATGATTGCCGAGCGGACGTTCGAGATACTCCTGAACCCGCCCCTTCAGCGACACCTTGATCTGAGTGCGACAACGGGTTTCAAGGGTTTCGGTACCGACCAGGTGCCCGTCGAACATCATCACCTCGTCGAGTTGTTGACCACCTATACGGGCGATGGTGATCGGACCCGGATCAATGGTTCCCTGAATGCCGACACCAGATCCCGATTCGAAATGCGAACGCAGCACACAGCGGCTCAGCCAGCTGCGGGCAATCGTGCAGTGGGCCAGCCACAGCTGATTCTGATCTGGGTCCATATCCTGAGGGTTGGCCATGAAAGGCGAGTCGCCGCTCACCGCCTGCAGCCAGACCATGGTCAACAACGCCGGCAGATCGCCTTCGCACCCGCCCAGGCACCCCTCGTCGATCAGTCGCGACAGCGCCAGACAACCGGTCTGCTTGAACTTCTGCACCAGATCAAAACAGCGCACGGAGATTCCTGACAATTTCTGTGTTTGGGCGATGTCTCGCAGTGCGATGTAAAAACGACTCGAAGAGGAGATGTCATCCGGGCTCGGTTCGCGCACTTCCGCCACTCCCTGCGACATTTCGGCTGCCGCCCTTGCGACCTCTGCCGGGTCGAGGTGCTCGAGCCTTCCCATCAGATCGTCCATGTCGATCAACACCACTTCCGGGCCCCATCTGCGTTTCACCCAGCGCGGGTCGACCATTGAAGCCGCCAGCCAGTCCGAAGGGCGGCCCAGCAAACCCAGACGCATGGTCGATAACTCGCGATGAGCCGCCGCCAGACGCAGAAAACGGCGCACTTTCACCCGAGCGGCGTGCGGGTCGTGAATCAGCACGATGCGACCGCGGCGCCCGTTCTGACGCAGGCCGGCCAGAATCTCGACCGCCGCGGGTAACGAGTTATGCTCGGGGTGCGCCAGCAGCAGATACGGACCGGCCCCCTGCAACATGGCGCTCAGCGCCTGATTTTCCGTGCCGCCGGTCAGAATCAGATACGCCGGGGTTTCTGACGTTTCGACCGAGTTCGCGGCCACACAAGGATCGAGGCCGTCACCGCTCATCTGCTTCATCACACGTTCCGTCAGCGACTCGACCGCGCGCGCGTCATGAAGCGTCGATGCCAGAACGATCACCGGAAGCCGCAGATTCGCGGGCGGCTTCGATGTTCCGGAACCGTGGTGGACAGGCGATTTCGGCGAGGCGGTTGTTGAGACGGGGGGCATGAAGAACCTCCTGGGTCGATTTTCGGTCATGTATTATCCACGTGAGTCTGAGGTCTCAGCTCTTACGGGTGCTCTGCCGATAATACCAAGGAAGAACTTGTTTGTTCC
>CAYYIY010000111.1:0-8054 GCA_964472075.1 uncultured bacterium | reverse complement strand
TGGGTGAAGGCATCTGGAGAAGCCTTTCTGCCAATCGCCGCAAAGCATTGCTGATCATCGGCGTCGCAATCGCTTTGACGACTTTTTTTCATTATCAAAGCCCGGTGACCTACGAGAGTTCGGCCCTGTTGCGCGTGCTCTCGTCTGACGCCGCTCGACAGGAAAATCTCGCCGCCTCGATGAACGGAATTCTTGCCCAGGATGGTGTTCTTCGTGAGGCCCTGATCAAAGCCGGGTTGAATACCGGGATTTCGAACCCGAAAGAGTGCGTCTTTGTCGAAGATGCCGGCAACGGCCTGGTGAAACTTTTCGTCCGGCACGAATCGGCAGCCGTGCTTGAACAGCTCAGCAACGCCGCCGTGCAGCTGCTTTCGGACCATTATCTCGGGTTCAACGCCGAAGAAGATTCATTCGCCCTCGAAAGCCTGCGCCGCAAGAAAACGGCTCTGCAGGAGAAACTTGATCAGGCGCGCCAGGAACTCACGTCTCTCGAACAGGAAAACACCACCACCGATGCCGTTCTTTCCCCTGAAGAACGTGAGCTGCAGCTGCTGACGCTCGAAGTCGAATCGGAC
Source organism: uncultured bacterium (assembly GCA_964472075.1). Lineage (GTDB taxonomy): Bacteria > Muiribacteriota > Ozemobacteria > Ozemobacterales > Ozemobacteraceae > CAYYIY01. The sequence continues at coordinate 7,479 of CAYYIY010000111.1, read as the reverse complement.
CGCCGCCGTCTGGCCGAAATGCCGCGCGTGCGCCGCGTCTCGATTCAAGAGCAGTCGCCGGAATATGCCGAAGCTCGCGCACGTTTCAATGCCGCAAAAGGCCGACTCACCGAACTGCTGAAGAACTATCGCGAGAAGCATCCGCGTGTCATCGAAGCGATAAACGAGCTGTCAACGGCAGAGGCGAAGCTCAAGCAGGCTTCGCGCGCCCGCACGCGTGAAGAACCAAACCCCGAGGTCGCGGAGTTCGAAAAGGTGGTTATGGAAAAGGAAGCCATGCTCGAAGAAGCGCGCACTCGCTGTCAGGCCGCGCAAAACGAGCGCCAGGCCCGCCTTGATGAGGCCCAGCGACGGCGACAGGAAAACGAATATCGCGTTCAGGCCCTGACGACATTGTTCAACGACACCGTCCGCCAGCTCGAGAGCCTCGAAATTGCGCGTCATACCGCTTCAGGCAAGATTCAGGTGCTGCATCGTTCGAGCGATCGTCCGGTGCCGACCGGCCTGTCACTTATTCAACGGGAAATTCTCGGCCTGCTTAGCGGCTCACTGCTGGCGGTCGTGCTGCTCTACTCGCCTTCACCGCGCCCGCAGCCCCTGATCACGGTTCCCGAGGCGGCAATTCTTGCCGGCGGTGGTCTGCCGTTTACCACCGAAACCGAGATCGTGCACCGCATTCTCCAGGTTCCATCACTGGCGCAAAGTCGCCTGGCACTGCCGATGCCTTCAGACAACTCGACGCAACCGCACGACGAGCGCTTGATCGCGCTGAATGAGCCTCATTCGCGCAAACTCGAACCGTTCAAGGGCTTGCGAACCAACCTGCAGATGCTCATTGCCGAAACCCGCACGCGCATCGTGCTCGTCAGCTCATCACGATCAGGCATGGGCCGCACCACGCTCGTGGCGAACCTCGGCGCCCTCTTTGCGCAAGACGGGTATTCCGTCGCCCTCATCGACGCCAATCTACGCAAGCCGGCTCTCCATCGCGTTTTTGATCTCGACAACCACGCCGGTCTCACCGCGGCGCTGTCGAACCCCACGAACCCGCCGATTCTTCCTTACCCCGCTGTGCCGCATCTCGCCGTGCTTCCGTCCGGACCGCTGCCCCCGAACCCGGCAGAATTGCTGTCCTCTCGCCCGATGATCGACCTGCTCGAACAGCTCAAGCGGCGTTACGACCTCGTGCTCATCGACACACCGCCTCTGCTCGAGTTCCCTGATGCCGGCATTCTCGCCTCGATCACCAGCGGCGTCATCTACCTGTCGCGTCAGGGCGAGTCAGAAGCAGACGTGACCGCCTGCAGAGATTTCCTCAGGAGTACGCGTGCCAGGGTTCTTGGGTTCGTACAGACCTGAACTTCTTCACCAAACCAGTTCGAAAGCCGCCTCCGGGCGGCTTTTTCATTATCCTGAAGAAAATTCGATGCCGTTGGGCCGATTTTTGCTAAAATCACACCCAATGGACTTTTCTACACTGACACCCGATCAGATACTGAAGCTCGTCGCCATTGCCGGTGCCACAATCGCCTGCATCACTGACATGACCACCGGGAAGATCAAGAACTGGCTCACATTCCCGATGATGGTAGGCGGCGTCATCGCCAATACGGTATTGTTCGGCTGGTCGGGCCTGATCTGGAGCATCATCGGACTGATCCTGGGCATTCTTGTGTATCTGCCGCTGGCGGTCTTCGGCTTCGTCGGCATGGGTGATGTTAAGCTTCTGAGCGGTATCGGTTCGGTTGCCGGGCCGGGGTTCATGTTTGTCACCCTGCTTTATGGGTCTGTGGCAGCAATACCTCACGCGCTCATCATTCAGTGGCTCAACTATGGCAAAGATGCCCTAAAGATGTTTGCAACCAGCTTCACAAGCGGCGCCTGGAAGACAAAGACCATTCACGACGACAATGCGACGGTTCGATACCATTTCTACATGGGGTTGAGCCTCTGGATCGGCGCTCTGGCAGCCTGGTTTTTCCCGCTGAACATTCGCTGGTAAAACGTGCAGCGGGGAAATTTTCCTCAACTTTGGTGCGTTTTTTCCTTTTATCTGCTGGTCATCTCAGGTGAATTTTGATAGAGTAACAGGTATTCTCGATAAAATCGGGCTTGTTGCGTCATTGCCGATAAGCAGCACGATTTTTGCTAGTAAAGTGTGTACTCAGGGAGGGACTGATCATTATGAGAACTTTTCGCAGACGAAACCGGCGCGGTCAGGCGCTGGTCGAGATGGCCATCCTGTTCCCGTTCTTTCTGCTGGTCGTTGTCGGGGGCATTATCGACTTCGGCTTCGCCTTCTACAACCTGCTGACACTGCAGCAGATCAACGACGACGTCTGCATGCGCCTCGCCGAGAACACACGCTATATTCCGTATACGGCAACTTCCCCTGATACGAGTAGTTACAGCACCCAGTGTGCATCCGCCACGTCCCGTGCATATGACCTGAAACCCAAATGGTGGACCGGCGAATACAAGATCACCATCAGTCCGACTCCAGTGGCTCTACCCAATTTCCCCGGACACCACTATGTCGCTGTAGCCATGGAATATAAATCACAGACGTATACTCCGTTCTATCAAGCCCTGCTGTCATCTGCGGTCGGGAATCCCTCCATCGGCCTGGCTTCAAGGTGCGTCTACAAAATTCCTCGTAATCTCGTAAATCGGTAAGGGGTTAATCACATGAGACTCAATAAATCCAACCACGGGCAAGGCCTCGTCGAGATGGCCCTTGTCCTTCCCCTCTTCCTGATACTGATTCTCGGCATCTACGACTTTGGTATTGCTTTTCACACTTATAGCACTTTGAATCAACAGTGTGTTGAGGCAGCAAAAGCGGGGACCGTCCGTTTGAATCAGCTGATCGGGCGAGGAGTCTTCGGCTCGAATACACACGTGAGCATCGACACAGTTAGAAACGCTTTCTGGCAGCGCCAATCACCATTAATGCCCAAAGACAATTATCTTGAAAACTCGCCCATCATTACCGGAGTCGGCGTCGCAACAAATACGGTCAAAGTCTCGGCGAAATACAAAATCACCCTTATTACTCCTGTTGTCACGGCCATTTTCGGGAGTGGAGTGTTCAGCTCTGGAACCACTCCCAGTGGAGATCTCATTCTTTCCGCTTCAGCCCAGATGACCAAAGAATGATCGCGTTGATGAAAGGGGGCCTGCTATGAATTCCAGTCTCCGTCGGTTATCCTCGCGAAAAGGGTCTGTTCTGGTCCTGTCCGCGTTCGGCGCGCTTTTCATGATCGGTCTCGTGGCTCTGGTTACGGACGTGGGCTGGATGTATTATCAGAAATGTCGTCTGCAGACCGCCGTGAATGCAGGGTGGAAGGCCGGTTACGACTATCTGACCAATTTCGTTCTCACCCCCCAGGATCTGGAAAGAGAAAAGGCAAACATCAATAGAATGGCCCTCCAGGTCATGCGCCTGAACGGATATACCCGCGAACAGATACCTGACGGCAAACAGGTAGTCACTTCGTATGCCCCTTTCACCGTTCGCGATACGCAAACCGAGGGTCTGTTCTTCGCTCGGGTGCTGAACTTCAACTCCTTTAAAGTGACCGCTCAGCGCAGTACCCTCGCCGGTGAGGGCGGGATCGTGCCTCTCGCCATTCCGCACGGAGTGGTGAAAGATCTTTCGAATGGGAGACATTCCTACCAATCATTCGAATCTTTAGGCCAGGACGGCTTCTTAGCAGATCGTGAATACATCCTTAAGCTCGGTCAGGGCGGCGGCAACATTGACAAGGCCCTCGAGAAAGTCGAAGACCCGAACTACGTGATCCAATACGGGAAAAATACCAATCATCTTGGCGCGCTTGATCCTGATAACGTCGTAGCCGGCGGCGCAAACGATTACCGCGATCGCCTGATGTACGGGTTCAACGGCTCACTGACGCTCGACGACCGCCTGTTGGCACAGAATGGTAATATCAGCGGCCCGACCGAACAGGGCATCGAGTATCGATTGAACAACCCGGCGACGGCGGCTCGACGTGTCATTGTCCCGATCGTCGACATTCCGCCCGAAGCACTGGCAAAAGACCCGAATTTGAAAACGATCTACCAGCTCCCGCAGAAGGATAAACCAAACGGGCTCTACACCATAGAAGAATTCCCGTTCGAATCGTCGATGCGCATCGTCGGGTTCGCCGAGTTTGAGCTGCTGCCGAAAGATCGTTACACTCGTGTGACCACCGCTGCGAACCCACTCGTCCCAGGTGACGAGGGCAGCCTCGGTGGCGACAAGGGCGACGACCAGGTGCGCGGCACTTTTATCCGATACCTCATCAAACCTGGAGAAACAGTGGCACAGTAGCTTCGGCTTCGGTCTCTCTTTAAGGCAGCCGCCTGTGCAGGATCGATCAGAGAACCCGGTTGTCCTGCAGTGTAACGGAGATTTGCCTTGGTCATCAGCCGACTCCCACAGTCAGCACAGAAGTGCCTTCGGCACCTCAGCAAACCAGGCCGACACGGCACGATTTTTGCTTATAATTGTGTAAGTTGTTATTGTTGAATGTAATGTACAGGAGCGTGCCTATGGAAACCAAAATCCTTTCCATCATGGGGCGGCGCGGCAGCGTCATGATCATGACGGCGTTTGCCTCACTCTTCCTGCTTGCTATGGTGGCCTTGGTTACAGATGCGGGATGGATGTACTATAACAAATCCCGTATTCAGACCGCTGTGAACGCAGGATGGAAGGCCGGTTTCGACCGTGCCACTCAAGTCTGTTCAGAGAAGAACATCTCATTTGCCCAGTTGGCCGCTGATCCGGCACACGCTTCGTCCCGTGCCGAGATTCAGAATCTCGTTCGGTCGATCATCAACCTGAATCTCGGGCCGTCCCAGCAGCTATCCTCTAGCATTCAGGTTGTGACGAGCTGGCATCCCTTCGAAGTGACCGGCAGAACTTCCGAAGGCCTCTTCTTCGCCCGACTGCTGAATTTCAATACGTTCTCCGTTGCGGGGCAGCGTGTCGCAGACTCGAGAACCGGCGGTCTTGAAATTATTCCGCTGACGATTCCGTACGGTGTGGTCAAAGATCTATCAAAGAACACGTACTCGTTCGAGCCATTTTCTGATCTGAATCAGGACGGTTTCGCCACGGGCACGGAGTACATTCTCAAGCTCGGATCCGGGAACTCGGGCAAAACAACGGCAAAGCGCATTCTGGTCCCCATGGATGACGGCAGTCAGGGCCCGGCTGGGAGCAGCGCCAAGGTTTCCAGCAGTGATAAAACGAACATCGGGTATTTGAAAGCCTATGGCGCGGCTTACTGGTGCTTGAAGAATGGATACACTCCCGTCGAATGGCTGATCGGATACCGCGGCGGCTCATTCTTTCTGCCTGATGTGCCGGCCATCGAGACCAAGTTGAATACCATGAAGGTAAATTACGTGAAAATCGATGGAATCGACGCAATTAATGCCATTCTGAAGACGTGCAAGGTCATCGAGTTGATCAACTATCCCGTTGTCGGGGTCTATTCATCGCAGCCCGATCCCGACGCTGTCGAATTAGTCATCCAGTGGGCCGAAATCCCTTACAAGAAAGTCTATGACAAGGAAATCATCGAAGGCGAGCTTGGGTCGCTAAACTGGTTGCACATGCACCACGAAGATTTTACCGGCTGGACCGGCGGCTGCGAACGGCTGGACTCGAGCTGCTATTCCTATGAATCCTATTTGTCCAAGACGCGCAATGATGACAACCAGCTCTGCAGCTACTGCAGAGATTATTACTTCGGGTACATCAGTGCAAAAGCAGCCTGGAAGAACGACAAATCGTGGGGAAGTGGTGACTCGAGCAACAGGTCGAAAACGGTCTCGTACTCAGGAAAAAACTACACCCTGACCTGGGCGAAGACCGGATGCAAAAACTATGCGGTCCGCTGCGCTGAACGCGCAACATATACGGGTACACGGTGGTGGTCCATCAATACCGCCCTACTCTGCGAGGATGGATCAGAACGCCCGATGTGCCAATCGGCCAAAGAAGCCTATGATCTTGCAACCTCGAAGGGATACACAGATGCAGTCGGATATGTCCAGAGCCGACAATGGCTGCAGGATCCCACATCAGCTCCGTCGTCTACCAATAAACTCATCACGATGGACGGAAGTATTGCCCTGCCGCTGCAAAACGACTTCATCTACAAACCGAATCGTGTCCAAAAGATGAAGTTCGATGTGGTCAAAGGCATCATGGACCATGTTAAAGCAGGCGGCTATATCTTCTCGCAGTGCTTTGCGCCCGAAACGCTCGACATGACGATTTATCATCGCCGCCTGTTCCTCGATCAGCCGGCCAGTCCAAGCCAAAGCAAATACTACGACGACTGCTTTGCGTTCGGCGACTTTACCAACAAGTGTTTCTGTCGCAAAGATTCGAGTTCCGGCATGTATTATTCCAGCATCAATTCTAATTCCTACGGGAAGTTCAACCCGAGCGACACGACCGACCCCCGCTGTCAGAACCACGGAACGACGAAACCCAACTTCAAGAACGGTCACTGCGACTCGTTCTCGAAGGCGGCTGTTAAGAAGACAACGAACGTTCTCGCCTATTTGACGTCAAATGCCAACGCCGCCCAGTATATCTGGGGCAAGTACGGAGATGGTGAGTTCTGTTTTGCCGGGGGGCACTATCATGACAACATTCAGAGTCAGCGTCTCGTGGCCAACAACATTCTTCTCGGCGCCTTGTCGACCAAGGAGCTAAGCGAAGGAGATGACACAGATTATACCGGGAAACAGAAGAACAATTACGGTGTGGTCGACCCCGACAACGTCAATGCCGGTGGTGCGAACGACTATCGAGACCGCTTCATGAACGGCTTTAACCAGCCGCTCACCATCGGCGATCGATTGATGAACGAGTCGGGAAATATGGCAGGTCCCACTGATGAAGCCGTCGAGTTTCGCACCGAGTTCGATGCGACCGCCACCCAGACCCGCCGATTCGTCATCGTACCGATTCACGACATTCCGCCCGAGGTCGGGGTGAACAACCCCAAGAACGCGACGGCGACCGCCATTTACGACCTGCAGGGTACCGACCACCCCGACGGCGCGTACAAACCGTCTGAATATGCCTTCGGGTCTTCGATTCGCATCATTGGGTTCGCCAAGTTCGAGATCATTCCGCCCGAAGAATACACTCGCAACGGCGGCACCATCGTTACCGGCGATGCCGGTGATCTCGGGTTCTATCAGGCCGGACAGGTTCGTGGAAAATTCGTGGAATGGGTCATCAAACCCGGTGAAGTTCCCGTCCCATACTGATTTCAGCAGCCCATCGAGAAGCACCGTCTCTGACGGTGCTTTTTTTTTATCTTTTTCCTTGATTTCCGCAAAAGAGCGTTTATTATTTACAACTCGTTCACCCATCTCGATGGGCACAGCAATTCTCACTGTAGTTCTCCATGCGGGTTTCCGGGGTGATTCCGTCTGATT
>CAYYIY010000110.1:7283-10480 GCA_964472075.1 uncultured bacterium | reverse complement strand
TGATCTTGAAATTCTGTGGACGCCCGAGAATCGACGGATTGTCCGAGAGCGACGACTGCGTTTTCGCGATGCAGACCGGAATCTTGCGATAGCCGAGTTTCTCGAACAACGCAATCTTCTCTTTCGCCGGCTTCAGCAGCTCGACCCCACGGGCACCGTAGCAGCAACGGCTGATCAGGTTCATCTTCTCTTCGAGCGGCAGTTCCACCGGGTAGAGATAATCGAATTCACGTGGAGCGCTTTCGATCAAGTTCAGCACGATGTCTGCCAAATCCAGTCCGCCGGTCGCGCCTTCGGCATAGACCGTCGAAATCGCCACCTTGGCCCCGACTGCTTCGACGGCTTTGACGATGGCATCGATTTCGGCGTCAGTGTCGCCCGTGAAACGGTTGACTGCCACCACGCACGGAATTCCGAACAGCTTGATGTTCTCGATGTGTTTGGCCAGATTGTCGAATCCGCGGCCAAGCTCAAACAGGCGTTCCTGGCCGAGTTCAGCTTTCGGAACCCCGCCGTGAAACTTGAGCGCTCGCGCCGTCGCCACGATCACGGCCGCATCAGGTGTGAGGTTGCCCAGGCGGCATTTGATATCGAAGAACTTCTCGGCTCCAAGTTCGGTGGCGAAGCCCGCTTCGGTCACCACGATATCGGCCATGCGTAGAGCAAGTTTCGTCGCCACGAGGCTGTTGCACCCATGCGCGATGTTGGCGAAGGGGCCACCGTGAATGAACGCGGGTGTCCCAGCCATGGTTTGCACCAGATTGGGTTTGATCGCATCTTTCAGGATCACGGTCATCGGTCCGTGCGCCTGCAGGTCTTTGGCAAACACCGGTATATCGTCATAATTGAAGCCGACGAGAATCTGTCCCAGCTTCTCTTTCAGCTGCGCGATGCTTTCAGAAAGGCACAGCACCGCCATGACTTCTGAGCTGGCGGTGATATCGAACCCGGTTTCGCGCGGGACGCCATTCTGCGCACCGCCCAGACCGACAACGACATCGCGCAGCGAACGATCGTTCATATCCATCACCCGACGAATGGCGACCCGTCGCGGATCAATGCGCAGCGCGTTCCCTTGATGCAGGTGATTGTCGACCAGCGTCGCCAGAAGGTTGTGCGCGGCCGTGACGGCGTGAATGTCGCCGGTGAAGTGCAGGTTGATGTCTTCCATCGGTACAACCTGCGCCTGACCACCACCGCACGCGCCGCCCTTGACCCCGAACACGGGGCCCATCGAGGGTTCGCGCAGACACAGCATGGCTTTCTTGCCGCGGTGACGTAGAGCATCGGTCAGACCGATCGTGGTCGTGGTTTTGCCTTCGCCCGCCGGCGTTGGGGTCATCGCCGACACCAGAACCAGTTTGCCCTGGGGTTTGTTCTGCAGGCGCTGATATGTGCCGAGCGGCACCTTGCCCTTGTACGGGCCGTATTGCTCGATCTCGACCGGCAACAGCCCGATCTCGGCGGCAATCTCGGTGATCGGCTTGAGGGTCGCGGCCTGGGAAATCTGCAGGTCTTGCCTCGCCTTGCTGGCCATGATGTCTCCTTACTCCTTGGCTTCCATCGCGGCAAACGCCTTCAGCAGCGCCGCGGTACCGACTCCGGGTTCCTTGAGGAACTTCAACCGTGTCAGAGCGATCTCGAGCAGGCCCACCGTGCCCACAAGCTCGCGCTCACCGATCGTTCCGATCGTCGTGATGCGGAACACCTTGTCAGTGATCTCGCCCTGCCCGCCCGCGATGAGCACCGAATAGCGATCATGCAGATCTTTTACGATCTTCGACGGGTGAATGCCGTCCGGGCTGTTAATGACCGTGAGCACGTCTGAACGCGCATCCGGTTGGGTGAAAATCGTCAATCCCATGGCTTCGATGGCTTTGCGCAGACCTTCGGCCAGCTTGTGATAATGCGCAAAGATCTTTTCCATGCCGAGATGTTCCATCTTTTCGAGCGCTTTCTGAAACGAGAACATCACCGAGATCGCCGGCGTCCAGGGGTAACTGGGAATGGCGAGATCCTGGTTTTTCTTGTAGTGCTTCAGGTCGAAGTAGTACCCGTTGCACTGCACCTTCATCATCTTGTCATACGCACGATCGGAAAGCGCGATCATACCGATCGCCGGGGGCGTGAGAAAGCCCTTCTGCGACGCCGAGACGGCCACATCGACATGCCAGCCGTCCATATCGAACGGCAGGGCCCCGATGCCCGAAACCCCGTCGGTGATGAACAGCACATCGCGGTCTTTCAGGGCTTTGCCGATGGCCTCGATGTCGTTGCGCACCCCGGTCGACGTCTCATTGAACGTGACGGTCACACCCTTGATCTTCGGGTTCTGATCGAGCATGCGAATGATGTCTTTCACTTTGGCGCGATGACCCCACGGGTACTTCAGCGGAATCGCCTCGAGCCGGAAACTCTTCGCGATCTCGGTAAACCGTTCGCCGAACGCGCCGGTCTCGACCGTGAGTACCTGTTCGCCCGGGTGAAAGTGATTGGCGATCGCGGTTTCCATCGCCCCCGTACCCGACGAGGTGGTCAGGAACAAGTGCTTCTTCGTCTTGAAAATGCGCTTGCAACGGGCGACACAATCCGCGTACAGCGGCGCAAAATCGTTGGTGCGATGATGCTTCAGCGGTTGGGCCCCCGCCAGCAAAATCTCGGAATCAAGCGTCACCGGCCCCGGCGTCATCAGAAGAATATCAAGATTCACGACTCATCTCCTCGAACGAAAATGGGGTATGTAAAACCTGTTGCGAAAAGGCTTTCAGGGTGTTCACCAGCAGCATCGCGATCGTCATCGGCCCGACGCCGCCCGGAACGGGGGTAATGAACGCCGCTCGCGCGGCCGCGGCCTCATACTCGACGTCACCGACCAGACGCTGTCCCTTCGGGTGGGTCGGGTCGCTGATCATGTTGGTGCCGACATCGATGACCACCGCGCCCGGCTGAACCCAGGCCCCCTTGATCATCTGGGCCTTGCCGACCGCGGCCACCAGGATCTCGGCCCGGGCGACCTCTTCTTCGAGATCACGAGTGCGCGAATGGGCAATGGTGACGGTGGCGTTTTTCGCCATCAGCAGTTGCGCGACCGGCTTGCCGACGATGGTGCTGCGACCGACCACCAGAGCGCGCTTGCCCAGCGGGTCGATGTTCGATCGTCGCAGCAGCTCCATGACCCCGTACGGCGTGCACGGCAG
>CAYYIY010000110.1:0-7263 GCA_964472075.1 uncultured bacterium | reverse complement strand
CCTTCCCATGTTGATCGGGTGGAAGCCGTCGACGTCTTTGTCCGGGTGTACGCGTTCCAGAATCTTCTGCTCATCGATATGAGAGGGCAGGGGAAGCTGAACCAGAATACCGTGAATCAGCGGGTCGGCATTCAGACGCCCGATCTCGGCGATGAGAGCCTCTTCTGCCGTGTCCGCCGAGAGCTTTACTTCGCGCGAATAGAGCCCGGCTTCTTCGCAAGCCTTCTTCTTGCGAGAAACATACACCTTCGAAGCCGGGTCTTCCCCGACCAGCACGACGGCCAGCCCCGGCTGCTTCCCGCTCGCCGCCTGCCATTCCTTGACCTTACCCGCGACTTCCGCGGCGATCTCGGCCGCGATCTTCTTCCCGTCCAGTATGATGCTCATGAACGTGGTTCCCTTTCCTTTCGCGCGAGTATACTCTTACCTCTCCGGAGTGACAAGAGACCGAGCAAAATCTCAGATTCACCCCGTTTTTTGTTCGTATCTCCGTGGGTAAGAGCGAATCGTTGAGCTGTACCCGCACGGAAGACAGATTCTCGCGAGAACGCAACGTACCTGCTGAAGTCTCAGGGTCTGGATTCTCTCTTCGTTGATCCTGTGGGTGTCAATCTTACGATGCGGTCTTCGCAATCGATATCCCGGTCAAGGAGCTCCTGTGGCGACAGAACCAGCGTTTCCAGAACCGGAAGGCTCTCCGTCGCCGTGTCGCCGCGGTACCAGTGAAGATAGAAGGAAAAGCCGGGAATCGTCGCGCCGAAATGAGCCAGGAACTCCCTGACGTCGCGACGCAGACCTGATGGCGACAAGCGAGGCTTGTTGCGCAGATCCTCGATGGCGCGATTGATTTTTCCTTCGGTCCAGCCCTGTTTCCGATACTTCGGCTTCTGATGCTTCTCACGGAATTTTTCGATCTGCCTCTCGAGAGCCCCCGGTTTCTCGAAAAATCCGCACGAGCACAGCCCCGACGTCACGGTATACGCGGACCATCCCTCGGGAAAATGCGACAGCAGGCTGAGATTCACCTGGGGAGCAATGCCGAAACCCCAGTCACGGACCCCGGGAAAATCATCTCTTCGTGCGTCCGGCAGACAAACAGACAGATAGTGACACATGCGAGACTCGCCTGGCGTGTCAGTCCCTGAACCCGTAGGTGAGGGTCACTGATCCCGTGCTGACCGAATGCGGCAGATATCGAACTTCCGCCTCATCGCTGTACCAGTCACCGTTCCATTCAAAGCGGACCGAACCATCGAGATCATGCCTCTTGTATACCGAACCGTTCAAAATCAACTGAATCTCGGCCTTCCCCTGAACCGCTCCTGATCCCGTGATGGACAGCGCATGAACGGACCCCTGTCCCGGAGCCTTCTTCAGGGTCAATGTTTCCGCCCTGGTGCAATCAGCGACAGACACCCTGCCCTGATTCATCGAACAGCCCGCAACGAATGTGCAGACAAGGAACAAAAGGACAAAACGCATCTGCATGCGACTCGGTCTCCTCTGACGGTCGTTCTCGACCACGAATCATCTTGAGCACAGAAAACAGGACTTCCCGGGCCACATCAGATTGGCGATCGCACCGGTTCACGCACCCAACTCAGGTGGGCCCGACTTGTACCTACTGTCGCATGACAGAGGACCTCCGTCAAATTCTTCCGGGGGCCTGGCCCCACGTTTTTCATGGGAACTCAACCTGCGGCCGGCAAGGTCCCGCATTCCTGCCTCATCGTCAGAACGATTCTATCCTGCTCCCCTTGAGACCTGAACGAGAGAACTGGCCGGCATTGAAGACCTCGAAAGCACCGAGCTCGTTCACCGCTTCTTGACTCATTCACCGCTTCTTCGAGCGCTTCACGGCAGAAAGACCTTTCCAGCTTTACTCAGCCAGCTCCCTTGGAGTTTCGACTCGGAAAAGGTAAACTGCAGGGCACAGATCTCAATGAAATCAGACAATGCAAGGAATAACATGGAACAACTGAAAGCGGTGATCGAGCATCTCCGGAAGCAGGGTGTCCGATTTGCGGACGCGCGCGAACATTTGTTCGAGGAGCGCGGGTTGCGGTTCGAAGACCGGCGCGTGTCGAACCTGACCGAGGAATACACGAACGGCGTCGGCGTGCGGGTTCTCTACGAGAACGGCTGGGGCTACGCTTCGACCCCGACCCTCAGCGCTGAGGCCATCAGGAAGGCCGCCGATGAAGCACTTGCTCTGGCGAAGGCCGCCAGCGCGCAAGCCACCCGCAAGATCGAATTCTGCGAAGAGCCGCGACACATCGCGACCTTCGAGACAAAGATCGAAGAAGACCCTTTCAAGGTCAGCGTCGGCGAGATCGCGAACACGATCATCACCGCGAACGACGAGATCCTCAAAGGCAAGGACATCATCAAAGCCGAAGCCTACGCCACCTTCCGGCGCATGAAGAAGCGCTACGCGAACACCGAAGGCTCTGAGATTCAGACCACGATCTACAGCACGATCTCGAGTATCGGGGCAATCGCCAGGGCTAACGACGAGGTGAAATCCCGCGCCTTTTCGCCGCCGCCCATGAACGCCGGGTACGAGTACTTTCGAGCCACCGACTATCACAAGGAAACGACGCGCATTGCCGCCGAAGCGCGCGAACACTGCTTCGCAAAAAGCTGTGAAGACGGCGAAACGACTCTGATTCTCGACCCCGAGCATCTTGCGCTCACCATGCACGAGTCGGTCGGGCACCCTACTGAGCTCGATCGCGTGCTCGGGTATGAAGAAAGCTGTGCCGGCCGCAGTTTCGCGACGCTCGAAAAGTATCAGAAGTTTCGCTACGGCTCAGACATCGTGAACTTCGTCGCCGACAACACCCTCGAACGCGGGCTTGCCACCTACGGCTATGACGATGAAGGCGTCGAGTGCCAGAAGTGGCACATCATCAAAGACGGTATCTTCGTCGGCTACGGGGCGAACCGCGAAGTCGCGGGCAAGATCGGTCTCAAGCGCGCCAACGGCACCACCCGCGCCACGCGCTACTGCGACGTGCCGATCGTGCGCATTCCCAATCTCTATCTCGCGCCCGGCCTCAAGCCGCTTTCGAAGCAAGAGCTGATCGCCGACACGAAAAAAGGCATCTACATCGAAGGCATGGGCTCGTTCAGCATCGACCAGATGCGCCTCAACATGCAGTTCGGCGGCGACGCCTTCTGGGAAATCAAGGACGGCAAGATCGTCGGCATGCTGAAGAATGTGACCTACAATGCGATCTCGTATGAGTTCTGGCGCAGTTGCGACGCGATCTGCGACGAACGGGAATTCAGACGCCACGGCTTTCTCACCTGCGGCAAGGGCGACCCGATGCAGTTGGCGCAGATGACTCACGGAGCCAGCCCCGCCCGCTTTCGCAACATCATGGTCAGGAGGGCCAAGTAATGAGCACCAATATGACTCCAGCCGCGATCGTTCGCGAACAACTGAAGAACCCTGTTACGGATAACGTGTGCGCGTGTCTGTTCGAAGAAGACACTCATCACATCCGCTTCTCGAACAACGACGTCAACCGCGAAAACCTTCGCAAAGCCCTGACCACCCTCAACGTCAAGGTCGGCCACCAGGGGCGCATCGGCAATTTCCAGACCAACGATCTTTCTGAAGCCGGTCTGAAACAGGCCTTCACGCGAGCCCATGAAAACGCGACCCTTCTGCCAGAAGACCCCGAATACATGCCGGCGGTCACGAAAGAGGAAGCCGCGCTCGCCCCTCTCTACAAGCTCGATGCGAAGCCGGGCACGAACCAAGATCGCTACGCGCTTCTCTCGCGCATTTTCAAGGAACTCGACCGCCACGGACTCACCTCGGCCGGCTCGCTCGTCTCATCCTGTGTCCGAGCGACCACCCTCAACAACCTGGGCGTAGAGCTGAGTCACGAGGAACATTCCGTCGCGCTGAACGTTACCGCCATGACCAAGTCCTCGTCGTTCAAGAGCACCTACCTCGACAAGGACCTGGCGAGCTTTGATGAAGCCGCGTTTCTGCGCTCGCTGGTCGAGAAAACCAAACTCTCGTCAGACCCTCAGTCACTGGAACCGGGCCGTTACACGGTAGTACTCTCACCGCAGGCGGTCGGCGAGCTGATGATGTTCCTGATGTGGTACAACTTCGACCGCAAGGCCATCGACGAGAAGCGCACCGCCATGTTTCCGCGCCTCGGCAAGAAGATTGCCGACGACCGCATTCACATCCACGTTGCCCCGCGACACCCGACCAGCCCGGCTTTTCCGTTCTCGCCCTCAGACGGCCGCCCGGCCGGAAGCTTCGATATGATCAAGGCGGGGAAGTTCGTCGACGGGTGGTACACCCGCTTCTACGAGAAGAAGACGAACCTGGCCGAGAAAGGTCGCTGGCCTTCGAACATCGTCTTTGAAGGCACCAACGTTTCCGAAGACGATCTCGTCAGCAAGGTCGAGGACGGCCTCTACGTGAACAGCTTCTGGTACATTCGCCTCGTCGACCTCATGGACGGCATCTTCACCGGTATGACCCGCGACGGCCTGTTCCGCATCAAGAACGGCAAACTCACCGGCAGTGTCACAAACTTCCGGTTCAACCAGAACGTCTTCGAGATGCTGATGAACGTCGTCTCTATCGGGAAGGCAACTCGGACAGACTACGGCGTCTTTCCGTTCCTCACCGTCAAAGACTTCAACTTCATCAGCCGCACCGAATTCTAAATCACGTAACTCAGTGCAAACGGGAGTTCGAAAGCCCACCTCACGGAAAAGCTCCTGTTTGGCCTGAGTTCTTCACTAGCCCTGCCGTCGGATTCATCGGAACTCGGCGGCAGAGCAGGGGACTTCTCGCGAGATGCCGCTACGCGGCCTTTTCTGCGACGATGGCGTAGCGGCCCTTGTCGCGCCCGCCAGTTGGCGGGTTCATGAACTCTGCGATGAGCAGGCGACAGCCGAGCCGTTGCAGAATCTGCTCGGTCTGTTCTGGCGTGTTCGAGTCGTAAAAGAACTTATGCCCGAACATGGTGTCGGTGAAAGCTGGGCCCTCAGAACCGCCAACCGTCAGCATCAACCGCCCGCTCACCGGCAGGTGCTCGACGACTCTCCGCAGAATCGGCTCGTGCTCTTCACGCCGAATGTGAAACAGGGAGTCCCACAGAATCGCTGCTTTGAATCCATGAGCGAAATCATATTCTTCGATCGTTGAGCTGATCCACGTTTCAGAGGGAAAGCTCCGTCGCGCCCGTTCGAGTAGCTTCCCCGCCTGATCGACACCGACCACCCGACGCCCTTGTGCGACCACATAAGCCGCCATGGGCGTCCCAGTGCCACAACCGAGATCGAGAACCGTCTCTCCTTTTCCGACTACCGCCAGCAGGGCGTCGAGATACTCTTTCTCTTTCAGAACAAACGACCGGCGCGCGGTATTCCAGTCGTCTGCAATAGCATTGTACGAGTCAATGTTCATCGACACATGGTTCACCAGCTTCTCTGCTCAACTCTCATGTAGTTCTTCAGCGATAACCGACTTTTCATGACTTCGCTCACAGGCTATCCGGTCGACGCTGTCAGGTAATACACCGCGAACAGCAGATACCCGATAGAAAACACGATCGTGTATCCCACATTGAACCAGAATCCTATTGGGTCGGTGTTTCTGTAATACGTCGTTCGTCGCGAGGTGTATCTTCCTGTCCGTATCGAGCTGATTGTCTCCTGAAGATGCATCCAGACAAAAGGAGCTAACAGCAGATAGAAGATTTTTATTCCCACGCTTTCAAGTTTCCCTTCTCAGCTTTATTGTCGAGATACACCGAATGCCGTTGTCAGTGTCGAAGGAAGAACAATTTTGCAAGTACGACGATGAGAAATAGTGGTGGGGCGACGAGGAAGGTGACCACGGAGATCCAGAATGAGACCGGCTCACGTTCGCGCGAATATGGGCCGCCGCGCGCCTGAACGATACCCGTCTGCAGGCCGATGATGCCCCGAATGAACATGTAGATCAATCCGATCACACAAAGAACAGCTAACAGCTGCATTTTTCCACCTCCAGGCTCGACGTCAGCCCTTTCCAGGTCGGTTGCCTTCCCGGTCAGCTTGCGCTCTCAACCGCTCTGGTAACAGCTTCCATCGTGGGTGGAATGGGGGAGGGGAGTGTACAAACGGAAAGGGCGGAATCGATGTCTTTCAACCCATTGCCGGTGTTGATGATCACGACCGTTTCGTCTTTTCCGATCGGGTGCTCTGCGGCATGTTTCAGAAAGCCGGCGTATGAAGCGACACCGGCCGGTTCGCCGAAAACCCCGGCGGTCCGCGGCTGCTCGAGCAGGGCGGCGCGAATGGCGTCATCCGTTACCGAGATGCACTCTCCCTGCGAAGCCTTCAACCCACGCATGGCTTTCAGTCTATTTCGCGGAATGCCGACGGCGATCGAATCAGCAATCGTGTTGCCGTTCTGAGCCTTGAACTCGCCGGTCTTCATCGCGATCTCAACCGGGTTACAGCCTGCGGCGTGTACCGAGATGATGCGGGGGATTCGATCGATGAGTCCCAGTTGCTTCAGATCATAAAACCCTTTGTATACGCCTGAGGTGATGCATCCATCACCAATCGAGACGTACACTCGGTCCGGCGCTCTGAACCCGAGTTGTTCCCAGATCTCGAGCGCGACGGTCTTCTTTCCCTCGACGAGATAGGGGTTATAGGCGCAGTTGCGGTTATAGAACCCGTACTTTTCGGAAGCCTTGATCGACAGTTCAAAAGCAACATCGTAGCTGTCGTCAACAATAATCGTCTTCGCCCCGTAGATGAGCAACTGGGCAACCTTGGCTTTGGGAGCTCGCTTGGGCACGAAAATGTACACGGGCATGCCGACCGAAGCGGCAAACCCGGCCATCGAACTCGCGGCATTGCCGGTCGAAGCGCAACAGACCGCTTTGGCTCCAGCTTCAATCGCTTTTGCCACACCGACGGCCGAAGCGCGGTCCTTGAGCGAAGCAGTGGGGTTGCGCCCGTCATCTTTCAGATAGACTTCTTTCAACCCGAAACGCGCTTCCAGTTTTGGTACACGATAGAGGGGAGTCCAGCCGACCTGCAACGGGCTAGGGGTGACATGATCGGCAACCGGAAGCAGTGGGCGATATCGCCAAAGCGACCTCTCCGGATTCTCTTTCAATGCGGCAGGGGAGAGCTTTACCCCCGCATAATCATAAACCACATCGAGAATGCCGTCGACTCCGCACACGTCACACACGTATTGATCAGGCTTCGGGGCAAACG
>CAYYIY010000109.1:0-10676 GCA_964472075.1 uncultured bacterium | reverse complement strand
AGCGATCATTTTTCAAAAATCAGACACGAGAAATGCGGTACGTGGGGAAAGTGCGCACCAACGCATCGAGAGCCTTCAGAGCCTCGGGGGTCGGTAGCTCCTTCATGTAACTGCCGAGCATGCAGATCTGCTCGAGACCGGTCGTGTCGTAGACCGTGCCAGTGTCACCGGCGTAATCGAGCGGGCGGCCTTCGAGGATCAGGCCGGATGGACAGATGAAGTAGTGATACGCGACATCGCCCCACTTGCGCTCATTCATGTGATACTGCTGAATGTTGCGTACGATCTGGTTTTCTTCTCCCGGCTTCGGTGCCCGGCCCTCAGAATGGTGGATGCAGATGCCGCGGGTGATGCGATGCGGCTTCATTTTCTCGGCCACGAACGGTCTCGCCCCCCACTCTGCACGGCTGCGAATCACGACCTGCACGGAATCGCTGGTCAGACCCGCGGAATCAGCCGCGAACGCCGCCACCTGCAGCAACACGATAAGCCCGAGGCACACCAGGCAACTTCTTTGATTCATTCACCAACCTCCAAGACAAGCTGAATCCTCACTTCCACCAGACTACACGCATCTCATCGGCAATACCAGAGACGAAATCTGAGTATATGGATTGCGTCAGGTTAGTCGCCCTGAAACGATACACACGCAGACTGATTCCCCAGGAAGCTCGATGTCTCACACGCAGATACAACAGGGAATGCCATACACCTTCGCACTCTGACTATTCAATGTCCCGTTAACCACTGACATTATCATTGTCCGTTAACAGGCGCGATTCGCCTCTTCCGGGTCAGGGTTTATATTCGTATACTTATACTATTATTACCTCAGGGGGACAGCCTCATGCGTCTGCATCGCACCACGCAGCTCTTCCGCGTCATTGCCGGACTTGCTCTGATCATCGGGCTTTTGCAACCGTTGTCTGCGGAAACGCACCTTTCAAACGGGCAGAAGGCCTATATCGGACAGACCTACACCATCTCGCTCCTCGGCACCCGCAAGGCGGGCAACGACGAACTGCGGTCGCTGGCCAAGCAGATCACGGCATTTCGAGACGTTGAGAAAATCGTACGGTCGTGGGGCGTCAACGTCGATCGTCCGATTCACATCCGCTTCTACACCGATACGGATTTCCCGGCTCGCGACATGTGGCTGTCTGCCGGAATGAATCCCGATCAGAAGACCCTCGACAAGTTCGAGGAGGATTGCGGTCTGGTGTTCTGCAGTTCCAGCGGCTACGAGTATGCGCACATGGCCGATCAGCTTGATGATGTCTATTTCTTTCTCAATCCGTTTCCTGATTACGTCAAACGCCAGTATTTCGTCGACCCCCGGCAACTCACCGGAGAACTTTTGAACAACGCACTCGGCCATGTAAAGAAACAACGTCAAGCGATTGAAGCAGGTCTCGATAAGCCCGTAGGCCAGCAGTTGAAACAATACATGATCTTCAAGGATGCAGCCTATTCTCCCGATAAATCGGTGCTGTGGGTACCAGTCACCAAACCCGACGCTCTGCATCGATACCTCGATACGACCGTGCACGAATACGGACATCATGTTTTTCACATGATGGTCAAGGGGTACCTGAACAAGGGAAACACAAATCGCAAGTGGACCAATATCCAGCTGTTCCACGTCTGTCTCAACCTGATGGCGGTTAACGAGTTCTTTGCCGACTACGTTTCGATCGCAAACGGATACACCAAGTGCATCAACCTCCACGATTACAAGCCATTACCACAGGACATGAAGCGCGTTTTCAGCCAGGAGCGCACTCTAAAGGGTTATCTCGACCTGATTGCCAAAAGTAATGATCGCGAGAGACACATGCTCAGCGAGGGCCATAACTCCCTCAATCCCATGCGTTCCTTTGTCTGGAAACTGCGGTTTGCGATCGGAGAGAAGGAAACCGATAAACTCGTCGTTCAGGCGACACGCCAGGCGATCATCAATTTTTTCTCCGTCGATCTGCCCAAGTATCCCCGTGTGCGCCTTACTGACAAAGGCTGGGGCTGCTTCACCATCAAGGGATATCCGATCGATGTCCAGACCGAGAATCTGCGATACCTGCAGCTGATGCAGAAAGAAGCAGACAAGCAACTGAACGCCGCACAGAAAGCCAAGTTCGCCGAAGTCGCCGGCCAGGTCTTCGCAGGTTTCTACCCGCTGAAGTAAGTCCTTGCCTTCGTATCAAACTCCGGCGGCCACACGCCGACGTTCGTAAGCCATCCGATCGTGGTTCATCGCACTGGTAAATCCGACTTCAGCTTGCGCAGGTCATAGATGCAGTTGAATGATGATCGAGAACCACAGAGGCCGGCAACCGCCAGATCGGCTGCTTCTGACATTTCGTGTCGGTACTGCCACCATCCATTTTCACGCCGTGACTCTTCGGATCGTTTTGTCATTTGTCCAACATGCGGAAGGCCTTCACTCAAAGAGATTCGCTTGTTCGGGCTAGTACTTTACGACAGTCCGTTTACCCTCGGCGAAGGGTTTATTCTGCTCGGGGTTCTCACGCTCTTTTTCGGTGGAATTCTGGAATACGGGGTGTATGATCTGATTCTGAATCTGAACCAGTTGAAACCCGGATGGACCACTCTGATCGGTGGATTTCTTCTCAGCTGTTTCTGGCTTCAGGAAGGCTATCTGAGCCTCACGACCGGGTATATGCGCAACCGCGGCCGAGAGGTCAGTCAGTCAATGGCCATGGTCAGTGGTCTCATCTTGTTCATCGTCAGTGTCTTCGCCTGCGTTCTCCTGATTCGTGAAATGTTGAAACTTCTCTGATCGCGTCGTTTGCGTTACGTCCCAGCTCATCCACCGCGAAACAACGTCGCGAAGCCCCTTCTCGCATCGGCGTTATCTTGCACGATCGTAACGTAACGGTGCTGCGCTCCAGGCCGGCCCCCGATGTGGGCGCCAAAAGAAACCGCCGGCTCTGAATCAAGATTCAGAGCCGGCGGGACTGTGCGTTCGGGCCGTGGGCACTTTCGTGCTCAGGCCCTCTGTCTAAGTTTACTTGGGCAGGTAGGTTTTGAGGGCCGGATCGCCCATGAGCATGTAGACTTCCCAGTAGTACTTTTTGCGGCTGGAGGTCGAGGATTCGACAGCCAGGTTGCCGGCGACCATGAAGGCGGCATTGGAGCAACCGTCGAACAGCACGTCGATCGCGCCGGGGCCGGTGTTCTCTTTCAACGGAGGAATGCCCTGATCGTTCGGCTTCACGATGGAGTGCAGACCAATGCCCCACCAGATGTCCTCATCCCAGTAGGTGCTGTTCGTGCCACCGACGTAGCCGATCGCACCGCAATCTTTGGCGCGCAGCCAGGCTTCGCCGAAGCAGGTGCTGACTTCGAACTTGTTGGTCAGACAGCAGTTGCCGATGACGAACGGATACTTGCCCTTGTTGCCCAGAGCATTGATCTGAGCAATCGACATGGAAGGATCGGCCCACGAGGTCTGGGAGCCGTGAGCGGTATAGTTCACGTAGCTGACGCCCTTGGCGATTGCCGCCTGAATCGCAGCGACATTCTGATTGGAGCCGGCGGAGAGATAGGCGCTGACGTTCTTGTAGCCTTTGTCCTTGTTGAAATAGTATTTGGTCGCATAGTTGATGTGCGGCCAGCCGTGGCTCTTGGCCCAGCTGCCATCCCAACCGGCGATGAGAACCGCGTCATTGATGAAGGACGGATCGGCAAACTTGCCGGCTTCATATTCCATGGTCTTTTCGATCTGCGGCTTCAGCTGATCGAGATTCTGAGCCGAGAAGCGGCCCCAGAGAATATCGGGCAGGTTGTCGCCGGGGGTCACGGCCACGTAGTAGAGATCCGTGATGTGAGCGCCAGTCTGGCCCTTGAACGCCGGAATCTGTTCGTGATCGCCGACGAACAGAATGTAGCTGGGAGCCGGCTGTTCGGCGGTCGGATTGTTGTAACGATTATGGATGTATGCCTTCAGCGGTTCGGTGATGGCAGCGCCGGTGCCGAACTGTTCGGTCGTCACGACTTCGACGTTGAAGCCCTTCTGGGTCTTCCAGGCGGCGAACGGAGCGATGGCATCCTTGAACATCGGATCAGTGATGATCAGATAGGTCTGAGCAGCGTTGCGCACGTTGAAGCGCAGAGAGTTCGGAACGACGACCATTTTTTCGGCCCAGGCAAATGCCGGGGTAGAATACGCTTCAGCAGCGGCCTGATCGTTCTTGAGGTTGGCACCGGTCATGACCACTTCAAACTCGATGTTGTTGTACACCGCGATCTTGTTGTCGACGGCGTTGTATTTGATCGGGGCGATGGTCAGCAGGGCGAGGCGCATATTGCGCATCGTGCCGACTTCCTGCATGCTGGTCAGCGGCAGGCCGTTGAAACCCTTGTGAATGTAAGCGGATTTCTCATACACGAACGGAACTTCGGAGCCGTCTTTCGGAGCGGAAGGCTGCCGGGGATACACGCGATTGGTGATGCCGAACTTGGAAAGATCGTATTCGGTGGTATCGTAGTTTTTCGCCACGACCTTGAATTCAGCACCGAACGGAACCTGAATCAGCTTGGTGATGATCGGCAGCTGAGGAGCGCCGTACGCGCCGCCGAAATAGAACTGGGGCGTGTGCAGAACAGTGAATTCGCCCTTGGGCGTGGAAACGTCGTAGGACTGAAGCTTGTCGATGGCACACAGCATGTGCAGGGTCACATTGCCCGGTCCGTCCGTGGTCTCAGAAACCACCTGGAGACCGCTGCTCCGCGCATCGGAGAAGGTTATCTCCGCGGCGAACGCCCCGCTACAAACCAGAACAACAAGGACCAATACTGAAAAAACTCGTTTCACTTCCTGTCCCCTTTCTTATGGTACTTCATACTTGCTTATATCGACCCGGTGCGGGTTTGCACCGAATCGCTCATAACCGATTTACTCGAGGGCCTGCCCCGGGGCTTGAGGGGCATCAATCAGATCTTCTCTGTGTGTACACTGACAGCATAGAGGTACCTCGAGGCGAAGTCAATAGAGTTTCCCGGGTTACTCACGAAGTTCCCATCAGTGCAAGTACTTGTTCTTTTTCTGTGCCTGTGGCACAGTTGATGCCGTTCTACACCGAAGATCGCCTGCATATTTCATGTATCGGGCACCTTATCGACAGGAGCGACGATTCCGATGAGCATGCTTCTTTCTCCCCTATTCCTTCGACATGGGGTTGCCGCCCTGCAGGAGGAACTGGCCCGGCTCACCGAGACCGCCCGCCGTCTGTCTTCGCACCAATGGCCGGCTGATTACGACCCCAACGATGCCGTCATGCTTCAGTCACTGCTCACGACTCTCCCTCCCGCCACGACGACTCCGCTTTCGGACCAGGAACTGCGCAGCAAGCCGTTGCAGTTCTTTTTCCGCCTCTTCCCCGCCTATGTCGCTCGTCATGCGGCAGAACTGAGTGACGACGACCGTTGCGAGATCGAACGCAGCCTGCAGGAATATGAACAGCGAACCGGGGTTCAACCGTGACGGCCGAACAGGGGGTTCTGCGACCGCCGAGTGAAGCGCACAGTCTGCTGATACGACTTGTACGCAACTGCCCGTGGAACCGCTGCCGATTCTGCCCGGCTTATAAGGCCGCACCTTTTTCCATGCGTTCTGCCGATGACGTCATCGCCGACATCGAAGAACTCGCACAAAATCCGCTTCTGCAGCAGTGCCGTACCGCGTTTCTGCAGGATGCCGATGCGCTGGTCATGCCGACCGATCAGCTGATACGGGTTTTGCAGTCACTCAAGCAGCATTTTCCCCGAGTGGAACGCATTACCTCGTATGCGCGTGCCAACACCCTGTTTCACCTCAAGCCGGATCAATTGAACCGTCTGCATGCCGCCGGGCTGAGCCGGATTCACATCGGCATCGAAAGCGGCAGTGATGACGTCCTGCAATTCATCGACAAGGGTACAAGTCACGAAAAACAGAAAACGGCTTGTATCAAGGCGAGAAGCGCCGGCTTTGAGATCTGCTGCTACCTCATGCCCGGTCTTGGCGGCCGTCGATGGACGGAAGTTCACGCCCGCGAGTCGGCGCGACTCATACGAGAAGTCGAACCACATCATGTGCGCCTGCGTACTTGTTACGTCATCGAAAATACTCCTCTGGCAGAAGATCTGGCGGCAGGTCGTTTCGAACCTTTGTCTGAACCTGAAATCATCCGCGAGATTCGCCTGCTGCTGACTGAAATGTCTGAGATCAGGACAGAGTTCATCAGCGATCATCGTATCAATCTGCTGCTCGAACTTCGCGGTCGTCTTCCCACTGATTACCAGAGACTTCTCGGAATTATCGACCGGTACCTTTCGCTTTCCGACGAAGACAAGCGTCTGTTTGAAGCAGGTCGCCGACTGGGACTCATTCGTTTTCTCGACGAGCTGACGCATGACGCAACCCGCAACCGTATTCGTGCCGAACAGCATCGTTATCTGCCGGTACAACCCGTTTCTGTCAGCGTCCTCTTCTGAGGGCGGCGCTCCTTTTGCGCCATAACCTTTTTCACGACATACCTCGATTTTTGCACATTCGCAATGAACGACACTGCCGTTAAAAACGACAACATCCGCTTGCCCCCTTCACCTCGCATGTCCTATCTCAGAGATGACAAAACGGGCCGGGGATGTGATCCCCGGCCCGCCTGTTTACGGATCGAACTTAGAAGGTGACTTTCTGATCGATAACGGGTACCAGATCGGTACCGGTCACGGTGATGTAACCTTCGCCGGCAGCGCCGGCCTTGAGGGCGATGGTCGCATTGCCATCCTGATCGGTGGTGCGCACGGTCATGTTTTCAACGCGTTCGGTGTAAGCCACAACGCGGGCATTGGCGACCGGCTTGCCTTCAGCGTCCTTGACCTGGACCTTCACGGCCGCGGTATCGCCTTCTTTGGTAGCGGCAACTTCAGCGGTGATGGCGACCGGAGCCTTGAAGCGGACGTTCAGAGTGCCGTCACCATACAGGTGCCACTGCTCATACATCATGACGCCCGATTTCTTCGGGTCGGTGGTGTAGAGTTCGAGACCCTTCATGATGCCGTTGATGAAGATGCCGCCGACGGTCTTGTAGACCTGGTTGGCAATGTAGTTCTGGTTGAATTCGTCCTGCACCTTGATCGGCGGAACCCATTCCATGTTGGTGGTGGAACCAGCATAGGCAACGGCGCCGGCCGGCTTTTCGATGTTCCCGGCGCGCAGCCAGGTTTCACCGAAACCGGTGAACTTCACGAACTTGCCGTTCAAGCAGGCCACGTCGAAGATGACGGGCAGCATCCAGCCGTTGTTCAGAGTGACGATGTCGGAATTCGACCAGCGGGTGGTGCCCCAGCTGGTGCCTGAACCGTGGCCCAGGTAGTTGATCAGGCTGACGCCGCCATTGATGCCATCGGCAACCATCTGCTTGGTGGCGCTGGGATCGTAGACCTTGATGAAGTTCTTGAACATGGCGGCGGTGAGGGCCGCGTTGTTCTTTTCCATGCACTGCCAGTCGGTCGGGTTGCCTTCGTTGGAAGCAACGCCCATGGCATTGGTGTACCAAGCAACGTTGTTGGTGGTCGGGTAGGCTTCGTAGTTGACGAACTTGGCGACCTGGTAGGCCACTTCTTCCTTGGTGTTGGCGGAAAGGCGGCTGATGATCGCATCTGGAACGTGATCGTCACCGGCGAGCTTGGTGTAGCAAGGATCGGAATCGGCCATTTCCTTGACACCCTTATTGGTCGGAATCTGCTCGGCGTCGCCGACCAGCATGATGTTGGTCAGCTTGCCCAGGTCATATTCCTTCTGGATGTACGCCTTGACATCGGTGTTCGTGGCACCGACTTCGCTCATCTTGGCCAGCTTGACCTCAATGCCGCACTTCTGCTTCCAGACGATGAACGGCATGATCGCATCGACGAATTCGTCGGCGCAGATGATCAGCAGGCGGCCATTTTCTTCGAGGCGGGGCAGGCGGCTGGAGGTCTGGCGGAAGTTGATGAACGCGCGAGCGTAGATCGGTTCCCAGGTTTTGGAGATGCCCTTGAAAGACACCGGGTTGGTGGAAGTATTGGTGGTGCTGACGGCAATGCTCAGATTGCGATAGACGCGCAGCTGATTCTTCGCCGGGTTGTACTGCACCGGGGTCACATCGAGGGTGACGCCGCGCACATCGCGGAACACGAACGGGCGGCCCATCTTCACCATTTCGCTGTCGGAAGGATACCAGGCATCCTGGTTGTAGACTTCGCCGAACGTGTAGGGCACGTTGGCCGGATCGATATCGCGGGTGAAGTTGCCGCGGCTGGGAATGACGGCGGCATCAAGATTGATGACCTGCATGGTGCCTTTGACGACCTTGAAGATCGGGTCGCGGCGCGGGTCAACCATGACCAGAGCGGTCAGGCGGGGAAGTTCGGGAGCCCCTTTGTCGAAGGACGGGGTGGTGTTGGGAAGGCTGACGGTAACAACATTGCGGCCGGCAACTTCGGTCTTGTTGATGGCAACGTTATCCGTCGAGATCTGGAGAGTCGTGTCAAAGCCCTTGGTGGCCTTGACCGTCATCCCCGTGGCTGCCCACGATCCGGCAGCACAACACAGAACCGCGAGCACCGTACAAACGATAGTCCAACGCTTCACTTCATTCCTCCTGGTTAAAACAATTTTGATCGAACGTATTCCAGTATACACAGACAAACGAATACAGGCAACGTACCCCTGCTTTTTTCTTGTAACATTCTCTCTGGATACGACACTGATATACGGTTCGGTCGCGAGTTCGTATCAAAAACGCACCTGATTTTTGGTTTTCAAAACTATCCCAAAACATGGATGAATCAGCTCCAATATCGTGTATGATTCCGGTTGATGACACACAGACCGCAGGTCCGGCAGAGCGAGAAACCGACCGTTGTCGTCGTGGGTGCCGGTCCGGCCGGCATGACGGCAGCCATCACTGCCGCGCGCATCGGTCACCCGGTGACCTTGATCGAAAAACGGCCGCAGCCGGGAGCGAAACTGCGAGCCAGCGGGGGCGGAAAGTGCAACCTGACCAACACCCTCGCCATTGATGATTTTGTCGACTGTTGCGGCAGGCACGGTCGATTCATGCTTCCGGCTCTGCGGGCTTTTTCCTCAGACGCCTTGCGCGCTTTTTTGGCCGAATTGGGAGTACAAACCCACGCTCCCGATGGAAGACGCGTGTTTCCGACCGATCATTCCTCCCTCACGGTCGTCACAGCGCTGCAAAAGGAACTGAAGCGTCTCGACATCAAGTTTCACGCATCGTCGCGAGTGACCGCGCTCACCCGCGACGAAGATCGGATCACCGGCGTACACACGGCCGAACACTTCTTTCACGCTTCAAATGTAATTCTCGCCACAGGCGGGTTGGGATATCCGTCGCTGGGTTCCGAAGGCGACGGATACCGTCTGGCACAATCGGTCGGGCACACCGTCACCGAACTGTTTCCGGCCATGGTGCCGTTGCATACACGGGAAACCTGGGTCAGCCGCTGTCGAGCCGACACCATCGGCCATGCTGAACTGCGCATAGCCGGCAAGCGGGGGCTCGCCGCAACCGGCGACCTGATCTTCACGAACAAAGGAATTCGCGGGCCGCTGGTTCTCGATGTGGCGCGAGAGATCACGCCCCTCCTGGCGAAGCACGGCGAGGTTGCCGTCTCAATCAACCTTGTCGGCGGTCGCAACGAAGAGCAGATGCGCGAACAATGGCGCGCCGCCATCGCGGCAGATAGCGGGCAGACCGTACATCACCGGCTGTCCGCCATGACTGCGCCTTCGGTGGCTCGCGAACTGTGCTCACTGGCAGATCTTGATGCAAGTCTCTCTCTGCACGCCGTCCCCGCGAGCCGACGCGATCGACTGCTGAGACTGGTCGTCGCGATGCCCCTGACGATCGTCGGGCATGACGGCTGGGAACAAGCCATGGTCACGAGAGGAGGGATTTCGCTCAAGGAAGTCGATCCGCAAACCCTGCAAAGTCGCCTGATTCAAAACCTGTTTTTCGCAGGCGAGCTTCTCGACCTCGACGGGCCCTGCGGCGGCTTCAACCTGCAGTGGGCCTTCGCCAGCGGGTTTCTCGCCGGTCATCTCGGCGGCAGGTGACTTGCTCTGATGAAATCCTGTCACCGTTTTTGCACTGATTTCACTGGCTGTATCGGTTTTACATTGATATAGTCACAAACAATATCTGTCGTCGTTGACGGCCGAGAAGCGATCGAACGGTATCTCGAGGCCGATGCCGCCGGAGTTCCCTATCGAGCTGTGATCATGGATCTGACGATCCCTGGAGGGATGGGCGGCGCGGAGGCCGTGCAGAAGCTTCTCAAAAAAGCGCCTGATGCCCGTGTCGTCGTTTCGAGCGGGTATTCTGAAGACACGATCATGACTGACTGCCAGACCTACGGATTCGCGCATGCGATCAGAAAGCCGTATTCTCTCGAAGAACTTCGAGCCTGCCTGGTTGAGGTTCTGAAAGAGCCGTGCGACAAAGATTCCAGCGACACCGATCGACGTGCCCCCACCCTGCCGGGGCCCGCACAATTGCACTGAACACCCGAGAGAGATGTTCGTTGCAGCAACTCTCGGTGAGGTGTCTGAACAGGCCGAACGCTGATCCCTACTGGCGTGTAGCCGAAACACTCGGCGTATGAGA
>CAYYIY010000108.1:0-11175 GCA_964472075.1 uncultured bacterium | reverse complement strand
CACCATCTTCCCGACCCTAGACCTCTTCTGAAAGAAACCTTTCGTGTCCTGAAACCCGGCGGCAGTTTTGTCAGCTTCGATCCGAATCGAAAGAATCCGTTTATGTGGCTGTTCCGCGACCGGCAATCCCCTTTCTACATCTCCTCCGGAGTCACGAAAAACGAACAGCCGATCGATCCGCGACGAACCGCCGCTCTCATCACCGCCGCCGGCTTCGAGGTTTCACGCGAGTATATGACGCTTGAATATCAATACGTCGGAAGCGCCTTGTTGAAACTCGGCCTTCCCATATACTACACGCTGGAAAACGTGATCATGTCCACTTTCAGGTCTCTCGAGCCGCACAGGGCATTCGTTCTATTCTGCGGCAGAAAAAAGAATTGATCGGCAGAGGCAACACCTCAAAAGGCGAAAAAGATGAAACTATCTGTTATCATTCCAGCCCGCAACGAAGATGGAAGCACCGACTCGACGGTGGCGGAAGTCGAACCGTTTGTGCAGCGCGATTCCCGAGTTCGCCTCGTCCATAATACCGGGCGTCACGGCTTCGGCTACGCCGTCCGCTGCGGCCTCGACCACTATTCCGGCGACGCAGTGGTAATCACCATGGCCGACGGCTCTGACTCGCCCGATGATCTGGTCAGGTATTATCGAATTCTGAAAGACAAGGCGGAATGCGCGTTCGGCTCGCGCTGGATTCAAGGGTCGAACGTTATCGACTATCCGCGGTTGAAAAAGTTCATCAATCGATTTGTCAACAACGTGCTTCGTCTGGTGTTCAGCATTCCGTATAATGATATCACCAACGCCTTCAAAGGCTATCGTCGGCACGTCATCGACGGCTGCCGTCCGCTCATTTCGCCGCATTTCAATCTTACCGTCGAACTGCCGTTGAAAGCCCTGGTTCGCGGGTACTCGTATGTGGTCATCCCCATTTCCTGGAATAATCGCCAGATCGGAACCTCTGCGCTGAAGCTGCAGGAAATGGGAAGTCGATATCTGTTCATCGTATTGCACGTCCTAATGGAAAAACTCCTGACCATGGGCGACTATCATAGACAGGATCTCTAATCGGCATGCGCCCTTTTTTACCCCGGCCTTGCAGGTGAAGCATGGAAGTCTCTTCCTGCATGAATGACTCCCCACGCCCTTCCTGGACATTGATTGCCGCAGTCATCGCCTTCAACCTGGCAGTCGGTTTCAGCCAACTCCATTTCTGGCCCGCCTATACCCTCAACAGCGAAATTTTCAGCAGCGACACCACGCTGAACCTGTGCGTCATCAACACATTAAACTCCGGCGGCAGGCTGTATTCGGACATTTTTTACCAGTACGGCCCTCTTTTTCCGACCCTGTTTCGGCACTTCTCGCAACTCTTCGCCAACAAGGTCATCGCCTTGTTCTGGTTCGACCTGATGCTCAGTGTCTTCGCACAGCTGGTCGTACTCAAGCTCGCCTGTCGCTACATTCAGTCACGCCTGCTGCTCTCACTCATCATCGTCTGTTGCAGTCTGCGATTTCGCTGTTTTTTCGGCAACTATACCCTGATCGAACGCTTCCTGCTGTTTGCCGCCGTCCTCTTCTGGACCTCATACCCGAATCGCAACACGCCGCGCAATCTTCTCGTGGGGGCATGGTTCGGAGCTTTGCAGTGGCTGAAGTTCGGGGTCGGGCCGATGCTGGCCGTCGCCTCCCTGATACTCGATCTTCTGGAATACCGACATAGACAGAAATCAGATTTCATGCTCCTTGTACGATCGTATGTCATCATCATGCTCAGCGCGGGAATCTTCGAGTTCTTCTTCATCGTCTGGGCGTTTCTGTCTTACTCATCCGATATTGCATGGGAAATGGTCTTCCCGATCTATTTTCTCGAAAGCTATGCGTCGTTCGGCGGGTTCGGCAATCCTTTCCGATTCATGGATCTCGGGTATCTCGTATACAAACAGCTTCCCATCCTGACGGGCCTTGCCATGACGGTGGTTCTTCTCGCGCAGATCTATCGTCAGCGTAGGTCGGTCGAAGGCCGCACCTATCTGCTTCTTCCCGTCTTCTACATTCTCGGCTGTCTCTCTCTCTTTCGCCAACACTATTTGCTGTGGCAATACGACTATGCCGTTCTTTTCGCCTTTTTCAGTCTGCTGCACGTCAAATCATTTCCGATCGCCCGGCTGATCCTGGTGTTCTTGTTCTTTTGGCCGTTGGCAATCTCAGCCAAAAACCTCGTTTTTCCCAGGCCTCCCGTATGTACTGAAAAGGTCGTGTTTCCCAACGGAGAATATCTGTATTTCCCTCCCGATCAGGCCCGAAATCATCGTCAGCTTATCGACATCATGCAATCTCAGCGCGGGTTTCGCGATCAGAACTATCGAGGGATTTTCTTCCAGATGGGGTTTTACTATTTTTATGACATTGCGCCGGTGGGTAGACAGGTGTATTTCCTCACCGGCTTCCCCAAGCCCTTCGATGCCGGTCTGTTGACGGAACAAAACTCTCGCATCGGGTGGTGCGTCTGGCCGTCCGCCACCTTTCTTGATGACGTCGAACGCTGGTTCAAGCAGGCCAATCCATTTCCCAAATCCGTGTTTCAACAGCATTTCGACCGTGCCCGCCTGACCCGCATCGGCAATGCGTTTTATTTGTACGAGTTTATTCCAATACACGAAGCGACCGGATCAGCAAAGTGAACCTTTTGTCATCCATTGTTCGCCGCCTTTTCACTCGCCCTGTTTGGCATCTTCAGAGACACAGGCACTTCCCTGTCAAGCGGGCTTTTCATCAGCTTGCCCCGGTTGCGAGCCGAGAAGGTGCGAACGTGGCTGCCGTCCTGACGACCCCTGACATGCTGCAAGAGGGTTACTGGGCGCTCTGGAGCTGGTCGAGGTTCCTGTCGGAAGACTTCACTCCCTGCCTCTTCGTCGATGGACCGGTTCCTTCCACCGCTCAGTGTGAGCTTCATACCATCATTCCCACCGCCCGAATACGCGAAACCAACCAGGCGATCGCACCGGAATTGCTGAACCACCCAGGGTTCCTGCGTCTCTATCAGCACTATCCATGCGGCAAGAAATTGGCGCTCCTGCTGACTCTGCAGAAGACAGGCGATGTTCTCTACGGCGATTCGGATGTCCTGGTTTTCAGAAATCCCCGCGACATCTTTCATCAAAGATCCCTCGGCAAGCCCCTCTTCATGCAGGAGGAAATGCAGGCGCCGGAAGACCCATGGGTCGCAGCCGAAGCCGCACGCCGCGGCCTGCGTCTTTTCCCGACTCTCAACTCCGGTCTCTTGTACATTCCGCAAGGGTCTCTCGATGTCGATCTCGCCTGCGAGGTCGTCTCAGACTGGCACCCGCCCTGCCGATCGTGGGTCATCGAACAGACCATGGTCAACCTGTTGTTCACCCATGCCGGCGCGGTCGGGTTGCCCGCCGACACTTACGTCATCAACACGCGGCGCCAGTTTTTTTTCGAAAGCGATGTCGATTACCGCCGCGTAGTCGCCAGACACTTCGTGACACCCGTGCGACATCTCATGTACATTAAAGGCTATCGTCTGCTTCTCGCCCAGTCCCGAGAGACCGCTCGAAAGGAATGCGAACATGCGGCTTGAAAAAATCATCACGCTGGCGAACAGTCGGGTCCGGCTTCCGTTTCTGGCCATGGAACGCTCGCTGCGCGCCGTCGGCTGTTCCCTGCCGCTCGAGGTGATCCCCTTCGATCTCACCCGTTTCACGTTGCCGAACAACGCGGTGTGGGCCGAGAATCCGGCTCTGTTCGACTGGCTCGACGAACATCACGCCAAGGGCACCTTTCGCAAATACCACTGTTTACTGCAATCGAACTATCTCTTTGTCGATACCGACATCGTGTTTCTGCGCAATCCCGAGTCGGTATTTCAGAATCTTTCCGGTTTCATCACCTTCTGCAGTCACTGGCGCAACGCCGATCATACCGTCACCCCCGAGAGCCTGCCGGTGTTCTCCGGCCGATCCACGAACTGGCAGAAGAACGTCTTCAACACCGGGCAGTTTGCCTGCGATCGGGTCTTGTACCAGTCGGTCGACGAGCTTCGCTCGTTGTCATCACGGTTTCCCTATACCTGCCTCACCAACCCGTATCATGAACAACCGGGGGTCGTGCTCGCCGTCCACGAGTCGCGGGTGCCGATCATCAATCTGACTCTGCCGCCATATCATTTTGAATCCTCCTGGGCGGGCGACTACCCCGACGATTTCGAGTCGTTCTGGCGCAATGAAAGCCGAACACCGCCGCTGATTCACTGGGCCGGCACCAAGCCTGACGGCCGCCGTCCCGTCGACGAGCTGTTCTTCAATTATTTAAGCGCATCCGAAAAAGAAGAATTTTTGCAGATCAACGCCTGTTGTTCTCGCACGGGCGTTCTGGCGCGTCTGCGAACTCTCGGCCGGCGCTTGAAACACCTGCTGATCGACGCATGAGGCGCGCCGCCTTCACATACCAAAGCGGCGTCAGAAACACGCCGGCGAGCGCATACACACAGCCGCGCCCGGCATACTTCCATAACCCGAGCACAGTACGGGCATGCAGCGCTCGACGCAGCCAGTGCCGGAACAGCACCACGGGATTCGCACTGCAGCGTGCGAACGCAAGGCCGTGTTTTCTCGCCAGATAGATATCCGCTTCCATGTGCCATGGAATCTGATACCACGCTTTCAGCTTCCTGGGCGGGTGATACACCACGGCCTCCGGTACAAATTCCCACGGCAGACGCGCCGCCTCGAGTCGCAGACGCAAATCCACATCTTCGAGATGGGCGCCGCGCAGGCCTTCGTCAAACCCGCCCAGACTCGCAAACAACTCGCGCCGAACGGCCAGATTGCAGCTCCAAAGCAGGCCGCCCGTCAGGTTCACCGGCGCGTGCTCTTCATCGCCCAGCACTCGTTCCGACACGACCTTTCCCTCGAGCACCCGGCACGAAGTCTGCGCCATGGCTCGGCCCAGAGCCGCCAACCAGCCGTCGCGCGGCAGCGCGTCGTCATCGAGAAACACCAGCCAGGTACCGGTCGCCGCTCGCGCGCCGTGATTGCGATTCGCCGCCGGTCCGCGACGCGGACCTCGCGTGTACCGAATGTCGGGTAACGATCGGCAGAGCCGTTCCGTCTCGTCGTCCCGCGAGTCATCCGTCACGATGAGCTCGGTCTGCAGGTCGCGCGCAAGCTCCCGTCTCTGTTGTCGCACGATCTCGAGACACGTGCGCAGTTCGCGCGGACGGCTGCAGGTCGGAACAATGATCGACACTCCGAATGTCACATCAGACTTCCTCTCTCATTTCCGCTTTACCAGCCGATTCAGCATCTTCACGACCGGTACAAGGTTGAATGGCACACAACTAAGCGCCGTTTTCACCACGATGTCCGCGGGCAGGGCGTGAAAGCCGGCCAGGTGTGCGAGTTGTCGTGCATGCCGACGCAGCAGGGCGTGCCGATTCCGCGCCCAGTCCGTTCTGATGCTGTTTTGCATGGCGACCAGCAGTTTTTCGCGCGCTCGCGGGGTGACCTCGGGCAGTCCATACAGCCAGTGATAGATCTCAAATTCCTCTTCTGTGGCAATATCTCCCTGTCGGCTGCTCTTCGCCGCCGCGTGCTGCCTCCAGGCGGCCCGAATGCCGGGCACATGCAGGAACCGCCGGTTCTGCAGAATCAGGTGCCAGAACAATTCGTAATCCATATAGTGACGCCTTCTCTCATTCAGACGCAGGCCGTCAACTGCAAAGAGTCGGCGCTGAAAGAACGTCACCTCGCTGTGAATGCACGGCCACGGAATCATGTGTTCCTGGGTCGGCACATCGGCAGGTGACGGCGAATGAAAACGACCGTCCGCATGCACGCGTTCCTTGTCTCCGTAATACACATCGACGGTCGGGTCGGCAAGATACGCCTGAGCCAGGGCGAAGAAGGCAAACGGGTAGTAGTAATCATCGGCATTGCACCACGCGACCAGATCACCGGTTGCTCGGGCAAAACCCTTGTTGATCGCATGTGCCTGCCCGCGGTCGGGT
The DNA here is from genome assembly GCA_964472075.1 of uncultured bacterium. Classification (GTDB taxonomy): domain Bacteria; phylum Muiribacteriota; class Ozemobacteria; order Ozemobacterales; family Ozemobacteraceae; genus CAYYIY01. The sequence continues at coordinate 5,138 of CAYYIY010000108.1, read as the reverse complement.
TCGCTCACGACATAATCGATACACGCGCGGTACTTTTCGATGACCGACAGCGTATTGTCCGAGCTGCCGCCGTCGATAACCAGCAATTCAAGATGCGGATACCCCTGCAGAAGAATCGAACGCAAAGCCTCCTCGAGGTATTCGCCCTGGTTGAACGAGGGTATGACAACGGAAATATGCGGTCCCCGTTCAACCCATTCCTGCTGTGATTCAGGCACTCTACACGGCCATGTCTTTTTCTGGATAGTGGGAGCTGGAAGCCGTAGTGCACCTTTCATGGGCTGCCCTCCTGCGATACATATTCTATTGATTTATCTCGTTTTCCCCGGCAAGCCCTGCCTCTTCACTCCATTTTACAAGTCTATCAACATCAGAGTGCACAAAGAACGGCTGCGCTCTCCTCAACATATTATCAGGCCAGTTCCACCAGAGCAATTTCTGCAACTTCTCAATTTTTTCTGCAGGAAAACGATATCGTATAATACGCCCAGGGACTCCACCGACGATGGCGAAGTCCGGCACATCTTTCACGACCACGGCTCCTGCGCCGATAACAGCGCCATTGCCAATGCTGACACCATCACGTATGAAGACTCTTGCACCTATCCAGACATCATGACCGATGCGAATTCGCTTTCTCTCTCTGAAATAGTTCCCGTCTGAAAACGTCACCCCACACATTTTCATTGTTGAGTAGAAAACGGGGCTAGTGCTGATAAAATCCGTCGGATGATCTCCATGACCACAGATCAGAGATGGCCCGATAGAACAGAATCGCCCAAGATCCGCGCAACTCACAATGGCATTTGATGTGATATACGTGAAGCGTCCGATCGTACAATCCTGATAGGTGCCGCCATCGTACAAGGCTGAATCGTGCTCACACTTGACATTGTGAAGTCTGCATCCAGTATTGATAAAGACACGTTCCCCCAGAACCGAATCAATCAGTACCGTCTCCGCCTCGATTCGAGCGCCGGCCTTGATAATCGTGTTGCGCGTGACAAAAGCGCTTGAATCGACGTGCGCATCTGAATAACGCAAAGAATACAAAACACGGTTTCTGACTCGGCGAAGAAGATTGTAAATCATAACCGCAGCCAGGATTTAACTAGGTAGTAAAGGTTAGATTCAACGGCAACGCAAGTGATCATTGAGCTGGCTTTCATTGCGTCTCAAGAATTTGCCCGGTCACGTGTCACACATCCTAAAAGCATCATAATGTCCCCCTTTCACTGTGGCCGAAGAACGGCCTTTTCCTGTACTGGTTCATTCGAACAAGTACGAAGGTCCACCCTCTTGATGCCAGCATTATCATAATCATGGATAATCCCGTGACGTGTGGCATGACTCTGACAGCACAGGACTCAATAATCATGAAACAGCTAGCACAATCTTTTCTTGAATACAAGGTATTCAGATGTAGCGGGGCCATACTGAACGATGAATGTTTCAAGCAGTTCTAACTGATGTTGAATAAACAATCTTTCGACAAGACCCTTTGGCAAATGAACCGGGTACCATTCCCGTTTCTCCAACCACTTAATCAGCTGATTTTCCTGAACACATACTTCCGAGATTACGTCGAAGACAATCGCTCCTCTGGGTTTCAGAACTCTCCACATTTCCTGAAAGTAGGAGTAAGAAACAATCAAGGGAAGATACACGAAAACTCCATGCGCCATAATCAGATCTATCGACTGACTCTCCGTTCCCGAAAGTGAACATCCGTCCGCCCTACGATTTATCACCGGGTGTTGTTGCGCTAAATAGTCAGACCAGTCCAAAGCTGTTTCATATATCTCGTATGATTCTGGTCGACACAATTTCAAGACCCTTTCCAGATATCTTCCGGTGCCTGGACCAATTTCAAGAATTCTTGAGCCATTGGGTGGAATGACACCGTTTCTCAATAAACGATCAATGACAAATTGTGTCTGACCACGTATATTCCAGAGGTTCTCAACATACTCACAAACTGTTAATCCCTGTGCAGAAGCTTTTTCGCAGGTGTCTCGACAAGAGATATACCCTTGTCCCAGACTACTTTCATGGGCGACTTCCGGTGATGAATCAACCACAAACGAAGATATTCCGACCTTGAAAGCCAACCACAGTCTTCTCAACAGATGTCCTTTTTTCATATCCGCACATCGGGTACAATCATGTTTGTTTCATCTCTCAAGCATTTTCACACACAAAAAATGGTTTGCTTAACCCATCTAAGAAATGTCGGCCTCATATAGCAACGCAACCAGATTTTAATATTGTACCAATTCATATCTTCGTAGAAAGGCAATTCCAAGGGCGCTTTCCTGCGATATCTCCAATAAAGTTGTTGCAAGGGATGCTGACAAAACATGTGCCACGGCTTGATCGAACCTGTATAATGTATCAACGTCAGGTCATCAGAAAGCCACTCTGGATGTTCGTCAAGACCGAAAGCGTTGAACTTGTATGGCATTTCTTGCCAGGAATCCATGAAAAAAATATTGAGAACATCCTGATCATGCCACAGGATCTGATTGTGATACCTTCTTGCGGTCTCCAGAAGGCCTTCGGTATACCCTCGTTCTCGCCACATTCTTAGGTTAACAAGCAACACTCCCGCGTTGAAATAACGTTCAAATCGCCTGCCAATGAAATCAAGCCGTATGAGTTGTTCCTGGGTATACCGATGGTTAACCGCGTACAGTGGAGTGTTTTTATCCAAAGCAGACGTTACGAGACTATTGAGGTTAGCGCAGTTTATGATATCGCTGTCGAGATACAACACCCATTCAACATCTTTCGGCAGAAGGCAAGCAAAAAGCAGTTTGTAATATGTGGCAAGCGACAAATGATGGGTGATTTTCAAATCTGAAATACAATTTGAATCAAAGGGACAATGGCAAATTTCAACGACATACCTTCTCAGAAGTCGTGCAATTCCTGTATGCAGTTTTCTCTGGTTTATACAGTGAGGGTCATACAACAGGTAAAGCCTGCGAATGATACTTTGATTATGCTGGAGCAAAGAACTCGCTGTCACCAGAAAATGCTGAATGTACGTTCGATCGATGACAAAGACAAGATGAAGCCCTCTCATGATTCTTCCTTCGCGGACACATCTCGAATCCCTTTACCTAAGCGTCGCTGAATTCGAGACCCAACCACCCGCAGCATATCCTTAAACTCACGCTTGTTTCGCACAAGAAAGATTCTTTCGAGGAGTTCTTCATTGCTGAGTCGCTGGTATTCATCTTCTCTGATCATGCGAATATGTCGCGTATAATGCTGAATTTGCCCCTCTATTCGAGTCCGAATCTCACTATCAAAGTAGGGCTTGAGCGAACGACACACTTTGCGCGACGAAATGTATTTACGAAGAGGACTCGCACCTGACCAAAAGCCTGAACCCAACCTGTATACACCCATGCAGTCGGGGAGCTTTTTGATCAAGCCGTGTTTGGCATTGAACATATGAAGGACGTAGTCGCCTATAGCCGATTTTTTCAGAACCTCTGCAAATCCGGGTTCGAACGGGCGATTGCGATAGACGACACTGCACGTATGCATGTAGTTTCCCTTCGCCAGCTCGCAAATATCGGTCGTTTCAGGAACCTCGCGGGTGATAAAATCGTCGACGATTTCGCCGGTATCATTTTTCAGCACCTTCACAGGGTGAAAGCACATTGAATACTCGGGGTGAGATTCGAGAAAGTCGACTTGTTTCTGCAGCTTCAGCGGGTCTGTCCAGTAATCATCGCCTTCGCACAGTGCCACGTACTTGCCTGTAGCATGATGTATTGCTCTAATGTAATTCCCCGTAACCCCTAAACGTTCAGTATTATTCAGTATGAAAAACAAATCGGGATGTTTGTTTGCATATGTTTCGCATAGTTCTCGAGTGCCATCCGATCCGCAATCCTCTGACACTATAACTTGTATTGGAAATGTTGTTCTTTGACTTATGAAACCATTTAAAGCTTCTTCAATAAAAGTTTTATGTTGATAAGTTATACACAGAATTGAAACCATCGGCGATTTCATATTCATTGGGAGCTCTTCTCTTTCTTAAGAACAACTTTTACACGAATTATATCATTTTGGTCGGTATAATATGCGTTGAAAAAATCGCCATGCGACAAAGCACGTAATATATTCAAATGTGATTCAAATGTATCAACCGATTTAAGGTCAAGCTTGCATAATTTCTTAAAATCCTTAATGGTTCGCACAACACCCTCTTCTTCAGGTTGAAAAAACGACTCTCTTCCCTCGATTATTTTAAGCAGATTTTTTTCAAGTAGCTTTTTTTCGACCTCCAGAATCCTTTCGTAAACCTCCAAAGATGTATCATCACTGTACACTGGAACTTCAAGCCGATCGATTATCGGACCATGATCGATTTCAGTATCCATAATATGTAAAGTCGCACCAACGGGGCGTTTTTCTATTATGGAAAATATATGCGGATACCACCCTCTTCCATATGGATTAAAACCCGGATGCAAATTAAAACACTTCACTGATTCCACAATTTCCTTAGGAACTATCTGTTTACAATGTATTGACAACAACAGTTGGAAGCTTCTCGCATACTGCACATGCTCGGAAACTCGAAAATCTATACATCCTTTCGTCAAATTCTCAAATCTCAACGGGTTTTTATTCCCAGCTGAATAAAATATTTCAATAAACACCCGTTTATAAAGCTCGAGCTTTGTCATCAAATCATAAAAAAATGAAAGTAGTTCATAGTGATCACCGACCACCAGCATTTTCTTCATTCTTTAAACCCTCAATATCCGCGGAACAAAAATCTTTTTTCACATTTTCCCGACATACCGCATTTCCGTGTCGGATTTTTCATACATGAGCACTGAAATGTCGGCTGCGCACATCTCTTGTACGAGCGCAAAATCTGAGATATCGTTGGTGAACTTTCGTACATTTAAGCAGCCCTCGCCAGTGATTCTATCATGTGCTCGGTGATTTTATGAAACTCAGGGTGGTCGAGCACAGTTGTCGAAATTCGTTGAGTCCAGATTTGATGCCGGATTCCGGCAAGAGCGTCTGGAAACGATGGATTGGCCTTGCTCTTATACCAAGGTCGAACTGGAAATCGCTTTTGATCGCCATGTTTGATAAACCAA
>CAYYIY010000107.1:4524-11648 GCA_964472075.1 uncultured bacterium | reverse complement strand
TACCGAATTTATTGTGTCAACAAAACCACCGCGAAGAAAACGACACGATGAAGACTCATACTTGCACTCACTGGTGTTGCCTGTTTTCGTGATGTGGATCCTGCCGGGTTTGATTGTTGAGTCCTGCCTTGTGAAAGTCCTATCGTGCGAATCCGGGAGTATCAGGATCGTTACCAGGCGATCATCAATAGAGAGCGGTTGGTGAGCGGTTGCTCTGATATGCTTGCATGTGCGGTGCGATTTCGCTACCCTCTGTCGATATGGAACACGCGCTCATCGTCAACGGGCTGAAAAAACGATACGGAGATCGGGACGTCGTCAATGGCGTGTCGTTCTCGGTCAAGCCCGGAGAAATCTTTGGTTTTCTCGGCCCGAACGGCGCCGGAAAGACAACGACGATTCGCATGATCATTGGTGAAATTCCACCAGATGAAGGGACCGTCGAAATACTCGGCATGCCGACGGTCGAAAAACGAGATGCGATCAAAGAGGTTATGGGGGTGGTTCCTGATCACCAGAATCTCTATGATCGCCTGACCGTGTGGCAGAATCTCGATCTCTTCGCCCGTCTGTACGGGCTGCCTGAAAATCGAATCAAAGAAGTGATCGGGCTGGTCGGACTCGAAGAACACATGCAGGTACAGACTGTGAATCTCAGTCGCGGTCTGCGTCAGCGGTGCCTGATTGCGCGCGGCATTTTGCATCGTCCGCGCATCTTTTTCCTCGATGAGCCTACATCCGCGCTTGATCCGCATTCCGCCCTGGCGATTCGCCGCCTGATCGACCGTCTGCGGTCGGAGGGAACGACCATTTTTCTGACGACACACTACATGGAAGAAGCCAACAGCCTCTGCGACCGCATCGCAATTCTGCATCAGGGCAAGATCGTCGCCATCGATACGCCGGAGATGCTTCGCGTGAAATTCGGGCGCGCGACCATGGCGGTGACCCTTGTGCCTGAAACAGGCAGAGCGCCTGAAGTATTTGAAATTCCGCTGAACGATTCTGCCGGCGCTGCGCTTCTGGCGAACGAACTCAAACAAGGTCGGGTCCTGCGGGTTCACTCTCAGGAAGCAACTCTTGAAGAGGTGTTCCTGAAGCTGACCGGCGACCAGTGGAAGCAGAACGACGGAGAGGGGGTAGCATGATTCGCACCCGCAACGTCTGGGCGATCCTGCGAAAAGACATTCTCGACGGTTTTCGGAACTATCAGGTTCTGTTGATCGTGGTTACCCCCATTCTGCTTTCGCTCATCTTTTCCGGCATCTACACGGAAAGTCGCAGCAAGACCATTCTGCCGAAGATCGGCATTCTCGGAGCGTCTGACCATCCGTTTCTTGGGCGATTATCGGAAAAGGATTTCGGGGTCAAGATCTCGTTCTTCAAAAGTCGCACGGAACTCGAGGCCCGGTTGCTCGAAGGGGATATTGGTTTCGGCGTGATTCTGCCGGCTCTGGCGACGGCTTCTGCGTCGGCAAGCGAGACGCCCACACTAACGCTGATTCATCCGACCGGGTTGTCTGAATTCATGGTTGAGCGCTTCAAGGGCGTTTTTGAGCAGGAAATTCGCAAGTTCTTTCATCTGCCTGAGCCGCATCTTCCCATCAAAGTCGAGCTGTCGCCGGTGGGGGGAGCGAAAGATGGCGAACGGTCATTCTCGAGCGATTTCTTCCCGATGCTGATTCTCATGGCCATGGGAATGGTCGGCTTTCTGGGCATGCCGATCTCGCTGGTCGAAGAAAAGGAACGCCGCACCCTGCATGCCTTGTTTCTGACCCCGATTCGTCCCAACGAACTGATTGTGGGCAAGAGTCTGTTCGGTCTGATTCTGATTATATTTACCGTGGTCACCATGGTGTTCATCAACAACAAGTGGCTTGGCGACCAGGTCTATTTCTGGCTGATCGTCCTGATGAGTTCGCTGTTTTGCCTGTTTCTGGGTCTGCTGATCTCGCTGCTGGCTTCGAGTCAGGCATCGGTGAATGCGTTTGGAACCTCGCTGTTCATGATCTTTCAACTGGTTCCGAATCTGAGTCAGACGAGCGAAGTGTTGCGCCGTTTTGCCTGGCTGGTGCCGTCGACCTACATCTCGAGGGCGCTGAAAAAAGCGCTGTTTCTCGATCTCAGCAAGGTTGACATCCGGCAGGACCTGGCGGTCATCGGCGGTTGCGCGCTCGTCACCTATCTCGTGGTGTTCGGCCTGCTGCGCTGGCGACAATACAAGATCTAACGCTCGGCTTCCGTCGTTTTTGTCTCAGTCGTCGGTCTTTAACCCCGAAAGTACGAGAAGCATGTTGCCAAAAATGGCGACAGAGGCTAATAGCAGCACTCCCGAGATTCCGATTGCCGGCAACAGAATCGGGCCGCTTACCAGGGCTGCCAGCACGGCCGAACCGTTATCACTGACCATAAGCGATGCCGCAGAACGTCCCGACGTCATTCCGTGACCGCGCTGAAGACGATCGAGAAGCGATAGCTCAAAACCAGCTGCCAGAGAGAATAAAAAGATCGATGCACTTGTACACCAGCCGACAGCCGCCACCGGTCCGGCGATCGCGAGAAAGCCGATGCCGATGGCGGAAAGCTGTACGGCTTTTGAGAACAGCAGCCGCTTTCTGCGAAATCCTCGATCGGACAATTCGAGGCGGGCACCGGCCGCCAGCCCCAGCATGTATAGGCCGAAAAACAGGGCGAGCAGATGAAACAGGGCGCCGCAGCGAACCTGATAGAGAAAGATCAAGGCCAGCTCGACCAGAATCCCGGTAGCTCCGGTGGTGCCGGCAGAGGTATGAACCGTTACTGTCCGAGCGATACTGCGGGCAGCGAGCTTCTGAACACCGGCAATCATCAGCAGGACCGCGATGAGCAGCCAGACACAGTGAGCAAATGTCAGAGACGCCGCCCGGCTCAACAGCGTTCCCAGGCCTGACGCGCTGTAGACGTTCCAGAGACGAAGCTGTTGGGGAAAGGCGCTCGGCAGGAGATCAGTGTTCTGCGCCGCAGGAACGGAGCGCTGCAGCCAGTGTTGCAGTTCCTGTACCCGCCATGGCAGCAGCAGATTGCGGAAACTGAGCGCGGAAAAGGAGACCGTTGTCAGCGACCGGCTCGTGAAGCGCGCGGCAAGCGCTGCCGGGTCTGTCGCCAACGCCGCAGCCGAGTGGGCGCACCAGAAGGTGATCGGGTCACCCGGCAGAACGAAGATTTCCGGAAAGGCACTGCGAGCGGTCTGATAAGTTGAGAGCAACGATTGTTCCATCTCTTCGCCGAGATAGTTTTCCGTACCGGTCAGAGAGAAGGAAAACAGGCCTCCAGTCGCTAAAGCCGCGGCATACTCTTTCATGGCATCAACCGTGAAAAGGCGGTTGGCCGACAAACTGACGGGATCAGCGGACAACAGCAGAATACCGTTATACGACAGCGGTCGGCTTGTGACAAAACGCCGTGGGTCACCCGCATGAAAGGCGATCGATGCGCTTGCATGACTCGGACGATAGTCAGCGGCTGAAGCGAGAAACGACATCAGGTCACTGTCCAGATCGACGACATCCAGATGCAGCGGATACTTCGCGAACTCGGCGAGGACATCAGGGGTCGGGCACCCGATGAGCAACAGACGATGGGGGTCGGCAATGCCGCTGACGAAGGTGTGAACTTTTTCTTCGGCACGCACCTGGTCCGGCCAGGCGGCTGCCAGCGCTCCGTCGGCGAACAGAGAATACTGACCTTCATACTTCCCGACGGCCACGCTCTGATACGGGGTTTCAAAGGTCTGAACCAGGGTTTGCCCTGAGTGAAACAGGCCCCAGATGCGTTGATCGAAATGGTGGGTCAGCGTTGGCGCAAAGATCGCGATTAAGGGTGGCGCCAGAATGAGAAGCGCGTGTACGAGTCGTTGGCGATGATGCAGAAGAGCCAGGGCGGTGAGGGCGAGACATGGAAGTGCGATCAGGGTGAGCGCCGGCGGGGCGCGCCCGGCGAGAACCATCGATAACAGCAGGCCTGCGGCAAAGCTTCCCAGAGCTTCGATTGCGTACAGAGGGCCCAGAACCGAGCGGCCGTACGCGATGAGTGTCGGAAAGAGCCACCCCAGAAGAAATGCGGCAGGGAAGAGGACGATGAGGGTGATGACGATCAGAGAGCCGAGCGAGAAAATGCCTCCCTGCACGATCGGAAAAGTCGCCAGCAGGGCGGGCATACCTGACACGACCAGCCAGGGGTGGGCCGCAAGGGCGACCAGAAGCCACGATGGGTGCGGCAGAGCGAGCATGCCGGCGGCGGCGCCGAGCGAGATACCGAGCAGCCAGACTGCCAGAAAGATTCCGAGATGAATTTCGGTGCCGGAGAACGTGCCGAGAAGAAAACGTATCAGCGCAACCTGCACGATGTTGGCATACAGACCGCCGATGAAGGCTACACCCAGGGCCGCGCCGTAGGGCGATTCAGTCGCGAGAGGCGCGGGTGTGTGTTGGTCGGGGTTCACGGGTTGAGGCTTCGATTCTGTCGATGATGGCGACGGAGGGTGAACTCCTGAAGATTGCGGCATCGAGCATTTCGACGCTTAAGGACGCTTGAACTCCTGAAGAACGCCAAGCATCTTCTGTAGTTCGTTCGCGGCGGCAGCGTGATCCGTTCGTTTTGCTGCCGCCTTCAACTCTTCAGCCAGACCGAACGGGTCTTGTTGCGGGTTGAACAGGGGCAACCCGATGACCTTGGCATAGCCGCGGGCGCACTGTGACAGCAGTTTCACCACATCATGACCCGGCGAAGCCTGGCTCAGGGAAGAGGCGATCTCACTGACGGCTTGCAGCAGTTTTTTCAGGTCATGCCCCTGCAGGGCGTTCTTTACCGGGGCGACGAAGGTTTCGTACTCCGGCAGGCGTGCGCCGGCCTTGATGCGCTTCTGATGCATCTGACGCAAGGTCATCAACAGCTTCGCCAGTGCCTCGGTTTGTTCGAGTGCCAGCGGTTGATCATTCGAGTCCGTGTCGCCGGCCGTGAAGTCCGTGTTCTCCATGGCTTTGATCCATTGCGGCAGAACGCGCATCGTCACGTCGCTGAGAAGCCAGCGCGCGACCGGGCCGTTTTTGCGATGCCCGTGTTTCAAGCCTTTGTCCGGGTTGATGACGAGCAGTTCTTTGGCCAGATCATGCTTTTTCACGGCGAAATCAATATCATTGCAGGCGCGAATTTTGGCTGCGATTTCGTGCAGTCGGCGATTGAGATCCTGTTTCAGGGCCGGGCTGATTTCTCCCGATTTGTCTTCGAGTTTCTCAACGACTCGCTGCAGCAGGCGATCTCCGCGTGCTTTCCAGAGCGATTCGGGCGCGCAGTGAATCAGGTCGGTCAGCTTGCCCAGAAGCCCTTCGGCGGCGCCTGCCTGGCCGACGCGCACCGGGTTACCGAGATCTTTCGGGGGAATCAGACAGGCCTTGAAGTCATCGAGAATACATAACTGAGCTGACGACAGAACCGCGGCAGCCTTTTCCTCGAGGGCGTAGATGCGATCACTGACTCCGCCCACCGCTTCCTTCATCTGCTGATCTAGCCGGTGGGCTTTTTCCTGGGGTTTCTTCTCGTTGCCGGGGGCAAGATACAGGCTGTCGCGCAGATCGCGAAAGTCGGCCAGAATCTGCTCTTTGCGATCGAGAAACGGCTTCAGGGCCGTCTGACGCTCGGTCTGCGCCTGGGTGGCAAGTTCCAGAATCTGTCCGAGTTGTTCTTTCGAGAGATACAGACCACGAAGCAGGTTGAGCAGGGATATATCCTCGCGAATCTCTTCCAGCTCAAGCGGAATCTTCGGCGCGGCGATGACTGATGAAACTGACGCGATCAGAAGGCACGCCAGGAACAGACAGGCCGGGCGAAATGTTAGACGATGGTGAATCTGCATACGATTTCCTCCTGAGAGTGTCATGACTGCCACGAGCCGGGAATCTTCCTGCCGCAGTCAGGGCAGGCTCCCGACTGAAGTCGATTTTTCAGAACCTGAAACCCCAGACGTTCAATGACCGTGTGATTGCAGCCCGGGCAGATGGTGTGGTTCCCCTCGTGGCCCGGCAGGTTGCCGGTATACACGTAGCGCAACCCCTTCCGGCGGGCGATTCGGCGCGACCGTTCGAGTACCGGCACCGGTGTCTGCGGCAGCGATTTCAGTTGAAACTGGGGGTTGAAGCGGGTGAAATGCAGCGGCACGTCCGCGCCCACGTGTTCGCCAACCCAGTCGGTCAGGCGCTCAACATCCGTTTCCGCGTCATTCAGCGTCGGTACCAGCAGATTCACCAGCTCAAAGTGCTTCCCTGCGGCTTTGACCTGGGTGATGGCAGCGAGAACCGGCTTCAAAGAACCCTTGACGACGGTGCGATAGTACTCTTCGGAAAAACCTTTCAGTCCGATGGTGAACGCATCAATAACCTCGATGACATCGGCGAGGGGTTTTTCATTGATCGAACCGGCGGTGACCATGATGGTTTTCAGAGACTTTTCACGGGCGGCTCTCGCGACGTCCTTCATGTATTCGATGTAGATCGTCGGCTCGGTGTAGAAGAAGGCGACGCCCGCGGCCTTGTACTCGAGGGCTTTGGCTATCACGTCGGCCGGTCGCATCGGAAAATTGCGGGTTTCTTCGGGGGGCTTCTGTGAGAACTGCCAGTTCTGGCAGTAACTGCACGCCAGATTGCATCCGGCCGTGGCGATCGAGAAAGCAGGCCCGGGAAGCTGAAAATGAAACAAGGGACACTTTTCGATCGGGTCGAGGGCCAGGACACAGGGGTTGCCCCAGACCAGCGATTTAAGCACACCGTTACGAGGCTCGCGCGCACGGCAGAGGCTGCGTTCACCGTGGGCTCTTACACAGCCGTTCGGGCAGAGCAGGCACCGGATGCGTCCATCGGGGAGTCGTTCCCAGTATTCAGCGTCGTGAGGTTCCGCTGTCGCCTCGCCGGCCAGAGACAATACGGGAGTCAGCCCCGAGGCAGCCAACACGCAAACACCACCGCAGCTCTGCAGAAACTGTCGTCGATTCATACCGCGATTTCGCCCCTCAGCGAGATGTTGCTTGTATGATACTCCGGGCCGGGTGTTGGTTACGGATTTTTTTTCGGTGGTTGAGGTTTTGTCGGCGGCTT
>CAYYIY010000107.1:0-4424 GCA_964472075.1 uncultured bacterium | reverse complement strand
CGGCGGCTTGGCGGGACCCGAAGCCGTGGTGGGTGCCTGCTTCGTGGCGGCCCCGGGGGAGGGCAGGGTGTCGATGACGGCTTTGGCCGGAAGCATCGGCAGAGGCTTGACCACGGCAGTGTTCGTTGAAACCGCCGACGGCGCGGTTGCTCCCGTGGCTTGAGAAGCCGCTTCTGATGCAATTGCAGGCAGCAGGCGACCAGGACTCGCCGCACTGGTCGGGGCCGTGCCGGTCTGAACGGTGCCGGTATCAACTCGAGCGGATGAAGCGAGCGTTGGCAGAGGTTCATTGTAGAGGTCTGTCGATGGGGTCGCCATGGACGAGGTTGCCGGCAGGAGTGCGTGAGCGGCACTGCCGTTCGCGGCGGGGATGAGATGTATGGTTGCCGAGGCGACAGATAGGTCGGTGCTGCCCGTCGAGGCGGCTGCCGTCCCGGTTTCGACAACTGGTTCCTCGCTGATCAGCCTTTGCTGCAGCGCGTAGACACCCCAGTTGGCCTGTCGATACTTGAGTACGGCTTTGCGGCGAGAGATGTTTTCGACGCGGCCGAGATCCTTGTCGCGAATGAGATACAACCAGGAGTCAGATGCGGCTGTTTCCTGCAGGGCCTGGTCTCCATACCGGTCGAAGTTGGTCTGTAAAGCCTGATTGAACGAAGGCTCGCGTTGCACGTTCCAGGTTGGCCAGGATTTTCCCGTATAGAACGGAATACCATACAACAGATCTTCGACACACAAAACCGGGTTGTCTCCCGCCAGTCGAGCGGTTTCCTGCAGCAGGTTGCGATAGGTAGGCAGATGTTTGCCGGTCATGATCTCTTCGTGACCTTCGAGGGCCGGCAGCGCGAAGAAGACGAAGCCGGGCATGGCGACGGCCAGGGCCATGACTACGCCGCGGGCCAGACCGAGGTACATGAAGGCATAGCCGAACGACATGATGAACAGCAGGTGCAGGGCAATGAAGATGGCGACTCGAGCCACCTTGAGATTCGGAATGAAGTCTCCCATGGCGAGAAACACGAGCGTGATGCTGATCACACCGAAGAGAATCAGGGTAAAAGCCGTTTCGAGCTTGAACGAGAAAGGCTCATCGGAAGCGGGAGAGATGATGCGTGAGAGAAAATCGCCGACCACCAGGGCTACGGGAACCAGCAGAGGCAGTGCATAGGTGGCCATCTTCGACTGACTCAGCGTAAACACGATGAAGGGAATACCGATCCACCACGGGAGCAGCGCGCGCGGCTCGGAGCGTTGCGGATCTTCACGTGAGAACAGCCGCGCCAGACCGGCAATGAAGAAGGTCGACCATGGAAAGATGCTGAGCGGAATGAGCCAGAAAAAGAAGTGCCACGGTTTGGCGCGTTCGTGCACGGTTGAGGCAACACGTTGAAAGGTCTCGTGCACCAGAAAATACCTGAACAGTTGCGGGTTCGAGAAAGCGACCGCCAGATACCAGCCCAGACCGACGATGATGAAAATCAGAATGCCGAGTCGGTTGAGCAGCAACGACTTCCACTTGCCGGTAAAATCGCGCAGCGCCAATACCGGCAGTAGTCCAAGCAGCGGTAGCAGTGCCGGAAAGCCCTTGGTGAGCATGCCGAGTCCGGCAAACAGCCAGAAAAAGACGGCGTATCGTGATTCCGGTTTGCGATCGTGAGCCAGAAGTGCCCAGACCATCCAGGTTTCCCAGGCTGTCAGCCACGGGTCGGCGGTCAGGCCGCGAAAGAGGATGAGAAACATGAGGCTGGTCACGAGGGACAGACTTGAGCAGAGGGCCAGTCGCAGGTTTCCGAGCAGCAGGCCGATTTCGAAACAGCCGAGTACCGTCAGCAATCCGGCGATCGGCAGCAGAAAGCGCGCCCCGAATTCGCTGATGCCGCAGATCTTCATGCCGAGGGCCGAAGCCCAGTAGGCGAAGGGGGGTTTCGAGAAATGCGGCAGGCCGTTCAACACCGGGGTCATCCAGTCGCCTGTATCGAGCATGGTGCGTGCAATCGAACCATACCGCGCCTCTGAGCTTTCCGTGAGGGCCATCGTGCCGAGATGGTAGTACAAAAGGCACAGCGTGCCGACGGCGAGCAGCAGACGAATGCCGGCGAGAGAACGGGCCGGGCGGGAAACGGGGGAGGTCTGCGAATCAGTTGCCATTGGGTTGCTCACTGGGTTCCTGCTGATTCTTGATGAGCATGAGATTACGAATGTAGATCACGAACCCGAGACTCTGGCCGAGAATGAATACCGGGTCCTGGATGTGAAACGCGTACACAGCGAGAATCGCCGAACCGAGAAGACTGAAATACCAGAACGAAACCGGAATCACGCTGCGCTTTTCCCGTTCCGAAACGATCCATTGAACGAGAAAGCGCATAAAGAACATGGTTTGTCCGACCAGACCGAAGATCAGCCAGAATCTAGCACTCATGGGTCACCTTGTAGCCGAGGTGCCGCCAGCGCATCCAGGCGAAGGCGAGCAGATCGAGAAATGAACGAAAGACGCGGTTCAGGACGTTGTACTTGGAAACACCCTGAGTGCGCGGGTAGTGCGACACTTTCACCTCGATGACGGTGCCGCCCTCGAGTTTGATGAGAGCCGGGAAAAAGCGATGCATGCCTTCAAACAACGGAATCCGGCGTAAGATGTCTGTGCGGAACAGCTTGAGCGAGCAGCCGGTATCCTGCACGCCGTCGTTGGTGACCAGATTGCGAAACCAGTTGGCAAAGCGGCTCGACCAGCGCCGCACCAGGGTATCCTGACGTTGGTGCCGCCAGCCGATGGCGGCGTCATGATCTCCAAGACTCTCGATCAGGCGAGGTATATCCTGCGGGTCGTTCTGCAGGTCGGCGTCGAGCGTGATGATGAATTCGCCGCGCGCCGCACGAATCGCGGCCGTCATGGCGGCTGTCTGCCCGTGATTGCGGTCGAACTTCAGACCGCGAATGAACGGAAACTTCTGCTTGAGTTCGACGATAATGTCCCAGCTGCGATCACGCGAACCATCGTCCGTGAGTATCAATTCCCAGGGTTGTTTCAGCGATTCCATGACCGGAGTGATTTTCTCGACCAGCGTCGGCAGACAATCCTGCTCGTTGAAGACCGGCGCGCAGACGGAATAGCGAATATTGCTCACGGCGCAGTTTCCGGGGTGACCTTGACCACGCGAAACCCTTCAGGAGTTCCGGAAAACCCGACGTATGCGCCGTCGGTCGTTCGCACCCACGAGGTTGCGAGAAACGGCCCGGGGAGAATCGGCAGCGTGCCGGCCGACGTTGCGTTTCCCTTATCGTCAAAGCTGATCAGTTCGAGTTGTTGCGGAGCCGATGCTGTGACAATAGTAAGCGTTGGAAGATTTCCGATCGTGTTGAGTAATCTGCTGAAAACGATTCGGCGGCCGTTCGACTTGTACAAAGTAAAAAGATCGGGTTCCGATTCGGCTTCCTTCCAGCCTGCCGATATGATCTTGCGACTGAATTCATCGAAGTCGTAGAGGGTGCCGAACAGGCGAGCTTCGGTGCCGGCCGGCTCGATGGCTTTGGCAGGGTGAGCGCGAACCTTCTCGTTTTCGATTAACCAGGGGCCGGCGATCGAGTCTTCCAGGATCAGCCGATGCTCATCACACCAGAGCAGGCGACCGGGGGACTTGAACGGGACAGGAACGAAACTGATCGATTTCAGACTCTTCAAGTCAAACACAGCGATTCCGTCCGGATTGGCGGTGACCACGGCGAGGCGGTCATCGCGCCGCTCAAGATCGCCAAGCCGGTCGGCATCAACCGCAAGAACCACGGGGGGCTGATCCTGAGAAAATCTTTTAACGCACCGATTTACTGAATCACTGAACCAGACCGCACCTGAAGGTTCGGGGCGAAAGCCGCCGGGACCCATGAACGGCGCGGCCGGCAATTCACCGGGTGCTGAGAACCTGATACCCAGTTGTTGAGACGCAGAACCCCACGAGCCTTGAACCAGCACGGTCGGGGCTGACTGGCAGAACGCTCCTGTTGCGAACACGAGAAAGACAGAAAGACATATCAACGAACGCCATGAATTCATAGACATCGGCCTGGTCCTCACATTTGCACAACTCGAAGGATGCCAGAGCATAGCAGATTTTATTCCGTCAGCAAAGAGGAAGGGCCCCGGCCGCTGTCGAAGCGGATTCGGGGCCCACCTGAATGAAATCGTGACGTATGTCAGGCGGTCAGTTTTTGACGCACGGCGTCCATGCCGTTCATGCGATAGGTACCCTTATAATACTGAAGCTTTTCGGCGGGAATAATGGCTTCCTGAGCGGTGTTGCCCATCTGGAGCACGCGAATGTTCCCTTGTGCGTCTCGGCCTCGATAGATCGTTGAGTGACCGTAGCGATTATGGCCGTAATCGAAGAGAATCATGTCGCCGGGGCGAATGTCGGGCGGGGGGGGCG
>CAYYIY010000106.1:5273-12223 GCA_964472075.1 uncultured bacterium | reverse complement strand
CTCTCGACAACATCGACCTGCAACAGCTGGATTCAACGCAGATCGGTTCGTTGAGTACGTTACAGACGAGTGCTTTGACATCGTCCCAGTTGGGTGCTTTGAAAACCGAGCAGATTGCCTATTTTGAGGATGGGGATTTTGCGGCTTTCACGTCGGCACAGGTGAAGGGCTTCACCACCGCGCAGATTGCGGCGTTCGGTGATTCGCAGCTGCAGAGCCTTTCGACAGCGGCGCTCTCGGGAATGACGACGGCGCAGATCGCAGCGATCAACTCTGATCAGGTGAGCCTCCTTTCGGTGGCCCAGATCGGCGGTCTGTCAAGTGCGCAGATTGGTGCACTCAATACGAATCAGATCCAGAAATTGACGACGCAGCAGCTTGCGGCACTCTCAGTGACACAGATCAGGGGTATCGAGACTCGTGACCTCGCGCTGATGGATACGACCCAGCTTGGTGCCTTATCATCTGATCAAATTGCAGGTTTGACCACCGCTCAAATCAAGGCCTTGAATGCCGGCCATCTGGGCACTCTCGATGCAGCCGAGATTGCCGCCATGACCAGCGCTCAGATTGCTGCTCTGAAAACGGACCAGATTCAGCTACTTAGCGATACGCAGATCGGTGCCATTGAAATTGCCGATCTGACAAAAATGACAACGGCGCAGATTGCCGCCATGACCACCCAGCAGGTATACAGCGGGTTGAGTACCGCTCAGGTTTTTGCGTTGACTGCAACTCAGATCAAAGCCTTGACCACAGATCAGCTCCCGAAGATGTCGACGGCAAACATTGCGGTTCTCCAGAACAGTCAGATTTCGGCACTTACCAGCGCGCAAATCCGTTCCATGACCGATGATCAGCTTGACGGGCTTACTCTGAGCCAGTTCGGGGCTTTGACAAGTGCTCAAATCGCTGCGCTGAAGACGGAACAGATTGAAAACGGTCTCACCACAACGCAGATTGCGGCCATGAGTTCCACGCAGCTGAAAGCTTTGACAACTGCTCAGATGCGGGCGTTGACGACGGCACAGCTGGCTGTGATTCCTCCTGGTTCCATGTCATACCTCACCACGGCGCAGCTGGCGGCGCTGAAGACGGAACAAATACAGCTTGGCTTGTCCACCGATCAGATTGTTGCCCTGACAACAGCACAGGTGAAGGCTTTCAAGACTGATCAGATTGCGGCCCTGTCGAACGCGCAGTTGTCAAGTATGGAACTGGCCGACTTCAATGCTCTGACAACCGCTCAGATCGGTGCCATCACTGCAAGTCAGATTACGGGAGGCGGTCTCACCGATACTTTGCTGGCCGGCCTGACGACGGCACAGGTGAAGGGCCTGACTTCGACTCAGATCGGTCTCCTGTCGAGTGATCAGGTTTCTGTGATCGAACCGGAGGATCTTGCAGCTTTCACGACGGCGCAGATACAATGGGTGTCGCCGACCAATGTGACAAACGGCTTGAGTTCCAGTCAAATCAAGGCACTCAAGACCAATCAGATTCCGGCGTTGACCACGGCTCAGATTCAGGCGATGACTCCGACCCAGATCAGCTATCTGACGACAGACCAGGTACGTGCTCTGACAACCCTGCAGGTATCTGTCATGTCAACAGACCAGATTGCGCAACTCGCCATCTAAACCTCATTCACAAAACCCCCGCTTCGATAAACGGAAGCGGGGGTTTTCATTTGGCGAAAAAACGTGTACAAACAGTCGAACGAATTCAAGAACCCGTATCAGGAGTGGATGACGAGTGACATTTTCTGACAGCTATTTGGCAACCTTGCAAGCCGCCTGGAATCGACAACTTTCTTTCAGCGATCTGCTGAAGGCTGCGGAAAGCATTGGATCCGCTCATGCCAATGGACTTATTGCGATATTGTACCAGACATGGCTGAAGCGCAATCAAACTCCTCAGGATCATATCGTCTGGTTCAACTACGGTGCGGTTCTCTTCTCCGAAGGAGATCTGCACGGTGCCCGCGACGCCTACCAGCAGTCGTTGAAACTTGCTCCCGGCTTTCTGCAACCAAGGTTCAATCTTGGTTTGACGCTTGAACGACTGGGACAGTCGGATGCAGCCATTCAGGAGTGGCGTTGGATCGACGACAATGTTTCTTCCAGCCAGAACGATCAAAAGCAGCTGCTTACCATGGCTCTCAACAACCTGGGTCGGGTGCTGGAAGAGAGGAAGCAGTATTACAATTCCCACGCGTATCTCACGAAGAGCCTGTTGATAGACCCGGAGCAGCCGGAGGTGCTGCATCACCTGGTCTATCTGCGCGAAAAAATGTGTGCGTGGCCCATCTATGCGGATATTCCGGGGGTTCGACCCGAGTTGATGCGACAGTCGACTTCTGCGCTGGCCATGATCGGGCTTTCCGATGACCCGCAGGAGCAGCTGGACGCAGCCAGGCACTATGTAAAAACGAAAGTTAGATCTGATGTTCCCGTGCTACGGCCTGACAAGCCGTATGGACATAGAAAGATTCGCATCGGCTACTGTTCTTCGGATTTTTGTATGCATCCGGTGTCGATGCTGACCGTACAACTGTTCGAATTGCATAATCGCGATGAATTCGAAGTCTACGGCTTCTGCTGGACGCGGCAGGGACATTCGGCATTGCGTCAGCGCGTCATGGAGGCCATGGATCATTTCATTCGCATCGATGAAATGAGCGATGAGGCGGCGGCCAGGAAGATTCGCGAGTGCGAGATCGACATTCTGGTCGATCTGCACGGCCAGACGCTCGGCGCACGTGCAAACATGCTGGCGTACCGGCCGGCTCTGATTCAGATCACGTATCTAGGCCTGCCGGCGACGACCGGATTACCTTCGATCGACTATGTGATTGCGGATCGTTTTCTCATCCCGGAGGAGCATGCGCAGTACTACTCGGAAAAACCGCTGTATATGCCTGACGTATACCAGGTCAGTGATCGAAAGAGACAGCATGCAGAGATTCCCACGCGTGAAAGCTGCCGATTGCCTGCCGATGCTTTCGTGTTCTGCTCGTTCAATAACAACTACAAGTACACGCCCGAGATGTATGACGCCTGGATGAACATTCTGCGCCGTACACCGGGCAGTGTTCTGTGGCTGCTGGCCGACAATCCTGAGGCCGAAGGAAATCTCAGACGCGAAGCTCGCAAACGAGGTGTCGAAGAGTCTCGACTGATCTTTGCGACAAGGGTGTTGCCGGAACAGTATCTGGCTCGGTATGCGATTGCGGATCTGTTTCTGGACTCCTTTCCGTTCAATGCCGGAACGACGGCCAACGATGCTCTCTGGATGGGACTGCCGGTACTGACCCGCGCCGGGCGGACGTTTGCCTCGCGCATGGCGGGCGCTTTGCTCACTGCCGCCGGGCTGCCGGAGCTGATTACCTACGATGTGAAAGCGTATGAGGAAAAGGCGGTGGCTTTGGCGGCTGATCGTTCCCACTGTCGGAAACTGCGCGAACACCTGCGGCAGGTGAAGGAAAACGGGGTTCTCTTCGATACGCCGCGATTTGTACGCAACCTTGAAGGGATGCTCAGCAGTCTTATGAAAGAGCTGAGATGATGTTTGCTGAGAGCATCGGAGAAAATGCCTTGAACGATGATTTTATGCCATTATCTGCAGCACAAAACCAGGACAAATGTCAGGGTGTTCCGATGTGGTTGGTGATGACTTGCGATATCAGGGCGATTTTTCGCTGATCTTCAGAGAGATCGCTTGATTTGAGAACTTCCGTGGACCCGAAGATTCGGCCATTGGAATAATCGCTTTTGGAATGAAGAATGCGTTGTGGGAACTCGGACGCATGCTGCTCGTCGCGAACGAAAACGGCGACAAAGTCGTTCCACTGGTCACCGATCTGCTGACTGACATACTGACGACTGATATAAGATTCGAGCAGAGCGGCATTCATTCCGTTTCGGCGCGCCCAGGTCGTGAGAGCAAGCCCGCAATCAGGGTAAAAACGCCAGCAGTCGACAGGATACCGGTGAATCATGCCGTTCGATGGAGCATTTAGATAGAAGAGACCACGTGGTTTCAAGACGCGCATGATCTCAAGAAAAACCAGCCAGAACATTTCGGAGTGCTCAAAACAGGAGCTGGCCGTAACGATATCGGCACTAGCCGTCTCGAAAGGCAGTTGGTAGGGGTCTTTCAGAATTACGTCCACGCCTTTGCCGGCCACGAAATCGAGACCGATATACGTGAAGCGATTCGGACATACCTGCTTCAGAGAGCCGTTGACATCCTGAGCGCCGATATCGAGGACTTTGATCTGCTGTGATTCAGGAAATGCGCCGGCATAGCAGTCGAAAAAACTCTTTCCGTTGATCATGGCTGTCGGATGCATATTGGGTCCTTCGCGTGAAGTGTTGTCAGGCTTGGGCACTCGGGGTCGTCGCCAGGGTGGTGCGGCGTGCCAGAAAAGCGAGAGCGGCCGGGTATCGGAAGGTGTGAATAGTTACTTCCTGAAAGCCGGATTCGAAGAGCATGGTCCAGGTATCGGCTCCGAACTCTGTCTGTACGGCCCAGTCCGCTGCCGCTGTGGCTGGATTGCCGTGATAGCTGGGCGGCAAGCCCCGCCGACTACGGCTCAGACGACCAACCACGACCGGTACGGTAAAGCACAAGGCTCCGCCGGGTTTCAGCACGCGCCGACATTCGGTAAGCGCATGGACCGGATTCTCGACGTGTTCGAGCGTGTCGGAATGAACCACCAGATCGAAACGAGCCTCGGAATAGGGGAGTTGATGGATGTCGACCTGCGGATATGCTCCGAAAACGTGCTCGCCGAACTTGCGCAACACGGGCGAGAGCGTTCCTGCTTCGTTGATCTCGAGGATCGAAAATCGCTTCACCTCCGGGGTATTCGCGAAACCAAGCAGAGGCAGGGAAGAGCCAAGCCAGGAGCGAAGGGCATTGGCCAGGGCGATCGAGCGCAGGTTCGAGCCGCATCGACTGCAGCACTCTCCCTGTTGTCGGTCAATATAGTCGGCTTCAGCGGGTGATAACTGCCAGTCGCTGATCAGCTTTTCCCAGAGAACGGGACGTCGCAGAAACTGGTCGCCTCCGCAAATGCCGCAGTTCATGAGGATATGCTCCCTTACGCTGTTTCGGGCTTGAGTTCACCCGGCGGTCAGAGCATACAATGCTCTCGAGAAGGAAGCAAGAGTGTAGCCTGAAGACGGCTTCAGCAGATGACGGCGCCGGGATTTTCCTGTAGCGAGAGGTTCACGGCTTCGATCATGCGTTGTTGTACATGAGCGAAGAGAGTCAGATAGATATCCTGGGAGGTTTGCAGGTACATCAGTTTGCACCAGTTGGCGAGCGGAATCAGGCCGGCGGCACGGTAGGCTCGTTGCTGCAGAACGTGAAAGGGGTATTCCCAGGCGGCGATTTTAAACTCGGGGTGCTGCTTCACGAACACGGAAAAGAGACGTTCGACGAGATAGGGAATGACGGGAAGGCGCTGCACGTGGCCGCTGCCGCCGGCTGAGCCGTAGAGATGCTTCCAGAAAGGGCTTTGCGGATCATCGCGTTGTGCGTCGATGAACGTGAAGACGCGATCCATGAATGCCAGATAGGCTTTCCAGACCGGTCGTGTCGCGACCCAGTAGTTGGCGAAGGCGGTCGTGAGGTGATGATCGACGGTGGCGGCGAGGTCGATGCGGATCTCGAGAGCGTCGAGCAGGGTCTGGGCGACGGCGGTCATGCCGGGGTGCCACGCTTCCGCCTGCGCCCAGACGTTTCGATAAAAGGCGACCTGAAAGACGGCCGGGCTGAAGATGTGGCAGTCGGCTTCCGGGTGGGCCTGCACGAAGCCTTCGATTTGGGAATATTCCAACTGCAGTTTTTGTCGGTATTTCCAGCTGAAGAAACCGGTACGTTCATCGAAGTGATCATCGAATCGCTGGGCGGCGGTGCGCATGACCCATAACTCGCACCATTCGGGGCGCAGGTTCTCGCGGTTGTCCCAGTGCTTCATACACGGGTCGAGGTGGGGACGCTGATCTTCGCGATAGTAAATCTGATGTATCGTCAGGCCGTTCATGAGCACTCCGTCAGGCGTGATTCAGATGTTGATACCAGTCCGTGCGGTAAAACGCAAATGCTGCGACATGAAAAAATGTTTGACCTACCGTGAAACATGTGCTAAAGTGGAGGAGCAAAGCAGGTTTTTACCTCGCCTCGAGCTTCGGCGAAGAGGTTGATTGTTCGGCTCTCGGGCCGGGCAAGCCTGAATAAAACTGTCACAAGTTTTCAAGGGCGGCAAAATCTGCCGTCCTTATTTTTTTATTTCGTTCACGGAGGTTGAAGTATCAAAGAAGCATCGGTTCGTATCAATCGCGGTATCCGCGCTCCCCAGGTCCGCCTCATCGACGACACGGGGAAGATGGTAGGGGTGGTTCCGACTCTTGAAGCGGTCAAGCTCTCTGAAGAGCGCGGGTATGATCTGGTCGAAGTTGCCGGCAATGTCATTCCGCCCGTGTGCCGTATGATGGATTTCGGAAAGTACAAGTACGAGCTTCAGAAAAAGCTGCGTGAATCGAAGAAGAAGCAGAAGGTCATTCAGTTAAAAGAAGTCAAAGTTCGTCCAAAGACCGACGAAGGTGATCTGCAGACCAAGTGCACGCACATTCGCAAGTTTCTGGAAGACGGCGACAAAGTGAAAGTCAGCGTCTTTTTCAAGGGTCGCGAGCGAGCGCATATGGAAGTCGGGTACAAGGTCCTGGATCGCATGAAAGAGATTCTCAAAGATGAGATCGCTTTCGAGAAAGAAGCGGGCCAGGAAGGCAATACCCTCAATATGATCCTCATCAAACCCAAGAAGAAGTAATTACATACGTAGTTTGCTACATCGAAGGGAGTAGTCATCATGCCTAAAATGAAAACGCACAGCGGCGCCGCCAAGCGCTTCAAGCAGACCGGCTCCGGCAAGTATCGCC
>CAYYIY010000106.1:0-5211 GCA_964472075.1 uncultured bacterium | reverse complement strand
CAGACCGCCACCGTGGAAAAGTGCCACGAGAAAGCCCTGCTCGACCTGCTCCCCTACGGGGTTAAGTAAGCGGTCAGTCCGGTCGACAACAACGAGGAGAAATAACTATGCCAAGATCAAAAAGTGGAAGCAACTCACGTCGCAAGCTCAAGAAACTCTTTCGCATGGCGAAGGGCAACTGGGGTGGTCATCGCCGCGTCAAAAAGCAGATGCGCGAGACCGTCAACAAGGGCATGGCTCATGCCTATAACAATCGCCACGAGAAGAAGCAGGATTTCCGCTCCCTCTGGATCATGCGCATCAACGCCGCTTGCCGCCAGAACGAGATTTCCTACAGCCGCTTCATCGATGGTCTGAAGAAGGCCGGCATCGGCCTGAACCGCAAAGCGCTCGCCGACATCGCCGTCCGCGATCCGCAGAGCTTTACCAGCATGGTGCAGCTGGCTCGCAAGCAGCTCACCGCCGCCTAAGGAACACGAGGCACACGCTTCGAGATTCCCACCGAATCAAGAACACGCCCGGAGTTCCCGGGCGTGTTTCGTTTTAGACCGGGATGGTATATACTCTGACCCCGCATGAAAGACTCTGATATCTCTCGCCCCGAACGGATCGAATCAACGCACAACCCGTACTACCAGGGCCTCTGTTCCCTGGCGCGCGGTCGTGACCCGGAGCGGGAACGCTTTCTGGTCGAAGGGGAAAAGCTGATTCGCGAAGCGGTTGCCTCGGGCCTGGTTCTCGAAACGCTGCTGACCGATCGTGCCGCGCACTGGCAAGGCCCGGAGTGGAGCGGCCGAGTCTGCGAACTCAAGTCGTTTCTGATGAAGCGTCTGTCGCGTCTCGAAACGCCGCCGGCAGATATCGGGTTGTTTCGGGTGCGTCGCCTGCCGCCTCTGAGTGAGGCGCTGCGCGCGGCAAAAACCGTCATCGTTCTCGATCGGGTCCAGGACCCGGGAAACCTCGGAACCATCATGCGCAGCATGGAGGCTTTGGCGGCCGACCTGTTGATTCTTCTGCCGGGCTGCTGCTCGCCGGTGAACGACAAGGTGCTGCGGGCCGCCATGGGATCAGCGTTTCGTCTGCCGGTTGCACAGCCGGCTTCAGACGACGAGGTATGGAAAGCCTTGCAGGAACAGGAGTTTGTGCTGATCGCGACCGCCATGGAAGGCACGTTGCTGACCGGCTACTCGTTTCCCGGCAAGATCGCTCTGGTTCTCGGGGCCGAAGGGCGCGGCGTGCGCCCGGAAGTCCTGACGAGAGCGTCGGTGCGATTGACGATTCCGATTCGATCGACCGTTGAATCTCTGAACGTCGCCATGGCCGCGACTATCTGTTTGTACGAACGCATGAGACAACAAAGCGGCTCATGAAAAGAAGATGAGAAATGCAAAGTATCAATACATTGACGGGCATGCCCGTGAAAGGCTGAATAGATGAGCGAATCAATCGAAGCAATGTGGCGGGAATTCGAACAGGCCCTGCCGGAGGCGCAGAATTCGAAAGATCTCGAGAATCTGCGCATCAAGTATCTGGGCAAGAAAGGCCCGATGGCACAGCTGATGAAGGAACTGGGGCAACTGCCTCCGGTTGACCGTCCGGCCATGGGCTCGAAGATCAATGCCCTGAAAGATCGCATCACGAAAAGGCTCGACGAGGCGATCGAAAAAATCGGCGGTGCCGAGCAGCAGGCGAAGATTGCGGCCGAACGCGTCGACCTGACGCTGCCCGGCGTGATACAGCAGCCTGGAACCATGCACCCGGTTGCCAGGGTCGCCCAGGAAGTCGCATCGATCTTTTTGTCGATGGGCTTCTTTCTGGCTGACGGCCCCGAAGTCGAGCAGGAATACTACAACTTCGAAGCGCTGAACATTCCGAAGTATCATCCGGCCCGCGACATGCAGGATACCTTCTACGTCGAAAACGGCAAGGTGCTGCGCACGCAGACGTCGCCCGTGCAGATTCGCACGATGGAACAGATGAAACCGCCGCTGAAGATGATCGCGCTGGGCAAGGTGTTCCGACGCGACAGCGATATCACGCATTCGCCGATGTTTCACCAGATGGAAGGCCTGGTTGTCGGTGAGAACGTGCGCATGAGCGATCTGAAGGGCACGCTGGTGATGTTCGCCGAGCGCCTGTTCGGCAAGCGGCCGTTCCGGTTCCGGCCGAGCTACTTCCCCTTTACCGAACCGTCGGCCGAGATGGACATTCACTGCGTGTTTTGCGGCGGCAAGGGCTGCAAGGTGTGCAAGATGTCAGGCTGGATGGAGGTGCTGGGCTGCGGCATGGTGAATCCGCGCGTGTTTCAGGCTGTCAATTATGACGCAGAGAAATACACCGGCTTTGCCTTCGGCATGGGGATCGAGCGACTGGCGATGCAGCGTTACGGCATCGACGACATCCGGTTGCTGTTCGGTTCCGACATTCGCTTCCTGCAGCAGTTCTAAGGAGAACACCCCATGAAGATACTGATGAGCTGGCTTCGTGACTATATCGATATCCAGGAATCGCCCGAGCGGATCGCCGATGCCCTGCTGATGGCCGGAATCGAGGTCGAATCGATCTCTCAGCCGGGAAAGTCGATCAGCAACGTGGTGATCGGCAAAATTCTGGCGCGTGATCGGCACCCCAATGCCGACAAGCTGTCGGTCTGTCAGGTGACGACGGGAAAGGGCGACCCGATGACGATCGTATGCGGCGCCCCGAACTGCGACGCCGGAGCGATTGTACCGGTTGCCATGATCGGAGCCTCGCTTCCAGGCGGCCTCGAGATTCGCAAGGCCAAACTGCGCGGCGTGGAATCCTCGGGCATGCTGTGCAGTGAGCGAGAACTCGGCATGTCGGAAAGTCATGCCGGACTGATGCATCTTCCCGAGGATGCGCCGCTTGGCGAGAGTATTGTCAAGTATCTGAACCTGGACGATGTCATCTTCGAGGTGGCGGTGACCCCGAACCGCGGCGATGTACTGTCGCACCTCGGCGTCGCCCGTGAGCTGTCGGCCATTTTCCAGATTCCATTGAAATCGAATACGCTTGATGACAAGGCGAGCGAGGGAGAAGTCGGGAAAGTCACATCTGTTACCATGGATGCTCCGGCACTGTGTCCGCGTTACGGCGCGAAGGTCATTGAGGGAGTCCGGGTTGGTCCGAGCCCGAGATGGCTCAAAGAGCGACTTGAGAAGATCGGTATTCGTTCGATCAATAACGTCGTCGACGTGACGAATTACATTCTGATGGATATCGGCCACCCCATGCATGCCTTCGACTTCGATACGCTCGAAGGGCGTCGCATCGTGGTGCGCGCGGCGCGGGCGGGCGAGAAGTTCAGAACGCTCGACAATGTCGAGCGGACTCTCGACCCGAGCATGCTGGTGATCGCTGATGCCGATCGTCCGGTTGCGCTCGCGGGCGTGATGGGCGGTCTCGATACCGAAGTGACCGACAAGACGAAGAATCTGCTGCTCGAAGCGGCATACTTCGACCCGGTCTGCATTCGCCGCACGGCCAAGGCGCTGGGCATGATGTCCGAGTCGTCGTATCGCTTTGAGCGCGGCACGAACATTGATAACATTCCCATCGCTCTGAACCTGGCGACGAAGCATATTCTGGCGGTGGCGGGCGGCAAGGCGCGCAGCGGCATCGTTGACGGCTACCCCGAGCCGCGACCGCAGCGCACGATTCTGGTGCGCCGACGGCGGGTTGAGCAGATTCTGGGCCTCTCGCTGACAACTGTCCAGATCGAGGCGTTGCTGAATCGTTTGCAGATGGACGTGAAGCGCAACGGCGAAGATGCTCTGGTGGCTGTGCCGCCGTTCAGGCATGACCTGGAGCAGGAAGCGGACATTATTGAAGAGATTGCCCGCATACACGGCTATCAGCACATTCCGACCACGCTGCCGGCCATTTCCGGTGCAGTCATGCCGCCCGACCCGGTGACTGATCTCGGCGACAAGATTCGAGATTATCTGATCGGCCAGGGTTTCTGTCAGGCATTGAATTACAGTTTCATTCCGGCCAAGGTGCCCGAACTGTTTCACGAAGGGTTGCCGATTCGTCTGGTCAACCCGCTCAGCGAAGATCAGGCAGTGCTGCGTACCAGCCTGGTGTGGGGTCTGTTCGACTCGATGGTGCGAAACGTGCATCAGGACGAATACGACATCAAGATGTTCGAAATCGGTCGTGTCTTTCATCGTGACGGCGGTGAAGGAACGGATGAGCGTGTACGTCTCTGCATCGGAATCTGCGGTCGCTGGAACCCGGGCGATTGGCGGCACTTCAATGAGATGGTCGACACCTTTCATTTGAAGGGCATTCTCGAGGCGCTGAGCCGCAAACTTGGCAGAAGTTTCGAGTTCAAGGCGAGTCAGCGAGAGTACTATCATCCGACCGATCAGATGGAGATCAGATGCCAGAATCAGCTGATGGGTCACGGTGGAAGGATACACCCGAAACTGCTCGATAACCCGAAGATTCCGCGACAGATGTATCTGGTCGAAATCGATCTGACCATGCTGGCGCGCATTCCGGCCTCGATGCATACGATGAAACCGATTCCCGGTTTCCCCGCGATTCGGCGCGATCTGGCGTTCGTGCTGCCACCCGAGGTGACGGCCGGTCAGGTGAAAGCCGTCATCAAGGAAGAATGCGGAACGCTGCTCGAAAGCGTAAAGCTGTTCGACGTGTACCAGGGCAAGAATCTGGAAGCGGGAAAACGGTCTCTCGCGTATAATCTCGTGTTTCGGGTGCGCGATCGGACGTTGACGGATGCCGAGGTTCAGCCTAAAATCGATTCGATCATCAAAAGAATCGAATCACAGCATCACGGAAAACTAAGGGCGTAACGGATGAGAGAGTTGTGGGGTATCTTCAGCCAACTCGATAACTGCCTGTTTGTCATGACCGGTCTGCTGTGTCTGTTTTGCGTCGGGTGGGCCATGTGGGTGAAAGACACCGCTGCACATGCGAACGTGAAGCTGACCGGCGGGCAGTACTGGCAGGTGGTGATTGCAATCTTTCTGGCGTGCATGGCCGGTATCATCACGCTTGGATTATTGATGGCGCCGGACAATGCGATCAAACTTCTCGAACTGCTGATGATCAAGAATCTGGCGTATGATCTGGCACGTCAGCTTCAGGGAGCCATCCTCTGGATTCTGCGCCTGGCGATGTAAACATGCTGCCCGGGGTCTCGCAAAGGGACTCCGGGTTGTT
>CAYYIY010000105.1:6489-12514 GCA_964472075.1 uncultured bacterium | reverse complement strand
AGTCTATCAGGCGAAGTTTCACGCTGACTGTCAGACCTACAGCGCTTTGATTGCCGCGGGAAAAATCGCCGAAGCGAAAACACTGCTGGAATCATGGCAGAAAATCATCTCGGGACCTGAAGGCTCAGAAATTGCCAAGAAACTGGGCACCACGGTTCAGGCGGCGAATGATTTTCTGGCTTCGACGTTCAAAACTCTGGATACCATTGATCCATCATTCGCGAGCGAAAACGTCGCTTCGTTCAAGAAGGATCTCGATGAGTATTCAAAACACGAGAAGTATTTTCAGGAGCACGAAGCCGGCTCAGACGATTGGTACAATGCCGTGACTCGCGCCGCTGAACTGGCTGACAAGTGGAGCCGAATCGCTGCGCAGAATCCGGCTCTCGCCGAAGAGATCAAGAAGGCGACCGGGATTTCTCTCCCGGCAGATTCCGATCGTGTCATCAAGAACTATCTCGATGCTGCCTTGCAGGAATCATCCACCTTCTTCAACAACATGCTGGGCCGAGGGAAATACGGTGATGCGCTTAAGCGGGTTCAGGGCTGGAAAGACTATCTCGAAAAGCATCCGCGTGTGAAAGAACTTGCCGTTGAAAAGTGGGGGAAGGAGTTCCTCGCGACTCTTGATCGCTACGAAAAAGGGTTGACCATCATGATGGGTGATACGGCTGCGACAGAGACGAACGAAAACTCGACCACCTCAACCGCACCCGAAACGACCGAAACGACTCCGGCCGTTCAGACGACGCCTGACACAGGACTTGGTTCCTCAGGGCAGTAATCGAACAAAGATTGGGCAAGGGCTTTGGTTTCTGGTAGCCTTCCCACGGCATGATATCGGAATTTTTCCGATGTCATGCCGTTTTTGCGCTCGCCCGATTCCATGGTGTTTCGGGGGGAACGGTTCGTGCCAGTCGAGTGAGGTCTCTCTCTTCCAGACATCATCTGGATTCAATTCGGTAGTTGCCTCGCAGATACCGCACGATCGTCACGACCCAGAGCACGAGAAACCAGAGGGTAGTGATGATTGTTATTGATGCGATGCCGATTCCCACTGTTTGACACAGAATTCGCAGATACTCATAGTCCGCGGCTGAGAACCTGAGTGCCAGCGCATACGCGTTTGCCGCCAACAGCCACGGAATCAGCGTGATCAACAGGAAGATCGGCAATGTCAGTATGATTCGCAGAAGCCCGGGCGGAGAATCGGCGTCGGTGTTGGACTCGATAGTACTAGTCGATGTGGGCGTAACATCTGATGTTATCGAATTCCTGATGGAATACACCCGATTGCAGATCTGCGTGTCGAGTTCCAATTCGTAGAGTTTGCGTTTCGCCGGCACGACGTCGGTTCCCGGCAAGGCGCGCACATTCTCGAGAACCCATGCAAAATAACCAGGTTGCCAGCCGGAAGAACAAGCCGATTCGACCTCGTCTTCCCGCCACGGATGAACTTCGATGACATCGACGATGGCGACGGCTCGACCGTCAGGGTCTTCTGGAACCGATTCCGAGAGGAATACCCGATTTTCGACAATCACAAGATCTCGCAGCGGCAGTTTCTCAGGAACCCACGATCTGACCTCGATGGTTTTTTTCCTCGTGGCAATGTTGTTTCCGTGGGGCTGAACAATCGAGATGGCTGTGAATAGCGTTTTCACGGACTCATGATATCATGATCGCTGATGGATCCGACGATGGTGAAAAAGTCAGATGCCGTACCATGACCGTATGATTTTGCAAGTTCCCGAATGGACCGCTGGAGAATTCGTCTCAGGTTTCGTACGCGACCCAATGGCAGATTGCCGGTATCTGCTCATGCATGCACGGGGTTTCACGCTGTTTCCTGCCGAACATCTTTATGATATCTTCTGATGCGGTGCTCGGGCAGGATCGAGCTCCGATAAGACCCCAGCGAAATGGAGATGATCACATGGATGACATGATCGCGTTGAATCCGAACAAAGTAGTACGGTTCCTGAACAAGCGCCCCGAGGAATTCACCAAAAAAGACATCATGTCGTTCGTCGAAAAGAACGACATTCGCGTCGTCAACTTCCGGTACGTCGGCGGAGACGGCAAGCTCAAGCTGCTCAACTTCGTGCTGAACGACCGCAAGTATCTCGAAAAGATTCTCTCATGCGGCGAACGCGTCGATGGCTCGAGTCTGTTTCCTTACATCGCGACCCATTCAAGCGATCTCTACGTCGTGCCGCGCTACAAGACGGCCTTTCTCAACCCCTTCTCGCAGGTGCCGTCCCTCGATCTGCTGTGCTCGTTCTACGACAAGCATGGCAAGGCGCTCGACATCGCTCCCGAGAACATTCTCAAAAAGGCGCACACGGCCCTGAAGGAAAAAACCGGCATGTCGCTCGAAGCGCTCGGTGAGCTGGAATTCTATGTCTCTTCGCCGCTGGACAAGATCTACACGATCACGCCGCAGAAGGGGTATCACGAGTCGCATCCGTTCTCGAAGTGGGAAATGATCCGCCTCGAAGCCATGAAGCATATTTCCGAAATGGGCGGTCGCATCAAATACGGCCATTCCGAAGTCGGGAACATTGTTTCGGGCGAATGGGAATATGTGCAGCACGAAATCGAATACCTGCCCACGAACGTAGAAGACGCCGCCGACCAGCTGGTGATCGGCAAATGGGTCATTCGCGAAGTGGCATACAAGCACAATCTCGAAGTGAGTTTCGCGCCCAAGATCATCGTCGGGCACGCCGGCAGCGGTCTGCATATCCATTCCCGCCTGGTCAAAGACGGTCGCAACCAGATGGTCGACGAGGCCGGAAATCTGAACGACAACGCGAAGAAGATGATCGCGGGACTGCTCGAATGCGCTCCCTCGATTACAGCGTTCGGCAATACCGTTCCGACCTCGTTTTTGCGCCTCGTGCCGCATCAGGAAGCTCCGACCAACATCTGCTGGGGCGACAGTAACCGCTCGGTGCTTGTCCGAGTTCCGCTGGGCTGGAAGGGCGTCGAAAACATGATCTACGATGCCAACCCTCAGGAAAAGGAACCGTTCAAGGATCCGATGGCCAACCAGACTGTTGAACTGCGCAGCGCCGACGGCTCGGCGAATGTGTACCAGTTGCTCGCCGGTATCTGCGTGGCAGCGCGCCACGGACTCGAGAACCCGAATGCTCTCGAGCTGGCGAAAAAACTGTATGTCAGCCTCGATGTCGGCAAGAACCAGAAAGAACTCAATCTGCCGCAACTACCCGCCTCATGCTGCGAAGCCGCCGACCAACTGATACGCCAGCGCGAAATCTACGAGAAATACGGAGTCTTCCCGGCGTCGCTCATCGACGGTGTCGCCAAGTCCCTGAAGTCGTACAATGACAAAGACCTCAGCGAACGCATGTTCGGCGACGGTGACGCGCTCATGCATCTCGTCAATCAGTATCTGCACTGCGGTTGAGATCTACGTCTCGGGTCACGACTACTCGGACGCATACAGCTCGATAACGCCCTGATCGCCTATCTGCGGTCAGGGCGTTTTCTGTTGCAAAGCCGGAACGTTCACAACATTCCTGCAATATGCGCGCACGATCGCGATTCAATTCCCCGTAGTTCCGATCAGTTCGGGTTTTTCTTCAGGGGTTGGGCCGAACTGGGCCAGAAGCATCCCGGCCAGCATCAGCACGCAACCGAAAGCGGCGCGACCGGACATGGTTTCCTGCAGCAGGATCCAGCCGGTGAGAGCGGCAAAGACCGATTCAAGACTCAGCAGAATGGCGGCGTGCGCGGGTGGGGCATCTTTCTGTGCCACGACCTGAAGCGTGTATCCGATGCCGACTGAAATCAGGCCGCCATACGCAATCGGGACCGCGGCTCCGGTTATTCCGGCCATGGTGATGGTTTCGCGAACGGCGGCGGTAGACAGGCTGAGCACCGAACAGACGAGGAACTGACCGATCGAAAAAGCGACTGGTTCGAAACGTGAGGCATATCGCCCGACCAGAAGCACGTGCCCGGCCCAGAATACCGCGCCTGCCAGTTCCAGAAGATCACCAAAGGCAATCGTGAACTGTTCGGTGACGCTGAGATAGTACAAGCCGACAGTGGCGAGAATAGCCCCTGACCAGGTGTGAAGATCAGTGCGTTGCCCGAAGAATCTGCCGATGAGGGGCACGAGAACGACATACAGCCCGGTGATGAAGCCTGCTTTCCCGGCGGTGGTGTATTGCAACCCGGCTTGTTGCAGCGAGGCCCCGGTGAACAGGAACGTCCCGGCCGGGAGCCAGGCGGTGAGACGCTGCTGAAGGGTGGGTGGTTCAAGATGTGGGTGGCGGGCCTGCCAATCAGCCTGTCTCATGCGCGCCAGCGGAACGAGAGCGACGGCCCCAAGAAGAAAGCGAACCCCGTTGAACGTGAAAGGGCCGACATGATCCATGCCGACGCGTTGCGCCACGAAAGCGGCTCCCCAGACAACGGCGGTGATCAGCAGAAGTAGATCGGCTTTGAGAGTTCGTGTAAGCATGACTCGATGTCCTTTTGAAGAGTCGTTAGCATAGTCGTTCATCGTGGCAAACGCAATACCGAAGAAAAACAGATGTTCTGAAAAACAGGCTGTCACTGACAATCTGTTTTGATGGCACAAAGCTGTTCAAAGGGTTACCATGGGGCAATGAAAACGAGTCACATCGCAGAAAGAACACCAGGAAACCGGGGGGATCGGAAAATGGCGGGCGTTGTGTACAAAGGCGGAACCGCGTGAAACAGAGTCGTTTGTTACCGTTTCTCATGGCGGTTTTCATGTTGGTGGTCTTTGTACTCATTCACCAGTATGAGCAGGGCAAAAGATCGGGGTCGACTGTTCCGAGCATGTTTACTCGGACGCCTCCGAAGACTTCGTATCCTGTGCCGATGCCGCCTCGCATTCGACCCGTTCCAGTGATTCCGAAGCGGGTTCACAAGGTCGTGCCGATCACGGCTTCGTACCCGGTAGATCCCGTTCTCCTTCCCGCCATGTCGGCCCCCGGGCCGGCACAACCGGCGTCATTCGCGGAACTTCCTGAAACCTTTGATCTTGAAGTCATCCCGACCTTCAATCAGCGCCCGATAGCCGGGCCGCTGACCGGCAGCTTTTCGGCGAGCATCTACAACTGGCAGAGCCAAAAGAACGTATCAGTCAATCTGGCCCCTGGGAAGGATCTCAAGCTCAAGTTCGACAGACTGCACGCCGGCACCTGTTCGGTGAGTCTCGCTTACGACGCGGATCCCGGCAATCCGGCCCGATACCCCGGCGACTATTCCAAAGACATGATCGTCCGTGTCGGCCCATCGTCGGGTTCACCGCTCCTCGTGCCCATGACGAAATACATTCGATTGCGCAAACCCGTCGATAACGGCACTCAGCTGAAAGACAAAGTTGTGACGACGGACACCATCGAATTAGCCTGGGATCCGATCGACGGTGCCGATTCTTATCAGATCCGCATGTCTCCGAACACCTTCATGTTTCGACCCAACACCTGGGTCACGACTGAGCCGGCCTTGATTGCATCCATGCCGCCCGGGGTTTACCAACTGCAGATCGATGCGATGGCCGCGAGTGCCACGATTGGAACCCTGCTCTGCCATTCTTCGAAAAACATGTTCTCTCCGATTGGCGCATTCCTGGGTACCGTGCGGGGGCCTTTTTACGTGGAAGTGGTCCCGAGCGCGACAGAGCCGCGATCCGTCGTGGTCTTGCTGCGATATAAAAATCAGCCGTATGATCTTTTGCCCGGAACACCCGTCGAAGCCCGGTTGCGAGAAAGCGAGGGTCGGACTTCACGTTCCGTACCAGTCGTCATCGGGTCACAGTCAGTCCGAATCGAGAGCCTGCCGCCAGGACACTATCGTCTCGAACTCATGATCGATAGCAACCAAAGCAACGGAATCGGCGGCAGCGGCGATCTAACGGGGATGGTGAGTGTCGGCGTTAATCGCGAGAATGTGGAGGTCACCATGCTCCTGAGCGTTCTCATGCGGTTGCGTTATCCGGAAAACTCGGACACCCCTGGTT
>CAYYIY010000105.1:1212-6479 GCA_964472075.1 uncultured bacterium | reverse complement strand
AAGAGCGGCTCGAGAGAGATGAACTTGTTGAAATGGGGAACCCGGTCACTCTTGCCTGGGATCCGATCAGCGATACGGCGACATACACCTGGGGGCTTAGCCCGTGCGGCTATGGCACAACCACGGCCACCGCCATCGTTGTCAACGTTCCTCCAGGACAAACCATCAATCTAAGCCTCTCGGGCAACGATGCTTCTGGGACTCTCGGGCAACTGCGCATCGGGTATCCCAACCCCCGTCACTTTTACCCCTTCCGCTCCGGCCCTGCCGGAAAATGACAACGGCTCTCAACATGGTGTCGAATGGCGTCACGGCACATGCGTCGTGGCAATCTCTGCGGTTGATGACAACAAAATGGTTCGCGAGCGTCGACTTCTGTCGTAGTCATCTGCCTATTGTGTTGATGCAGGTATGCGAAACGGGAAGACAGAGGAGACACCACGTGATGAGTAGCTCGATTCTGGTTTGCGCGGTCGGCGGCGCGGGCGGGAACATTCTTGACTACGCGTGCCGTCAAGGTTGCATTCCGCCGCAGGTTCGCCGGCTTCGCCTCGGATGCCACGATCTTCCGGCGACAGACAACGACATGAGAGCTGATGCTCTGACGTTACCACTTCACGCCCAATCCGCGGAAAACGAGAGTCCTGGTCACGATAGTGCGTCAGAGGCTTCCATACGACATCAAAAGACGATCGATGCACTGAACTGCCATCTGAAAGATCAAACCCATGTATTCTTTGTCAGCGGTCTGGGTGGCCACACGACCTGCACCTGGCTGCCACAGCTGGCGGCGATGGCGGTGCGGGCGCGTGCCAACCCGCGACTGGTTGCCCAGGTTCCATGGCCGTTCGAGGGGCGCGCATGTCGCGAACGCGCCCGCAAAACGATTCGGGCTTTGTGGTCTCAAGGCGTAGCCCTTTCCTGTGTTCGTGCGAATGACGTTCTGCGCATTCGCTGGCGTAAACAAGAGGTCACGATGAACGAAGTGTTCGCGAACCTCAACGCGATTCTCTCGCACCGCCTGCAGGCCCTCATCGAACAATGCGGGCTGAGCAGGTAACGCTGGCCGATTTCACTCGCAGACGGCTCATACTTCATGCTCGACGAAAAGCGAACGTACCCCCTGCTCATTTGTGAAGAAGGCCGATATGGCTACATTGACCATAGCGGAAACATCATTGTTCAACCCGTATATCGTTACGCCTATCCTTTTGCGGAAGGGGCCGCCGTGGTCGTCCTGCCGCACGGGGCGGATGGAGTTCCTGTTCACGGTTCCCGGCATTTCATGTGCGGGCGCGGGAATCACCTGCCGGAAAATTCCGGGGAAGCACTTTGGCAGCACATTTCCTTAGACGGCCGGCCACTGTATCTCCATACCTGCGAATATGTTGAGAGTTTCTCCGATGGCGTTGCGGTTGCGGCAGAAAACGGAAAGATGGGTTATATCGACACCACCGGTCGTTGGGTCCTACCGCCGAAATATGATCGGGCGAGGTCTTTCTCGAACGGCCTGGCAAGAGTTTGTGTGCGCGGAAGGTGGGGGATTATCGATAAAGCAGGTGATTTTGTGCTTGAGCCACGGTTTGCACACATTGGCCCCTTCGCCGAAGGCACATGGTGTGTTGAGTGTTCAAGTAGAAAGCAAGGCTATCTTGACTCGACGTTTCAATGCATCATTCGATGCCAGTATCGCTTTGCCAATGATTTTCATTATGGGCTTGCATCCGTGTGTCTCAAACGCAGAAGCAAGTGTGGGTACATCGATGTGGCGAACCGCTGGGTTATCCCTCCGCAGTTCGAGATCGCAGGCGACTTTCACGAGGGTCTTGCCTTCGTTGGCATGAGAGGAAAAGCCGGCTACATCGATACTACCGGCGAGATTGTTGTCGAGCCACGTTACGATGATCTTTCCAATTTCAGTGAAGACTTGGCACGCGTCAAGCTCGATGGAAAGTGGGGATTCATAAACAAAGCCGGCACCTTCGTGATTCCGCCGGAATATGAGTACGCGGGCGATTTTCGAAATGGAATCGCGCGCGTCACGGTTGAAAATCGGTGCGGCTACATCGATCGGGACAATCGTTTTGTCTGGCTTTCGAAGAAAAGCCTTGAGACATGATGTTCCTTGGGCATACGGCCACTCGTGAGTGACACGCGCATCAGCGCGTCGCAATATTTGAATATAACACTCAGTTATTGCGTTCGCTGACACCGACGCGGAAACACCGGAACTCAGCTCGCATCAGCATTCTCTTGTTTTTGCAGGAATGGCATGGCGGTTGCGAATGCTCATCACAGACCAAGCCGGAGGTTTTCCATGAAGTCACGACGACCCGTTCAAGCACGACCCGTTCAGGCGAAACCGTTTCCGTTGCTGAAAGGGTTTGATCCCTATCTGCAGC
This sequence comes from uncultured bacterium, assembly GCA_964472075.1. GTDB lineage: Bacteria > Muiribacteriota > Ozemobacteria > Ozemobacterales > Ozemobacteraceae > CAYYIY01. Next base: position 4,077 of record CAYYIY010000105.1, on the reverse strand, counting down.
TTCGTATCTGTGATGCCGTGCTCATCATGCTCGAAAGCTATGCGATAGCCCCTGACTCCTCGAAGCTGGAGACTGCAATGAAGCTGTGTGGCATACGCAATCAAACGCATGTGCGTTCGTCAATCGTTCAGCTGCTGAAACCCTTTGAACACCGGTGGAGAGGTCCGACTCACAACCGGTACGATCGCGATGAATACGGTGAACCACACACGTTATACCGCATAACTCAGGTTCGGCCCATCATTCAAACCACGGTTCTCGCGTTTCTGCGTGAGAGAGTTGAGCGGTTCCGCCGGGTCGTGGTGGCCCGGGTGGCCAACGCCGAGAGCCCCCTGATGAAACGTCTCCGTTCTCTGGCGACGGCGTTCTCACTGAGCCCGATGGAAAAGGAGATTCTGGTGTTGCGGGCTCTATACCAGTGGTCACCCATCTTTGAAAACTGCGTCGATCAGATTCAACAGACCAGACGAGAACAACATTTCGGATTGTTTTTCCCGGGCGAACAACAACAGTATCTTCAGGCGGTATCGAGAAACGGCAGACTGGCACGGTTCGGATTCCTGGATGATGACGGCAGGCTGTCGACGGAGATTCTGGAGTATCTCCGCGGGGTGAACAGTGAGCCACTGAGTCAGCGCTACTTCTGCAGGTATACCGGAAGCACCCTGCCTCTTGAGAAGCTGATGATCACGCGAACAGACATCGAAACCATTCGAACGCTGGTTAAACATCGCCAGCCCGGTCAGGGCCTCAACATCCTTCTCGGCGGCCTTCCCGGAACCGGAAAGACCGAAACCGCTCGCGCGTTGGCCCGTGAAATGGGGCTTGAACTGTATGAAATTCGCGGTGCTTCGCCGGAAATCGGTGCCCCCCGCTCGGGGGACAACTCCCTTTTTCGTTTCAGAGCCTTGATGGCGTTTCAGAACATGCAGCAAACCGGAAACGCGGCAATACTGATCGATGAAGCCGACACCATGCTCGAAAGTACCAGTAGCCTGTTCAGGTCTTTGTTCTCGTTCGGCGGGGTCAGCAACAATAAGGAACTGGTGAACGAAGCACTCGACAAAGCCAGCGGCGTTCAGATCTGGATCGCCAATCACCTTGGCGGCATCGACGCCTCAACCCGGCGGCGCTTTGCGTATGCGATACGATATGAAAAGCCGACTCCGGTCGATCGCCAACTGATCTGGCAGACAGCCTGCGAGAATCATGGTCTGACCAGTGTCATTTCCGCCGACACCCAGCAAAGACTGGCCAAAGTATACGACATCGGCGCGGGCGGCATTGACTCGGCCCTGCGTCATGCCGCCAACCTGAAGAAAAACCGATGCGAGCCGGCGGTCATTGTCAGGCATGTCGAGCGGCTGCTGAAAGCGCAACACCGCTTTACGGGTGCCGAGACGCCTGAACCGCTTGCCCATCTTCACCGAAAGGAACACGTCGAAATCTCCGAGCTGAATATCGAACCGGCCGTGAATCTGAAGCAGGTGTGTGCCGTGCTCGAATCGATTTCGGCTCAGGCATCGCCGACACGCGGCAGGGCAGGGGAGCAGGAGTTTAAAGACGACGATCTTCAGGGCCGGCGTATGACCGTGCTCCTGCAGGGGCCTCCCGGCACCGGAAAAACCCACTTCGCCCAGCACGTCGCTGATGTTCTTGGCCGTCCATTGCACGTGAAGACGGCTTCGTCCATTCTCAGCATGTGGGTCGGTCAGAGCGAGAAGATCATTCGCGAAGCGTTCCGTGAGGCTCAAAGGGAAGGGGCGGTCCTGTTCTTCGACGAGATCGATGGACTGTTGTCGTCGCGCGAGCGGGCGTCACACAGCTGGGAAGTCACGCAGGTCAATGAACTGCTCTCGGCTCTCGAGTCTTTCCGGGGCGTGTTTCTTGCCGCCACCAATCATGTCCATCTGCTCGATCATGCCGCGATGCGTCGATTTCATTTCCATCTCCGGTTCGGTCCGCTGAGCCCTGCCGGGAACATCAGCTTCTTCCGCAAGCTCCTGTTGCCGTTGTCGCGTGAGACGAGCCCGAGTCGCCTGGCGTCTCTCCGTCAGCTATCGGGCCTCGTGCCGAGCGACTTCGCCAGCGTCCGTGAGCGGTGCCTGCTGGTCGGCGACCGGAAACACCCGTTCGAAGATCTGCTTGCCTGCCTCGTCGAATCCCGCAACGCCCGCAGTCAGAAAGAGTCTGCACGAATCGGGTTCACTTCGAGTCAGGCTTGATCGGTGTGCAAGGCACGCTCAGAATCTGAAAGCATCTTCCGCTCCTGCGACATGTTCTGTCGCATGCCGGCGAGTAGGATTCGATGCAGGTGAGGTAAAATCATGACAAAACTGAATGTGTACCGCCTGCTCGAATCTCAACGCCCTCTCCTGGTGACGGGGGTCGGTGGCGGGGGTATCAATTTTGGTAACCATTCAGCCCCTCCCCGCCAACTCGTACAGCCGATTCGGTGGGAAGGGGCTGAATGGTTACTTTTGAAAAGGGCGTATAAACTATTGCCTGACCGTGCGATCGAGCGGAAATTGGCAACGTCACGTGTTGTCGTAGCTCACGGATTATTCTGAAAGCGTAGGAAATCACGAAAATCCGGAGGCGCGCATGAACGACCAGCAGAATGAGAAAATTCTCGCCATCGTACAAAAGGAAGCAGTGCTGGAACAGGCGAAAGTGCAACTGAAACGTGAATATGTCGGCATCGACGATACCATCGACTCGATCGTCCAGAGTATCAGGCCCTGGTACTGTCTTCCTGAACTGCAGACCCGCCCGATCATTGTGAATCTCTGGGGTTTGACCGGCGTCGGAAAAACGACACTGGTCGCGCGTCTGGTCGAACTTATCGGCTGTCACGACTCATTC
>CAYYIY010000105.1:0-1202 GCA_964472075.1 uncultured bacterium | reverse complement strand
CCCGGTAGCGCAGCACGCCCTCCTCTGGCGTCTCGATCTCGGTGACCGTGATGGATGCTACTCGTTCTACCGGAACTATGAAAAGCTGGTCGAGATGGACATGCGAAGACCGATCGTGATTGCATTCGACGAGTTTCAGCATGCGCGTACGAAAGATGAAGACGGCAGGGAAATTCGTCGCGACGAGAGTCGTATGCTGTGGGAAATCATCGACGCGGGCAGGGTTCGCATCTTCCAATGGTCACATACGGGCGAGCGGCTTTTCTGGCTTGCGGACAAACTGGACTCTTTGATCGAACGCGGTGTCGTGATTGAAAGGGGTGTCATCACTCACGGCAGAAAGATGGCCGAGATGGAGCTGGAGATAGCCCAACGAACGTTCTCTTTCAAACAGTTAGAGTCATTCGTCAACGGCGAGAAGCCGAAACAGAAACCGAAACCGGTAAAGCCGCTGTGTGTCAGCGAAAGTCACATGGATGACATTATCCAGCTCGCAGGAAAGCGGCTGAATCTGTTACTGAAAAGCGATGTGGAAAATCACCTGCGCACACTGGATGGGCCGCAACTGGTGACGTTCCTGCGGAAGGTGGCCGAATCGGGCTCTCAAACGATCGAAAAGCAGTTTCCTCAGATGCTCGTGTTCGTGATGGGAAACCTCGATGAGGCGTTCACGATGAACGATGAAATCGGAGCGGACGAAGATGCCGACTGGTTCTATGAGAAATCCCTGAAAATCGGCATTCCCGAAGTGAAAAAGGCGTTGCAGAAGCGGTTTCGCAACGAACAGATCGCTCGCCTGGGGAACACGCATATCGTGTATCCGGCGATACGTCGGGCGATCTTTGAGGAAGTGATCTCCCGTCAGTTGATGAAATTGTCCGAGTCGGTCGAGGCTCACACCGGCATACGGCTCACGATTGACGCTTCCGTTCATCGTCTCGTCTACGCCGAGGGGGTCTACCCCATGCAGGGATTTCGGCCGATCTTCTCGACGATTCACCAGCTGATCACCAGTAGCGTCGGCACACTCGTGTCTGAAGTGTGCCTGAAACACCCGACGACCAGGGAGATGAGGGTCGAGTATGCTGACCACCAGTTGATTGCGTCGTTTCAGCGCGAAGGCGGCGAGACGGAGAAGACGGCGGTGTGTAGATTCTCGCTTTTGAATCCCATCTTTTTCTCACGCTGTTTTACCAGTATGG
>CAYYIY010000104.1:0-12626 GCA_964472075.1 uncultured bacterium | reverse complement strand
CCGGCAGCCGCCTCGTCGGCCACGGCCACACCACCAGCTTCCGACACCGGTTCCGTGATGCCGTCCGCGCCGGGGCAATCGGAGACCGTCTCGAATTCAGCGAAAGCGCAGCAGCCATGACCACCAGTTCCCCCAACCCTTCAGCTTCTCATCTCTTCTTCGGACAGGTCGGCGTGTTCGGCCGCACCAACGCCGGTAAATCCACTCTGGTCAATCGCCTCGTAGGCGAAAAAGTATCGATCGTCTCGAATCGGCCCCAGACGACTCGCCGACGGATTCTCGGCATTCTGACGCAGGGGCCTTATCAGGTGGTCTTCTGCGACACGCCAGGCCTTCATGCCAAGCGCACCAAGCTTGACGAGTACATGCGCGACGTCGCCGCCGAGACGCTCTCGGGGCTTGATCTCGCCCTGTATCTCGTCGATGCGACCGACGCAGGGGTCGATCTCGACCGCGAGTATCTGCAGGAACTATTCGGCGGCAAGAAGTTTCCCTTGCACCTGGTGCTCAACAAATGTGATCAGATCGACGCTGAAACCAGACAGAAACTGCTCGATGCATATGCCCAGGAGTTCGGATTCACACATACGTTCGCGATTTCCGCCACCGAAGGAAACGGCGTCGATGAGCTGCTCAAGAATGTCTGCGCGGCTCTTCCCCCGGGTGAGCATCACTATTCCGAAGATGATTTCACCACGCAGTCGGAACGCGAACTTGCAGCCGAGATCATTCGGGAAGAGGTGCTGAATCGCTATCGACATGAGGTGCCGCACGGCACGTCGGTATCCATCGATGAGTTTCAGGACCGGCCGAACGGAAAAACCCTGATCAAAGCCACGCTGTACGTCGAAAAGGACAGCCACAAGAAGATCATCATCGGCAAGGGCGGCACCGAGATCAAACAGCTGGGGATGAACGCTCGGCAGAGGTTGAATGAACTGTTGGGTCGTGATATCTATCTGGAGTTGTGGGTCAAGGTTCTCCCCAACTGGCGAAAGAACGAGGCCAACGTGCGCCGTCTCGGCTACAAACTTGGGTGACGCAACCTCACCGGCGAACAGCCCCGCAGAGGGGCAGGCACACACGAGACCCTGACGATCGATCATGTGCGAACAGCGACGTCAGGATGATTAAACGGACGAAGGAGTCAAGGCGTGAATTCGATCCTCATGGTAGTGGGGGCACTCATCATCATCATTGTCGTACTGCTGGTCTTTTCGCAGGACGACCCCGAGGAAGAAGAACAGGAAGTCACGGAGGGAAACTCCCAGCCTTCAGCGGAAGCGGCATCAGCAACCGAACCAGGCGACAACTCCGCAGTTAAAGCGACCTCCGAGCCTGCGTCGGTTTCAGCACCTGCCGAGCGCGCCGACACCACATCAGCCACGGCGGCGGTGTCGGCACAAATTCGCCCCGTCTCGCGTGCAACCCAGTCCGGCGCCACATCGGATTCCGTACAAGCCGATGTCGGCGGAAAAGAAGACTTCGAGCTGAGATTACGCCTGCATGAATCGCTGCCAGGCCCGACAGACGTGCGCACGCGCAAGGCGGTGGTCGCTGTCGCTCAGCTGCGATTTCCCGAAGACGTGCTGCAGAACGATCAGGCCTTCCTGCCTTTGCTTGCCGCCGCCGAATCAGTACTCGACCCCGAGCAGGCGCCCTTCGACTACGCGCAGTTTCCGGCCAACCAGCTCGATCGCCTGTGGCTGTTCAACTTCGACGAAGAACGCGACGATCCGGTTCTCGAGGCTCTGTTCGTCAGTTTCGACGCGATCAGTCGCTTCAAGAAGAATCTTGAGAGCCAGCCCCAGCTGGCCCAGGCACGCGCGCGACTTTCGATCGGGCTCGCCCTTGGTCCGGTAACGCGTTTCGTGCGAGGAGCACTCGGACAAACCACCCTCGCAGGAAAAACGGTTTACCTCGCCGAAACTCTGGCCGAAGCCGCCGGCGACTTTCAGATCTACATCGACCAGGAGATTCACCACCTGGCACAACCGTTGTTCGATTTCCGCGAATGGAAGCCGATGAAACTGCGACCCATTCTGCCTCAGTTGTCGTTCTTCGAGGTCGTGGGGCTCAACAAGCGCGAAGAAATCTTTGCCTTCGCTTCACACAAGGAAGCGGCCTTCCGGCAGGCGGTGGCCATTTCGTATCGGTATCTCGAGATGAGTGATGTCACTCCGTTGCTGAGCCTCGTCACCGATTCGGACGAACGCGTCGCCATGGAAGCGCTCAAGACCGTGGCCTTCCTCGGCGATCAGCGCGCCCAGGGCATTCTCAAGAAGTATCTGAGCGAAACCAAGAATGCCAACCTGCGTTCGGCGGTCATCGAAGCGCTCAGCGCCACCGGCAAGGAAGACATCGTGCCCCTGCTGCTGGCGGCCACCAAGGACGTGCATTGGCAGGTGCGTTTCAAGGCCGCGCAGGGGCTGTATTCAATCCTTCACCAGGACGGGATCAAGCATCTGGCTCCACTGCGACAGGATGACGACGGCGCGGTTCGTTCGGCCATACACGAGATCTATTTCAAGGAAACCGGCGATCGGAGCGAAGTGCAGGCCCTCGGCAATCTGCTGACCGACCTTTCCGTGCGAGCTCGAAAAGCCGCCATGGAAGCCCTGGCACGCATCGGCAATGATGAGGCCATGCAGCTGCTGGCACAATCCTTCCGCCAGCAGGACAACGATCTGCGCAAAGCCATGGTGCGCATCGTGGCCAATTCCCGCACTCCTGCCTCCTATGCCAGTCTGTTGAAGATGTTTGCGGCCTGTGACGAACAGGAACGTATGAACCTGCTACCTTTCATGAGGAGGGCTCGCTCTACCAGCTGACGTATGTCAATAGAAATACTGATCGTCGATGACGAGGATATGATTCGATTCACCCTGCGTGAATCGCTTGAGAGACAAGGATACCGGGTACTCGATTTCGCCAACGGAGAAGACTTTCTCGCCCACTTTCAGCAGAAAGGCGGCGACATTGTCATGCTCGACATCCGCCTGCCCGGCATGAGCGGGCTTGACGTGCTGAAGGAAATAAAGCACATCGACGCATCGGCTCCGGTCATCATGATGACGGCCTACGGCGACGTCGAAACCGCCGTCACGGCGATGAAACTCGGTGCGACCGACTACATCTCGAAACCCTACAGTCTGGCCGAAGTGCACCTGATCCTGCGCAACCTGGCCGACCATTCGATCCTGAAGCGTCAGCTGTCGCATTATCAAGAGAAAATCGACGGAAACTACACGCAACTGCTCGGCGAAAATGTGAAGATGAAAACCATTCGCGAGCACATCTCGATGGCCGCGCAGAGCGACAAGACCACCGTTCTGATCCGAGGAGAGTCGGGAACGGGCAAGGAACTGGTGGCCCGTCAGATTCACAATCAGAGCGCTCGCCGCAACAAGCCGTTCATTGATGTCAACGCCGCAGCCGTAACCGGCACACTGCTCGAGTCCGAGTTGTTCGGCCATGAAAAGGGCGCCTTCACCGATGCTCAGAAGCAGAAGAAGGGCGTATTCGAACTTGCCGACGGCGGGTCGCTGTTCCTCGACGAGATCGGCGATCTCAGCCCGAGTCTGCAGGCCAAGCTGCTGCGCGTCCTGCAGGAAAAACGCTTTCGGCGGGTGGGCGGCTCCGTCGACATTTCCGTCGATGTGCGTATTATCGCCGCAACCAACGCCGATCTCGAAAAGCAGATCGAAGCGGGTTCCTGGCGACGCGATCTGTTCTACCGACTGAATGTGTTCACGATCCAGCTCCCTCCATTGCGCGACCGCAAAGACGATGTTCTGCTGCTGGCCCGCTTCTTCCTGGATCAGTACAATCGGGAATTTTCCAAGAAGATCACCGGTTTCGCCCCGGAAACGACCGAGATCCTGCTCAACTATCCTTTTCCGGGGAATGTGCGAGAACTGAAAAACCTGATCGAACGGGCCACTCTGCTCGAAACATCGGCCCTGCTCAAACCGGGCAATCTTCCCGAAGAGATGCGCAGTATCAGACCGCGCATCACGGTTCCGACAACCGAAACCGGAACCTCGGCAAGCGGTCTGCCGGCGCAACCCTGGTTACAATCGGGGTTCTCATTCAAGGAGTATATCGACGGCATCGAGAAGCAGGTAATCGAGCAGGCTCTTGCGGCAACGCAGGGAAAGAAGGGCGATGCCGCGCGTCTTCTCGGTATGTCGCGATTCGCCTTCAGACATCAGCTAAAGAAGCACAACATCGCTGACGATGAATAGAGATAGAGCGTGTGTTTTTTCCACACCTCGGGGCGGAGGTGCATTTTTTTCACTCGTTTTTTGAAGAAGGTGGCCTGTACACCCGCTTTTTGGCTTGGCACGAAAACTGCTAACTTTTTTTAAGAAATCGAAAAGGAGCGGATTATGATTTCAGAACTTCTTCAAGCGAACTTTATCGACCTCGACCTCGAGTGTGGCTCGAAGCAGGACGCCATCGACCGCTTGTCCAATCTGCTCACTTCGTCCGGCAAGGTTACCGATCGCACCCATTTTGTGAAGGCCGTTATGGAACGTGAGCGTCTCGGCAGCACGGCTATCGGTGCCGGCATTGCCATCCCGCATGCACGCGCCAACACGGTCAACGAAGTCTCCATAGCCTTTGCTCGTGCCCCGCAGGGTATCGATTTCAACTCCGTCGACGGTGATCCCGTCCATCTGATTTTCCTGCTCGCCGCTCCCATCGAATCCGGAAGTCTGTATCTGAAGCTGCTGGCCCGCATTTCGCGCCTGCTGCGCTACCAGGACCTGATCGAAGACCTGAAGAAGGCTACTTCCAAGGAAGAAGTCATTCGCATCATTGCCGCCAAAGAATAGTCGCAGCTCGACCGCACTCCCGGGAGGAAACTATGACAGGACCAGCACCCAAGCCGGCAGAAGAATGCGGGTTGAACATCTCTCCGAACGGGCTGTCGATTCACATGCGCATTCCTTCCGAGATTTTGTATCTTCGCAATGCGCTCATCACCGTGAAAGAGATCTGTGATCATTACGATCTCGAACTCGGTCTGTCGCACCGTATCGTTCTCGCTCTGGAAGAAGCTCTGCTGAACACGGTCGAACACGCCTACCTCGGTAACCCAGGCGTCATTGACGTATTGTTTTCGGTGAACGATGAAGAGTTCAAGGTCGTGGTCGAAGACTACGGCTGTGGTATAAATCCGAAAGAAAACGATGAGATTGACGAAGAAGAACCAACCGAACGGGGCCGCGGCCTGACCATTCTGCGCGGAATGGCGGACGAATCGCTCGTCGACTCGACCATCGGCCAGGGAACGCGAGCCACCATGCTGTTTCGCATGGCCGGAAGCCGAGCCTGACACATTAAACAAGAGAGGGAGAGAGGAATGGAACGAACGTTCGTGATCATCAAGCCTGATGCTGTACAGCGAGGTCTGGTCGGAGAAATCATCACCGCATTCGAACGTAAAGGGCTGAAGATTCTCGGCATGAAGATGCTTACCATCTCTCAACAGCAGGCTGAACGACAGTATGCCGTTCACAAAGGCAAGGCTTTCTACGATTCTCTGGTCAAGTTCATGACTTCAGGCCCATGCGTGGCGATCGCCCTCGAAGGCAAAAATGCCATTCATCTCGTGCGCAAACTGGTCGGTGCGACCGATCCCGCCCAGTCAGACCCCGGTAGTATCCGCGGCCGCTATTCTGTCGACATGAAACACAACCTGATTCATGCTTCCGATTGTCCCGAAAGCGTCAATCACGAACTCCCGATCTTTTTCACGGAACCGGAACTCATGAAGTACGAGATGTCCTGGTTTCCGTGGTTATATTCTCAAGTCATTTGAATTTTTAGCATCCTCTCAAAGATCCTCTCATCTTCGCCCCCGGTTTCCCCGGGGGATTTTTTTTGCCGCGATGCCCTCTGAAGCGGATTTGCAAAATACGCTCGGCTTTGCTATGCTGATGTCCCCCCGTTCCGCAGCGACACTCGACCTTACCAGGCCGCGTGTCGGCATCTGCAGAATTCATTATCGAGGAGGAACTGTTTTGAAGATACGAACCTGCCTGAGCGCGCTGCTACTGGGTCTTACGCTTGCATCACCAGTCGTTGCCGGCCCTTTCCCTCTTTCAGAGGTGATCAAACGCACGAAGGGCGAACGATTTCTGAGTGAACCGAACCCCTACAACAGCCACCCCGGCGTTCAGATGATGGTCGAATTTGGTATCGCCTCATGGTATGACTGCCCGACCAAACCTGAATTTGTCAACAACACCAAATACGGCGTGCGTGACCAGATCTACCCCGTCGCGCACAAGACCCTTCCGTTCGGAACCCTGATCAAAGTCATCAATCCCACCAACGGCAAAAAGATTCTGGCGCGGGTGATCGACCGAGGTCCCTACATCGCCGGTCGCATTATCGATCTCGATCGCCACGGTGCCCAGGCACTCGAAATCGGCGGCATCGGCAAGATCATTTTGAAGATCTACAAAGTAGATCCGAAGCAGATCGCTCAAGCCAAACCAGGCGTTACGCCCACGTTGTAATCACGTTACCGCAATCTTTTAACCAAGGTCTCTTCATGAATCATTCGTCATTCCGTTCGTTTTCCCTCTCTCTCCTTTTTGCCACGGGTGCGATGCTGACTGGGGCTTCGAGTGTATTCGGGCTGTCAGACAGCACGCTGAGCCTCGTCAATCAGCTGAAGAACAAGGTCAACACCTCTGAGAACGCCCCCTCACCAGAGACGGCTAAACCATCTCCCGAACTGAACTCTCCTCCACCCGTCGTCACCCCTGTCCCATCGACTCCTGAACCGGCTGTCAAACCCGAACCTGCCAGGGAACCGGAAAAATCATCACCAAACGACGAGGAAAAACCGGCGAAGAAAAAGCGTGATCGTCGAAAAAAGAACGAGCCCGCCAAGACGGAATCCGTTGAGAAACGCTCAACGGAACCAGAAGCAAAAGAAACGGAACCTTCTTTCGGCCCCGGCCCCAAACCCGCTCACCCGGCTCGCGAACGAGCCGAGCCGACGGCGACAGCGCCGCGGCAGGAAGCCATTCGCACTTCGGAAGCTTCAGATATGGTCCGACATATCATGGAAAAGCTGGCGACGGTAAAACAGGGCAGACAGCAGCCTGGCAGTCGAGACCAAGGCAAATCGACCGTGCCTGCCAGAGAGGAATCAGCCGTTAATATCACCTCTGATTACTCGGCCCCCCTGCCTCTGACGCCACCCAAGCCCACACCGGCCCCAGCTCCGGTTATCGCCCCGACCCCGGCTCCGGCACCCGCGACCAGGCCGGTTGTCAGCCACGGTATCAATCGCTCGTTCGGCGAACTCAGCGACGAAGAACTCATTCAATATGCTAAAGAATATGTCTGGAGCGCGGAAAAGAGCCGGAAGCACAACCCGCCGCCGACTCCTCCGTATCGCCCAAAGAAGAAGAGCACCGAAGCAAAGGCTGATAAACCAAAGGCTTCAGCAAAAACCAACTCGGACTCTTCCGCGTCATCAAAAGGGGCCGCCAAAACGACAACGGCAGCAGGGAAAGACGTCAAATCGGCGAAAACCGATCCCAAAGCCGTAAAGGCCGACACCAAGACGTCAACGAAAGCAGCGACTTCATCCGCAGGCAGCAAGAAAGCGGAAAAGAAGAAGAAGGGAACCTGATCGCGTCGCCTGATCGACACCGCAAGCCCCTCCCTCGATTCAAGATGGAGGGGCTTCTGTTTGTCCGGCTACTTTTTAAGATCTTTCAGTAACAGCGCGACACGATCGAGGGTCTCATCGTGACGCTTGAGACAGGCCATGAGTTCGCGCAGAAACTCAGGATTCACCGCCGATGGCCCTGCAGCCGGTTCCAATGTGGGCGGCACCACACGCGAAGACGTCTCGATCGCCGTTGAGGCAGTCGCGGGTTCACTCGCAAGCTCCGTTGCGCCCTCAACTTCGACGTGCAACGGCTGCACTTCTTCCTCTTCATCTGTGGTCAGTTTGTGATAGACCCGGGTAAACATGAGGAAAACAAGAATTGTTCCGAAAGCGACCACGGCGGTTTCCGGGTCGTATGACTCGTGAAACAGGTTGTATGAAGCCTTGGCCAGAGCCAGACCGCCGACAAACCCGACCATCGGATACTTCTGGACCACTCTGACCATGAGGTTCGCCATGGTCGCCATCATGAGAATCGACACCCCGACGCCAATGATGGTCAGACTCAGGTCTCCAACCGCGTTTCCGGCCACCACAAGAACGTTATCGAGTGACAGCAGCACATCCTGCACAATCACCGTGAGAGTGACCGTCTTCAGTGCCTGTCCTTCCGCACTGCGCCAGAAGTTTTTTTCACGGAACATGCGTCGCAGCTCGTGTTTCACTTCCCCGAAATTCATCTTCTCTTCGACTGCATGCTCTTTTCCTGCCTGCTTTTTGCGAATCTGCCGCACCGTGTCAGTCAGAATCGAGACGGTCAGGAAAATCAGGGCCAGTGCCCCGAGAAGCGCGACAACAGGGAACTTCATAAGAATGCTGGCCAGAGAGGCAAAGACGACCCGAAACACCCCGGCAGCGATCAAGCCGAAGAAAGTTGCCACCACCCGAATGCGCGGCGGCACAGCAGAGACCAGAATGGCGATGATCAGCACATTCTCGACGCTCATCACGGCATCGCTGATGAGAATGATCATCAGAGCTTCCCACCAGTTGCCGCCCCCGACCACATGCCCGCCTGATTTGGCGTGAGAACCCGTCTGGGGGTTCGGCGTGACTGGAACAGGAGATATCGATGCTGAAGCAGGCCCCAAAGCCATTGCAGCCGGGAAAGGCGTAGGCGGGACATGCGCAGAGGCCGATGCTTTCTGTTCCTGGACAATCTCGGGGGTTGATGCCGTTTCGGAAACCAAAGCCCGAGAAAAGCGCGGAAACGCCAGCGAAACGATCACCCAGAGAGTGACCAGCAACCAGACCGCAGGATGGCGCGGCATCGATCTCTTACGGCAAGGCGGTCAGTTTCTTCTTGGCGTTGGCATTGGCCGGGTCAATATCGAGAATGCGGCGCAACACCGCCTTCAGTTCACGCGCATTCTTCTTCTGTTCCAGTTCGGTGGCGATCTCGAACAAGATCTTCACGTGAATGGGGTCGATGGTGACCGGAATTCTCCGCTCGGAAAGAAGAGAAATAGCCTTGGCTTCGTCCATCAGCCTGGTGAGACCGGGAGCCTGCGCGCGAATGTAGTCAATCTCACGCGGGGCCGTCTTGTCTTCGGGGTCGAACTTCTGCGCAACCAGATAAGCGGCGAGACCGGCAGTCAGATCCATTTTTTCCACGAACACAAAGCCGATGCCGCGCATCGCTGCCGCGAAGTCCTGGCGATTGTCGGCCAGTTCAAGGGCTTTCAGATACGTTGCCATGACCATGGCCAGTTCAGGCGGGGTCTCGAGATGCATCATCATGAAGCCGCGCTCGATGTGAAACGCCGCACGAACCGGATCCCAGAAGATGGCTTTCTGAAGATATTCGAGAGCCTCAGGCACCTTCTTTTCATGGAAGGCGATCAGTGCCTGGAAGTAGTATCCGTCGGCATACGGCTGCTGCAGCCATTCGACTTCCGCCTTCGTGCCTTCCGTCTTGAGCTGATACTCAAACAGGTGCTTTCCCATCATGGTCGAGAATGAGCGGTACATCTTGGTCGGGGTGTCTTGCACCTTCTCGACGCCCCACAGCATGTCATCGACGATCTTGCGGGCTTCCGCGAAGTTGCCGGCTTTGAAGCGTTCCATGAACGTGATCATCATCTGGTTCGACAGAACGACCGGGTTGGCCTGGGCCGTTTCCGAAGCGGGAGTTGCAGGCGCGGTGACAGGCGCAGCCTGAGCCGGCTTGGCCGGCGGCGTCTGAGCAGCGAGAGGTGAAGCTGCAACAAGGCTGCAGCAGATGAGCAAATGCATGAATTGGCGCATAGGTCCTCCGGTTGGCGAGGAGAATGATAGTTGAATTCGGGCAATAATACTCTTAACCGGCCGGTTCTGGCAAATTTTAGTTGAACGTCTGACGGAAATTCAGCGTTTTTATCGGTTTTGCCGATCAGACCATCTCACTGCGATTGTACCAATGAGCCTTTCGACCATTTCACCCCCGGCGGCATCCAACTTGCATCTCTTACGCCATTCCATTTTTGTCGTCAGGAGGCCTCCATGTCACGAAAGCTGCTGGTAGCCTGGGTCATCAGAACCCTGTTGATGGTTCCCGTCTTTGCCATGCCGGTATTTTGCTTCGACGCCGGCAGTTGGAACGCCCACCTCGAAGAACTGGGCCAAGGTGTTTCACAGACGGCTTACACCTTGAGCGAACGATCGGGGACCGCCGAACGCGCCGTGTATGATGCCGCCATTGAAAAGACCGAAAAGGCGCAAGGCGACCTGGGCAAGATCATCGGCCGGATCGAGAATGCCGAAGACCTGCTGTCGGCCCTTGAAGCGACTCGTCAGTATGGATCAGGCGACACCGCCAAGGCTTATACCGCCGGCGTGGCCGTCAAAATGCTGAAAGAACGCGCGGCGTTTCTGAAAGTCGAGCTTCCGACCGACCAGAGCGTGGATTCCGCTCTGACGCAAATCAGCCTTGAGACCACTCCGCAGGTGAACGATGTTCGCAGCCTGCTGAGCAACTCGCAGCGCGCTCTGATCATGGTGCAGACGCCGGTCGCCGAAGCGGTGATCTCGTTTGAAGACGGCAAGGAACAGCGCCGTCTGAACGCCTTCAAGGCCATGATCGACCGGCACGAATGTCGAGTGATGTCCAGCGCCGTTGACAAGTCTGGTGATCAGCCGCGCTACAACTTCTATCTCAGCGGCAAGAAGTTCGTGCTCGAGGCCCTGATTCGCCACTACGGCGGGCAGGAAGTCAACAGCAATCTGAAAGCCGTGCTCGTGTTGACCGGTGGCGGGTTCTGGGGCCAGAAGACCGTGGAAGTCGCCGTGAATCCGACCAGTCAGGAAAAGGGAACGCTGGCCTGGTATCAGGCGGTTCTTGAAAAAGATCCGTACAAGTATCTGGCTGAAACCCAGTATCAGACGATTGCCCAGCTCGGCAAGGTCGAGACTCTGGCCGGTGAAAACAAGCTGCGCATCAAGAACGCGAAGATGGAACTGTGGGTCATGCCGGCCAACGGCACCCGCCGCGATGTGATCTACTACAACAGCGCGGAATACGGTGATATCTACGTGGACGCCCGGTAATCGAAGAGAAAAGGAGCACAAAACGATGTTGAACCAGATCAAGAAATACATCTCCATCAGCGCCGTCGCCCTGGCTCTTCTGATGCCGGTCTCTTCACAGGCCGCCACCGAAGCCGAGATCGAACAACTCGAGAAACAGCTGCTGCAGAAGGAATCGCAGCTGCTCGACCCTGAACTCAAGCTCGACAAGCTGGTTGTCGAACGCGCCAAGCTCGACGGCATGGGTGGTTGGTTCCAGGGGTCGAAGAAAAAGGAACTGGACCGCCAGATCGCCGAGGCCGAATCCTCTATCAGCCGCCTGTACAGCGAGATGAAAGGCCTGCAGAAGCAGGTTCAGGATACGGTCTTCGCCGTCGCCCAGACCTATGAAGGCAAAGGTCAGTATCTCAAAGCGATCGAATACTACCTGAAGATCGACAACCAGGATGACCGTATCCGATTCCGCATTGCGACCTGTTACAAGCTGGCTCAGGATTATCCTTCCGCCATTCAGTGGTTCCTGAAGCTGTCGCGCACCGATCAGAACCTGCTCGAAGTCGTCGACTGCTACAAATTGGCCGGCAATCTGAAAGATGCCATCTACTGGCTGTTCCAGATTCTCGAGCCGATCGACCTGAATCCGGCAGAAATGGCCGCTCTCGATCTGATCGAGAAGTTCGACTACTCCGCCAAGAAGATCGACTACCCGAACTTTGATCAGCGGCTTTCCGATGTGTATCTGAGCAAGGCCGTGCGCGAGTATCGTTCCGACTTCGCCGCTTCGTGTCGCGATTACACCAAGGCGATCCAGCTGATCTCGAAACAGAGCGACCCCAAGAGCGTTTCGTTCGGCATCGTGACCCGCTATCAGAACGAACTTCAGGCCTCCATGCAGATGCTCGACCAGCAGCGCGAAGCCGCCGAACGCAACTATGAAGATATGCTGCGCAACGCCCGCTATGGTCTCGAAGAATCCGAGCGCCGACTGCGCGACGCACAGCGTGAAGCCGACATGGAATACAACCGCCGTCTCGACTATGCCCGGCGCGACCTGTACAACGCTCAGAACGAGCTCGACCGCCTGATGAAAACCCCGGGCACGGCAACCGGCACGATCGATGCCGCCCGCCAGAACGTCGATTACAAAGCCAATCAACTGCGCTACATCGAAAGCCACCGCTACGACATCATCGAAGATTACGTGCGCCCATACCGCCGCGACGTCGATCAGGCCCGTGACAAGTACGACGACATCGTGCGCAGCCGTGTCGAGATCATCGAGCGCTACATCGCCCCTTACAAGGCCAGAGTGGAACAGGCTCGCGCCGCTTTCGACCTGATCCGCAACCTGCAGGTCCTGCCGACCGGGCGCAACCTCCACGGCCTCGACCCCTACCGTATGCCGAACGAAGCCGCC
>CAYYIY010000103.1:0-14198 GCA_964472075.1 uncultured bacterium | reverse complement strand
CGCTCGAAGAGGTTCGACGAAGAAGCGAGATGAGTCGATGATCGAAGTTGCCGAACGTGGTTCGTGCGAAGCGACAGGGGATCAAAGCGGCCTGACCAGGCACGTTCTTCTCACCGAGAATTGCTGCGACAGAAATCACCGGCTGGATTGCCGAAACCGAATGTGGTATGGTACTCGCGAATTCCGTGACGGAGGACTGACGTATGTGGCCACGCTGGCTTCGCTTTCTGGTTGGCGCCTGGGTTGCCTGGGATGCCAGCAATCGCAAGGCATCAATTCTGTTCTGGACTTTCACGGTCCTGCTGCTCGGACCATTTCTCGTACCAGTGTATCTGGCAACGCGACCGCTCGTCGGCTCTGAGCAACGCAAAGGCGGGTTCATCTGGAATGTGGCCTGGAATCTGGAAGCCGTTCTTTCAGCCCTGATGGCTTTTGCCGCATTCGGCGCTCTGGCTCAGAACATCGAGTCGGCAGACCACCAGGATCTCGCTCTCGTGCGCAAGGCCGAAATCAAAGCCGGCAGCATCTTCGGCTTCATGGTGATTCTCGCGAGTCTCGGCGTCTATCGCCTGATCTCGCGCGCCGTGCGCGAGTCCCTCGAGTAACCCTTCATCTACTCCGGTAAAAAAACCGCAACCCTTCGGGGTTGCGGTTTTTCTTTCGCCTTTCGAACGTTGATCAGGCTTTTTTCTTGATCGCGATTCCGTCAAAAACAATCGAAACGATGAATTCGGCGTTGCTCTCGAGGGAACCTTCCTTGCCGTTGCGCAACCAGTGGTAAATGAGGTGGTGCGTCATGCCGATCGTCGCGTAGAACAGCTTCTCGGCATCGACTTCCTTGCGCACCAGACCGCGCCGCTGGGCACGGCGAATCTCATCGATGCCCCACGATCCCGAGGAAAAGAACTTGTCAGCCATCTTCTGTCGCAGGTGCGATTCCGGAACCTGCGCCTCGGTCGTGAAAATCTTGAAAAAATAGAAATAATCGGGCTTGTGCTCGATCATGCGCAGATACAAGCGAATGGTCGTCAAAAAACCCTTGCGATAATCCGTGAAGTCCGCTTCACGCTGCATGGTTTCCGTCAGTTCCTTCAGGACATGATCATATACCGCGAGGAACAAGCCTTCCTTGTTCTTGAAATGCCGATAAAGCGTTGCTTTGCCAACTTCGGCTTTGCGGGCAATCTCGTCGACATTGGCCTGATGGTATCCGAGTTTGCAGAACTCAGCGAGCGCGGCGTCAAACATCTTTTTCTGGCGAGCGATTTGTCTGGGGGTCGGCATGGGGTTCTCCAGTTATCAGGTAGACTGCGTGGCATGCACCACGTCGAATTACAGAGAGAGTGTAGTCGAATCCGTCTCGAAAGTAAAGACGCGATAGTTCAGAATCTCCTGCCGAAAAAGCTGTTTCAAACGCTCAATTTTCAGCAGTCATGAGACAGGAATTCCCTGTGGCTGCGGGTTTCGAACTAGTTGAGCCTCGGCATTTCTCTTGCTATAATGGGCGCATCACGATCGAGCATTCTCAGGAGGAACGCATGAAATCGACCTATCGTCAGATCATCAGTGTCTGCGCGACCATGGCCCTCATGACCTCCACCGCGGCGTATGCCGGTGGCAAAGGTTCTGACAATCACAAGGACAAACCGGGCTTTTTCAAGAAAATCGGTCACGCCATCGTTCACACCGGCGACCGCATCAAGAACGGCATCATGGATACCGGAGTCAACATCAAGAAGGCCGTTACCGGCAAGAAGAAACGCGTCTGGGTCTGCGGTCACTACGACAAGAACGGCAACCACGTGAAAGGCCACTGGCGCTATCTGAAACATTCCGGCAAACCCGGTAAGGGTGGCGATGCCGGCCAGAGCGGACAATCAGGCCAAAGTGGACAGTCGGGCCAGAGTGGGCAATCCGGCCAGAGCGGCCAGGTTCCTCCGACTCCCCCGAGCGAACCGCCTACTCCTCCTGCTGAACCACCGACCCCTCCCGCGGAACCCCCGACTCCTCCTGCCGAGCCGCCTGCCCCTCCGGCGGAACCCCCGACTCCTCCTGCCGAACCGCCAACCCCTCCGGCGGAGCCTGACCAGCCGCCTTCACAACCCGATCAGCCTGAGCAGCCGCCGGCAGAACCTGACCAGCCCCCCGCTGAGCCTGATCAACCTCCGTCTCAGCCCGATCAGCCCGAACAACCGCCGGCAGAACCCGGACAGCCGCCTGCCGACCCGGGCCAGGGCGATCAGTCAGATCAGAGCGGCCAGTCCGGGCAGAGCGGACAATCAGGCCAGAGCGGCCAGGCTGGACAAGCCGGTCAGGCAAAGCCTCGCACCCTTGGCGAGTTGATGAAAGACCTCGTCTCTCTGAGCGACGATCTCGATGCCGTTCAGAAACAGGCGCTCAACAGCAAGAAGGGCGGCAAGACCCCGAAGGATATCCAGATGTCCGTTCAGCTGGATGGCGACTATCAGGATCTCGTGTTTGAGCGCGAGCAGGATGCCAAGCTGTTGACCCGGGTTCTGACCTCAGATCTCGAAAAGAATGCCGGACAGCCGGGCATCTACTACAGCGCCTATCTGCGCAACATGAAGACGATGAACAAGGCTGATCGCAACTCCATCAGCGATGTAACGAGCAGTCTGAAAGATTTCATTCGCGCCAATGCCGGTCGCGATGAAAACAGCGCCGCCTACAAGGCCCGCCTCAAGGAAATCAGCAACTACTGACCTCCACCTCGTGAAAGCCCCGCACTCCGGTGCGGGGCTTTTTGCTTGACAAGCAACCTTCACATGGCGAGAATGTGACCCATGACTGAAACACCTCCTTCCACCCGGCTCGACCGCCTGATGCTCGCCGGTGCGGCTCTCGTGCTGCTGGCCGCCATTGCCTGGGTTCTGATGCCATCCGGCGCGCGGCAGTATCACCTGATCATCAGCGGTTTGCGAAAAGGACAGATCGCCTCGTTCACCGCCCGCTTTCACCCGTACAAAGACCGCCATGTCGGTGGTGCCGCGCATGCCGTGACCCTGCTCGACGATCTGATTGCCTCGCTTTCGGGCCGGCCCTTCAACGTCGTTTCACTCGGCAACGATCTCTCGGGCAGTTCTGAAGCCTATTTCAGTCGCGGGCAAGCCGTGGTCGAGACCATGAACTGCTTTCATCTCGACGCCATGCTGATCGGCAATCTCGACCTCAGTTTCGGCGCCTCTCGCCTGCGCGAACTGCGTTCGACAGCGGCTTTTCCGTTTCTGTCTTCGAACATGGTCGATGAGGGCACGCTCCAGCCACCGGACTATCTCATTCCCGAACTGCTGCTGAAACACGATTCGCATCTTTCCGTGGGTCTGCTCGGCTTGACCCCGCCCGACACACCACACCTGACAGCCTCGAACAACGTTCAGGGTCTCAGATTTCTCAGTGCTGCCAAGGCTCTGCCCGAGCGCGCGGCACGACTCAGGAAGAGCGGCGCAACGCTGATCGTCCTGCTGACCCTGTTCGATCGCAATCGACTGCCGCAGGAAACCTGGGATGCCATTCGCACAGCAGCTCCTGATATCGTCATCATGCTCGACTTCGATGTCGAACCTCCCTTGCCGCATCTGCGCGACGGGATTCTCGTGAAAACGATCAACGGGTACAATCAGGGCAAGGAAATCGACCTGCTTTCCCTGGAACTGACGGCAGCCGGCCGCATCGACCGGTTCGCCAGTCGCCGCATTCCCGTCTTCAGCGATGAACTCGTGCCGCACCCCAGGACGCGCACCATTACCGAAGAAGCTCAACAACGAATTGCCGAAGTGCGTTCCGAGTTGATTACCGTCTTTCCCCAAAGCCTCGAGAAACAGTATGCCTCAGAGTGCCCGATCGGCAATCTGATCACCGATGCCATGCGCCGGAGTACCGGTTGCGATCTCGCCTTTCACAACAGTGGAGGCATTCAGAGCAATATTGCTTCGGGGCCGTTCAGTCGCGGCGACCTCTACAACGTGTTGCCGTTCGACAATGAGATGGTCACCATGGATCTCACCGGGCAATCGATTCTCGAGCTGCTGACCCTTTCCGCATCGCTCAAGCGCGGCATTCTGCAGATCTCGGGCGGCAGTTATACGTTTGCCAACCGATCCATCGATGATTACGAGTTGAAGGAAGTGCGTATCGGTGACGAGTTGTTACAGGCGACGAGAACCTATCGCATCACGACCAACAGCTTTCTCGCCGACGGTGGTGATGAATACCGCCCCTTCCAACAGGGGAAAAATCAGATCGTCGGGCCGCTGGTCCGCGACGTTTTCAGCGCCTTTCTCACCGCGAATTCCGCGAGTGAGACGCGGGTTCTAAGCCCATCGCTGCTGCTCACCGCCCCCCGGATTCGCCGAGAATGACGAAATCAGCGTGCATGCGGTTTGTCAGACCTCGCCGGGCGTGGTAGAATACGCGCGTCATGTTCCCGCAAAGCCTTTTCTCAAGCCGTCGCAACACACCTGACGACACGCTGTTCCGCGAAAATCAGCTGCTCAAGAGCCAGATCAACCAGTTGCTCTCTCTTGAAGAAACCGGCTTTTTCATCGAACTCGACTCCCTGCTGCGCGCGATTCTCAAGAAAGCTCTGATTCTCTGTCAGGCCGATTCGTCGTTCTTCGCTCTGACCTCTGAAGATCCCACCGAGCTTGACGTGCGCATCTGCAACCTGATTCTTGAAGAGAAGATGCAGCGTCTGCAGGCCCTCTTCCGTGACGAGTATGCCCGCTGGCAGGAATCGGAAAGCCCGATCATCACCCTCGAGGATTTCATCGTTCTGCCGTTGTTGCGGCGCCATCGGCTGCTCGGCATTATCGGTCTCAAGCTCAACTCCGATGCTCCCGAAAACGTCTGCGAAATTCTGCCGATCCTGGCCCGTCAGGCGGCGGCTTCTCTTGAAAGCGCGATTCTGTATGAGCGCATGTTCAAGCGGCTGCTGGTGCTCAGCAACGTGTTCATTCTCGGCAAGGAAATCGTCACCAACATCGATCTCAACAGTCTGGTCGACAAGTTCCTCTCGATCGCGCGCGACGGCTCGAACTCCGAGGTTGCCGCCATCTACCTGTTGCGTGAACCCGATGCAGAGCCGCATTTCACCAGAGTGCAGATCGGAGGTGGTTCCGGGAAACCCGTCACCACCCCCCTTGCCATCACCCCGTTGATTCGTCAGGTCTGCAGGGAGCAGAAGCCCATTACCGTCGACAATCTGGCCCAGAGCGCGTTCGCCGAAACCGAACCCGGAAAGTTCGCCGGCATTGCTTTGCAGAATACCTTTGCCATGCCGCTGGTGGTTCACGATCGCTTTCTCGGCGTGATTCAGATGGCCAACAAGATCGGGCGCGGCGGCTTCACCTCCGAAGACCTCGATCTGCTCAAGATTCTCAGCGGACAGATCGCCTTCGTCATTCAGAACGCCAACCTGTTTCAGAACCTGCAGAGCGCCTACATCAACACGCTTGGTGCCCTGACTTCGGCCATCGACGCCAAAGACAGTTACACGCACGGTCATTCCGAGCGCGTCACCGAGCTTTCCGTCATGTTGGGGCGTGAGATCGCCATCAGTTCTGAAGAACTCGAAAATCTTCGCATTGCCGGCTTGTTGCACGATATCGGCAAGATCGGCATTCCCGAGGGCATTTTGAACAAACCCGGGCGCTTGACCGACGAAGAGTTCGAGATCATCAAATCTCATCCCGATCTCGGGGTGCGTATTCTGAAGAAAGTCGAATTCCTGCATCCGATCATTCCGTTCATTCTGCATCATCATGAGCGGTTCGACGGGCGCGGGTATCCGGCCGGCCTTGCGGGCGACCGGATTCCGCTCTGCGCCCGCATTATTACCGTCGCCGACACGTACGATGCGATGACCTCCGACCGTCCGTATCGCAAAGCGCTCGATCAACAGACCGCCCTCGAAGAAGTGTTGCGCTGCAAGGGCACCCAGTTCGATCCGCAGGTGGCCGAAGCCTTCGTGAAACTGATGAATCGCCAGGCCTCCGGCATGATCCCCTGACCATGTTCCTCACCGGCCACGCCAGATTCTTCGAACGCCTTTTCGTCGGCATCATCATCCTGACGCTTTCCTGTTTTGCCTACTATTTCACGCTCTCCGACCTCGATGAACTGCGCGAGCGTTTTGAAAATCGCCGGACGGTGCTGGTCAAGATCGTGGCCCGCGAAATCAAGGAAGCACTTGGTCGCAAGGGTGATCTCTCGGCCCGCCTGTCGAACCTGATCTCGGAAGAAGCGATCGCCTATGCGATCGTGCAACAGTCCGAGGAGGAGCTGCTCGCCAAGGCCGAAAACACCAGCATCGCCATCGGGGTCATGAAGGATCTCGAAAAGAACGCGCTGCAGACCTCTTCTCTGCGCTTCACCCCGTTTATCGACCTTTCGGGAAGCCTGTCGCTGATCGAAGCGGCCATTCCCGTGTTTCTGGAGTCGGGACGTCGCGTGGTGCTGCGCATCGGATTCTACAAGGGCGACGAGGATGAACGCGTCCGCCAGATCTGGTTCCGCAACACGCTGCTTTTTTCGACCCTGTTGATCGGCGTGCTGACCTATCTCATGCTGCGCCGCCGCGGCAGCTTCGGCCTGCAGATCACCTGGATGGGCGGTGCCGGACTGCTGATTCTGCTGGTCTTTTTGTCATGCCGTTTCACCATTCATCAATGGTACGATCGCTACTGGCGCCAGAGCTTCATCAGAAACGGCATGAACCAGGCAAAGATCCTGGGCATCTCGGCCCGACGCTTCTTCCTGAGCGGCGAAGACAAGGATCTTCGTGATCTTCAGTCTCTGCTCGAATTTGACGACACCTTTGCCTACGTCGGCGTCATCAAGGACGACCAGTTCCTGTACCACACGGACCCGCTCATGAAGGGCAAACCGATCACTGATCCGGCCTATCGGCAAAGTCTCGATCAGAACAAGCCGCTCTGCAAGAAAGCGGATGACGAGATGTACGAAGTGTTTGTACCGGTTCTCGACGGTCTGCATCAGCTTGGAACGCTGAAAATCGGCCTTCGCTATTCAGCCGGGTTCGAACCGCTGAAGGTGCTGCGCAATCATATTCTGGTCATCTTTCTCTGCGGGTTCACGCTCGCGCTGTTCATCATCTATCTGTTGACCACACGCGTCACCCGCGACGTGACCACGTTTATCCGAGCGATGGAACAGGTCACCGCCGGTGATCTTCGCCAGAACGTCTATCTCGACCGCAACGACGAGTTCGGCCAGATGGCGCAGGCCTTCAACTTCATGCTGATGAGTCTCAAGGAACGAGATCTGCTGAACAAGGGCATGCAGCACTACGTCAGCAAGAGCATCGTCGACAAGACCATGAAGGCTCTTACCGCCCAGGAAAAATCCGGCGAAAAGATCTTCGCGGTCCATCTCTTCGTCTCCTTTTTCGGCATCAATGAGGCCATCGGCGGCAAAGCCGCACCCGAAGTGTTTCAGGCGGTTCGCGATGTCACGCAGATGATTCGCCGCATCGCCGGTGAGACCAACGCCGTACAAGTTCAGGTGCAGCCTTCCGGCGTCGTGATCTTCTTCACGCATCCCCAGCGTCCCGAAGCCTTCATGCTGGCGATTCGCGCCGCCGAGTCGCTGAACCAGACGTTCGGCAAACGCCCTGAGATGCCGTTTTCCCCGCGCCTCATGCTGCACTGCCAGGAAACCCTGCACGGCGCGCTGGACGACGAGAATCAGACCATCGGCTATTTCGCGGAAACCGCCTTCGATTACAAGGCCGTTGCTCAGGTGCAGGACAGCGACGAGATCATCTTCAGCGAAGAAATGGCCTACCTGATGCAGGATGTGACGGAACTCGAGGAAATCGAGGTCGGCACCGCCGAAACCCGCCTGCGTGCGTTCATCTTTCGGGGCTTCAAGACGGTCGACACACTTGCGGCCGCATTCCCGGCGGCCACTCCCTGGAGCCGCATGCTGTCGCTGAAAGTGCTCAAGAATCATGGAGACGTATCCATCGCCGAGCGGCTGACGCAGTGGTATGAAGGGGCCGACAGCAGTATTCGCTACCACATTCTCGACACTCTCGATCGTCTGCGCCCGCCAGGCATCTGCGACTTTGCGACGAAGATCGTCCAGAGTGAAACCGACCCGAAGGTGCTCTCAAAGGCCATTGCCGTGCTCGGAAAAGTCGGCAATGAGCAGCATGTGGCCCTGCTGGCCGACAAGCTGCGTACCAGCGACAGACGCGTGAAAGCCAATGTTATTGAGGCTCTCGAATCCATCGGAGGCAAGAAAGTGTACGAGTTTCTCAACCTTGTCGTCGATGAACCGGACAATCGTGTCAAAGCCAACATTCTGATCGCCCTCGGCAAATACGGCGACATGAAGGTCTTCGACCTGCTCAATCGCATGATCAAGGACACCGACAAGAACATGCGCGCTTCCGCGGCCTATGCCCTGGGCAAACTGGGGATGGTCCAGGGCGTCGACCCGCTGATCGCCGCACTCTCCGACAAGGATCTCACGGTCCGCCGGCAGGTGGTTGCCTCTCTGACCTCACTGCGAGCCGACCTCGACATCGATACCTGATCGGCTCCCGCTTCGCCACTTCCGGCACCCCCACCGCCTTCATCTCCGTATCGCGGCAAAAAAATCCTGCGTGAGAGTCTTGAAGCAGCGGCCTAAAAAGCGTAATCTGAAGAGGAAATGCAAGGCCGATGAGAGTTCTCAGACGTCGGCAGTATGAGATTCGGGAGTCCCATCATGACATTTGATGAAGCTTACAAAAAGGGTAACGACGCACTCAAGGCACGCCGCTTCGATGAAGCCAAAGCCTGTTTCGAAGAGGCTCTGCGCGCCAAGCCCAACGACATTTACACGCTCAACAAACTCGCCATGATCTCCAAAGAGAAAGGCGACTTCAACGAAGCCCTCAATCTTCTCGAACAGTCGCTGAAAATCAAAGAGAAGGACTTGTACACCAATTACCTGATCGGGAACGCGTATCTCGAACAGGGGAACATCGACAAGGCCATCGAGACTCTCGAAAACACCGTCAAGATCGATCCCAAGGACAAATACGCCCGCAACTCATTGGCCCTGGCCTATCGCATGCAGGGGAACTACGAAAAGTGCATCGAAACCCTGAACCAGGCGCTGCGTTACTCTCCTGACGACTTGTACAACAAGCTCAGCCTGGCGACCGTCCGTTTTGAACTGCAGCAGATGGACGAAGCCGTCAAGCTTTGCCAGGAGATCGTTCGCAAAGAACCGCAGAACGTCGGAGCCATCCTGCTGCAAGGGCGCGTGTCGCTTGAAACCGCGGCGCCCGAGGCCGCGATCACGCTGTTCCTCAAAGCGCTGTCGATTGATGCCGGCAACAGCGAGGCACACTACTATCTCGGGCGTGCGTATCTCGAACAGGGCGCCAATGACCGCGCTTCAGAGCATTTCAATGCCGCGCTCTCCTCCAGCGCCGACAAGCTCTCGATCTCGAAAAACCTCGGCGTCATCTTCATGGACAAGGGCATGCTCGATCAGGCCGAGGCCGAATTCAAGCGTGCCGTTTCGATCAAGAGCGATGACCCGTTCACGCTGAACAACATGGGAAAACTGCTGGTCTTGAAGAATCGCCGCGAAGAAGGCATCGAGTTTTTCAAACGGGCTCTGCAGGCACAGCCCGACTACGGATATGCCCACTACAATCTGGGAAAGACCTATCGCGAGATCAAGGATTACCCGCACGCCATCTACCATCTGTTGTTCTGCCTGAAGTATGAACCCGACGACATCTATGCCATGAACAGTCTCGGTCGCACGTTCCACGAAGCCGGGCTTCATGAAAACGCGCTCGAGATCTTCCAGCGCGTCATCGAACGACATGACGAAAACGACGCCTATGCGGTCTGGGGGCTGGCTCAATGCCACGAGGCGATGGGTAACCTCGAATCGGCGCTCTCGCATTATCAGGCGCTTCAGAAGCTGACCGACGACAACAAGGCTCTGCAGGAAATTGCGAAAGCCCGGGTTGCCGCCCTGCGCGGCCGCTGATGCTGCGTCGTTTCGACATCACCGTCACCGACCGCTGGGAAGAACCATTGCTCGGCCTGGCTGAGAGACTCGGCGTGCAATCGTTTTCCAGCCCTTGCCTCGAAACCCGCTCCGGCAAAGGCGGCGAAGAAGAAATTCGCCTGACCGGAAAAACCGTCGTCAGTTTTCTGGCCTCGACCGTCGAACAGCCGGTTGAGCAACTCGAGTCACACCTCAGGCAATGGCTGCAGAAAACTGTCGGCAGGGCGTGGGTACTCAGCATACGCGATTACAGCGACAACGAAGATTGGATGCAGTCTTTTCGTGCGTATTTTCAACCGATCAAGATCACTCCCCGCCTCTGGATCCGCCCCCCGTGGCACGCGCCGATCGCGGGAGCAGCCGGCTGCCTGCAGCTGCAGATTGATCCGGGCATGGCATTCGGCACAGGGACTCACGAAACCACTCGTCTGTGCCTTCAGCTTCTCGAATCACTCCCTCTCAAGGGCGATTCGATTCTTGATATCGGTGCCGGAAGCGGAATTCTCGCATTTTTTCTGGTGAAATCGGGCGCTCGACAAGTTGAAGCCATCGAAATTGACGGGCCGGCCATTGAAAATCTGCGCAAGAATGCGACGCTCAACGGCATCAGAAAAGGGTTGTCGATTGTTCAGGGCGATATCTTCACCTACGAACCGCCCTGGCCGATCAGCGGTCTGGTCGCGAATATCTCGTCACCCGTGCTGCTCGAGACCTTTGCTCGCATGGCTTCCTGGCTTCCGGAAAACGGCTGGGCCGTGTTTTCCGGGGTGAATTCCACGAACGCTCCCGCCGTACGCCAGGGGTTGAAGAAAAACGGCTTTACGATCGAGCGCGAACTCACGGAAGGGGAATGGCACGGCTTTCTCACCCGCCGCTCTTCCAGCGTTCGTACAAGTTCAAAACGGCCGGCATCAGCACACAAAAAGTAAAAGCACCGTTTCGAATCAACGTTAGCCGGCGAAAACACATTCGCCGAGGATGACAAAAGCCCGGGTCTTTCGACCCGGGCTTTGTCACAGGCTACTTCGAGTTACTCTGGCGGAGAAGTGTCACATACTTGTTGTAAGCATCACGATACGCGGTCAGCGCCTGCTGCACGTCGTTGCGGCGCATGTTGCTGCGCATTTCCTCATCGGGGTTTTCGGACCCGCCGATGTTGGTCACCAGAGAGATGTACTTGTTGTAGGCCTTGATGTAATCCGCATGGGCGTTCTTCAGTTCGCTGTTGGCACTGGTCACGGGCGGAGCCGTTTCACCAGAGACTGCAGGAGCCTGCTCAGCGCTCACGGGAATTTCAGTGGTTACGGTAACGGGGTTCGAAGAGCTGGGCGGAACCTCGCTCGCGGTCGGAGCCTGGTCGGCATTCACGACGATTTCACCACGGGGAATGGTCACGCTGGGAGCATTGGGAAGCGTATTGCCCGGAAGATTGCTGCCATTACCGAGATCCTGTCTCTGGCGCTTGTACTTCTTCCACAGCAGGTAGCCGACCACCGCAGCGCCGATGACCACAAGAGCGGGCACAAACAGCGGGCTGCCGATGATTCCACCAATGAAACCGGCGATACCGGAGAACACACTACCAATTGCGGCACCGACTGCACCCAGAGCACCGGTCACGAATCCGCCGGCGGCGCACAGGCCACCCCAGATCGCCGAACCGATACCGGCAATACCGGCACCCAGACCACCTACGGCTGCGGCTGCACCGGCTCCACCGGCCACAGCGACGCCGGAAGCGGCACCAACAGCATACGCAATATGCGGGGCTGCGAAGAACGCAGCGGCACCAACGGCGACCGTTCCGAGAGCGCTAGCAACAGGGTGCTTCTTGACAGTGTCCTTGATCTTCGAGAACAGACCGGCTTCGGCCGAGCCCGGGCTCAGGATCGTAAGAACCATCAGAACGCTCAAGGTTGTCGCAATCAGCTTCATGAGTTTGCGGTTCAACCTCATACGATTTTCCTCCTTGCGAAAAATCATCAACAGAGTTACAGACCGTTTTTCTTTGCCTCGCGACCTCCTTCGGGTATGAATTGGGTAGGTTTTGGGTAAGGAAAGGAACTGGATCGGACTGCAAGAACCCCACCTCGGGTAAAAGCGGGGTTCCGGGGTACGAGAGAATGTGGTTCGTTCAGACTCGCACGCCTGAACGTGCAGATGTCTTGCATTCGCTGACCTGATCGTTTTTTCAAGGAACCGTAAGGCTTAACTGTTGTCAATTATACGAACGCTATCATAAACCGTCAACGCCTGTACACACATTCGCGTGAAATCAGGTCATCGCAATCCGGCCGGAAAGCAGAAACGGGCGCCGCCTGGGCGCCCGTTTTCCAATACTGTTTCTTACTTGGCGATGCCCATCCGCAGAACGAGGTTCATGCGGGTTTCGATCTTTTCCTTCTTGCCGCCGCCCAGGTCGTTTTCCATGACCATGAGCATGTTCGACTTCACTTCGTTCTTAACCATGATGCCGTCTTTGTGGGCAAACCAGATCGTGCCGTCGGCCTTGACATCGAGATTGATGCTGCCGGTTTCAGCCTTGTCGGTGGTGACGGTCGACTGGAGCTTGGCGCATTCGAAACCATCAACGGTTTCTTTGCCCAGGAAGGTGTATTTGACCTTCAGCGGGATCGGCAGCTGAGGATTGGGGCTGATCACGGCTTCCCAGGAGTCGCCGACCTTGACCGGTTTGTCCGGGAACTTGATCTGCATCTGCTGGAAGTTGCTCTGGCTGTCCATGCCTTCGGATTCGAGCACTTCGCCGTTCTTGGCCATCTTCACGCGAATGACCTGACCAATTGCCGGCAGCTGGGTGGGAGTCTTGTTCACGGTGATCGTGCCTTCCTTGATCTCCGTGGTCATGTCCACATTGCCGTTCTTGTCGACGCCGGTGACCTTCTGTTCGATGGTCATGTCGGTTTCGAGATCGGTCTTCTGTGCGCGCTGCATGGCAGTGACGACCGTGTTGCCGTTGATGTGCATCTTATACTTGGTCGTGGTGCCCGGCTTCGGATTGTACTGAAGCAGAACACTATCCTGAGCCGAAGCGCTGACGGCGACACCAACCAGGAAAAGAACACCGAGAACGAGAGCCAAACGTTTAACCATGAACACAGACTCCTTTCGCGTCGTATGTCTGTAAAACTTGTACGGATCCTGTCTTGTCGGCCACGTCTTCGAAAAGAAGCTCATAGAGCGCAAGACAGGCAAACGATAGCATAGGGTCTCTGAGGTGTCAAGAAATAATATTCGCTTGTCAAGATGATGGCCTCAAGGTATGATAATCAGGTCTCTACTGAAGCACAGCTCATATTCGCCGCACGGAAAGGTTCTCTCTCTGTCGCCTCGCTCTGAAGTCAGCTACCAGATCTTCGAAGACGCCTATTATGAAAAGCGCGTCTGGATGCCGTCGGCAAATCTATCCAACTACGTCCTCATCTTCACGTCTCTCTCCCTGGGCAAACGCAGCCGTCTGGGTCGCCTGGCCTTTCGAAACTTTCTTCAAACCCTTTCCGAAAGCGAGTTTGTTCCCCGCGTGATCGTTTTCTGGAACTATGCGGTGAAAGCCTGCGTCGAAGGCAGTCCTCTGCTGCCCTGCCTGGCGCGTATCGAAAGAGCCGGCGTAAAAATTCTCGTCTGCACTTTCGCTCTCGAAAAACTGAAACTGAAAAGCAGACTGCGCTCAGGGAAACTCGCCTCCAATATCGATCTTTTAGACGCCATTCATAAAGCGCAGAAAGTCGTCAGCTTCTGATCCAGCGCCGTTTCTCGCCGTTTCTGCCGGGGTACAAAAAAGTGTTTGACAGCCCCTTCGGGTTATGGTATTCTGATTGCCTGATCACGGGCGGTTAGCTCAGCTGGTAGAGCGCCTGCCTTACACGCAGGTGGTCGTCGGTTCAAGTCCGGCACCGCCCACCGCCCGTAGCAGATTGCCTGGGGATGTAGTTCAGTCGGTTTAGAACGCCTGCCTGTCACGCAGGAGGTCGCGAGTTCGAGTCTCGTCATCCCCGCTGTTATGGCCAGATAGCTCAGTCGGTAGAGCAACGGACTGAAAATCCGTGTGTCGACGGTTCGATTCCGCCTCTGGCCATTTTTCGTTTTCACGGCGGCATAGCCAAGTGGTAAGGCGAAGG
>CAYYIY010000102.1:0-14316 GCA_964472075.1 uncultured bacterium | reverse complement strand
GTGTTTCGGCTACACGCCAGTAGGGATCAGCGTTCGGCCTGTCCAGGCACCTCCCTGGGAATTGCTGATAAGGGTACGAGGCGGAATACTATTTGTCGCGGAGGCTTTCGTTGGCGTCGGCGTCGGCTTGAATCTTGTAATAACCGGCGTCGACGCGACTGAGAATCTCGGATGTGCAATCCAGATCTTTGATGATGAGAGGGGTTCCCTGGTCGGGAACATCGTACATCGATGACAGAAGATCGACCTCTGAGAGAATCTGTTGTGCACGCCGTGCGGCGAATGCCTCGCGCAGTCGGTCGTGAAGGAAGAGCGACTGAGTGATGATGTCGTATACTTCGCGGGCGGCGGCTCTGCCGCGGTGCACTTCCTGTCCGAAGGCTTCGGAGCATCGTTGAATCTCCGCTTCGAGTCGATCGACGAGTGTGGCAAAGGCATCGAGATCATCGGATCGCAGTTGCGGCATGCCCTTCACCAGCGCGTAGATAGTGAGCTTCCAGCGATAGAAGAGGCGAAGGTTTGCCAGGTAGGTTTCATCGACCTGCAGAATCTCGACTTCGCGAGTAATCAGGTCTCGACTCTGTCGCAGCTTGCGCTCGACCTCGCTCAGAGTGCTGGTTTTCTTGGCGTGCTCGAGCTTTTCGATTTCCTGGGTGATTCGTTTCTGATTGAGCGTCAACACCTGTTTGCGCTTGCCGATCGCCGTGAGCGTCTTGTCGATCGAAGGGCGTGAACATTTCCAGTAAAAAGAAACGTCGAGCCAGAACAGCCCGACAAAAGCCAGTTCCAGCCCGAATACCCAGGACTGCGTCACGCCGACGATCAACAGAATCATCTGCAGCAGAAACACGCCAAGGCAGACGGAATACGGCAGCGATGGGTCTTCCCCGGAATTGCGCGTGCGCAGCTGGTAGACCGATGCACCGAATGTTACGAGGGCGAGCACCAGCAGCAGATCGCGGCCGGAGGTAAGGATCTCGAACGAGAGAAGGGCTTCCCACGAGATGGCGCCGACGACGAACAGTCCGATGGTGGAAAGGGCGGTCGAGCGCAGTCCGGCGTTCAGCCATCCCCAGCTGGTGCTGCCGCAGATCGGGCAGACAAATTCGACCGAGGAACCCACCGGAACCCCGCAACTCCAGCAGCAGGGAAGATTGCGCTTCAGCAGTTCATGAGTGGGTTCGGGCTGAGACATGCGCGTATTGTATCATGGATCCGCCTTACAGGTTGCGCAGAAGCTCACTTTACCCGGATTTACCGGCACGTCACGCGAGGCAAGCGGGAACTTTTTCGCGCAAGATGGGGTAGGGACACCTGCGTCAGGCCGGTTCATGGCCTCTGGGCGCCGGTCAATCGTCTACCCGTGAAACCAGAGCCGGCAGGCGTAGAGGGCGAGCAGCCAGACGAGAACGATACAGCAGGCCGCCACATAGCTGACCGGCCGTTCGGCCAGTTCTGCCGCGCGCTCTTGCGATCTCGCGATGACGTGTGCGGGAGTCAGACGAACAATGAGAGCCAACCCCAGCGGAACGATGATCAGATCGTCGAGATACCCGATGATCGGTATCCAATCCGGGATCAGGTCGATCGGGCTGAGTGCGTATGCGGCGACACCTATGGCTAAAGCTCTCACCAGAATGGGGGTCTCAGGGTCCCGCGAGGCGAAGTAGACGGTCAGTGTCTGCTTTTTCAGCGACCTCGCCCATGATTTCCAGGTTTCGAGGGTGTTCATACGCGTTGAAACGGGATATTGTTTGCGAGACGGTGTTGCATGATATATTCAGGGTTGGTCGAGAACCGCAACTTCTGAACGTGAGCCGGGGGTGACGGCAGTCTGCACGCAGTGAGACCCAGTTCGGCCGTGGTTCGAGTCGACGAACGCCGTGCCTGATTTCTCGACCTGAACAGGTTCTGGGGGCACTCATGAGACAAAATCATCGGGAACCTCTGGCAGCGAATTCCCGTCAATGATACAATAAACTCTATTCGCACCACAGAGGCCCTCATGAAAGACTTTTACAAGATTCTCGGCGTAAAACCCGATGCTTCGGCTGATGAGATCAAGCGTGCTTTCAAGCAGCTGGCAAAGAAACATCACCCGGATGCCAACCCGGACAATCGGGCCAAGTCAGAAGAGAAGTTCAAGGAAATCGCCGAAGCCTACGAGGTGCTTGGTCATGCCGACTCTCGACGAGAGTATGATCAACAGCGTGAAATGGGCAGTTTCTCGGGGTTCGGGGGCGGTTTTTCTTCGCGTCGCGGTGGCAACCCGTTCGGTGGGGGCGGTTTTTCGTTCGGCAGTCTGGATGAGATTCTGCGACATTTGAATGGGGAGTTCGGTGGCAATCGGCGAACTGGTTTCGGCGGCGGTGGCCGCGGCGGATTCTCATTCGGGGGCATGGATGACCTGTTCGGCGGCGGACAAGGCGCAAATGCGACCCTGAAGGTGCCACTGAAAGTGGCCTGTGCAGGCGGGCATGTCAATGTTTCCGGTTTGCCCGGCGGTTCTCAGAAGGTGCGCATTCCTCCGAAAAGCGGTCCGGGAAGCATTCTCACGATTCAAACCTCCGAAGGAGCCTACCAGCTCGAAGTGTCGGTCGAGGATGACCCGCCGTTCGTCCTCAAAGGCAATCAGATCGAGACGACGATCAGCCTGAATCTGGCGCAGGCGGTGCTCGGCAGTAAGGTGAAGATGCGCGACCCGTCAGGCGAAGAGATTATTTTGACGATTCCTCCCGGCAGTCAGCCCGGAGACAAACTGCGACTGCGAGGGCTCGGATTCTCCGGAGCCGACCTGATCGTGAAACTTGATGTGCAGATGCCGAAAAACCTCACGGATCAACAGAAACAGGAGTTCGCCGACCTGTTCAATCGCCTGGGGCTGAGATACTGAGTCGCCGGCCGGCTTTTCAAGCCGCTGAACATCCCCGAACGCTTGACTGTCCCGAACGGCGCCGATTGCGTACTGCACACTTCCAAGGTGTCGTTGCGTTCGCTTCCGTTTTCCAGAACAAAGGGTACGTGTCGCGGAAGTTTTGTGTTACCATTCGCGGTATGAAGGCACAAAAACTCTCTATTCTGGTTCTCGTAGCGTTGGTGGTTCTGTTGGCGGGAGCGGGTGCCGAGGCACGCCTCTCTTCTCATTATCAGCCGTTGGCCGGGTATCTGATCATGCTTGATCCGGGGCATGGCGGTGCTGATCCGGGGGCGGTCGGGCCGACCGGTCTCAAGGAATCGGATACCAATCTGCGCGTGGCTCGCTATCTGCGCCGGCTGCTCGAAGACGATGGTGCCCAGGTCGTCATGACGCGGGAAGGCGACCAGACGGTGTCGCTGAGCGCGCGGGTCGACAAGGCCAGGGAAGTGAAACCGGACCTTTTCGTTTCGATTCACCACAACGCTTCACTGCGCAAGGGCGCGGAAAACAAGGGTGAAATCTATTTCAATGCACTCGATCGCGGTATTCCCCTTCAGATTGCGGATTCCATGCAGGATCAACTGGGACAAAGCAACCTGGCGTCGCGGACGCAGCTCATTCCCGGCGGGTTTTACGTGCTTCGCAACAACCCGGCCCCTGCCGTTCTGACCGAAGCCGCCTATATTTCGGTGCCGGAAAGCGAGCGGGTCCTGCGTTCAGGAAAAGGGTTGACTGAAGAAGCCCAGCGCTTTCGACAGGCGATTCGTCGCACGTTCGGCACGACCGGACCGCTGCGTCTGAAGATCATTTCCGCCATTCCAGCCAAGACGGTCAGTCCGTTCCTGAATCTGCTCGTCGAATCGAACAAGGATATCGGCAAACTGGAAGTGCGGATGACGGGACCGGGGAACTCTTCCTTCGGATTCGAGAGACTTCCTGCGATCGGCAACATGTACTCTCTCTTCAACCTGCAGCCGCTTCCCACCGGAGACTATGAACTGACCTTCATCTGCCGTGGTACCGATGGTTCGCTGTCGCAGAGAGAAACGCTGCCGCTGCAGGTGCGCCTGCCGGTCGTCGAAACGGTGCTGTTGCCGGTAGCTCCCTTCATTCCCGAAGGCTACACCGGCGACTTCCCGATTCGGGTGTTGCTGAAAGATTCCTATGGCAAGGTGAATCGGCAATCGATCCCGTTTTCCGTGGAATTCGGCTCAGACACTTTGATTGCCACAACCCGGGCAGACGGCCAGGGGTTCTTTCAGATTCCGTTGACCGGCGCTGAACGCGACCAGGTGAAGCTCAAGGCCGTCTTTGAGACCGGTCAGGAACAAACGCTTGAGATTCCGGTGCGCCGAACAGACAAGGCCTTCGTTCTCGGCCGCGTCGTCAGCTTGCCCGAAAAGGAAGGACTCGAGCAGGTGCGCATCGCGTACGGCCGAGATCGGGTTACGACCACAGCCCCGGGTGGGTATTTCTTCTGCGAATACTCGAAGCTGTTTCGCAATTTGCGCCTGCAGCTGCAGCCGCCTCTGGGATATGCCACGGCGACCGTCAACATTCGTGTCGAAGGTGACAACGTGGTGAAGCCGGAAATCAGCGTGAGTCCGGTGGCGCCGAAGGTCATGGGTCGGCATCTGGCCATTATTGCCGGGCGTGAATACGACGACTTTCTGCGCCCGCTGGTGCGCGGCTTCATGCGCGGGGGTGGCAAGGTGACCCGCCTGACGCCGAACCTGAACGATGAATACTCGCATGCCATGCCGACCGCTCAGGCAAACCAGATCAAGGATCTCGACCTGCTTATTTCGTTCCGGAAGGGAACCCCGGGGCGCATTGCCGTGCGTCACTACTATCGTAGTGACAAGGGCAAGGCGTTCGGAAGCCGGCTGAAGCGTCAGTGGATGCAGCTGACCAAAGGCGCAAAGAAGGCTCCAGCCCTCATCGTCGAAGGCGGCGGTGAATACGAGCTGAGCCATTCCGGAGCGCCCGCCGTGGTGTTTGCTCTGCCGACGACGGAAGAGGTTGCCGCAATGGTGCAGTTCCGCACCATGCTTCTCGATGCCCTGAAACAGATGTTCTAGGCTTGCGCCTCGAAACCACCCAAGGAAAGCGACATGAATCTCCCTCCCAGCGCCTCTGAAGAACAAAAACTGTATCACGAGCAGACGCACTGCCACAGCTGCGGCAGATTCGTCGGTGTCTTCGATCGGTGCCCGTATTGCCAGGCACAGAACGAAAAACGCCTCTCTCTGCGCCTGTTCAAGCTGTTCTCGCTGCTGGTTTCGACGGTCGGGCTTGCCCTGCTGCTGTTCTATGCCCGAACGATCCAGCCGCCGCTGGTGACCATCGACTCTCTGACGCCGCTGACGAACTTCGCGCAGGTACGCATTCGCGGCACTGTCGAACGCAGTTTCGGCATTCATCCGCAGTGGGGTTCGCTGAGCTTTACGCTGGCTCAGAAAGGCAAGACCGGTGAGATAGAACGCATCCGGGTTTCCGCCTACGGAAAAGTCGCTTCGGAGGTGGCTGCGCTGGGGAACCTGCCGCAGGAGGGTGATGAGCTGACCGTGCAGGGGCTGGTGCGCTTTCAGAAAGACAACCCCGGTATCCTGCTCAATTCCGGCCGTCGTATTGAGTTCCACAAGCGAGCCGGGGCACAGAGCGCCGCCGCGCCGGCTGCACCGCTGAATTCAGCGGATGTGAAATCCGAGATGGTCGGCAAGACCGTGCAGGTCAAGGGAAAGGTTGCTGAAGTGTTGACGTTCCCGCGCGGTGTGCTGATTCGCCTCGACAAGCGCCGTGAGGGATTGCCGGTCTGGGTTCCGTCCCGAGTTCAGGAAGACATGCCGTTGGATCTCAGCACACTCGATGAAGATGATGAGATCCTGGTTTCAGGAAAAGTGAAACCGTACAAAAGCGATGTCGAGATTGAGGTGGCGCAGGCCGACGGCATTCGCCGCGTGGGCGAAGCGAAGCCCGAAAGCAAATCGCCGGCGCCGACACCGATCCCGACACCGAAAGATACGACACCCGGAAAAGTCGAACCCGCAAAGACTGAGCCGAAGCCGGCAACACCGGCCGAACCGGTAAAAGACGAGCCGAAGCCTGCCGTGCCGGTGTCGCCTGAACCGGCGAAGCCGCAGGAACAACCGGCGCCGGCGGCTTCGGTCGAGCCGCAGAAGCCTGAAAACGAAGCGAAGAACGTACCGGTCGCTCCCGCGCCCGAACCAGATAAGAAGCCGGAACCGGCGGGAGATTCTTCTGCCGCGCCTGCATCAGTGGTTCCGACACCCAATGTGGCGGCGCCTGCGGCCGGGGCCGCCGATACCGCCATGCCGGCGAGCCCAAGCGTGGGGGTCACTCCATGACGTGGCTGGAAACCTTCTTCCATCCTCAATATCTCGATCTTGCCTGGTTCTGTCTGATCGGGGTCTTCTCGTCCTGCCTGTTTTCGTTTCTGCCTGCATTGCACATTTACAATGTGATTGGCATCTTCATGTGGTTCATGCTGCAGTTCGAGGCGATGCTCGAACCCATGCAACTGGTAGCCATCTGCATGGGCATGATCGTCGGCTACTCGATTCTGAACACGGTCCCCTCGACCTTCTTCAGCCCCGGTGACGAGAGCATGTCCTACTACATTCTGCCCGGCGCTCAGTGGCTGGCGCAGGGCAAGGGCTGGGAAGCGGTCATGCTGACCGGCATGGGCGCGGTCGGCGGTCTGGTGGCACTGGCACTGCTGGCTCCATTGCTGATCTCGGTGCTGCCTGGGTTGCGCGCGATCACCGCGCCGCATATGTTCTGGATCATCGGCGCCGTCATAGCATACATGGTCATGTCCGAGTGGCCGAAAGGCACATCGCAGTCCCCGAGCTGCTGGGCGAACTTCTGGGAGGGCTGGAAGTATCTGCTCGTCGGTCTGGTGACGTTTGTTCTGTCGGCCTTGCTCGGCTTCATCGTCACCTCGCGCACGTTCGTACCGGTCGAATTCGCGTTTCAGAGCATTACGCCCGTGTTCGTCGGCCTCTTTGCGATTCCCTGGCTGCTCACCAACCTGATCTGTCTCGGTCGTATTCCACGGCAGCATGTCTCGGAAAGCGTCGATCTGGACTGGGGCGGCTTCATTCGCGGAACGTTCGGCGGCTTTCTGGGCGGCTTCACGGCGGCTTACGTGCCGATCGTCACCGCCGGCGTCGGCGGGCTGATGTCGGGGCATGCGACTGCCCAGCGCGACAGCCGTCTCTTCGTCATGTCGTTCGGGACCTGTAAGACGGTTTATTATGTCGGATCATTTCTGTTTTTCTTCGTGCCGGGTATCAGCCTGACACGCGGCGGCCTCGCCTACATCATTACACCGGTCATGACTGACATGGGGGCGCATGAGTATGTCCTGGTTGTCGGGCTGATGCTGTTCGCGACGGGGGTCTCGTTTCTGCTGCTCTCACCTTTCACGTGGCTCTGCCTGAAGTTGGTCGAACACATCGATTATCACAAGGTTTCGGTCGTGGCATTGATCTCCACGATTCTGGGCATGTTCTATTTCACCGGGTGGGGCGGTCTTGCAATCATGACCGTCGCAACGGGAATCGGTCTGTTGCCGGCGCTGTTTCAGGCGCGGCGCATGAATCTGATGGCGGTGCTGCTGGTACCGGTTTGTCTGAACATGGCCGGTTACGGGAACGAAATCGTTCGATTCCTGGGATTGGAGTAAACCGATGAAAGGATTCACGCACTTCATGTCCGGTATCGCTGTGGCGACCTGCTTCCCGCAGGCAGTGCACATGGCGTCGCAGGAACAGTCGTTCATTCTCTGCCTCGGTGGCATCTTCGGTATTCTGCCCGATACCCTTGATTTCAAGCTGGCTCGTTACTTCCATCGTTCTGAGTTTGAGATCAGACCTGACCCGAATCGATTGAGCGCACAGGAAATCGCGCAGACCGTAGCGGCTTCCGTGAAAAAGGCGTTCGAGACTGGTCGTTCGACGGTGCAGCTGCACACCATGCAGCTGGGGGCGAATCTCTGGCGTAGTTACTCGCTGTGGTTCGACCGACAGGCGCGCGAAGTCGTGGTCGAGATCGGCCCCCTGGTCGATACCGGCCAGATTCCGTATGTCGGAACCGAGCCGGGAGATAATGCCACGGCGCGGGTTCCCGTGCCGTGCGGTTTCGTGCAGGCATTCGACAAGAAATCGCATATCTCGATCATGAGCGGGCCGTGCTTCGAATTCGTCAAGAAAGGAGACGACGTCGAGATTGTCTTTCTGCCCTGGCACCGCACCTGGAGTCACAGCGTCACGTTGGGCGTCGTGATGTCTCTGCTGGTCGGGTACATCTCATACACGCTCTACGGCCATATTCCCGCTGATCCGCAGTATCTGATTCCGCGCTGGGCGCTGTATCCATTAATCTGTTTTGTCGGCTCGCTGGTGCACATCGTCGAAGATTCGACGGGGTTTATGGGGAACAATCTCTTCTGGCCGGTGACGAAGAACCGCACCCAGGGTTGGGGTCTCATGAGCGCTGCCGAAGCGATTCCGAACTTCTTCTTCGTCTGGTCGTCGATCGTGTTGATTCTGTTCAACCTCGATTTTCACCGGTTCGCGCCCGACAAGTCTCCTTCGGGCATGGCGAGCTATGAGTCATTCCTGTTCTGGATGTGGGTGGTGCCGGTTGCGCTGATGTGGTTCTTCTTCCAGAAAGGGAAGCGCGAAAAAGAAGCTTCGAAGAACACGGAAGACAAGAAAGTCCAACCTGATTTCGACGGACATTCAACCATGGAGCGAGAATCAGACGTGTCTGTTCTCTGAATTTTTCGGTTTACGAAAGAAAACCCCCGGGTGTTTGGTCCGGGGGTTTTGCTTTTCTTCTGTGCTTTTACTGTCAGGGTTGCGCGGGTGGCGTTGCCGCAGCGGGAGCCGGAGCGGTCGGCGGCGCGGTGGGCGCTGGTGCGGCAACCGGTGCAGGAGCTGGAGGCGGCGTTGCCGGAACGGCGGGGGCGGGAGCGGGCGTCGTGTCGATACGGGCGTTCGACAGCGGCGTTAACGTGGCCTGCGGCAACTTTCCGGGCATGGCTTCGGCCGTTACCGGTTTCGGCTTTTTCGCCCGGCTCTGAACGCTGGTTTCGGGTTCATACGTGCTCGACATGGTCGTCGGTGCCGGTGGTGCGGAAACCTTGCCGTCGATGATCATGATGCTTGACGAAGCGCTTGGGGAACCGCTCTGGATGAAGCCCGTCCGGGCGCGCCCGGTAAAAGTGCCCGTTGAATCTGCAAAAGTCAAGAACCCGTCGTTGAGATAGCGAGCGGCCATGCGGCCCCAGGGACTCGTCTGATCGAGACGCACATACTCCTCGAAGTAGGCGCGGGCACCCGAATAATCCTTCAGCTGCATGGAAAGCGCACCCATATTCCAGAGGGCGGAAAGATCCTTGCGATCTCGCATATACGTTTGCGTAAACCAGTGCAGCGCATCCTGCGGTTGATGCGCCTGCATGAAGCTGAGAGCCAGCTTGCGCGTGATTTTCGCCGACCCGGGCTGCTTCTGATGCAGGCGAATCAGCGTTGGAATCATGGATGTCGGCTCGGGCGCCTGATAGACGCGAGGCGGCAGTGATTCCGTCCAGTTTTTCTGGTCGACGGAAGGCGATGTCTTGAGCGCACCTGGGTCGCGCGGAGCCCGCGGATCATGGCGGGTGGGAAGTTCGCGCGTGAGTTCCTCGGAATACCCGAGGGATCGCGCGACATCTCGCGCAGGCGGATCGGCATGCACGATGACGGGCAGGAGAAGAACGGACATCCATACAGCGGTTTTTCTCATGCCGCGAGAATAACACAGGCTTTTAGAGCGGTCAATCCGCGACGCAGGGTAAACAGGAACTTTTTCCGCGAAGGACGGGCCTTCGAACTCCCCTTCGTCAGACGTCTTTCCGACCTCTGGTGGCCGGCCGGTCGTTTCCACTGCACGCCGGCAGGGATCAGCGTTCGGCCTGTCCAGGCCCCTCACCGAGAATTGCTGATCGGACGGGGTCATCGACTTTTACTTTGGGATACTCAGGCGCACTCCGTTTGTCTTCCTTCACGCAAGGTCAAAGCCCCTGCTGATGCGAGAAGAACTTCCGTTTGCCCGGCACTCGAGCCGGGGCCGCAAGCGGTGGATTTTTCGGCAGGTGCTGCTGAAAATCTGCCTTGACAGCTGCAAAAAATCGTGAAATCCGCTTTGAAACAAGGGTTTGGGGGCTGGCATACCGGTTGCTATGTTAAATCCGCTCTTTTCATTTCATAGGGAGTATCGAGAAATGATGACGAATGGCCTGAAGAAAACGTTGATTCGAACTGTTCGGCTGTTGGTGCTGGCGTCCGTTTTTGCTGTTGCGTTGACGGGCTGTGGCGGAGGTGGCGGTGGCGGAGGTGGAATCGTGACGCCGCCTGTCGATTCCGTGCATACGGTGTTTGATGTGCGCCCGGCGCGCATCTCGGCGCTTGGCACTGCCTACAATGTGTCAATTGCGGTGCGAGAGACACGTGGTGATGTCATCGACATCTCACGCATGCGCACCTACCGAACCTGGAACGACAACACTGGTCAGACGGCGGATTACTACAGTGGGTCGCCTCGATACGTTGAAGGCTGGATGTTCACGACCCCGAGCGGCAGCAACAACATTCGCAATGCCGTGATTTATGATGTCAGTTCTTCCTACAACCGCGATATGAGACAACTTCAGGGCTATGAGACTCGGACAATCACCACGCAGGTCATGGTCGGCAATCCGTATCAGAGTCGTCCGACCGGCTATACCGGCATTTTCATCACCAATTCAGAGTATCGGACGATGCAGCAGAGTCATCGCGGCATGAAGTTCTGGGTTCGCCTGGAGGGCTATGATCAGCGTCTGGGCGAGGAATACAACATCATGCTGCCGCTTGAAATCTGGTTCGATTACAACCCGACTGTTCCTTATGGCGGCGGCAGCGGTGGAACGACTGATCCGTATGACGATCCGTACAATCCGTATGGCGGTTCGAGCGGCAACAGTTCTACTGATCCGTATGCCAACGCAAGGGGGTAGAGGCAATATGAAGAACCGACGATGCTGTTTTTTCGGTCTGGCGGTTCTGATGTTCGTGAGTGCCACGGCCGGGGCCGTTCAGGATCCATTTGCCGATCGCTTTGCCTCGGTGGATTTGATTGCACACCGAGTTGATTCCTGGCCGGGCCAGCCGGTGCCGCCGTCGTATCCAGGCTCACCTTCGTATCCTCCGACTCAGCCCGGGTATTCATACCAGTCTCCCGATCAACTGATGACCTGGGGCATGCAGGCATACCGGCAGGGAGACTATCGCACGGCCGCGAATTGGTTCACACAACTGGTCGATCGCTACCCGTACGAAGCACGTGCCGGAGAAGCTTCATTCATGGCTGGAGAAAGTCTGCGTGCAGCGCAGTCATGGTATGATGCGATCCGGATGTATCGGCGCTGTACGAGTTCATACTCGACCTATGCCCGTGTTGATGAGGCGGCCTACTACATCGGATTCTGTCTCGTGAAGGTGAACGATTCGCGAGGCGCGATCAATGAGTTCCGCGATTTCATCAATCGATATCGGTACAGCGCCCTGGTCGACAACGCCTGGTACGTCCTCGGTCGCACCTACGAAGTGGTCGGCGAACGCGATAATGCGATGCAGGCGTATCGCACGGTCATTTCCTCTTACCCCAACTCGGACATGGTGGCGGACGCTCGCCAACGACTGCAGGCGCTCGAGCAAAGCTATCCGCCGTCATATCCTCCGACGTATCCTCCCACTTATCCCCCGTCACAGCCGCCATATAACCAGCTGACCGATCGCGAACTGTACGATCGAGGCCACACCGAGATGACCCGCGGCAATTTCCGGAATGCGGTGCAATACTTTGATGAACTGCTGCGCACCTGGCCTTCATCGTATCTGGCTGATGACGCTCAGCTCTGGAAGGGCAAAGCCTGGCTTGAGGCTCGCGAGTATCGACAGGCGATCGATGCGTTCGCCCTGTTTCGCTCGCGTTTCAGCCAGTCTGAACAATTGTACGACGCCTGGTATTCTCTGGCGTGGGCGGAATACAAGTTGGGGTTGAACGGGTATGCCGATCGCGTTTGGTTACAGAGATCGGGAGCGGAATTCGCCGGCTTCGCTTCTCGTTTCGGCGGTCACGGCTGGGCTTCCGAGGCTCTCTTCATGGCCGGAGATGCTTACGAACGGTACGGCGATCTATCTACGGCACGCGCCTACTGGCAGCAGACGATCGATCGGTATCCGTATTCCGCCTCTGCCGGCAAGGCTCGCGAGAAGTTGAAAGGCTATTATTGACACGTTTTTCATTGAGTCGGCCGGAGATTGACAACCTCAATCTCCGGCTTTTTCTTTTGTGCCATTTTCCGAATCAACCGCTTTTCCTCTTCCCCCTCTGGGACACTTTTGCTATACTGTGCCCCGCGAAGTCTCTTACCATAATCTGAACTACCGGGTGCACCCCATGATTCGAAGAATACAACCGCCTGCTTCTCCGTTTCTTTTGCTGCTCGCTCTCGCTCTGGTTCTGGTGACGCAGGGCCTGTGGGCACAGGAACGGCGCATCACGGATATTCGCTTCTGGCAAAGTCCTGAAGAAGCGCAGGTTGTGGTTGATTTGACCGAGTTTCCGAAGGTTACGCCAATGGAAACCCTGCCCGACGGCACGTTCTTCTTTGAGATCGATGCCTGCAAATTTCGCCCGGGGCGCGCCAGCTATCCGCTGAACAACCAGTTTCTGAATGCCATTACGGTGCAGGAACGCTCGACAAACGCTGTTCGCATCTACTTCCGCGTTCCGGCAGGCATTCAGTATCGAACGTTCCTGTTGCCAAAGAACCAGGTGAAGCCTGATCGCATCGTCATCTTCCTGAGCGAGCCGACGCAGGTGGTCGAGATGCGCCGCCAGGAAGAGATTCAGGAAGTCTCGAGGCTGCGCGCCGATGGCCAGGTAAAGATCGTGGTCATCGATGCAGGTCACGGTGGCGAAGATCCGGGTGCACGTCACAACGGCATCATCGAAAAGAACTTCGTACTCTACATGGCGAAGCTCGTCAAGAGCATTTTCGACAAAGACCCCCGGTACAAAGCGATTTTGACCCGCACGGGGGATTACATCATTCCGCTCGAACGTCGCTCTCAGATCGCCGAGAATCTGCGGGCCGACGCGTTCGTGAGTATTCACGCCAACTACAACAGCAGACGATCGATCACGGGCATCGAGGTCTATTGCGAGTCGCCGAAAGGCGCCGTCGGTGAGGCGGAACGACTGGTTGCCGAAACCGAGAACCAGCAGGACTACATTGGTGCCATCACCGGCCCGGGGGC
Source organism: uncultured bacterium (assembly GCA_964472075.1). Lineage (GTDB taxonomy): Bacteria > Muiribacteriota > Ozemobacteria > Ozemobacterales > Ozemobacteraceae > CAYYIY01. Next base: position 1,023 of record CAYYIY010000102.1, on the reverse strand, counting down.
GGGGGTATCGCGGAAATCCCAGATTGTGCAGAAGCAGGCGATCACCATGTTTCAGAGCCAGCAGCTGGCGCAGCGTGTAGAAAACCGAATGCGGGTGGCGGTTCCCGGTCTTGCCTCGCGCGGAGTCAAACGGGCCGGGTTCAAGGTTCTGCATTCCCTTAACCTGCCGTCGATTCTGGTCGAGCTTGGGTATATCTCGAATCCGGCTGAGGCAAATCTCTTGAAGGTTCAGAACAACCAGATTCGCCTGGCTCAGTCCATCTATCTGGGTGTGCGAGATTTCCTCGAAAGCCCGCCCGTTCAGGGTTACGATGCCTCATACATCGCATACGTACAAGCCGTCGAAGCAGAGAAACGCGCCCGTGCCGAGCGCATACGCAAGGCGCAGGAACGTCGCGCCCGGATGCTGGCGAACAGCATTCAGTACCAGGTGAAAAAGGGCGAGACCATTGCTCAGATTGCTTCAAAATTCAAGGTCAATCCGAACGATCTGCGCGAATTGAACAACCTCAGCAAGAAGAGTAAGCTCAAGGCAGGTCAGACCCTCAGAGTGCCGCGCGGGTAATAAAGGAACACAGGGAAACACGTGAACTTTCTCGCCAATCTTCGCATCAAAACGCGACTTTTCATCACGATTGTTTGCGTTTCGCTGTTCATGCTCATTCTCAGCATGTTCAGTTCTTCGAAGATTCGCGAAACGGTTCAGTCGCAGGTGCCGTTGCAGGTCAAATCACTGGTCGCCGTCGAACAGAGGCGGCTTGAGCAGTTTCTCGGCATGGCCAAAGGGTTCGCCAAGTTCTTTGCCAGACTTGAAGCCACCGTGCAGTTTCTCTCCTGGACGATCCAGAAGCCCGATGCCAAAGACAGCATCGAACTCTGGAAGGCTGCGATCGAAGCGCCGTTGAAGAGCCTCTCGGTCTCATTCGACGGTCGAGATCGTTTCCTGCACGAGTTCATTCTGATTGATCGCAAAGGTGAAGTGCGCTTTCGCTATTCAGGAGTCGGTGCCTCAATTGCGCTTGG
>CAYYIY010000101.1:0-14385 GCA_964472075.1 uncultured bacterium | reverse complement strand
ACTGGCAGGCCTTCGGCACCGGGCAGTTGTAGAAGCCCTTGCTGCGCTCGATGGCGTCGTAAATGATCTGGGCGCGCTCTTCCGCGAGCTTTTCCATGGCCGGCAGACCGCCCTGCGCCTTAACCCATTCCATGACCAGCTTGATGCCCCAGATCGCAAAGACCGGAGGCGTGTTGTACAGCGAGTCTTCCTTGGCGTGCAGACGATAATCGAGGTAGGCAACGATGTTTTCGGGGCACTTGGCCAGCATGTCCTCGCGCAGAATGACGATGGTGGCTCCAGCCGGGCCGGCGTTCTTCTGGGCGCCGGCGTAGATCATGGCGAACTTGTCGACCGGCACGCGGCGGCTCATGAAATCGGAAGACATGTCGCAGATGAAGGGCACGTCCTTGATCTCGGGGAAGCTCTGCCACTGCACGCCGCCGATGGTCTCATTCGAGGTGAGATGGAAGTAGGCCGAACCGGCATTGGCCTTGATCGTCTTCGGATCGGGCAGGTTCAGGTAGTTGTCGGCCTTGCCGTCCCACACGACGTTGACCTTGCCGATCTTCTTCGCATCTTCCATGGCCTTCTTGGCCCAGGCACCGGTGTTGGTGAAGTCGCAGGTCTTGCCGCCCCACAGAAAATTCATCGGAATCATGCCGAACTGCAGCGTGGCGCCGCCGCCGAGGAACAGGATCTTGTAGTTGGCGGGAACGCCCAGCAATTCGCGAATCAGAGCGGTGGCGGAATGATGCACTTCTTCATACACCTTGCCGCGATGCGACATTTCGACAAGCGACATGCCCTTGCCCTGAAAATCGACGAATTCGTCGCGAATCTTTTCGAGGACGGGGACGGGAAGAATGGAAGGACCGGCACTGAAGTTGAAAATGCGGTTCACGATTGAGTTGCTCCTTTCCCTGTTATCAGGGATTCACGAAGTTCAAGGGTTCTCGCGAGGTGAAGCGGAAACCCGGACACGTCAAGCGCAGACACTGATCAAGAGGGGTTACTTGCCTGTCAGAAACTGGACGGCGATCTGGGCGACCTCTTCGCCGGCGCGGTCCTGGCCTTCGGCGGTCGAGGCGCCGAGGTGCGGCAGAGCCGTGACCTTCGGATGCTTGCTCAGTTCATGGTTCTCGGTGGGTTCTTTCTCCCAGACGTCGATGGCGGCGGCCGCGACGGTGCCGTCGTTCAACGCCGCCAGCAGCGCCTTCTCGTTGACCGTGCCGCCGCGGGCGCAGTTCACGAGAATGCAGCCTTTTTTCATGGCCTTGAATTCGGCTTCGCCGAGCGTGGCGCCGGCTTTCTTGTCGAACGGAATGTGCAGGCTGACGAAGTCGGATTTCTTGATCAGATCTTCTTTTGAGGTCATCTCGACATACGCGAGCGGACTTTTGGTGACGAATGGATCACAGGCGACGATCTTCATGCCGAAGGCTTTCGCCCGTTCGGCGACCGCCTGACCAATGCGGCCGATGCCGATGAGGCCGAGGGTCTTGCCGTACAACTCACTGCCTTCGAAGGACTTTTTGTCCCACTTGCCGTCTTTCATCGACTGATTGGCCGGGCCGACCTTGCGGGCGGCGCAGATCATGAGGCCGAAAGCAAGCTCGGCCACAGAGATCGTGGTGCAGGAGGGGGTATTGCGCACTTCGATCTTGCGCTCTTTGGCGGCTTCCTGGTCGACGTTGTCGAGACCGACGCCGGCGCGACAGATGAGTTTCAGCTTCTTGCCCGCTTCGATGACGGGGCGGGTCACTTTGGTGGCGGAACGCACGATAATGCAATGGAAATCGGGAATCGTCTTCACCAGCTCTTCGGGAGTCAGCTTGGTGTTGACCGTGACATCCAGGGCCGAATGGCTCTTGAGCAGTTGCACCCCTTTCTCGGCGATCGAGTCGGCAACCAGAACTTTCAGCTTCTCGGACATGACATTTTCCTTTCCTGATGCGGTTTTTATTGAGGACTGCCAACTCTAGCACCGTGCCGGAATGAAGTCAACCCGACCCGCGCATCGCCGATACAGCGTGCGAATGCGAATTGTTGTCGACGGAGAGCGGCTGTGGTATGCTTGGATGGCATGTCGTTTTCGAACCGTTCAGGTTCCGTTTACGGAGATTGCTTTTTGCCGGCCTGTCGGTACCGGTGCTCCGGAAGCCGCGTGAGAAGCCCAACTACGGCGGAGAGGTGTGGAATGCTCAAGAGCGTATGGCGCGCAATGTTCCTGGGAAGCCTGGTCGTTGCCGGGATGTTCGGACCTGCGGCGACGGCTCGGGCCGAAGATCACGAAGCAAAGATCGAGGAAGAAAAGGAAGCGGCCAGGCAGGCTGCCTCCGAAGGGCGAAAGCAGTATGAAGAGGCCCTCAAGCTGAAGCGCAGCGGCAAGTGGGACGAAGCCATTCAGACCTATGAGAAAGCGATTCGCATCGATCGCGGCGTTCTCGGTGAAGATGACGAAGGCCTGATGACGGCTCTACAGAAAATGTATGAGACCAGACTTGCCAGCGACCCTGAAAATCTGTATCTGCTCGAAGGGCTGGGATATATTTCCGCCGTCGGTTTTTCTGATTTTGAGAAAGCCGTTCGTTACTACCAGAAGGTCGTCGAGCTTTCGAAAGACCAGGCGGTGAAGGAACGCACCGAAAATCTGATCCAACGCCTGCGTGCTCAGGCCGATCTGGCCAGGCAGATGGCCGCCGACTCTTCTTCGAAGTCGCGCGAAGATCGCATCAAACAATGGGCCGAGCTTGAGAAAAATGACGCGGCCGCCGCGGCTGCCGAGAAGGCTCAACAGCGCGAGGAAAAACTTTCTGAGTTGTATGCCAAGCGCGACGATCTCGAGGCGCGCATGCCTCAGATCGAAGATGAAATCAAGAACCTTCAGGAAGACGTCGATCACAATCGCCGCATGTACTTGAATTCGAACGACCGCACCTACAAGCGCCGCCAGGACCGCCTGGAAGACGACCTGGAGAGCAAAAAGCGAGAGCTGCAGCGCATCAAGGATGATCTGATCAAGGTGAACTCGGATATCACCAAGACGGCCGGCGAGAGCAATGACAGTCCGCCCCCGAACAAACCGCCGCAACCGCCGGATGGAACGACCACGTCGCCTGCTCCGGGTGATCCGAATCTGCCGCCTGACCCGAACAATCCGTCAGATCCGTCGGCTCAACCGCAGCCGGGTGATCCGTCGTTGCCGCCGATGCAAAGCCCTGACTTTCCTCCTGATCCGGGGGCCGGCAGTCCGCCGCCTGCAGACGGCTCTGCGCCTCCAGCCGACGGCGCGACGGGCGAGCCGGCTCCGGCAGCCCCGCCTGCCTGAAGCGCTCGCCGCTCACCAGCAACGCGAATTTCGCAGAAAAACAAGCGCCGCTCAGAATGAATCTGAGCGGCGCTTGTCAGTAAGACTTACAGGGTCAGTGCTTCAACCGGGCAAACCGAAACGCACGCTCCGCACTCAATGCACCCTTCGTCTTTGTAGACGCACTTCCCGTCCTTCATCTCGAGGACCTGGACCGGGCAGGTGCCGATGCAGGCTTCACAGCCGGTGCACTTGTTGCGGTCGACTTTGATCGCCATGATCTCGCTCCTTGCGTAGTTCACCTCGTGTCGGGGCGGCGCCAGTGTACAGGAATCTTCGCCGAAAGTAAAGACCTTCGTTTTTCCGCATCTGGAGCGCCTTTGCTTAAACACATGCTCGACGGCGTGAGACTATGTTACAATCGCGGCAGTTTCATTCACGTGGTACACATCAGAAAAGGGAGTTCTGGTCATGGCCAAACCGTCCGCCCCGGCATTGTCACAGCTCAAAACCGCGCTCGAGTCTCTGATTGCGCAGCCTCGCACCGGCGCATCCGCGCCGTATCTGGTTCCCGCGCTCTGGGCCCCGGTCGGTACCGAACCGCACCCGGGTGCGCCGCAGCAGGTCGAACCGGCCGGCTGGTTCCTCGAACATATTCGTGCCGTCGAGTCGCATGCGATTCAGGGAATTGAGCCGGCGCGGTCGTTAAATACGCAGCTGCCGGGCGGCACCGGCGGGGCCTGGGTGGCCGGCTCGCCGATCTATAATCTGTTTGTCCGACTTGGAACGGCATTCGATCACGATGGCGACGGGTGTTTGGGCGGATCGAAAAGTGATCTGACGTTGAATCGTCATGGCATGCGCGAATCGGGCACGCTGCTGAAAGCTCTGGCGCTGCTTGGTCACGTGTCTCGTCTCGGGGCGCGTACCATTCACCTGTTGCCGGTTACGGCGATCGGCCGTGACGGCAACAAGGGATTGCTTGGTTCGCCGTATGCCATCAAGAATGCCTACCGTCTCGAACCGACGTTGGCTGACCCGCTGGTACCGCTGGATGTCGAGACGCAGTTTCGCGCGTTCATTGAGGCGTGCCATCTGCTCGGCATTCGGGTCATCTGCGAATTTGTCTTTCGTACCGCCTCGAAAGATGCCGACTGGATCGCCGAGCACCCCGACTGGTTTTACTGGATCGATGCCGCCGTTCCAGATCGCGCCCCGGGCGAAACCAACCTGGACAAAGCCAGGGCCGGGTACGGCAACCCGATCTTTGATGATGAGACGTTGAAGGTGGTGAAGCAAAAGGTTGAGCGCGGCGATTTTCACGAGCTGCCGCCTCCGCCCGAGTCCTATCGACGGTTCTTCAAGCTGCCGCCTGCGAAGGGCGACGTCACGCTCAATGCGCAGGGACAGTATCGAGGCCGGTCTCGAGACCCGGAAACGGGCAGTATGGTGGAAACCCGTATTCCCGGCGCGTTTGCCGACTGGCCGCCCGATGACAATCAGCCGCCCTGGGGTGACGTCACCTATCTGCGCATGTTTGTGGACGAAGATCAGCAGCGGCCGCGCTTCAATTACATCGGGTACAATACCATTCGCATGTATGATACGGCGCTGGCCCGGCATGAACTGGCGAATCGCCCCCTGTGGGACAAGATCCGCGATCTGATTCCGTATTATCAGCAGACCTTCGGCATCGATGGGGTCATGGTCGATATGGGGCATGCCGTTCCGGTTGAGTTGATGCAGGAAATCGTCGACACCGCGCGCCGTCTCGATCCGAACTTCGCCTTTCCGTCAGAAGATTTCTCGATCGAGGAAAAGAGCGTGCGTGCCGGGTATAACGCCGTGGTCGGCTATGCGTGGTGGGTTGAATACAAGCGCGAGGGGCTGCGCGATCTGCTGCAGCACGTGGGGGTGCGCGGCGTGCCGCTGCCGTGGTTCGGAGCGGTCGAAAATCACAATACGCCTCGGGCTGCCGGGCGGCCCGGCGGCGAGCGATATGCGCGCTATGCCTTTCTGTTGAACACCATGCTGCCGAAGTCGATTCCGTTCATACATAACGGATATGAGCTTGGCGAGAGCATGCCGGTCAACACCGGCCTGGACTTTACCAACGACGACCTGGCGCGTCTGGCCGGAAAGCCGTTGGCGCTCTTTGACCTGACCGGATTTGACTGGTGCTCTGACTCACCCATGACCCGGTTCACCCGGCGCGTGCTCGAGATTCGCCGTGAGTATGCCGTCGCGGTGGAATCGGCAAAGCCCGAATCGTTTCGACTGCTCGAAACCGGAAACGCGGACGTGTTTGCCTTTGTCCGGGTTGATGGCGGCAAGAACCTGCTGGTCGTGCTGAATCGAGATCTTGAACACGATCACGAGCTGCATCTCGATCTCGGCTGGTGCGGAGCCGGATCGGCCGCAGATCTGCTGCCGGAGACGAATGCGACGGCTCCCCGGGTGATCGACGGCAGGCTGGACGGCGTGCTGAAGGCCGGTGCATGTCACTGCTTCGGCTGGTGAGGAACAGCGGTCAGCGGCTGCGGCAGTGTCGCCCGAGACGGCGGGCAGGCGACCGCGGTTATCTGTCGGCGCGAGTCGGCTGAATGCACCAACTGCTGCTTTCGTCTCCGTACCTGCTTCTCTTTACCGTTATCGGCGCAGGATACGTGCTTGGGCGCATCAATATCGGCGGCCTGCATCTGAATGTGGCCGCCGTTCTCTTTGTCGGTTTGGCATTCGGAGCCTGGGATAAGCGGTTTCAGATTCCAGAGCAGGTACAAATGCTCGGTCTGATTCTCTACATCTATGCGATCGGTCTGCAGGCCGGGCCGATTTTCTTCACGGTGTTTCGCGAGCGGGGGTTGCGGTTCAATCTGCTCGCGGTGGGCACTCTGTCGCTGGCCTTCATGGCGACCCTGCTGATCGGCAGGATCGCCGGCATCCCGGCCGATCTGCTGGCCGGGCTGTATACCGGCGGACTGACAAGCACTCCGGCGTTGGCCGCGGCGACCGATGCCCTGCGGGAAAGCTGTCTCACCGCCGGTGTTTCGGCGGAAGACTGCTCGATCGGCCCCACGCTCGGTTACAGCGTTGCCTACCCGTTCGGGGTTCTCGGGGTGATTCTCAGCATCCGGGTGTTGACCGGCAGGTGGGGCGTCAACTTCGCGGCCGCTCGCGAAGCCGCTCGAAGAAGAGCCGGGGGCGGAGAACCGGCGATCGAAGTTGCTGCGTTCCGGGTGGAGAATGAGCGGCTGTTCGGGACTAGTCTCGCCGAAAACGATCTCGGTCGCATGACCGGACTGGTCTTCACCCGACTGCACCACGGTGTGTTCACGACGCTGGCCACCCCTGAATCGGTTTTACAGCAGGGCGATCTGCTGGTCGGTGTCGGCTCGGCGGAGGCCGTTGTCAGGGGTACAGCGCTGATCGGGCCGCGCACGCATTTTCCGCTCGACGAGGCGACCATGCACGTCGAATATCATGATCTCCAGGTGCTCAATCGCGATCTGGCGGGTCGCAAGGTTCTCAGTCTGAATGCTGAATCGGACAAAGGGTTTATCATCACGCGTGTGCGCCGCGGCCCGACCCTGATCACGATCAATCGAGATACGACGCTCGAATACGGAGATATTGTGCGTGTTGTCGGGTTCGTCGGCCGGTACGAACGTATTGAGCGTTTTTTCGGGAACTCGGTACGCGATCTGCTGGAGACGGACTATCTCTCGGTGTCGGTCGGCGTCGTTGCGGGTCTGTTGATCGGGATGATCCCCTTTCCCTTGCCTGTGGCCGGCAGCGGTGTCTTTCGACTCGGACTTGCAGGGGGGCCGTTACTGGCCGGTCTGGTGCTGGGCTGGTTTGGTAGAACCGGTCCGATTATCTGGACATTGCCGCCCAATGCCAGTTTGACTCTTCGGCAACTGGGACTGCACCTCTTTCTTGCGGGAGTCGGTCTGAAGGCCGGCGGCCATCTGCTGCCGGTACTGCAGAGCCACGGTCTGAAGCTGGTGCCGGTCGGGGCAATGATCACGCTTTCCAGTGCCCTGACCGCCCTGATCGTCGGTTATCGTCGCCTGAAGATCGAGCCGACCGAACTGCTCGGCGTCGTGTCGGGCATTCATACCCAGCCGGCCGTACTGGCATTTTCGTGTGAACTCAGCGGTTCGAGCACCCCCAACAGCACCTATGCCGCCGTGCAGCCTGTTTGTCTGATGTTGAAGATCATTCTGGCACAGATTCTTGCCCTCTGGGCGTAGCCGAAGGAGCAGGCCATGTCAGGTCCGATGCGAAGCTATCTGGTATTGAACGGCGTGATCGTCATCCTTCTTGGAGTTTTCTGGTGGGCGGACCGAACCATTCCCTACGAGCGTATCAGAAACATGTCCGATTATTCGTCGGCGCTGGAAAAGCTGCGCACGGAGTATGCGTCAGCCACCACCGCCCTTGAGATGCAGGATGTCGCCAGTCGTTCGCTGCGTCTGGCGGGGCGGCTGAACGGCAGAATCGGGTCCCTGTCGGATCTGGTGTTCAGCCTGCGCAACATGTTGGGACATCAGTGGTGGATCACTCTCTGGGTGCTGGTTTCCAATGCTATTCTGGTGTCGGGCTTTCAGGACGGCCGATCGAGCACGCTGGAAAAGGATCCGGAAGTCGAACGGGAGTTCGCTCTGCAGTTGTATCCCCCCGTACTGCTGGCCTTCTTCAGCTTTTTGATCTTTGGTCTGGTCAGCGGCGAGGAAATCTCGCTTGCGAACTGGAAGTTCCCGACTTTCGGTCTGGTCTGGTGCCTCATCGCGGTGATCGTGCTTCTGCGCGTCACGAAGATCGGAGTGAGTCCGGTCGGCTTTCGCAGTTGGAAGCTCGGCGGCAGCTGCCACTGGGTGCGCTGGCAGGATATCGAGTCGGTGAAGCTGCTGTGGCTTCCCTTCGGCTACAGCCAGTTGCGCGTCTTCTACAAGGGAAGTCCGTCGCCGGTGCTGCTGCCGCTTTGTCTGTCTGAGTTTCGCGAGTTCCAGATGTATGCCCTGCAGTATCTCGAGGATCAGAACCCGCTCAGGGAGTTTCTGACCCGGACAAAATACTGATTGGTACGAACCAATAAGGAGGAATTCTTCATGCGTATGTTGATCGTCTGTCTGGTGGTGTTGGGAGCGATGGTACCGGCTGTCGTGTCGGCATTTCCGCTGAACATCGCTCATCGGGGAGCGCGAAGTCTGGCGCCTGAGAACACGATGGCGGCATTTCAGATCGCCGTCGACCGCTGTGGAGCGGACATGATCGAATTCGACGTGCATCTTTCCAAAGACGGTGTACCGATTATCATTCATGATGACGATCTGGTTCGCACCACCAATGCGACACAGGTCTTTCCTGACCGCGCGCCGTGGCTGGTTGCTGATTTTACCGCGGCCGAACTGTTGAGGCTCGATGCCGGATCCTGGTTCGTCGAAAAGGATCCGTTCGGGCAGATCAAGGCCGGGGCTGTTCCCGAGGCCGATCTGGCGGAATTCAAGTCGGGGCGCGTGCGATTGCCGACTCTGCACCAGGTGCTGGCCTGGGCCGCTCGCAAGGGTGTTCGGCTCAATCTCGAGATCAAGGATTTTCCGGTTTTTTACCCCGGCATCCTCGAGAAGGTCGTAAAGGAAATCAGGCAGGCGAAGCTCGAGCAGAATGTCATCATCTCTTCATTCAATCATCAGGCGCTGGTCGACCTGCAGACCGTTGCTCCCGAGATCGAGACAGGAGCGCTCAACGAAGATCCCGTGTATCCGCTCAAGCCGTATCTGGTCGACCTGCTCAAGGTGAAGGCGTATCACCCCAGCTTTGAAGTGCTCGGCGAAAAATCTACGGCGTATCGCCGCGAAGGCCGCATGCGCACGGATATCGTGCAGGAAGCCCAACAGGCAGGACTGAAGGTAAACGTCTGGACCGTCAACGACCCCGTGAAGATGAAGAGTCTGATCGAAGCCGGCGTCGACGGCATCATCACCGACTTCCCGCAGGTGCTGCGGACGCTGGGCGGGGGCAAATAGCCGATGGATCGCGTCTGCGGGTTCTGACGAGCCGGCGCCCGGGGCCGAGATCGTATGTTGACCAGGAGGCTTGCTTGTATGTCGGCAAGCCTCTTGTTGTTTCTTCCGGGTGAATCTCGTTGCAGCAATTCTCGGTGAATGGACTGACCAGGCATGTTTTTTCTTGCCGAGAAATTCCGGACTGATTGGTATCGATTTTTCAGGTGAGTAGATGTTGTGGTAGACTTTTGGCGGTGCGACGGCGACGTATTGTTTGAGTGCGGCTGCCGCAAAAAGCAGGCAGGTGAGAGAAAACGGAAACGAGAGTCCTGAAGGACAGAAATAGAGAACATGAGAGGAAACCATGAATCGGACAAAAGCCGCTGAAGAGGTTGGACAGGTGCTCGAGAAGGAAGTGAAAGCACTGCGGGCGCGGGTGCGAGAGCTTGAACGCGAGAGAGGCGATGAAAGTCGCCAGAAGTGGCCGATGCTCAGTCTGCATGCCATCGAGTCACTCCGCGACATGGTGTTCTGGGTCAGACCCGACATGACGTTCGAGTATGTCAACGAGTCAGCCTGCCGTGTGCTCGAGTATTCTCGTGTCGAGCTGATGCGCATGACGGTGGCCGACTTCGACCAGCACATGGGCCCGGAAAAGTGGGGGCCGCATTGGGAGAGGCTGCGTCGAGAAGGATACGTGAAAATGGAAGCGGTGCAGCGAACCAAGTCGGGCCGCCTGATTCCCGTTGAGATCATGGCTACATTTCTGACCATCGACGGACAGGAACTCAGTTGCGCGGTCGTTCGCGAGATTTCTGATCGTCGCAAGGCGGAAGAGGCGCTGCGTGAGAGCGAGGCGAGGTTTCGGGCCTTGTTTCTCAACATGGCCGAAGGGGTGGCGCTGCATCGTATCGTGTACGATGAGCGCGGTGCCGCGGTCAACTACGAGATTCTCGATGTCAACCCAAAGTATGAAGAGATTCTCGGCGTCAAACGCGAAGATGTCGTCGGGCGAACTGGTACGGAAGTGTATGGAACCTCCGACCCTCCGTATCTCACCGAGTTCAGCAGTGTCGCCTCAACGGGGGTTCCGTATGTATTCGAGACCTATTTTGCCCCGCTCGACAAGCACTTTCAGATCTCGACGGTCTCTTCGGGCACGGGATATTTTTCCACCATCTTTTTCGACATCTCGACCCACAAGCGCATGGAAAGAGCGTTGCGTGAACGTCTGCTGGCTCTGACCCAGCCGATCGGTCATGCGGGCACGGTGCGCTTTTCCGACTATTTCAACCCCGATGAGATTCAGTCGCTTCAGGATGCCATGGCCCGAGCCTGCTTCGTAAGCGCGGTTTTGATTCAGCCGGATGGGACTCTCGCGACGCGAATGAGCCTTCCCGGTCGTGATGCCGGCGTGCCCCTCGCCTGGAAGAAACGGGAGCACCTCGCGCCGGGGGAGGTCTGGCCGCACGAGAGACCGCTGCCGGTGCCGAACCTCAAGGAACCCGTCTTTCGTGAGGAAGCTGATGGAGAGCCTGGTGACGCCGCCGTCGGCTTCTGGATGGAGGAACGACATCTGGCCACCTGGCTGATCTCTGCCGGAGTGCGCCGCAACGGGAAGCAGAAAGGGGAGGGGACTGATGCTCTGCAGGCGGCTGCGCAACTCTTCTTCCTGACGGCGCAACGCCTGGCGTTGCCGGCTCTGCAGAACCGACAACAGGCGGGCATGATTCTGCAGCTCGAAAAGACCGAGGAACGGATCCGCAAGCTGAATATCGAATGGATGGGCAAAAACGTCGAACTCGAAAACATTCTGCATGTGGCCTCGCACGATCTGCGCAGCCCGCTGGTGAACATCATCGGATTCAGTGAGCAGATTCGCAAGGCGGCGGCCGATGTGGCGACGACGTGTCGTGGACTGCCGCTCGATGAGTCGCGGGCCCGACATCTGCGCGATCTGCTTGAAGAAAGAATTCCCCGCTCGCTGACCTTCATTCATGCTGGTGCCACCAGAATGGATCAGCTCATCGGCGGCTTGCTGAAGTTCTCGCGGCTGGGTCGCATGCAGATGCATCTCGAAACGGTCTGCACGCGCCGGCTCGTCGATCAGATTCTGCAGTCGATGGCATTCTCGCTGCAGAAAATCGGTGCCGTGGTGCAGGTTGATCATCTGCCTGACTGTTACGGCGATATCGGGCAGCTGGGTCAGGTCTTTTCGAATCTGATTGATAACGCGATCAAGTATCGCCATCCGCAGCGAACGTTGAGAATTCGCCTCTTCGGTCGTGTCGAAGGGCAAATGATCACCTTCGGCGTCGAAGACAACGGCATCGGCATCAAGGCGGAACATCAGCCGCGGGTCTGGGAACTCTTTCACCGCCTGCGCCCAAATGACGAGGTCAAGGGCGAAGGGATGGGCCTGACGCTGGTCAAGCGCATCGTGGACCGGCATCGCGGACGGGTATTCGTTGAATCAGACGGAGCGAATGGATCGACATTCTTTTTCATGCTTCCTTTGACGCAGGAGGTTGCGAATGATTGAGGGAAAACAGGTGACCATCATTCTGGCTGAAGATGATGACGGACATGCCGAGCTGGTGAGAATGCATTTGCAGGATGTCGGACTGCGGAACCCCTTGTTGCGCTTCTGCAGCGGTGACGAGACGCTCGATTTCTTCTTCGGTCGGCATGCGGAACATCAGTTCAAACCGGGCCATGAGTATCTGTTGCTGCTCGATATCCGCATGCCCGGAATCTCGGGAATCGAGGTGCTCAAACGGATTAAACTCGAACCGGGGTTGAAGAATATGCCGGTTGTCATGCTGACCACGACCGATGACCCGCGAGAAGTGGAAAAATGTTACGATCTGGGGTGTAATGTCTATCTCACCAAACCGGTCGAGTTCGGCCGATTTGCGGAAACCATCAGACAGCTCGGCTTGTTCATCATGGTCATGAAAGGGCCGGTGGTCACGGGAGTTACGGGGTATGGCCGTTAAGCGCATCCTTCTCGTTGAGGATGATCCGGGTTTGTCCGAGTTGATCGATGCCGCACTGCGCTCGGCAGAGATCGAGATTGTCCAGGCTGATACAAAAGAAAAAGCTCTTCAGATCATAAAAGACAAGAAGATAGATCTGCTGATTCTCGACTTGAATCTTCCCGATGGAGACGGACGGACCCTGTTGCACGAAGTGAAACTGCCGCCGACCATCGTCGTGACCGGTGTCGGTGACGCGGAAACCGCCGTCGCCGTCATGAAAAGCGGAGCCTGCGATTATCTGGTCAAGAATAGCGATTTTCTCGAAGCCGTTCCCATTGCCGTGAAGCGGGTGTGTGAAAAGCTCGAGACGGAGGCGCGCCTGCGCCGCGCGGAAGAAGAGCTGAAGCGTACGCGGAAGCGGCTTGACCTCGCTCTCGAAAATCACTCGGCGGGCGTGATGGTCGTTGAGGGAGACGAGCTGCGGATCACCAGCCTGAATCGTGCGGCCCGCCGTTTAACCGAAGATGTTGACGGATTTGGCGTCGGCTTGTCTTTATACGAGATGGAACGTCGTGGATATCGCTGGCAGAACGCGTCTGGCGAGGAAATCTCCGTTCGTGATCTGGGGGTGGCGCAGGCGGTTCGTGAACAACGCACGGTGCGCGACGAGATCTTCAGACTGGTTTTTCCCAATGGGTTGCAGCGCTGGTATGCATCCAGTGCCACACCGATTCTCGGCGGCGATTCTGATACCCCGGCGGCCCTGTGTTTCGTCGAGGATATCACCGAGCGCCGGCGGCACGAAGAGGAGCAGCGCCGCCTCGATGTCAGACTGACCCAGGCGCAGAAGCTCGAAAGCATGTCGGTCATGGCCGGTGGTATCGCGCACGATTTCAACAACCTGTTGATGACCATGATGGGGCATGCCGATATCGCTCTGAGTGAGATGGCCCCCATGGCCCCGGCGCGCGAAAATGTGGTGCAGATCATGAGCGCGGCGCGAAGGGCGGCCGATCTTACTCGCCAGATGCTCATCTACACGGGCAAGGGCCGCACGGTGATCGAACCGATCAATCTTCAGGAAATGATTGAGGAAATGACGCATCTGCTCGAAGTGTCGATTTCGAAAAAATCGCACCTGCGTTTTCAATACGCTCCCGACCTGCCTCTGATCGATGGCGACCCGACGCAGATCCGTCAGGTCATCATGAATCTCGTCATCAATGCGTCCGAGGCGATCGGCGATAAAAGCGGCATCATCAGCGTGAGTACCGGGGTCATGCATTGCGTGCGCGAATATCTGGCCGAGAGCTATCTTGACGAAAATCTGCCCGAAGGGCCGTATGTTTTCATCGAGATCGCCGATACCGGCTGCGGCATGACAAAAGAGGTTCAGCAGCGCGTGTTCGAACCATTCTTTACCACGAAGTTTCAGGGGCGCGGCCTCGGTATGGCCGCCGTGCTTGGAATTATCCGCGGTCATCGCGGTGCGATCAAGATTTACAGCGAGCCGAACAAGGGAACGACCTTCAAGATTCTGATTCCCGCTTCAACGAATCATCTCGACCGACGACTGAAGCCGCAGCTACCGAGCGATTGGCGCGGCAGCGGTCGGGTGTTGTTCGTCGACGATGAAGAAAGCGTGCGCGCCGTGGGTCAGCTGATGCTCGAAAAGCTGGGCTTTACCGTCATTGCGGCTGAAAACGGCATTGATGGGGTCGAGCGGTATCGCGCCGAACCCGCTTCGTTTGATTTGGTCATTCTCGACCTGATCATGCCGAAAATGGGAGGCGAAGAAGCCTTTCGCGAACTGCGGCGCATCAATCCCTCGGTGCGGGTGGTCATGTCGAGCGGGTACAACGAAAGCGAAGTTCTGCCGCTCTTTCAGGGCAAGGGGCTGGTCGGCTTCGTGCAGAAACCGTACAGCCTCGTTCGTCTGACCGAGGTTCTCAAACCCCTGTTTCCCGCAAAAAGCTGATCGTTTCGTCAGCAATTCTCGATGAGGTGCCTGGCAAGGCATGTTTTTCTCACCGAGAATTGCTGGGCTTCGTCGCAGGGTCATTTCGTTCTCCTTCGTTTTTCCGTTGGCAAGAGCGAAACTTGTGAG
>CAYYIY010000100.1:0-14881 GCA_964472075.1 uncultured bacterium | reverse complement strand
CCATCGTGGACGTCGAACGGTGCCATCGACTCTTGCTCCTGGGGCACTCAGGAGCGCTCCGCTTGTCTTCCTTCACGTGAGCCCAAAGTCCCTGTTGGTGGGCGAGGAGTTCCCGTTTGCCCTACCACGATGGGGTCTTGTCAGCATCTCTCTGAAGTAGTAGCATCACCGTCATGATCGTCTTTCATCGCCACCAGTCTCGAGCCGTGCGCGCGCTTTCTGCGCATGGGTTTTCCCGTTTTTCCGTGCGGGCGTGGTGGTGTTTGATCGGTCTCTGGCGCTGGGGCATCTGCGCGTAACCCGATCGCGTCCGATTTGTCCCGAACTCAAGACGTCGGCGGTGCTCGTCGCTGATCACGTGGGGTGATCTCGCGGCCGAAACCGGCTTTGGGTCAATCTCTGCGGCAACGTACGCATCTGCTTGTACGATGCCGGACGAGAACCTCACTCATACCAATTCGCAAAGGAAAAATGATGAATACAGGTCACATTTCGGCTTTTCTCGCAAAACACTTTCGTCACTTCAATGCCGCGGCGTTGCTCGATGCAGCTCAGGCATACAAACACCATCTCGCCAACGGAGGCAAAATGCTTGTGACCCTCGCGGGCGCCATGAGCACGGCTGAGCTGGGTATTCTGCTGGCTGAACTGATTCGGCGCGACAAAGTGCATGCTATTTCCTGCACCGGCGCGAATCTCGAAGAAGACATCTTTAACCTGGTAGCTCACGATCACTATCAAAGGCTTCCGCAGTATCGCCAGCTCACCGCACAGGATGAACGGAACCTGCTCGAGCGGCATTTGAATCGTGTCACCGATACCTGCATTCCGGAAATGGAAGCAATGCGTCGAATCGAATCGGCGGTGCTCAAAAAGTGGATCGCCGCGGACCAGGAAGGCCGGCGGCAATTTCCGCATGAGTTTCTCTACGAGCTGCTGCAGGAGGAGACCTTGAAAGAAGCGTATGAGATTGATCCGCAAGACAGCTGGGTGCTGGCCGCCGCCGATCGACGGTTGCCGTTGTTTGTACCCGGATGGGAAGACTCAACTCTGGGAAACATGTTTGCCGGACATGTTTTGGAGGGCCGCGTGAAAAATGTCCATACCGTGCGCACGGGAATTGAATACATGATAGAACTCGCCGGTTGGTACGAGACAGAGGCGGCTCGCTCCTCCATCGGATTCTTTCAAATCGGCGGAGGTATTGCCGGAGACTTTCCCATTTGCGTCGTTCCCATGTTGCATCAGGATCTTCAGCGTCCCAACGTACCGAAGTGGGGGTACTTCTGTCAGATCAGTGATTCCACGACCAGTTACGGCTCATACTCCGGGGCGGTTCCCAACGAAAAGATCACCTGGGGCAAGCTTGATATCAGTACGCCCTCGTTCATCATCGAGTCAGACGCAACGATAGTCGCGCCGTTGATCTTTGCCTACCTGCTCGACTGGTAACGGAAGGCAAAATATGCACCCCTTCTGTACGAATGGGCTCGTGACGGCCGGAACTTTCCTATTCTTGGTTCGGGAGACAATTTGTACCAGTTTCTCGATGTCGATGACTTGAGTGAGGCCATTTGGTTGCTTGCTATTCTGCCGGCAGCTCAGGTCAACGACACGTTCAACATTGGTGCTGCAGAGTATGCAACGCTACGATGTGATTTTCAAGCTGTTCTTGATGCGGCCGGACATGGTCGAAGGGTGGTATCCATCCCTGAGAAACCCGCGATCTTGCTCCTAAAGATCCTTGAAGAACTTGGACTATCGCCGTTGTACAAATGGATCTACGAAACGGTTGGCAAGGAGTCCCTCGTGAGTATGGAAAAAGCACGCGACATCCTCGGCTTCAAGCCGAGATACTCGAATCAGCAAGCCTTGTTACGCAATTATGAATGGTTCGTGCGCCATGCCCCGACTGATACCGGCGTATCTCACCGTGTGCCGTGGAAACAAGGCGTGTTGAAACTGGCGAAACTGTTCTTTTGAGGTGATGTCACATGCAACCTGAATACGTCGTGGTTACCGGCGCGGCTGGTTTCATCGGCTCGAATCTCGCTCATCTTCTGGCAAGTGAAGGCTATCCGCTTCTCCTTGTCGATCATCCGCTTACCAGATTGAAAAGCGAGAACCTGATTGGGCTACGGTCTTTCGACTTTGTTGAACATGATCTGTTTCTCGAACGCCTGTACACTCATACTCTGAAGCGAGCGCCGAGCGCTATCTTCCATCTTGGTGCGTGCAGCAGCACCACAAATCTCGATCTTGACTATTTGCAACGCAACAATGTCGAATATACTCAACGTCTTTGGGAATGGGCAGTCAAGCGCGGTTGTCCGTTTCTGTATGCGTCGAGTGCCGCCACGTATGGAGACGGCTCACAAGGATTTGATGACGAGATTCCGCCTGAGCGTTTGCTGCCGTTGAATCCGTATGGTCATAGCAAGAATCAGTTCGACCGTTGGGCTTTGAAGGAAATGGAAAGTGGCCGAACCCCGCCCGTCTGGGCAGGTGTGAAGTTCTTCAATGTCTATGGTCCTCGTGAGCAGCACAAAGGTTCAATGGCCAGTGTAGTTTACAAGGCGTATCGACAGATACGCGAACATGGTCTGGTTGTGCTGTACAAGTCTAATACGGAGGCAATTGAGGACGGAAAGCAGCGCCGCGACTTTGTATATGTGGAAGACTGCCTGCAACATTTGTTGTGGCTGTGGCGACGGCCGCATCCGAACGGCCTGTTCAACAGCGGGACCGGAACCGCTCGTACGTTTCTTGATCTAGTGCACGCGGTTTTCTCGGCGCTTCACGTGCAACCGAACATTCGATTTGTCGAAATGCCCGAATCCATTCGAAGCCGATATCAGAACTTTACGGAAGCTTCGTTGAGCAAGTTGCGCCGCTGTGGTTGCGATGTCAAGGTCACGCCCCTCGAAGAAGGAGTGCGGCGGTATGTCGCTTTTCTCGAGGCTCATGGCTGACCGACAGTCAGGGGAATGGAGAAGTTCAGCTGCGTTGTGGTATGTTTTTCTTTGCCGAACCTGTTCGAGGGGAAGATGCCATGCCGCCGTTTCGACCATATCGAGATGATGAAAGACCGACTTTGCCGATATGTATACCGAAGCGGTTTGATCGCAATGCGCGCTTGTGGGGCGTGCGCGGGGTTGATCGTCTGGCGCGCAGCCATGTCATGGTACTGGGATTGGGTGGTGTCGGCAGTTACGCCGTCGAAGGGCTGGTACGATCAGGGGTCGGTCGGTTGACGCTCGTCGATTTCGACGACGTTTGCGTGACCAATGTGAACCGCCAGCTCCCGGCGCTTCCGTCGACGGTGGGGCGCTCGAAGGCTGAACTGATGGCCGAACGCGCAAAGGCGATCAACCCGCACGTGCAGGTCGAGCCGGTTGCCGCCTTCTACGAGGCGAAGACCGCGGCGACCATGCTGGGCCGCGCGCCCGATGTCATCGTCGACTGCATCGACAACGTCACCGCCAAACTGCACCTGTTGGCCAGCTGCATCTATCATCGCCTGCCCTGTGTCACGAGTTTGGGCGCTTCCGGCAAGGTCGACCCGACGAGAGTTCGGTACACCGACCTGCGCAAGACCCATGACGACCCGCTGGCCAAGACGATTCGAAAGTTTCTCTGGCGGGTCTACGAGATCAATTTGAAACGAGTGTCGCACTTGATGGCGATCTTCTCTGACGAGGAACCGTTGCGGCCTGATCCCGAATACACCGGCTCTCCCTGCGGCGGCGCTGAGTGTGTCTGCCCGAACAGTACCAATCAACATCACACATGTTCGGCCCGCAATATCATCTGGGGCAGTTCGGTGCTGGTCACCTCAATGTTCGGCATGACCGCCGCCTCGCTTGCCGTACGCTATCTTGCCGGTGATGAAACCGTACGGTTAATGCCCGAAGTGAAGGTTCTCGAGGGCGACGAGCCGCTCATCGACCCGGACTCTCGCTGGGAAAACGGCGTGCTGAAACAGCCGCAGACTCGCTCTGACGCCGATGCCGAGGCTGACGATGAATGACCGGCGAGTCGATGCCGGTGGAAAAAGAGAACTTCGAAGAGAGGAGCTGTGAAAGAATCAAACGACACGGCAATGATCGGTGCGGTAATCGACCGATGCGTGTTTCTCTCCAATCATCGGCCCGAGCCCTGATGGTCAACACCCAAAGCGAATGTGTGATATGATGGAGACGTGGTCGTCGCGAGGATGGAAAAGAGAATCCCGGCAGGGCACGGATGAGGAGGAATGTTATGAAAGTAAAGCAAATCCTGGGATGTCTGATCGTTGTTCCGGCAATGTTGATCGGATGGACGACCGATCGTTTGTCGGCGTGGGATGCACACTTTCTGATCACACGCATGGCTGTGCAGGGCCTGGATGACGAAGTCCCCCTGTTGGCGAAACAGGTCGCGCCGACTCCGCTTGGCGCCTTTATCAAACGCCACAATGTGGCGGTCAAGAACGCTTTGCGGGCCTTCCATGACTGGAAGCAGAAGATCTATCCGTATCCGCACTGGCGATTGTCTGAGAACAATATCGCATTGCTTCAAGGCTCCGCGTTGATGACTCCGGAACAGTTTCTCGAAATTCTCGGCGTGGCCTCGACGGCTTTCTCGAAGATGGTGTTCCCGAAGGAATACGCCGAACTGTTCGGGGCAAAATACATGAATCCCCAGATGCCACGCAGTTTTGGCGATTGGATAATTCTCTTCGCAGATGAGCCGGACTGGGGCATGGATCAGGGACTGTTCGGCAAGGGCGACTCCCGGTACGGTGAGATTCCCTACGGAGACATTTCCGGAACCGGTTCGCAAGCTCCGTTTCACATGGCCTTTCCCTTTGAAAACTGGGTGACGTACAAGCTGAAGCCGTCGCTCAAGCAGGGAATGGCGCACCTTCGTTTCGTGGCCTTTTGCGGGCTGGCGCAGGTGGCGCTGAATGCGGGCGATCATTTCTGGGCGGCCCGCTTTCTGGGAAACGCCGTTCACTACTTTGAAGACTTCACGATGCCGTATCATTCCAGCGCGGTGCCGTTTCTGAATCCGCTGGTCATGGTCAAGGCCGTCTTTGCCACAGATAAAGAGCGGTTCAATCGCGAAAACACGCAACTGCTTTCCAATCGGCACCGGCTGTACGAAGCCGTCGCGGCTCGCGCCCAACTTCTTTCCTTCGATTCTCCTGAAAGTCTGTTGCCCGGTCTGGCGAGTCGTCTAGACAGTCTGGCTCAGGCACTCGCCGAAAACCAGGGGCAGACAGCGAACACGCGTTTGTATGCACGTTTCTTCTCGCTCGGCAAACTCGCCTTCAAGCATGCGCACAAAGTCGACAAGCTGGTCAAAAAGTCTTTCCCGAAGAGTCTGGTTGAAGATCCCAACCATGACCCCTTCGCGCAAGGCGATTTTGACGTGACGCCGTATTATCCCGATTCTCTGGTTCAGGCCTGGCTGGAAGGCAAGTCGGACAAAGACGGAAAGACGCTGATGCTCGACGAGGCCCGGAAAGATCTTTCGCAGGCTGTCGAAGCCGCAGCTACGGCTATTCTGGTGATTCTGCGACCCTGACGATTGTTACGACCACCAGACACCCGGCGGTTTGCCATGACCTGCCGGGTGTTTTCTTTCTCCGCAAAGAGACTGTGGGCGAAAGCCTGCCGGAAAAACAGACTTGTACTCTCGCTTATCGACCTGAACGACCTGGCGGCCGAAATGCTCATCAAATACACAAAACAGACGCTTCTTCGTTTCGATGCAGAATCGAGGGGATGATGCCCGATCACCGGAAGGAGATCAGGAGATTGGCGTTGAATTGTCGGGTGGTTCAGGGCGCAGGGGTCTTTGCCAGGGCTTGTGAGAGCAGTCGGGCGAGATCTTCGATGAGATAGGGCTTGGGAAGGAAACCGACCAACCCATGTTGATACAGGTCTTTGATCGAGTCATCTTCATGGAAGCCGCTGGTGAGAATGACCGGCAGGTGCGGCGCGCAGACGCGGAGCTGCAGAAAAGTTGCTGTGCCGTCGAGTTCGGGCATCGATTGATCGAGCAGCACGGCATCGATGTGGTTCGATGGTGTCTGAACCATTTCCAGTGCCTGTTTCCCTCGCGTTGCCGTGACGGCCTGGTATCCGAGGGATTGTACCAGTTCGGTGGTCAGTTGCAGCACCAGGGGTTCGTCGTCAACCACGAGAATTGTCAGAGGATGCGAAGGTGCACGCGTCGCCGGTGGTGCAGGGACGGTGTTGACCGCGGCTGCCTGGGACGGAACGTGAAGCGGCAGGCACACCCGCATGGTCGTTCCGCGGCCCGGCTTTGAATCGACCCGGATCGAACCCTGATGACCGCGGACAATGCCGAGAACGGCGGCCAGACCGAGGCCTCGCCCTGTGAACTTTGTCGAGAAGAACGGGTCAAAGAGATGCGGCAGATGTTCTTCGGGAATACCGGACCCGGTATCCGTCACTTCCAGCCAGGCGTATGATCCGGCGGCCGGCTGAACATTGAGCCAGCGGCAGGCCAGGTCGACTTCGGCAAACGTCCCGGCTCCGGTGCGGATGGTGATGCGCCCCGATTGCTGTTCGAGTGCCTCGGAACCATTGATCACCAGATTGAGGATGACCTGATGCAGCTGGGACGGATCTCCGGAAATGAACAGTTCCGAGGCATCGAGGTCGACGACCAGTTCTGCGTTTCTGGAAACCGATAATCGAAGCAGACTTTCGAGATCGCGAACCTGGACATTCAGATCGAACCTCTGCGGCACGAACAGGCCCTTCCCCGCGTAGGTCAGCATCTGGCGACAAATGCCGGAGGCCTTCTGCGCCGCCTTTATGCCTTCCTGCAGATTCTGACGCACCGGAGAATCGTCGGGCAGACTGCCCAACGCGAGGTCCATTTCGCCAAGCATGATCAGCAAAAGGTTGTTGAAGTCGTGCGCGACTCCGCCGGCGAGATGTCCCAGGCTTTCGAGGCGCTGAGTCTCTCGCACTCGTCGTTCGAACTCGGCACGTTTCTCTTCCGCGTCGCGGCGGTCGCTGACATCGATGATCAGAGCCTGCTTTGAAATGCGGCCGTCGGCGTGACGCAGGGGAGTGTTGACGACGTAATACCAGCGATGGTCGAGCGGACTCTGCACTTCCCACCGTACCGTTTCGCCCCGTTGCACGCGATCATTCACACACCAGGAACACACGGTATCGAGACCGTGCAGAGCCTTATAGCAAAGCTCTCCGACGGCCGATCGACCCGTACGCTCGATAAAACGCTGGTTCATGAACTCGACACGGTAATCAGCCGAACAGATGTAGATCAGCCCGTCGAACGCTTCGACCATGGCCTTGTATCTTGCTTCCGTTTCGATGCGCGACTGCTCTTGAGCGCGTTCCCGGGTGACGTCGCGACAGAGAGCCAGCACGAGAGTGCGCCCCTGCAACGAGGCCTTCTGCAGATCCACGCGCAGCCAGTGAAGCTCTCCCGAATGATCGCGACCCTGCCACAAAAACTGCTGCGGAATACCCTTGCCGGCTTGACGGACGCGTTCGATGGCGACTTCCGTGGTGAATCCGGGAAGGTTCGAGAAAAAGTGCGCAGGGGGCAGGCGGCGAAGTTCTTCGAGTGTGCACTGAACCATCGCGAGCGCCTGCCGGTTTGCGTCGAGAATCAGACCCGTCTCGGGATCGTGGACGAAGATGCCGATGTCCACAATATTGAAAAGGGCGCCGAGATCAAACGCAGTTTGACTCATGTCCGAATTCGCTCTCTCATCTCCATTTCAGATAGATCGCCGATCGCCGCTCACTCAAGGTTCACGCTCTTCACCACCACGCACGTCAGATCGTCAGAAAAACTGTCGGAACTGACAAAACCTCGATAGGTGCCGATGATCGAAGTCAGAATCGCGGCGGCCGGTTGAGATCGCAATGAGTGTACGAGTTCCTGCAACCGGTCAATGCCGAAAAAAGCGCCCTCGGCATCGCGTCCGTCCATCAATCCGTCGGAATAGAAGACAAAGACGTCATCCGGCTCGAACGAAACGGTTGTCTGTCGGTATCCTGCGCTTTCCGGGAACCCGAGCGGGAAGCCTTCTCCCTTGAGTTGTACGGCTCCTTGCGGCGTCGACCACAACGCGGGCGGGTGCCCGGCATCGACGAACGACATGGTGCGGGTGCGCGTATTGAAACGCGCATAGCACAGAGTCACGAAGCGTCCGAGTGACGCCAGGTGATTCCCGGCTTCCGACTGCACTTTCGTCATGACGGCTTCCGGTTCGGGAAGAGCGGACTCGCCGAGATTCCTTAACAGGTGTGCCAGCACGCGCGAAAACCGATTCTTGGTCCCGGCTCCGACCAGAGCGGCCGGAATTCCCTTGCCCATGACATCGCCCAGAATCAGATCAAAACAGGTGTCATCGTGCACGAAGAAATCGACGAAGTCGCCGTCGACCCCCGCCGAGGGTTGCGTGAAACAGGCGATCTGCGCGCCGCGTATCGATACCGGCGGCGATTCAAGCAGCAGCGTCTGCTGAATTTCACCGGCAATGCGGATCTCCTGGCGTCGCGCCTCTTTTTCCGCCTGAATCAACCGGTACTGATCGACTCCGGCATCCAGGGCGCGCATCAGATCGGGTTGCGAACAGGGCTTGGTGAGAAACCGAAAAATACTGCCTTCGTTGACCGCCTTGATGGCGATCTGAAAGTCGCCCTCGCCGGTCAGCATCATGCGCACGGTTTCAGGGGCCTTCTCGCGGGCGAGCGCGAGAAATCTGATACCGTCCATGCGCGGCATGTTGAAATCGGAAATGATCACCGCGAACGGCCCTTGTTCGTCGATGAGTTTTAGCCCGAGTTCGCCGCTGAGGGCTGTGAAAAGCTGATACTGACGTCCGAGAATTCTTCCGTACGAGTCGAGAATGTTGGGTTCGTCGTCTACAAGCAGAATGCGTGGTTTCATCGTCGTTTGCTTCTTTCCCAGGCGTGGTCGGCCATGGTTTCCCAGGCGCGCAGGTGGTCGGTCAGCCCGAGAAACCCGAGGTATTCAGAATCAACTTTTGTCGGCCTGCCGGCACGCGTTTCGAGCAGGGCGTTCGCCACATGCACCGCCGTCAGCGGCGAAAAGCCCTCGGGGGGAATCTGCAGGGGGCGATGATGGCAGGCCACGGTCAGAACCGTAATGTCCGGCATGCCCCAGATGCCGAGCAGATACGCGCCGATCTCGGCGTGCGAGGTTTCGAACTCGCGATACTCGGCCTGCCAGAACGGCAGTTTCTCCTCCTCCATGCGGCGAATGACGGCGCGAATGTAAGAGCCTTGATCCATGATCAGCAGCTTGCCGACGTCGTGCAGCATGCCGCCGAGCATCGCTTCTTCGAGCGCACGCCGGTCGCCGCCCATTTCTCGCGTGATCTCGCGCGCCAGCGAGGCGGTCAGCGAGCTGTGTGCCCACAGGTCGTCGAGAGACAGGCCGGGAATGGGACTTTCCGGAGCCGTGAAAAACAGCTTTACATACAGCACCAGCGACTTGATGATGTTGACCCCGAGCAGAATGGCGGCTTCCTGGGGCGCGGCGACCCGGCGCGGCAGGCCGAAGAACGCCGAATTCACCAGGTGCAGCACGCGTGTGGTCATCGACACGTCGCGGGCGATGATGTTGCCGATGTCTTCGAGCGATGAATTCTCGGAATCGAGAGCGGCCAGCAGTTCATAATATAACGGCGGCAGGCTCGGCAGATGCGGAATGCCTCCGATCACCTTGGCCAGCGACGGGTTTTTCAACAGGCGACGCAACAGGCAGGCCTGCTCGATCCTGGCCAGAAGGGCTTCCGGCGGGCAGGGTTTCACCAGAAACTGATGCGCCGACTGGGTCGCCCGCAGAATCGATTCAGCTTCAGGGTCCGATTCGCTCGACAAGACGATGCGAACCGTCTCAGGGAAAAAACGCTGCGCGTGACTGAGCAGCTCGCTGCCGTCGGGGGCTTTCAGTCCCAGTTCGGTGACCAGAAAAACGGGGTTGTGCGCGGCGAGTAGTTCGAGCGCCGCCGTGCCCGAAGAGGCGTAGAACCCCTGCCAGCCCGGGCGCTGTGAACGCAGCATGCGACGGTGCCCGTCGAGCATATTCGGCTCGGGGTCGGCGAACAGAACCTTGAGTTCGCCGACGGCCGTGCGGTCCGCTCCGGTGAGTCGTTTGTACAAGTCGTTGAAGAATCCCATGTTATTCCGCTCCGGGGGTGCCGGTCTCGCTTTCGGTTTCCGGGCGCAGCGGCAGTTCGAGGGTGAAGGTCGTTCCCTTGCCGACGGCGGAACTGAAGGTGACGGTGCCGTGGTGCCGTTCTTCGATGATCTGCCTGACGAACGATAGCCCCTGCCCGGTGCCCACTCCTGCCGGCTTGGTGGTGAAGCCCGGCGTGAAAAGACGCTGGGCGGCGATGCCGCACCCGTTGTCGCTGATGGCAAGACGAACGCGGCTCGTCGCCTCGTCGTATGATGAAGCGAGCGTGATGCGACCGCGATCGTATCCGCCCTGGTCGATGCGGGTCCTGACGGCGTGTGAGGCGTTGACGATCAGGTTGAGCAGAGCCTGATTGATGTCGTCGCGACAGCAGTACACCAGCGGCAGATTGGCTTCGAGACTGGTGTCGAGGTCGGCCACGCGCTTCCATTCATGACGGCAGATCGTGACCGTCGTATCGATGCACTGATTCAGATCGGCCAGACTGTACTCGTGCAGGGCCGGGTGCGAAAAGTCTTTCAGGGCCAGGACGATGCGGGTGACGCGCTGAATCCCCTCGATAGATTGATCAATCGCCTTGACGATCTCTGCCTGAAGATAGTCCGGGTCGGCTTGCCGTTCCTGTGCCGCGAGAGTCTGCCAGACATGCCCGCTGATCTGCCGACCGGCACGAGCGTCGTCGAGAATCCGGCGATATTCCTGCTGAAGCGCGAGCAGATCGGAAAAAGCGGTCTTGAGAAACGTGATGTTGTTTCCCACGTAGTGCATCGGAGTGTTGATCTCATGCGTGATACCCGCGGCAAGTCGACCGACCGTCTCGAGTTTTCGCTGGTTGGTGGGTGCGATTTTGGTCATGCCTCTCTTCCTGCTGGTGCTGTTGCCTTGTATTTTCGCTGTTTTGCGCCGAAAACACAAGCGGCGGGTTTGACAACAACCGGTGGAATAACGGACAATGAGGTATCTTCACCCGGGAATACGATGCATGGATCGACCTGAACTGCCTGAATTCACGATTGCGGCTCGTCGGCCTGATGAGACAACCCTGGAAATCGCTCTGACGGGTGCGCTCAATGAGGGCACGGTCGCGGCTTTTCGCGAGGCGCTCGAGCAACTGCAGGCGGAAACGTTTGCAAGACTGGTATTCGACTGCCGGCAGCTGACGTTTTTGTCGAGTGCCGGACTGTCGGCGCTGGTGGTCATCTTTCAACGCCGCCAACGCGCCGGGCAGGAACTCATCCTCAAACAGGTGCAGCCCATAGTGCGCAAGATCTTCCGCCTCACCCGGCTCGATCAGCATCTGACGATCATCGATTCCGAAGACCCGCCCTCGACATGATCGCGGCATTTTACGTTTTTTTTACAATCAATTTACGAGCATCTCACCACTCCGTGCTTCTGCGCGCCTATGTTTGAAGCAGCGGTGCCGAACCGGCTCGCACTTCAAATTCAGGAGGCAGGTATGCGTATTCTTTCCCATGTGTTGATCTTGGTTGTCGGGTTTCTGGTCTGGACATGTGCGGCAGAGGCGCAGTCGCAGGTGCAGATCGATCTCGCCTTCGGCAAACCGGTGGTCTTGCTCGAAAACCCGGATGGGGTGAATTATCTCAAAATCGGCCTGCGCGGAGCACCCGTGCTGAAGGCGAAGTCACGCCCCCCGGTCAATCTGGCCATCGTGCTCGATCGTTCCGGCTCGATGCAGGGAGAAAAGCTCGAGAACGCGAAGAAGGCTGCCGTCATGGCCATCGAGCGCCTCGATCGACAGGATATTCTTTCGGTCGTGGCCTACGACAGCACGGTTCAGGTCATTGTTCCGGCCACTCGGGTCTCGGACAGACACGAGATCATCCGGGCCGTCAATCAGCTTGAAGCGGGCAGCAACACCGCCCTGTTCGCCGGAGTCAGCAAGGGCGCTCAGGAAGTGCGCAAGTTCTTCGAGCCGGGGCGCGTCAATCGCATCATTCTGCTTTCCGACGGGCTGGCCAATGAGGGGCCGAGCAGCCCGGAAGAACTGGGCGAGCTTGGGGCCTCGCTCGGTCGCGAAGGGATCACGGTGACGACCTTCGGACTGGGGCTTGGGTATAACGAAGATCTGATGAGCCAGCTGGCCAGGCGCAGCGACGGCAACCATGCTTTCATCGAACATCCGAAGGAACTCGCGAAAGTCTTCGATCTCGAGTTCGGCGACGTGCTCAGCGTCATGGCTCAGGAAGTGCGTCTGACGGTGGATTGCGAACAGATGACGCCGATTCGTGCGCTCGGGCGCGATGTCACGATTCGCGGCCGCCGTATCGAAGCAGAACTGAACCAGCTCTATGCCAATCAGGAAAAGTTCATCCTTGTCGAAGTCCGAGTCGATCGCGATCTGAATCCTCAGCAGAAGCCGGAAGTGCGGGTTGAAGTGCAGTATCGCAACATGCTTGCCGCAAAACGCGATACGCTGAACTCATCTCTCACGCTGGAATACACCCGCGATCCGAAAGAGGCGGCAGCGCGCGAGAACAGTTCCGTCATGGTCGATGTGGTGAATCTGCTGGCCAACGAAAACTACAAGCTCGCGACTCGCCTGCGCGATGAAGGCAAAGTCGAAGAGGCGCGCCGCACGCTTGCCGGCAATGTCTCGTTTCTCAGCGAGAAGGCAAAACTGTACAAGTCGGACAAGCTGAACAGGTTCGCCGAGCAGAATGAAATGGATGCGAAGAATCTCGACGAAGCGAGCTGGAACAAGACCCGCAAGGGTATGCGCAAGGACCAGCACGCGAACGACATGCAGCAGATGTGGTAAGGAGCGGATATGCGACGAAAGCAGCAGTTTACCATGGTGTTGCTCGTGACGATTCCGCTCGTGCTTCTGTTCTCGCTGGCCGTGCGATTAATACGCGCGGAGCGGGAGAACGTCACTCGCGCCTATGATGAACTGCTGCGTGGTCGCCTGCTCGAGACCGATCGCATTCTGACCGGTCTGCTTGAAGAGCGAGCCAGGACGCTCGAACAGACTCTGGCAGAGGACTTGCCGGATGGTGACGCGCGGCAGGCTCTCTCTCGCTCGATGCCGTGGCTGACGCAGTTTTTCGCTCAGGCTCCCGACGGCCGGGTCGAATACCCGTCCGTCGAGTCCGGCCTGTCCAGTGAAGAGTCTCAGTTCCTGGAACGTTGCCGCGTGCTGTTCGATCAGAAGCTTCTGCTGACGCCGCCGGCCGACACGGCATCCGCTTCGATGAAAGCCGTGACGCCGTCGTCGGCGACAGATACTCGGTCGGCATTCGCGTCGGCAACCGTACCAGTGCGTATGCCGTCTTCGCAGGTTCAGATGCAGATGCCGATGTCACGATCCGAACTCGAGCAGGCGATGCAGCAGCAGGTTGAAATGGTGATTCCGCTCGAGCAAACAAAGTTGCCGCCGTCATTTGAACGAACCATCGATCGCGCACTCGGAAAATACGGCTTGAGCCATGGTTCCAAAGCTCAGCCGGGGGCGAACGGCTGGTTTCCGTATTACTACGGCCACGATCTGCGCCTCTTGTATGTCGTGAAAACGGCGGAAGGCGGCGTCCGAGGCGTGGAACTCTCTCGTTCTCGCCTGATCGCTGATCTCATCGGCCGCATTCCGGAACCGGCGGCGGATGATCAGATTCTCAGCGAAGGTTCGATGCTGCTGGTCGACGGGGGCGGCCGGCCGTTGTACCGATGGGGAGGATACCTGCCGCCCGCCAATGCGCGGCCGCGGCTCCAGGTGTCGCTCAGCTTTCCGCTGCACCCCTGGACGGTGCAGTATTTCCCTTCGCCGGCGGCCGTCACCGGGGCGGTCGGCAGACAAGGTTCCGCGTCACTGATGATCTCTCTCATCGCTTCTGCGCTCGCTCTGGTTGCGCTCGGTCTCACGTTCTACCGGGAACAGCAGCGCGAACTGCTCGAGGCGTCGCGCCGCGTCACCTTCGTGAATCAGGTCTCTCATGAACTCAAAACGCCGCTTACCAACATTCGCCTGCACGCCGAACTGCTCGAACGGGAACTGCCGGAAGATGATATGGAGAGCCGGAAACGACTGTCCGTCGTGATTTCTGAGAGTCAGCGACTCGGACGGCTGATCGGTAATGTTCTGACCTTTTCGCGCCAGCAGCGCGAACGGGTGATTCTGCACCGCGTTCAGGCCGTGCCCGACGAGACGGTGCGCCAGGTTGTCGAACGGTTCGCGCCCGCGTTTGAGGGCTGCGGAATCGCTTCGGAGGTTCATCTCAATGCGGCCGAGCCGGTAATCATCGATCCGGATGCGCTCGAACAGATTCTGAACAACCTGCTCAGCAACGTCGAAAAGTATGCCGCCGCGGGCGGACTGGTCAGAATCGCGACCCGGGTGGAAGGGGCGAATCTCTGGCTGCTGGTGAGTGATCAAGGCCCGGGTATTCCGCCGGGGCAGCGCGAGGCGGTCTTCGAACCTTTCACCCGCCTGCACGATCACCTGACCGAGGGAGTCAGCGGCGCGGGGATCGGCTTGACGATCTCGCGAGAGCTTGCCCGCAAGCACGGCGGCAATCTGTGCTACACCGACGATCTGTCGTTCCTGCGGCGGTTGTTCCCGGCGGTGAACATTGGCGAGACCGGGGGCGCCCATTTTGTGGCCAGTCTGTCGCTTGCCCCTGAGCTGGAGAAGGAGCAC
>CAYYIY010000099.1:0-14887 GCA_964472075.1 uncultured bacterium | reverse complement strand
TTCATTTTGCACGACGGGCGAAACCAGCGCCAGAAGGGGTTGTTTAGACGCTTACATTGAAGCTACAGCTGCCGTCTAAGACTAACAAGATCGCTGGCAGTCGATTGCAGCTGTCGGAAGGATTATCGCAGAGCGTTTGGGAAACAGCATAACGAGTGTCGAACAGCGTTACTTCATAAACCAGCTGGCAGGGCAATACAACTCGTTTTGCCAAAGCGATATGACAACATAGGGGCTTTGAGAAAAATTTCCATCGGGTGCTGGATGTTGTTTTTGATGAAGGCCATTGTTGAGTCCTGCGTTGTAAGAGCCATGTCATACTACACTGGGATTTTCATGATCCTGAAAAAGCAGTCATCAATAAACATGGGGGTGAAGGTTCCTGCTCTCATGGTCTTCGGGGGTATCTTTGCCCATTATTCGTCCGGACCTTCATCGTTGGATAGCATGTGGGTGGCCGGAATCATGTATCTGTTCTTGTTCTGTGGCAGCCTGCTCTGCCTCGTGATCAGCTATCTGTTTACCGACGAAGCTTTGGCCATTGGACCCGGAGTAATTCTTCATCGAACG
This sequence comes from uncultured bacterium, assembly GCA_964472075.1. GTDB lineage: Bacteria > Muiribacteriota > Ozemobacteria > Ozemobacterales > Ozemobacteraceae > CAYYIY01. Next base: position 14,317 of record CAYYIY010000099.1, on the reverse strand, counting down.
GTGAATGGCCGGCAAACCGCTTGCTGGGAAGATATGGTGAACGTTACAGTGGAGACCGTTCGTGATTCAGACGGAGAGACCAGGTTCTATCGGCTGAATCTTCGCGATGGCCGCTCCTGGACAATCAATCTCCTGGCAGAAGATATGAAGTCTTGAAAATCTTGTTGACAGATTGTACAAGTCGCCGGTTTCTCTCCTGTAGGTTCGATCATGATAATCTTCTGGTAACAGCGATGTTTCTCTCGAGGTGCCGGTTTGAAGATGCAGACGAAACGTGATCGGACAAATCGTTCAGAACACGTTTCGTCTGCATGACAGCCGGAGATGTGATACTGCTCGAGTTAGCGGCGAACTCCCTGGCGATAGGTTTGCCCATCTTTATAAGCTGTGAACGAGCGGCCGTCCTGGCTGAATCGTACGGTGAAGCTGTCTTTAACTCCCATGTGGACAATGGTTACGTTGTAGTCATTTCCGTTACGAGTCCAGGTTCCCTGCCAGAGACCTTTTGCCTCGATCGTTCCGTCCGGGTGAAATACCCATGGGGTGGGGTGTCCGACATTCCAGGCAGTGTTGTTGGTGTTCTTGTCGGCAGATGATGAGGAGGAATCGTCATCATTATCAACGTCCGGTTTTGATTGATTGATTCGTGGAGGGCGGCCTTCAATCCACTTGTAGACGTAGGTTGCGCCGAGTTTGCCAATGCCATTTCCGACATCGACATTGAATTCCATGCGCCCTTGCCCATCACCAAATTCCCGCCTCGGTGCTTTGATAATCTTTTTGTCTGACCGCGTGCCCGGAGCTCTTCCCACGATCTCTGCCCCGGCACCCCCAATACCTGATCCACTGCTCGCGCCCGGCCCGATTCCAAAGTGTTCGAAGGCGCAACCGATATAGATACCTGCATTATGATTCAAATTGGGGGGAACGGAGACGATCGTGGCGGTGACTTTCGTGAGTACCGGGCCGTCTGGAATCAGAATCTCAGCTGGTGGTGTCCAGGAGGCTCGATAAACTTTCGAAGCAGCGCCGGGCAGCAAGGATTCATACTCGACGAAACTGTTTGTATGGCGGCGTATCTTGACAGTCGTTCCTGGTGTTTGCGTTAGGTCGATCAGTTTCGTGTCCACGAGCTTCCAGTATCCTTCGGCAGCAGCGAGCACCGTGGTTGCCAAGGTCATGCAAACCACGGCAAGAATGGTCGATAGGATGGAAAAACGCATCCAGCAAGCAGAACGGAAACACTTTCTCATACGCAGGTCCTCAACTCTCTCAAGTTTTGTCTTATGAAGGTCACAAGCGGATGATATTATGAAAACCGCAGTGTTTGTCAATGGGCAGTGAAAATGTCATGTGAAAGTGGCAAAATAGTGGAAAGATGCGGTAAAGCTGACTTTATCTGATTGCATCGCCGCCACCGCACGAAAAACGGAAAGGATCTCCTGAGCGCGAAGTCTGGCAGCGAACGACTTAAAAGTTGAGAGCGAAGAGATCAGGCGTCGAGGGCGGCGATAACTTCGGCTTCGCCGGTGAACTCTTTGGCCAGGGGCAAGTCACCGGTCATCTGGAGGGCGGTGCGGGTTAACCTGGAAAGACCGCAGATCGCCAGCTGACCGTCATTGTAATCGATGATGCGAACCATCATGTCAAAGTAGCATCGAAAGACCTCTATTGTTGATGACCGGAATGCCGGCAAGGTTGAAAAAAACTTGGCTTGATCCGCGCCGATCAGTTTTTCGCAGGCTTCTTTGAGAACCTTGCTACCGGCATCATCGAGAGTATCTCGAAAAGGTGATCCTCGCTTGACTAAGTTCCCTTTTACCCTGGAATTCGCCCGCCCACTTTTTTCAGGACGTACTCGGAAAAATCGGCTATCATGAGCGGCGACACACCTGACACAGTGGGGTGAAGGAATGATTCAGAGCGGGTTTGGGTATCTCGCGGCCCTGTTGTTTATCATCGCGTTCGTGGTTCGGCTCGATCGCCGCTACCCGCGCTTCTTCAATTACGTTCCCGGCATTGTGGTCATCTATTTCACGGTGATGATGTGCTCGACCTTCGGTCTGTGGAATCTGACAGATGAAGTCAACCTGTACCACAAGCACATCAAGGATGGACTGCTGCCCGTCATGATTTTTCTGATGCTGTTGCGCTGCGACCTGCGTCGCATTTTCAAGCTTGGGCCGCGCATGATTCTCGGCTTCTTTTCAGCGACGCTGACGATCTGTCTCGGGTTCATCACCGTATTCTGGCTGTTTCGGGGCCATTGGGAGCCTCACACCTGGAAAACGTTCGCGGCTCTCTGCGGCTCATGGATCGGCGGTACCGGGAATATGGCCGCGGTGCAGGCGGTACTCGAGGTCAGCGATTCGCAGATGGGGTATACCCTGCTCATGGATTCCGTGAACTACTCGGTCTGGGTCATGCTGCTGCTGATCGCTGTTCCTCACGCCCATCGATTCAACGCCTGGACAGGCACGGACACGAAAGCTCTCGATGAAATCGGCGAACATCTGCACCGCGACAAAGATGAGCAGGCCGGGGACATCGAGTTTGGCGACCTCATGCTGCTGATTGGTTCGGGTATGCTGGCAGCCGCGTTGTCACGTCACTTCGGCGTCGTGTCTTCGGTCGCGATTGAAGGATGGCTGAATTCCATGGGGTGGGAAACCATCGTAAAAACCTCGTTCTTCTCTGCCTCGACCTGTACGGTCATGCTCGTGACAATTCTCGGAGTTCTGGCGGCTCTGACGCCGCTCGGCCGCACGCCCGGTATCTCGCCGCTGGCGAGTATCAGCCTCTACACCATCGTGGCGCTGATGGGTTCGAAGGCGAACTTTGCGGAACTGGGCAAGGCCCCGTTCTATATCTTCTGCGGTTTTCTGATCATTCTGATTCACGCTCTGGCGCTGGCGCTGATCGCGCGTCTGTTGCGTCTCGATCTGTTCACGTGCGGCGTCGCGAGTCTCGCCAACATCGGCGGTGTCGCGTCAGCGCCCATTCTCGCCGCAGCATACAGCGAAGTTTTGATTCCGATCGGCGTGCTGATGGCGATGCTCGGCTACATTGTCGGAACGCCGGCCGCGCTGCTGGTCGGTCGTATCATGTCGTTCCTCTGACGGAGGCAGGTTCATGAAATCTCTACGTATGGCACATACGATTCGGTCAATGTTCAAATATTACTTTGCTCTTATCCTCGTTGTAGGCTTAGTTTCTGTTGCCACGGCTCGTACTCCCGAATTCTCCGACCGTGAACAGGCGCCTGCGCCGTTTGTCCAGTTTTCGATGAACTTCCCGCGAGTGACCGAGGAGATGCTCGATGCATCATTCTGGGTGCGGAAGATTGCCGATCCTGATCGACTCATCATGACCCCTGATGAAATTCGTCGCTTCAATCAGCGTAATCTGCGCGAATGCTCGACCATGCGGGATATTCAGAAGTATCCGGGGCTGCTTTCCCGCCGAGCGATCACGGAGATGATCGAGAAGGTCAGTGCTCGACCGAAGCGCAAGCTGTATCTCAATAATGAAGAGATAGGAGATGATTATTATCAGCGTCTTCGGCAAAATTTGAACCTGGATGATGTCAGAGCAAACCCGCCGATCTACTCGGTGCGTTTCGGCATCACGGTCAAACGCACCGAAATGCGCAGTTTCCCGACATTTGATCGGGTCTTCTCGGAAATCGGCGACTATGAGTTTGATCGATTCATCGAAACCAACTTGTACCCGCTTGAGCCGCTGGCGATTCTACACGAAAGCGCTGACGGAAAGTGGTTTCTGGCGCAGGCATACCATTATCTGGCCTGGGTGCCGGTTGATGCGGTCGCCCTGATCGATCGGCTTTCTCTGTTTTCCTATCTGGGACGACGCGACTTCCTCGTGGTGACCGGAAAACGCGTGTTTACGGGGTATAATCCGGAGTGTCCGGCCATTTCCGAGCTTCTGCTCGACATGGGCGTTCGCATTCCGCTGGCGAAACCGGAAGAGATCAGCCTCGACATTGCCGGACAGCATCCGGCCGGGAACTACGTGGTCAGGCTGCCGGTTCGCGCCCCGGACGGAACCGTCGACTGGCGGCTCGGACTGATCTCGCGTACCGATGAAGTCCGAGTCGGTTATCTGCCCTATACGCGCAGAAACATCATTCAGCAGGCTTTCAAGTTCCTGGGTCAGCGGTACGGGTGGGGAGGCATGTTCAATACCCGTGATTGCAGTGCGTTCGTGCTGGACAACCTGCGCACCATGGGTTTGATGTTGCCCCGCAATGCCGGCGAACAGGGGAAACTTTCAGTGGGCATCGTGCACGCGTTCGATGAAAAAATGACGCTTGCCGACCGCAAAGCATTGATGGACAGGCTGCCGCCCGCGACGCCCATTTACATGGATGGCCATGCCATGCTGTATCTGTGCGCGCACGCCGGAGACTATTACATCATTCATGATTTTGCTGGCTTTTCCGCCCCCGACGAAGCCGGCAGGATGCAGCGTTCACGCACGCGCGGCGTCATGGTCACCCCGCTGCTGGCGACATTTCTCGGCAAGGACAAGACCTGGCTCGAAGGCATGTATGCGGCTCGCGAGTTCAGACTTCCGTAAATGGCTGATGTGAAAGAAATACGACTCGTACTTTTTGAGAGAAAGGAAACATTGAAAACATGATCATCACCGGCATTCGTACCGGCCTGTCGTCCATTCCGCTGCGCAAACCGTTCAAGACGGCTTTGCGAACGCTCGAGCACCTCAATACCCTGGTAGTCGCCATTGACACCGAAAAAGGAGCGATAGGCTGGGGAGAGGCGACTCCGACCGCGGCGATCACGGGTGAAACGCTCGGCAGCATTCGCGGAATCATTCATGAATACATCGCCCCGAAGCTCGAGGGGAAGAACATTGCCAACCTGGAAGATACGCTGAATACGCTCGATCAATCGTGTGTCAAGAATACCAGCGCCAAAGCGGCCCTCGATATCGCAATTCATGATCTGTTCGGCAAACTGCTGCATGTGCCTTTGTACAAGTTGTTCGGCGGATATCGGCATCGCGTCGAAACTGATCTGACGATCAGCGTGAACGAGCCTGATGAAATGGCTCGCGACAGCCGCGAGGCGGTAGAGCGCGGGTTTCGTATTCTGAAGATCAAGGTCGGGCGCGAACCAGCCGTCGATATCGAACGCATTCGCCGTATTCGCGAGGCAGTCGGCCCGGACATCGTCATTCGTCTCGACGCCAATCAGGGTTGGAACCCCCGTGAAGCGGTGCGGATCATGAAAACCATCGAGTCAGCCGGTCTGAACATCGAGCTGGTCGAGCAACCGGTGTCGGCGCATGACATCGAGGGATTGAGGCGCGTGAAGGAAGCGATCGATACGCCGGTACTGGCTGATGAAGCCGTCTTTTCGGCCATCGATGCTGAACACCTGATCGCCAGACAGGCGGCCGATTACCTGAACATCAAGCTGATGAAAACCGGTGGATTGCGTAACGCTCTGCGCATCTGCGCCGTTGCCGAAATGCATGGGGTCGAATGCTTCATGGGCTGCATGATGGAAAGCAAGTTAAGTGTCACGGCGGCTGCTCATCTCGCCTGTGCCCGCAGCATCATCACCCGCTGTGATCTCGACAGCCCCTCGCTGTGTGCGCAAGACCCCGTGCTCGGCGGTATGGTGATCGACGGCCCCTGGCTGTGCATGAATGACGAACCTGGACTCGGCATCAATGGGGTCGATAACGTGAAATGGGATTAACCGTCAAAGGGACGGACGAGGAAAGAATCGAAACACCAGAAACCTCCGAAAACCAGATAATCAGGATTGCCTGGAGACCTGGAAACGCCTGAAACTCAAAGGCCCCGAGCTGATTGCCCGGGGCCTTTGCATGTATTCGAAACGAGAGGTTACTTGACTTCGCCGATATTCTTGAGTACCAGGTCGCGATACTCGGGAAGTCGGTCATAAACGCCGTCTCCGGGGCACGATTTGGTGGAGAAGTTGCGATGACCGAAATAGGCGGTCTTCGGATCGATGCCGTATTTCGATGACAGGTGCGACAGCAGGTCGACGAGTGATTTTTCAATCTTGGCGTTGTTCTGATCCTGGCCCGGGTCATAGTCGCCGATGACGCAGACACCGATCATCGAAGTGTTGGGCGGGCAGTGGGCGCCGACCGCGGTGTCGGGGCGACCTTCGTAGATGACGCCGTCATGGCCGATCAGATAGTGGTAGCCGATGTCGGCCCACCCGGTTTTCGGATCATCCATGTGGTAATCCTGAATGCCGCGGATCGTGCCGGCACCTGAATACTGAGCCTGAGTCGGGCGCCACGTGTGATGCAGAATGATTTTAGCGGGCTTCTGCAGGTTATAGGTGCCTTTCGGGGGGCGGGCGTTCCAGCCCTTGCGATTAACGAAAGCGGGCTTCGGCCACTCGCGAGCGGCTTTGAAGGTCACCGGTTTCTGAGCGAGAAATTCCATAAGCTCTTCACCGAGTTTGCGACCCTGAGCGGTAAAACGTGTGATCGCAGTCTTGCCTTTGGAAGCGTCGCGAATGATGAACAGCAGCTGCCAGGCTTTGATCGGTTCGACAGCGGCGAACTGATACTCTCCGTCGAATTCGGAGTAGCGACTCCAGGTGCCGGTTTTCTCGTTCTGAAAACGGGCATACATGCGCACGACAGCCTCGGGGGAACGATCGGCATCGACCGCGATCAGAAGGTTGTCGAGCGGGTTCTCGATGGTGTACACGGGAGTCTCGAACTGGCCGTAAGACTCGCCGGACAGTACAAAACCGGGTTTGATGTTGATCAGATAATCAGCCGGGTCTTCGTCGGCAAAAGCTGCGGTAGAAAGAAAAAGCAGGCCGATACAAACGAACAGGATACTCCTATGCAACCATTCCTTCATGTACCAACTCCTTACTCGATTACTCAAATGCTCTTAGGACATTATACATCAGCGAGAAAAAAAGTCAAAAATCACAAACAAAAAGACGTGTACCGGAAAACAGCAACGTGCACAATACGGTGCCCTGGCAAAAAAGGTTTCCACGAAAACGAAAAAATCGACAACTGGGGTTAGCGACCCCCGGGTCTCTCTGATACAATGAACAGACGAAGCCGGGTTTTCGGCGGTGTACGACATTCAGGAGGAAAGGTTCATGCGTTTTGCGGTGATGCCCTTGAGCCAGTCTCGCATGCTTGCGATGTCGCTTCTCGTGCTGCTTTGTTGCGGGTTCGCCTGGTCGGCGCAGGCCGGTGAGCGATTGATCAATATCAAGGTGGCGCAGTATGACCGAACCATTGAATTCACCGCCCCCCGGGGAACAGTCTGGGATCTCGGCGGCAAAACCGGTCGTCTGGCGGCTCAGCAGGTCGCTCAGATCAACGGAACGCTCGAAAAGAAGGCGAAGAAGCGCTATCACGTGATGGTCGCCTCAGTTTCTCTGACCGAACCTGAGCGCCTCGAACAAGTTGTTGCGGAATGGCGGGCGCTCGGCTTCGAAGTGCGCACCTCGACTCTGGGTCAGATTTTTTACTCGGAAGACGGCAAGACGGTGCTGTATGACAACCGCGTTGCCGATGTCGAGGTGGGCGTCTATGACGATTATGCCGATGCGCAGGCTCATGTTGACAAGCTTGCCGCACAGGGAAAATCGAGCTGGATTCGCACGGAGATCGTCAGCATGGCGCAGGGCAAGCTGACATTGTCGGCCGGCGGTGAGACACTGGCCGAGGGCAGCGAACTGGCACTGGTGCCCGAAACAACCATTCTGTTGAAGAAGGTCGAGTATGCGGTCGGGTATCCGTGGCATGGTTTTGCCGATCGCACCTATCGCGGCAACATGGTCTGCCGCTGGGGCGCGCAGGATGCCATCGATTGTGTTTTGAGCTCCCCACTCGAAACGGTCCTGGCCGGTGTCGTGCCTTCTGAAATCTCTGCCAAGGCCGAGATCGGAGCTTTGCAGGCTCAGGCCTGTGCGGCTCGCGGCGAGATTCTTTCCAAGATCGGCATTCGTCATGCCGGCGAAGGGTTCGACACCTGCTCGGAACAGCACTGCCAGGTGTTTTCGGGCGAATCTGCCCTGTCGCTCGACATGGAAAAGAAGATTGCGCCGACCTGCGGCTATGTGTTAACGAACTCGGCAGGCAGCCTGGTCGACGCGGTGTATGCGGCTAACTGCGGCGGGCGCGGTGAATCGAATCACTACGTCTGGACGACGCAGCCGAACCCGATTCTGCGCGGGGTCTGGGATATCAGCCCGGAACCGAGCCTCGACCTCACTGAGGAAGAGCAGTGCCGGGCGTTCATCAATAATCCGCCGGCGGCCTACTGCAACAATCCGGCGGTCGAAGGCGGCACCAACTTCCGTTGGAAAAAGTCCATATCGACAACTGAGTGGAAGAGCATTGAAAGCGCGGTCGGCGTCGGTCGAATCAAATCGATCACCGACATCGCCCGCGGGCTTTCCGGTCGTATGTACCGGTTGACGTTCGTGGGTGAACGAGGAAACAAGACCGTCATGAAGGAACTGAACATTCGAAAGCTGTTCGGCGGTCTCAAGAGTTCCTGCTTCGTCGCCGACTGGAAGAAAGATGCCGCCGGCTTTATCGTCTCAGCCGAACTGTCGGGCGCGGGGTTCGGTCACGGAGTCGGCATGTGCCAGACCGGCGCCCAGGCGCTGGCGAAGAAAGGCTGGAGTTTCGACCGCATCCTCGCGCACTACTTCCCGGGCAGCGTTCTGAAGAAGTTGTACTGAAGTTCTGAAAACAGTCGTGTGAGAGGAACGATCCGTGCGGTGCCGATACTGTGGCCGACTGAACTGCCTCGACGCGAACTCTCTGTATGAATTGGAAAGCCTGCGCAATCATCGCCACGCTTTTCGTGATGACAGCGTCTGTGCAAAGTGCGGTTCACGACGCTTGCTCACCGAGGAAATCGGTGTTGGCGGTCACTGTCTCGTGACGTGCAGCGAGTGCGGAAGATCGTGGGAGATTCCCCCACTGTATGCGTGAGAAGTGGTTCTGATCGTCCATTCGTGCGCCTGACATGAACCCTCAAGAGTCGTTTTCCCGCGAAGCCCGGGCAATACAGGCTCCGCGATCGCCGGTGACCGTCGCGTTGGTGACGCTGGTGATTCTGGCATTGCTGTATCCATTTTCGCTTGGTCCACTCATTCTGTTGATGGGGGGCGACGGAAGCGATGAACTGACCCGCTTTCTGGTCGAGCAGTACCACCCGTGGGTGTACTGGCTCTACGACATCTGGCCATCTTCGGGGCCGTGGGTTGATAACTACATCGATCTCTGGCTGAGTCTGCGGTAAAAAGAACGCCCCCGATTTTCACCGGGGGCGTTCTTTTGATATGCGCGTAATGCCTTTATTCAGTTCGTTCCAGGTAAGCTGAACTGGTACAATACTGTCGGTGTGCCGGAAGATTCGAGCGTATTCTGCAGATAGTGAATCAGTGCCGGCATGCCTGAATGCATTTCAGCCATCTCCGAAAAGATCTGTGCCAGACCCTTCTTCGTCTTGCGTTTGACCACGCGGGCTGCTTTCAGACCAGCGAGATCCTGAGCCTTCTTGATCGCATCCTCGCGATACCCGGTCGCGTCGATCAACCCGTTCTGTTTGGCTTGGGTCGCGAGAAAGATCGACCCATCGGCGAGGGGGGTAATGTCGGCCACAGACTTTTTACGGCCTGCGGCGACCACTTCCAGAAACCGCTCATGAATGCCGTTGAGAACGGTCATCATCATGGCTTTTTCATCCGAGGTCATTTCACGAAACGGCGAGAGAATGTCCTTGCGCTGTGCTTTTTCCGACTTCAGGGTGACATCCTTGTAGCCGATCATGGCGGCCAGTTTTTCGATGTTCATGGCGCGCATCAGCACTCCGATGCTGCCGATGATCGAGGTTGGGTGGGCGATGATCCAGTCGGCGACGCAGGCGACGTAGTAGCCGCCGGAAGCCGCCATGGTGCCGATCAGGGCGACGATCGGCTTCTTGGCTTCTTTGATCTTGAGCAGTTCATGATGCATGATGTCGGTAGCAGTGACCTCGCCGCCGGGCGAGTCGACTTCAAGCAGGATCGCCTTCACGCTGCTGCGTTCGAGAGCGGCTTTGACGTCCTTGCGCAGGTTGTCGATCATGTCTCGCTTCATTTCCCACGGCATGGAGTCCGAGTCGTCAGCGCTTCGTTCGTAGATCATTCCCTTGATCTTGATGATGAGAATCTCGTCATCGGCGCTCTTGTCGCCTTCGACATACTGCACGGCGACCGTCGAATCGTTTCCGCCTGACATGCCGCCGAACAGATCGAACAGGCCCGCGGCAGGCGACGAGGCGGTAATGGTCAGCAGCGCGAGAATGGCTGCAAGAATGCGGGGCGTGATGCGCATAGAGGTGCTCCTCAATTTGGAATGAATTACATGAGCCAGGGCGGCTTGTGCCCGGTGTCGGGACAGCCGCGCGTATGATACTGGCAGCGCTCGCAGAGCAGACAGGCGGAAACCGGGGTCGAGATCTCGCCCCGCGCTCGTGCCACCCACGAAGGGTCGCGCAGGATGACGCGTCCGAGACCGATCAGGTCGGAATCACGGTTTTCGAGAATCGACACGGCCATGCCGGCCTGCTGAATCTTTCCAGCAACTCCGACGACGGCTGTCGTTCTGTCCTTGATGGCTCGCGCATCGCTGCGGAAAACCGCATACGGCGCTTTTCGGCCCCAGATGCTGTCCGGCCCGTACAGCGACGCATACATGCCGCCTGAAACGCTGATGTAGTCAACACCGGCTTGCGTCAATGCTTCCGCGAACGGACCGGTTTCGTTGAGCGTCAAGCCGTTGGGCAGGTAATCGCGAGCAGAAAGGCGATAGCCGACGATGTGATTCGGTAGAGCCAGTCGGATCGATCTGACCACTTCGAGAGGAAAGCGGCTGCCGTTCCCGTTTTTGATGCCGTATTCATCGTGACGGTCGTTCACCAGAGGCGTCAAAAACTGATGCAGAAGATAGCCGTGTGCACCGTGAATCTCGACACCGGCGAAACCGGCCTTTACAGCGAGAAGGGCGGCATCGGTGAACTTCACGATCATCAGCCGAATCTCTTCGATCGACATCGGGCGAACCGGACGATTGAAGGCCGGGCAGGGAATAGCAGAAGGGCCGATCAGGGCTTCGGTGCGGCCGCCCAGGCCGCGGCGCCCGGCGTGATGCAGTTGAATAACGGGTGTAGAGCCACGTTCGCTGATCGCTTCGGCGAGGCGAGACAGGCCGTCGAGAAACATGGGATGGTAGATGCCCAGTTCATGCGGCCAGCCCGGGCCTTCGGTCGAGACCAGCGCACCTTCGACGACGGTCATACCAATGCCGGTCAGGGCCAGATGCGCGTAGTATGAGACCAGGGCGTCGGTGACCTCCCCTTTCGAGGTCGGATAACGACTGGCCATAGGCGCCGAGAAGATCCGGTTTTTCAAGGTCTTGCCGCGCATGGTTAGCGGCTGAAACAGGATGGAGTTTTGCATCGTCGCCATGATAGCCGGCTGAAGCGGAAAAGGCAACCCGTATGCCCGGTTTGTTCCGGGGGATCAATGGCGGATCAGCACAGGTTGTGCTAGAATCCGCCGGTATGAACAATCTGCTCGAGTTTCCGAAACAACAGCTGCTTACGTGCGAATACGCCCATCTGATTCACGATCTGTTGCGCGTGAAGGGAATTCATTCGTCTGATTATGCCTGCTACAACCTGATGGGATGGTATCTCGAACGTCCGCCGATGATCAGCCGATGGGGTGATCAGATCATTCTCGATGTCGAAGGGCCGGGTGGAACGCACATTTATCTGCCCCCGCTGGGACCGGGTTCTCCAGTTTCGGCCGTGCGGGCGATCATGCAGCAACAAGCCAGATTCGGGGGGGAGCTGAGCATCGGATATGTTCCCGAGGCCCTGTATCTGCAATTGAAGAATGAGTCCGGCCTGGATCGCGCTGAAGAGCAGAGGGACGACTGGGACTACCTGTACGATCGCGTCGAGCTGTGTGAACTTTCCGGTCGCAAGTTTCATCAGAAGAAGAATTTTGTGAATCGGGTGCAGCAGAGTCACGATCCGCAAGTCGAGAAACTGACACCGGAAAATTTCTGCCAGGCCATGGCGTATCTCGAGTCGTGGTATGCCGAGCATGCCGAACACGCCGAGACCGATCTTTCGACCCGGCTTGAATCACTGGCAGCGGGCCGTGCCCTGCCGCATCTCGAACAACTCGGCGGAATCGGTCTGATCGTGCGGATCGGCGGCAGGATCGAGGGTATTACGGTTGCTTCACCGATTCACGACGGGTGCTGGATCGTGACGCTTGAGAAGGCGAATCGCGAGATCAAGGGGTTATACCAGTTCATCAACTGGTCGCTGGCCAATCACTTGCCTGAGGACGTCACGCTGATCAATCGTGAAACCGATCTGGGCATCGAAGGGCTGCGCTCGGCGAAGCTCAGCTATCATCCGGTCGGCTTCGAGAAAAAGTACCGGTTGTATTTTAACGAAACCTTTATTGACAGCGAGCACAAGGCTCACTCGTAAACAATACACGCTCCCTGGAGCCATGACTCGGAGCGATGAAGAGTGTCGAGTGGTAAATCAAAACTCGCTCTGTGACCAGCGCCGGTTCGAGCTTCAGGGGGCGGCCGGTTTGACTTCGTCGATGCTTCCCAAACCGCTGATGACAAGATTCCAGCGGCTTCCCTTGGTCATTTGTTCGAAAAGGGTTGAATCCAGCGGTCGGTTTTTGATTTCCTTGAGATCAAACGTCTTTCCGTTCGATACTCCACGCAGAATGACCTTGTACTCTTCCGCGCGGCCTGTGTCCATGAATGCTCCGGTGGAGGTCGCTTCCGCGCGGCTCAGCGGAATGTCGGGCCAGACGGGCGGCTCGAAAGCGCCGGATGTCGTTTGCGATGGGGCCGGCTTCCAAAGCTGTTGTCGCCCGGTGAGCCAGTTCTCGTTGATCGGGTCGAGCCGATATCGAGGTTTCTTGACGATCCGGGTACGTGTCACATTGCGGTAGACCGGGACTTCTTCCTCGACGGTTTCCGTTTCGTACCCGTATTCCGGAACTTCCTCGTAGACGTCCTCGAAAAAACCGTTGCCGAGATCCCGAACCCCTTTCTTTACCTGTTTTGTACCGGTTTGAACTCGATGTCTTACCGTTTTGGTCTTTGTTTCCGTGCCGATCTGCTCTTTTTCCTGATACTTTTCCTCGACGTCGTCATACCCGATTACCGTTTTCGTGTGACCCGAGACGCGCGATTCGGTTTTCTCGATAAGCAGACGAGCCGGCTTGTTTTTCTCCCACCCCTCCCATGGTTCTTCGACGAGCTGTTGCAGATGCAGGGTGCGCTTCCAGGAGCGATCGACCACTTCGGCAAGGTTGGTGCTGGTGAAAAAGGAATCGTACAAGCCGAACAGGAGAAAGATCGCGAAGAGAAAGGCAAAACAGCCGCAACAACCCTTCGGTGAGCCTTGGGGTGGAGAGGATGATGCAGATGTTTTCTGCGTGCCTGGCGGGGTGTCTGTTGTCTCCGAACCTGACGCCGGCGTGGCGGGACCAGAGAGCGGGGCTTCATCTCGAATGGTCTGCAGGTTCACTTGACGCACCTGGGCGGATGGGTCTTCGCGAGCATCCTGCCTGACTGTCGTATCGCGGTTTTTCCCGTCGTTGCGGGCGCCGGAACACTGCTTGCACACCGTCGCCGATTGGGCATTGCTGGTGTCGCAGAAGGCGCAGATCCAGTCGGGGCCGTCAGTAGCTCGTTTTTTCAAACCTTCGTCCTGAATTTCAGGCGCATCATCATCGAGAAAAAACTTCACATTGCCACGTACGACTCCGCACCCGACGCAATTCAGATCGCGACCGCGATTGACCTGCCGACAGTTCGGACAACGCCACTTTCCTTCTCGTACCGCCATCATGCTCTCCTGTTTCCGACCACGTAGAGTGGTCTCATGGCATTGATTTTACCATGCCATTCCCCGATGTCTACGCTGGAAGTTCAGGGCAAACGGGAACTTTCGTACAGCAGGCCTTTCAAGTTGCAGGGCCAGCCCTCTTTCGCTCTTGCGTACCTTGAAAACTCGTGAGACCCGCATGAATTTTTCTTGGGTACATCGTGGTGCTCGCCTCTGTTGTAGGCCAAATCAGGTTTTTGAGTTCTCGTTTGCCCTGGCTGGAAGTTGTAGCACAGGGTCATTTCGTTCTCTCGAACCCCTGTTTTTACGCCGGCATCGCTCAACGATTCGCCATTTCGGCAGGGAGTGCTCTCTCGTCTC
>CAYYIY010000098.1:0-15211 GCA_964472075.1 uncultured bacterium | reverse complement strand
CAGACGGAATCACCCCGGAAACCCGCATGGAGAACTACAGTGAGAATTGCTGGGAAAAACCTTGACACCTGTTTGTCGCGGATGTACCCTTCTTGGATGAAATACTGATCTAATCAGCGTTTTAACCTATTCAGGAGTTCTCTGATGAAGCAACGCATTGGATTCCTTGTTCTTTTGTGCGTGTTCGTGGTGGCATGTTCGGCGTTTGCAGCGCTCGAACAACAGATGAACACTCTTTCTCCCCTTCGTGAAGGCGATGTTCTGCGCATCAAGGTCATGAACAACCGCAGTATTGTGGAAATCGACCAGGATGTGACGGTGAACGCGAATCTCGACATCGATGTTCCATTGCTTGGATTCTTCAACGTGAAAGGTCTTAACAGCACGGAAGTGCAGCCGGCGCTGGCAAAAGCCCTGGCCGAGAAGGTCTTTCAGGGACCGCGCGTGCAGGTGTCGCTGGTGAAGCAGGCGCAGTCGGACAAAGTGTATGTCTTCGGCGGCGTCAAGAATCCCGGCATGCTGCAGATTCGCGATTCCGTTTCTCTCATGGATGCCGTGCAGTTGGCCGGGGGTTTCGAAGACGGCAACCTGTACGGAACCAACCAGTGGCTGACCAATCCGACCGATCCGCGCTCGAATATGGCTGGGTTTCAGGTCACTGCCACCTTCGACTATCTTTCCGACACGAAGTTGAAGCGCGGTGGCAAGGAAACCAGGATTGATCTGAAGAAGCTGATTATGGATGGAGATGTTTCGCAAAATATCGCCTTGCTGCCCAACGACGTGCTGCTGATTCCGCGACGTACCGCCGTGGCACTCAAAGATGACGAAACCCTCTACATTCTCGGTGCCGTCGAGTTCCCGGCTCGCTATCGCTTCCGAGACAACATGTCGATCATGGATGCGATCACCATGGCTGGTGGGCTGACGAACAAGCATCACATCAAGTTTGCCAGCATTATTCGCGGCATCAAGAAGGGCGATGAACCCGGCAAGGTGAAACCGGAAGTGCTGAAAATCGATCTGCGCCGCTTTTACTATCGCGGTGACATCAGTAGCGACGTGGCTTTGAAGCCTGGCGACATCGTGCTCGTTTCGACGCGCGAGTATCGCAGCTTCCTGTCTCAGCTGGGCAAATTCGTCGACAACTTCGTGCCGATTCTCGGGCGCGCCGATACGGTGGTCGGGTTCGACGATACGATTCGCCGCTTCAACGATCGCTTCATCAAGTAACCGTTTCGTTCTCGTTGACGAGGGTCTGAATGTCTTTCAGACCCTCGTTTCTTTTTTCCTGAGACAATATGGCGGAAACGTCTCACGAGCTGAAAATGCGGTTCAGGCATCCAATTCCTCGCCAGGGGTGGATGAAGGCCGGGTGATTTGCCGATAACCGAGAGATCAGATCTTTCACCGCAGGGGGCATCATGCAGGAACTCGAGAAAATTTTGTCCGACTATGCTGATATTGTATGGGGGCCACCGCTTTTGATCCTCCTCCTGGGCACCCACATCTTTCTTACCTTCAGGCTGCGATTCGTTCAACGCTATATCGGTCTGGGCATCAAGCTCTCGTTGGAGCGAAAACAGGAGGGGGAGGGTGATGTCAGCCAGTTTGGGGCGTTGACCACTGCGCTCGCCGCTACGATCGGCACGGGGAACATCATCGGTGTCGGCACGGCGATCAGCCTTGGTGGCCCTGGAGCTGTTCTTTGGATGTGGCTTACCGGAGTTTTCGGCGTCGCCACGAAGTATGCAGAAGCGTTGCTGTCGGTGAAGTATCGTACGGTGAACGCCGAAGGCAACATGGCAGGCGGCCCCATGTACGTCCTCGACAAGGGAATGAACCTTCGGTGGCTAGGGATCATTTTTGCCGCTCTCACGGCTGTCGCTGCATTCGGCATTGGCAACATGGTGCAGGCGAACTCGATTTCATCGCTTCTCGAGAAACAGTTCGCGCTGCCAATGTGGGTATCCGGAATTCTCCTGTCCGCCGTAACTGCGGCGGTGATTCTCGGTGGAATCAAGTCGATCGCCCGAGTTTGCGAACTTCTGGTGCCCTTTATGGCGATCTTTTATGTCGCGGGTTGCGTGTTCATTCTTCTCCGCGATGTCGGGCAGATTCCTGAAACGATTCGCATCATTCTTGGTGGAGCATTCTCGGGTCAGGCTGCAATTGGCGGCTTTGCCGGCGCCGGCGTGATGCAGGCAATGCGTTATGGTGTCGCTCGTGGTCTGTTCTCGAACGAGTCAGGTCTGGGCAGTGCTCCGATTGTGGCTGCTTCCGCACAGACGAGAAATCCGGTGCGACAGGCGCTGGTTTCCGCGACCGGCACTTTCTGGGACACGGTGGTTATCTGTCTCTTAACGGGTCTGGTGCTCGTAAATTCGGGCGATTGGACGGTGGGACTAAGCGGTGATCAGTTGACCTCTACCGCGCTCAGGCACTCGAAATGTCTTGTCACGAGCATGGTATTCCCTGATTCGTGCGATTGTCATGCCGTGCTCAGCGGCAAAGAGATCACTCACGCCTCAATCATGCACATCAAGTGTCTGATAACGGGCCTTGTGCTTCCTAATGCGTGTGATTGTCATGTGGGACTCAACGGGAATGAGTTGACCTATGCCGCATTCAGGCACATCCCGTACATCGGACAACTTGTACTGAGCATTGGGTTGTTAACCTTTGTTTTCTCGACGATTCTTGGCTGGTCTTTTTATGGTGAGAAGGCGGTCGAGTATCTGTTCGGCCTGTGTGCGATCAAACCTTATCGCTACCTGTGGGTCGCATTTGTGCTCATCGGCTCGGTTTCTTCTCTGAAGGCCGTCTGGGCGTTTGCCGATATCGCGAACGGCCTGATGGCGATTCCGAACCTGATCTCTCTTCTGGCGCTCAGCTCTGTTCTGGTGAGTGAAACCAGAACCTACCTCTGGACTGAAAATGCCCTTGATCAGGCGGTTCCCAAACAAACGACCTGAAGAAGTCGATTGGCTCGAACGACGCCCTCGCTGACGTGCGGGGGCGTCGTTGCATTTGCGACCGGCTTGATCCAGCCGATATGGTGCCGCTCAAGGCTTGGTGAGCAAAGAAACCGATTGTTGAATTCGGCCTGAAACTTCGATGCGGAGCGAAACAGAGCGGGGTGGTTTGACTTGATCGGGCGGGCAAGCTATAATCCGCCATCTTCTTTGCCTTTCATCCCCGCACATGAATAAAAAGAAAGTTCTGCTGCTGATTCTTGACGGCCTCGGTCTGTCAGACAAGACCGAGGGGAACGCCGTGCGTCTGGCCAACCCGGAGTTCATCGGGAAAATCTTCAAGGAACGCCCGTTCGCCCGACTTACGGCGTCGGGGCCGGCAATCGGCCTGCCGGTCGGCCAGAAAGGCAATTCGGAAGTCGGTCACCTGGTCATCGGAGCCGGTCGTGCCGTGCAACAGGACATCACCCGCATCAACCGGGCGATTGAAGATGGCACGTTTCAGGAAAACCCGGTGATCAGAACGTTTCTGGCCGGAGTCAAAGAGCGCGATCGTGCTCTGCATCTGATCGGCATGATCGGAACCGGCGGGATCCACTCTCATCAGCAGCACCTGTATGCCTGTCTGGAGGCCGTACGGCAGGCGGGGTTGCGCAAAGTATTCGTGCACGTCGTCACCGACGGAAAGGATACCTCGCCGACCTCGGGTGTGGTTTTTGTGCAGGAACTGCAGGCGTATCTGCAGAAGATCGGTATCGGCCGGATCGCGAGCATCTGCGGTCGACACTATGCCATGGATCGCGACAAACGCTGGGATCGAACGGAAAAGGCCTATCTTGCCATTGTGCACGGAGTCGGCAACCGGATCTCGGAACCGGTCCTGGCCATGGAGGCCTCATACAAGGCGAATCTCACCGATGAGTTCGTTGTTCCGGTCGTGATGGAAGAAGCTGACGGTCCGGTGGGCACCGTGAACGACGGTGATGCGGTGCTTGCGTTCAATTTCCGGGCTGATCGCATGCGACAGCTGGTTGCCGCCCTTACGGGTGAGACCTTCTCAGAGTTCACGCGCAAGCCCCTGAAGCTGGACTTCATGAGCCTGACGCGGTATGACGATCGCAAGGATGAAGTGCCGTTTCCAGAGGTGCCCTTGCACGATCTGCTCGGGGAAGTGGTTTCCCGACAGGGAATCTGTCAGTTGCGGGTCGGTGAAACCGAGAAGTTTGCGTATGTGACTCGATTTTTCAATGGTGGCATCGAAGAGCCGTTGCCCTTGGAAGAACGCACCGAGGTGCCTTCCCCGAAGGTGAAAAGTTATGATCAGAAGCCGGAGATGGCGGCATTTGAAGTCGGCGATGCTCTCATGGAGCGTATTCAGACCCAGAAGTTCGGTCTGATCGTGGCGAACTTTGCCAACGCTGATGCCGTGGGCCACTCAGGGAATCTGCAGGCGGCGATAAAAGCGGTGAGCACGGTCGACTGCGTGCTGTCAAAGATTATTCCGTTGGCGTATGATCTTGGTTACGACTGTGTGATCACCTCTGATCACGGCAATGTTGAGCAGATGATCGATGAGCGAAACGGTGAGCCGTTTCCGGACAACACTCTGAACCCGGTTCCCTTCTGCGTTCTTTCGCGGGAATTTCGTGATCTGCGCCCCGAGGGGGCCTTGGCTGATGTGGCTCCGACGATTTTGGAAATGCTCGGGCTTGAAAAACCGCCGGCCATGGACGGCACCTCGCTGATCAACCGCAAGAAGTGATGACGAAGGCACAAGAGTCCGGTCTGATGCCGGGTCGACTGTTTGTCGTTTCGGGGCCTTCGGGTGTCGGGAAGACCGTGTTGTGCGCACGCATGCTGGAAGAATTCAAGGGTCGCATGGTGCTTTCCATCTCGGCGACGTGTCGTTCGCCGCGTCAGGGGGAGGTCGACGGTCGAGACTACTTTTTTCAGCCGCGGTCGGAAATGGAACGTCTGATCCGAGAAGATCAGCTTGCCGAATGGGCCATGGTTCACGATCACTACTACGGCACCCCGAAAGCGTTTCTCGAAGAGAATCGGCATCGCGGCCTGCACGTGATTTTGAACATCGATGTACAGGGTGCGCGCAAACTGCGGCAGGTGTACCCGGATGCCGTGACCTTTTTTATCGCGCCGCCATCGCTTGAGGTGCTGGAACAACGCCTGAGAAAACGAAAGGCGGACGCGGAAGAGGTGTTGCGCAAACGCATGCAGAACGCGCTGGTCGAGCTGAGTTGCGAGAAAGAGTACCAGCATGTCGTGATCAACGATGACCTGGAACGGGCGGTTGCCGAACTGGCCGGTTTGATACGCGCCAGCCTTTCGGGCCCGCAGGCTTGACGAAGCGGCGCTCTATTCCTATAATTTGGACATACCTTTTACAAGGCAATCTGCTGCTCTGGAGGCAAGTATGATGAAACGGAGTATGTTGAGCTTCCTGTTGATCTCGTTTTTGGCCGTAACTTCGCTGGTGTCGGCTGCTGATGATGATATTGCCACGCCGCTCGATGTAAAGCTCGGCATCATTTCCGGTCAGGTCAAATTGACCAGGGTCGGCAAAACCCTTTCCGATCTTTTCAGCCAGGGGTTTCCCGTGTACCATGGCGACATCATTGAGACCATGCGCGAATCAAAGGCGGAACTGGTCTATGGCGACGGGACGATCATGCGCCTGAAGCCGCTGACCAAGGTCGAGATTCAGGCGACGTCGTTGAAGGTCTTCAAGGGCCAGTCGTGGTTCAAATTCACCAAGCGCGGTTCGGAGTTTGTCGTCGAAACTCCCAGTCTCGTCGCCGGTATTCGTGGAACCGTCTTTGATGTGGCCGTTACCTCTCGCGGCAAGTCGGTGGTTTCCGTCATGCAGGGCCGGGTGGCGGTTCGCGGCAAGTCGGGTGGAGACGAAGTCGTGCTCGACAACGGCAAGGCCTCTCACTGCGAAGTCGGGAAAGAACCGGTTAAGGCCTATGATTTCGATGTGGCAAAGAAGTCGGACGAATGGCTCGAAGTCGACTGGGATGCTTTGGGTGTGCACAACAGCGATGCTCAGACCCGCTACATCACCTATCTGAATCTGAAGTCGGAATACGGCGAGAATGATTCTCGCACGGTTGAGGCTCTGAAGCTGTTTGAACAGGCTCGCAAGAAGAAGCCCGATGTGGTACTGCCGAAACCGCCCAAGAAGTCCGACCTCAAGAAGAACGACGGCAAGAAGGCCGCGAAGAGCGCCAAGAAGGCCGAATAGCCCTCTCCATCAACAGACGGATTTCATTCAAAAACCCTTCGCTTCGGCGAAGGGTTTTTGCTCGAACACAGGTTTGACTCGTCGGTTTGGGCTTCTGATGAGTTTCCATTACTCGGGGAACTTGTACATGCAGACAATTTGCTGACGAGAGAAAACGGGGTTTCCGTGTCTGTCAGCTCACATTACCGCATGAATGGCAGGTTTGCGCCAGAGAAAATACTCGGAGCGGCCAGAGCAGAGAATATGCTCATAGCCTGCTTGGGACGGGGGCTGCTCATGCGTATCAGACCGCCCAAGCCCTCGTGTTGCCTCACATTTCCTTCGCGAGATGGCATCGATTCTTTCAACTGGGAACGTCTGTCGGCGACCCTGAGGGGCTGTGAAGCGGTGCGGCCGAGCGTTGAAGAACCCCCCCGAACTCGTTGAAGAGCCCGGGGGGGGAGTTATCGAGAGTCACGCGCAGGCTTAGGGGGCGCCTCCACCTGCCAGACCGCCTCCGCCTCCGCCTGAAACGACGCGAGCCATACGGAAGATCGGCAGATACATGGCGAGAACGATGCCGCCGACGATGGTTCCCAGAACGACGATAAAGGCTGGTTCGATCAAGGCGGCCATCTGGTCGATGAGGAAGTTGATCTCGTCTTCATAGAACTCAGCGACTCTTTCCAGCATTTCGTCGAGATTACCGGATTCTTCACCGATTTCGATCATTTGGGTTGAGAGCTCGGGCATAATCTCGACCCGCTCGAGCGCGCGGGCGATGGGCGTTCCGCCTTCGACCTCGCGAACGACCTTCTGCAGCGCTTGGGCGATAATCACGTTCTCGACGACCTCGATACTGATTTTCATGCCGCTGATGATTGGAACACCTGATTGAAACAGCGTCGAGAGGTTTCGGGCAAAAAGAGCGATGTTGTACTTCTGTATCAGATTTCCGAAAACGGGAACCTTGAGTTTTATGCTGTCAAAGAAGGCTCGACCTGATTCCGACTGGTTTATCTGATAGATGACGAGCAGGAACCCAATGGTACCGGCGATCAGGTTGAGAATGTTATCTTTAATGAAGGTGCTGATATTAATGACAACCTGCGTCGGATACGGAAGTTCCTGACCAAATTGGGCGAAGAGCTTGCTGAACTGAGGAATGACCACGACCATGAGAAAGGTGACGACGGCAATGGCCACCACGGTGATGATCGCCGGGTAGGTCATGGCGGAAAGCACTTTGCGTCGCAGTTTCATTTCACGGTCGAGCAGGCTGCCGAGCCGGTCGAGACAGTTGAAGAGACGACCGCTTTCTTCACCGACACGAACGAGGTTGACATACAGAAGGCCGAAGATGTCCTCGTTCTTCTTGAAGGTGGCGTGCAGGGGGATGCCACCTTCGACTTCGTTACGCATGGTCCAGATTGTTTTCTTGAAACGCCAGGTGCTCATCTGTCGCGACAGGGTGGCGAGACAACGCAGAACGGGGATACCGGCTTTGATCAGAGTCGAGAAATACTTGGTGAAGATCAGGACCTCACCCAGCGAGATCATGTTGTAAAACGGGTTCAGATAAGACAGGATCGCGCGCTTCTCTTCCCCGGGGCCTTCTCCGGCGGGGCGGCGTTTATCCTGTTTTTTTGCCTCTTCTGCCATGGCGGTTCCTTTCGCTACCAGGAAGAATATGGTGACGAGATCTTGATATCACGAAAGCTCTGACCGTTACCAGTAGAGCCGCGGTTCAGGAAAACGACGGCGACCTCGGTTGCCAGATACGGGTTTGGCGACACGCCGGAAAAACTCGATGTGGCCGAAACGACGATCCCAAGTCGAAGATTGGGATCATCGAGCTTGCCGAGAATGCTGTCCTCGACGTTCAGTCCCAGTTGGGTGAAGGAAGTCGGGCCTTCCAGATTCTCTTTGAAATACTTCGAGACAGCATCGCGAACCAATTTCAGATTCTGGCGTGCGACCGCTTCGCGGGCCTGCTGCATGTAGTCGTTGTAATAGCTGACGGCACTCATGCTCAGAATGCCCAGAATAGCCGCCACAATTACGAGTTCGAGCAAGGTCATGCCCTCGGTCACTTTGCGAGCAGGCCGCAGAGTGAACTGTCGATGGAAGCGATTCGGACGTTGATTGATCCTCATACCGACATAGTGCCAGCTTTTTCGGATCAGGTCAACATTCGCGTACATGCCGACCAGAGAAGTTGCTCGCAGAAGCATACGTGATGGCGCAAGATACGTGGAAGCGGGAGTGAGAGAGGAGAGACCGACGAAGAAAACGTCAGTTCTGCGGCATCAGCGCGATAGTGCGCGTGCGCCCATCTTTGGAATCGATGATCTGGCGAATGGTGCGATAGCCCTTCTTCGACAGTTCGATTTCGCTGTATTCCGTCTTGAGTTCTTTAATGCGGAAGGTGCCGGTGCGGTTGGTTTTTACCCGCAGCCCGTTCATTTTCACCTGAACATCGGATAGCGGCAGGCTGGTGCCGACGTCCACGACCTTGATTTCGATTTCGTCAGCCAGATGAATCGGATCCATGACGATTTTCGGCATGGCACCCGGCTTGAGAAAGTGTTGAATCTGGCCTTGAACAACCTTGTACCCGTCAGCCATCAGGATCAGATGACCCTGAAGTGCATCGAGCTTCATCTGGCCGGCGGAGTTTGTCTGGAATATTTTGCCGTTGAACAACATGACCGCTGATCTGATGCCGGCGCCCGTTTTCCCGTCGATGATTTCGACGTAGGAGGCGGCGGGAACGCGCGGAGTCGCAGGACCCGGGCGTCTTACGCGGGGCACTTCGACCGGGGTGGTGATGGCGAGGTCTTCGGACGTGGCGAGCGGTTCGGCAGAGATCACCGGCGTCGTTTCGTCGATCGGTTGAACGGGAGTCGGGCGGGGTCGAGCCGCAGCCGGTTTCACCCGGACTTCGGGAATGAGACCGCGGCTGCCGATGCGGTTGATCTGCACGAGCGGCTCGCGAATGTATCCATCATCGAGTTTGCGAGCAATAACTTTCGCCGCCTCGGCAGGAGCCATGTCGGCAACCTTGATCGAGCCGATCAGCGGAAAGTTTATGCTGCCTTCCTGCCCGACCGTTCGATCGACGGTCAGGTCGGGTTCGCCTTTGACCCAGATGTGGATCTGATCCCCTGGGAGCAGGGGGTCGGAGGCGAACGCCGCTGTTGCCAGAAACACGAGAGCGATCTGGACAATCAGCAGCAACTTCTTTAAGGAGTTAACCAGATACATATTTTCTCAACAGATATCGACGGATTCACAGCAAACATTAAGAGAAAAAAGGGGAAAAGTGGAAAAAGCTGTGCCCTCGTCGGGAAGATGCTTAAACAGCGCGTTTTCGGGTTGACGAGCTTTGAATATTCAGTTCACTGCGATACTTGGCGACCGTGCGTCGGGCAAGAAAAATACCCTCGGCTTTCAAACGGTTGACGATATCGCTGTCTGAGAGAGGATTGCGTGGGTCTTCCGAACGCACCAGATTGTCGATGCGCTGCTTGACCGAAGCCGTTGACACGTCTTCGCCGGTTTGCGTGCGTGCCCCACCGGAGAAGAAAAATTTCAGCTCAAAAAGCCCTCGCGGTGTCTGGGCATACTTGCCATTGGTTGCACGACTGACCGTAGACTCGTGCACCCCGGTCACCTGGGCGACATCTTGCAGGGTGAGAGGCTTCAGGTGCAGAATGCCGAAGTCGAGGAAATCTTTTTGTACTTCGACAATCGCTTTCGTGACATTGGTGATGGTTTCTTTTCGCTTATCGACATAACGCAGGAACGAGCGAGCAGCTTCGAGTTTGCTTTTGATGAATTCGTAGGCGGCTTTGTCAGAAAGATTCTTATTCTTGATGGTATCTCTATACAGAGGGCTGATTCTCAGACGGGGAAGGTTTCTCTCATTGAGAGTCACCTTGTATTCGCCGTTTTCTTTCTCGATGAAGACATCAGGGGTGACGTAGATCTCTGAGCCGGAACCGGGAAACGGTGCACCGGGCTTAGGGTTGAATTGCTTGATCGTTTCTACCGCGGCGATCACGTCTTCGACTTCGAAGCCGTGTTCCTTTGCAATCTGATTGATTTTGTTGGCAGCCAGATCGGGCAGGTGCTTGTCGATGACGGTAGTAAGAACGTCGTCCTTGTAGCCCTCTTCGCGGGCTTGTATGAGAAGGCATTCGCGGAGATCATAGGCCCCGACGCCAGGCGGATCCATGCTTTGGATGGCTTTGATGACCTTGTCGACAACGGCAATCTCGATCTTGAGCAGGTCGGCGATCTGTTCACGGGTCTGGCGCAGATAGCCGTTGCGGTCGATCAGGCCGATCAGATACTCGCCGATCTTCTTTTCGGTGGCATTGAGTGTGGCTTCGTGCAGCTGTTTTTCGAGATACTCGTGCAGATTCTCTTTCTTGGTCGTGAAGTTCTCGTAGTTTGTCTCTTCGTCTTCCGCATAACCGCCGGCTGAAACGCGAAATTCGGTGTTCTCGGAATCTTGCAGATAGCGCTGCCAGTCGATGCCGAAATCCTGGCGGGTATCGTCCGTGAATTCTTTCGAAGGGGGGCCTGGCTCAGTAGTGATCGGTGCCGAGGCTTCAAGCGAAATCTCGGTTGAACTCGGTTCTTTGTCGTCCAGCTCGAGTACGGGATTGGTTTCGATGACTTCCTGAATCTGATTCTGCAGCTCAAGCGAATTCAGCTGTAAAATCTTGATCGCCAGCTGCATTTCCGGCGTCATCTTCAGGGTTTGGGTCAGTTTCTGGCTGAGCCCGAGTTTCAGTGAATTATCCATTCCCCCGGCCTGTTCGTTTGGAGTTTTCTACCATCACTATTCTACAACAGTTTGCCTGAGAATTCAGCAGGCGAATTTCGGTTTATCGTTTCGTGCCCTTGCGGGGTCGTGGACCGAATGTCGGCTGATTTTCGGCGGTTGGAGTCGGATCGGAAGCCGGATCAAAGACCACGACGGTAACGCCGAGATCGCCTTCGCCGTAGCGGCCGAATCTGAACCTGGCTTTCCAGGGTGATCGTTTCAGAAATTCATGGATAGCTCGCTGCAACGCTCCGGTCCCCTTGCCGTGAATGAGGTGCACCTTGGGAAGCTTCATGGCTTCGGCATTTTTCAGATACTCTTCAGAGCGATGCAGGGCCTCTTCGACGCGCATGCCGCGCAGATCGAGTTCTTCGGGAACGGGCGTCGGCGAAGCCGCGACAAACGCGTGCCCCGTAGAGCCGGAAGGGCGTCGCGCCGATCGAATCGCCTGCAGTTCGCCAAACGGAACCGACATTTTCTTGCCGTTTGCTTCGATCAATGCCTGTCTGCCGTTGTTTTCAAGTGATTCGAGGCGACCGCGCAGATTGAAACGCGGCCAGATGACTTCGTCGCCGATCTCGGGCGGCTGATCAAGAATCTCAGGTTTTTCGGCTGCGGTCGCAGCCTTTTCTCCTTCGAGTGCTTCGATAGCTTGCCTGGTTTCCTGAAGGGCGGTTCTGGCCTGATCGAGCGCTGCTGTTGCTGAAATCTCCGGTTGGGGATGGCGCAGGTCGTGAATCAGTGTTTCGAGTTGTTTGAGACGAGCCTTGAATTCGCGCTCGAACGTCTCCGTCAGCTCGTCGCGGCGCGTGCGCCTGAATTGCGACAGCTTCTGAACTTCCCGGTCGAGTTCAGCCTGCTGTTGCGCAAGCTGTCGATCCCGCTCCTGCAGAGAGCGTCGAACCTGTTCCGCCTGTGCGCGTTCACGTTCCAGCCCTTCGAGCAGCTTGATTTCATCGCCGCCTCGACCTTCGAGCGTTTGTACCATCTCGGCGAGCACTTCGTCGGGCAATCGGAACTGACGCGCCATCGCCAGAGCATTACTGCGCCCCGATGCACCGGCAAGGAACCTGAAGGTCGGGCGCCGGCTTTCCTCGTCGAATTCCATGCACCCGTTCTGGAAGCCGGGGGTCGTGAAGGCGAGATGTTTGAGCGCGTGATAGTGAGAGGTCACGAGGGTCAGACAGCCGCGGCGTACCAGGGCCTTGAGCACGCCTTGAGCCAGGGCCGCTCCTTCCTGAGGGTCGGTGCCGACGCCGATCTCATCGATGAGAATCAGCGAGCGCGCCCCGGCATCGCGGAGAATCTCGTTGAGTCGCTGAAGATGCGAGGTGAAGGTCGAAAGATGTTCCTCGATGCTCTGCGATTCGCCGATGTCGGACAGCACGTGTTCGAAGATCGGCAGACGAGAGTTGACCGAAGCGAGAACGAAACAGCCGCACTGCATGAGAAGGGCATTGATGCCGGTGATTTTGAGGGCAACGGTCTTGCCGCCGCCGTTCGGACCGGTGATGACCAGACAGTTGGTGTTGCCGCCCATCTTGAGGTCGAGAGGCACGCAGTGCGGATGCAGCAGGGGGTGACGAGCCTGAATGAGTTCGAGCGAGCCATCGGGGGCGATCTCGGGTCGGTGTGCGTCGTAGGCGCGAGCGAAACGGGCGCGCGCATGCAGCTGATCGAAGAACACCAGCGTATCAAAGGTGTGCTGTAACCCCGTCAGATTGCTTGAAAGGAGCTGGGTGAGCGAGCGCAGAATGCGCATGACCTCTTCGCGCTCTTCTGATTTCAGCCGGGCGAGGCGGTTGTTCCCGGCGAGAAACTCGAGTGGTTCCATGAACAGGGTCTGGCCCGAACCGGATTCATCGTGCACGATTCCCTGAATCTGGCTTTGGCTGCCGACTTTAACGGGAACGACGTATCGTTCGTTGCGCAGCGTGAAGAATGAATCAGAGAAGGCGTCGCCCTGAGAATGCAGATATTCGGTCAGGCGTTTTTCGAGTTCCTGGCGGGCTTTGAGCAGGTCGCGCCGAATGCCGGCCAGTCGAGGTGAAGCGTCGTCGCGCACCGCTCCCTTGTCGTTGATGGTCAGAGAGATTTCTCGATGAAGGGGGGAAAGATCAGGCAGACCGTCGAGCTTTGCCTGCAGAAGCGGCATGGCCGGGGCGTCCTGGAATGAGCGGCGGACTTCCCGCACGACTTCAAGATTCGATCGCACCCGCAGAAAGTCGTCGCCATCGAGCACGTCGCGACCGCCACGCAGTTGTTCGAGAATGTCGCGCACCTCGCGCAACCCGCCGATGGGAAGATGAAACCCGCGGTCGAGAAAGCCCAGAAGCTCGTCAAGCTCGTCGAGACTCTGGACAATTTGTCGGCGCTCGATCGCTGGTCGGAGAGCCAGAATCGCCTCTTTTGCAGCTTTGGAACCGGCGTATCCGGCGATGAGGGCGAGGACCTTCGAGAATTCGAGATGATGAAGCGACTTTTCTTCCATGGTCAGCGGGGTCGGGCGAAACGTTGCACCAGCAGATCGATCAGTCCTGGAATGGTGTGAACGGCAGCTTCGGCGATCGGAATCAGGCCTTGCTCTCGACAGGTGGCGGCGGTAATCGGGCCGATAGCGACAGCCGGAATAGCGGCACGATTGATCGTGGTATTGGCGATCCATTGACAGAAGGCGTCGACAGTCGAACTCGAGGTAAATGTCACGGCATCGACGGTGCCCGCCTGCAGGCGTTCGAGCAGGTCGGCACCGGCGGATGGTACAAACTCGGTGCGAT
This sequence comes from uncultured bacterium, assembly GCA_964472075.1. GTDB lineage: Bacteria > Muiribacteriota > Ozemobacteria > Ozemobacterales > Ozemobacteraceae > CAYYIY01. Next base: position 1,381 of record CAYYIY010000098.1, on the reverse strand, counting down.
ACAGCGGAATAATGTCGACCTGATAGCCGTGCTGCCGCAACCCTTCGGGAAGAATCTCGCGGGCGGTCGCGGCGCGCAACAGGGCGGCGCGGGACGGAGGTCGAGATTCGAACCAGGGCAGAAGACTCTCAGCGACAAATGTTTCGGGGATGAAATCCGGTACTATTCCGTGTCGGCGACAGGCGTCACCCGTGGCGGGGCCGATGCAGATGATGGAACGGCCGGCAAGCAGGCGGGCGTCTTTTCCCTGCTTCAGCAGAAGATCAAAAAAGACCTCGACGCCGTTAACCGACGTGAAGATGAGGTCACGGTACGAGTTGATGTTCGTGAGAAAGGTATCAAATACTGGATTTGGGTTGATTGGAATAGGGCGAATGGCCGGAGTCAGCAGGACTTCGGCCCCCAGGGAAAGCAGGCGGTCGGCCAGTTGCCCAGCCTGTGCGGCGGCTCTGGTGACGGCAATGCAGCGACCGAACAGAGGCCGTTTTTCAAACCAGCTGAGCTGTTCTCGATAGCGCACGACTTCGCCGATGACGATCAGAGCCGGCGGTCGGATGTCGGCTTCCTTTGCGCGCGCGGCGATGTCGGCAAGCGTGCCGGTCACCGTGCGCTGACGAGGAGTGGTGGCATTCTCGATCAGTGCGATGGGGGTCGAGGAGGGCCGCCCCTGCTCGATCAAGCGGTCGACAATATGGGACAAACGATTGACGCCCATCAAAAAAACGGCACTGTTGATGCCGCTCAATGAACGCCACGGAATGGTGGATTCTTCCTTGAGATCGGCTTCGTGACCGGTGGCGATGGCCAGCGCGGTAGTACAATCTCGATGCGTGAGCGGAATACCGGCATAGGACGGCCCGGCCACCGCCGAACTGACGCCTGGAACGACCTCGAAGGGAACTCCGGCTTCGGCGAGTGCTTCGAGTTCCTCACCGCCGCGCCCGAACACCATCGGATCACCGCCCTTGAGACGAACGACCTGTTTTCCTCTCAGACCGTGCTCGACGAGCAGGCGGTTGATTTCCTCTTGCGGGACTGTGTGACGCCCAGCCTTCTTGCCGACGTCTATCAGTTCGGCACCCGGGCGAGCGAGGGACAGGAAGGTTGGAGCGCCGAGCTGGTCATAGACGATGACATCGGCTGTCTCGATCAGCGTGCGGCCTCGAACCGTGATCAGGCCTGGGTCACCCGGCCCGGCGCCGACCAGAAAGACTTTTCCGATGCTGGATTGCGTTGAAGGTCGATGGTCAGAGTTTGTCATATGGCGTGATGCGCATGGTATCACGAATTGCTCGGCCGCGCGAGGAGATCAGCAGGGGTATTTGATTCTCTCGAGACTCTGTTTTTCCGCCGGCATCGCTCAACGATTCGCCATTGCGGC
>CAYYIY010000097.1:0-15350 GCA_964472075.1 uncultured bacterium | reverse complement strand
GAAGAATCGGATGACTCGACGATCTCATACGCCGAGTGTTTCGGCTACACGCCAGAAGGGATCAGCGTTCGGCCTGTCCAGGCACCTCACCGAGAATTGCTGGTGAGATTGGACTTGAGAAGGCCTGCGATGAGAAGGTGCTTTATGTGTGCGTCGTCGCAGTGACGTCGCAGAGAGTCGATCCCAGACACTTCGCGGTGACGGTATCACCAGCGCGGGTGACGGGCTTCAGGCCCGAGAAAGCTGAATCGGAGCGCCTGGACCAACGTTGCCGACCGATCGGAAGATCTGTTTCGAAGTTGGCACAATTTTTGTATCGTGGTGCCTGATACACCACATTGATGGGACAGGAGCATAACTATGGACGCCAACCGCATGACGCAGAAAAGTCAGGAAGCGCTGCAGCAGGCTCAAAACATTGCTGTTCGCTACGGGCATTCCGAAGTGGATGCCGAGCATCTGCTGGCGGCGTTGCTCGAAGACCAGGAGGGTCTGATTCCGCGGCTGTTCAACCGCATGAATGTGCCGCTGGATGCGCTGAAACAGAAGCTGGATGCTGAACTGTCACGTCGCCCCCGAGTGAGTGGACCAGGGATGCAACCTGGCCAGATTTACGTGTCTCGCTCGCTTTCGCAGATACTGGTCGTTGCAGAAGAAGAGATGAAGCGCCTCAAGGATGAGTATCTTTCCGTCGAACATCTGGTTCTGGCGATGATCGCGGGGGGCGACCAGACAGCGGTCGGCCGACTGCTCGGTTCGTTGAAAATCGACCGAGATCGTTTGCTGCAGGCACTGACCGAAGTTCGCGGGAACCAGCGCGTGGTTTCCGCCAATCCCGAACAGACGTACGAAGCCCTGGAAAAATACGGTCGCGATCTGGTTCGTGAAGCCCAGCGCGGGAAACTCGATCCGGTCATCGGCCGCGACGATGAGATTCGCCGCGTGATTCGCATTCTGTCACGCAAGACGAAAAACAACCCGGTTCTCATCGGGGAGCCGGGAGTCGGCAAGACGGCAATCGTTGAGGGGCTGGCGCAGCGAATTCTTCGCCGCGATGTTCCCGAAGGTCTCAAGGACAAGACTATCTTCGCGCTCGACATGGGGGCTTTGATTGCCGGCGCGAAGTTTCGCGGGGAATTCGAAGAACGTCTCAAGGCGGTTCTGGCCGAGATCAAGCAGAGCGACGGCCGCATCATTCTGTTCATCGATGAGTTACACACCATCGTCGGCGCGGGCAAAGCCGAAGGCTCGATGGATGCCGGCAACATGCTCAAGCCCATGCTCGCCCGCGGCGAGCTGCACTGCATCGGCGCGACCACGCTCGATGAATACCGCAAACACATCGAGAAGGATGCCGCGCTCGAACGCCGTTTTCAGCCTGTCCTGGTAGAGCAGCCCGATGTCGCTGACACCATCTCAATTTTGCGTGGGTTGAAAGAGCGATTTGAAGTGCATCACGGCGTTCACATTCATGACCAGGCCATCGTGGCGGCAGCGACGCTGTCACAGCGGTATATCTCCGATCGCTTTCTTCCGGACAAAGCCATAGACCTCATTGACGAGGCGTGCGCCATGATTCGCACTGATATCGATTCGATGCCGGCCGATCTCGATGCCGTGATGCGGCGTATCATGCAGCTGCAGATCGAAGAAGCGGCCTTGTCGAAAGAGAAGGACGAAGCCAGCCAGGCACGTCTTGAAGAGTTGCGGCGGGAACTGGCTGAGCAGAAGGGCAAGGCGGACAGTATGAAAGCCCAGTGGGAAAGCGAACGAGAAGTGATCAAGCGGGCGCAGGCCTGCCGCGAGGAAATCGAGCAGCTGCATCGGCGCGTGGAAGAGGCGGAGCGTGTCTACGACCTGAATCTGGCGGCCGAACTCAAGCACGGCAAACTGCCGCAGCTGCAGAGTCTCTTGAAAAGCATTGAAGAGGAGTTGAAGCGCAAACAGACGACCGGTCGACTGGTGCGTGAAGAAGTAACCGACGAGGAAATCGCCGAGATCATCTCGCGTTGGACCGGTATTCCGGTGACCAGATTGATGGAGGGCGAGCGAGAAAAGCTGCTGCGTCTCGATGCGATTCTGCACGAACGTGTTGTGGGGCAGGATGAAGCGGTGCAGGTCGTCGCCGATGCGGTCATTCGCTCACGTGCCGGTATCAAAGATCCGCGGCGCCCGATCGGTTCGTTCATCTTTCTCGGCCCGACCGGCGTAGGCAAGACCGAGCTGGCGAAAGCCCTGGCTCAATCTCTCTTCGATACCGAAGAAAACCTGGTTCGCATCGACATGAGCGAGTACATGGAAAAATTCGCCGTTTCACGGCTGATCGGCGCCCCCCCGGGCTATGTCGGCTACGACGAGGGCGGACAGCTCACCGAAGCCGTGCGGCGCAAGCCCTATTCGGTGGTGCTCTTCGACGAGATCGAGAAGGCACATCCCGATGTCTTTCATGTCATGCTGCAGATTCTCGATGACGGTCGTTTGACCGACTCTCAGGGTCGTACCGTCGACTTCAAGAACTGTGTGCTGATCATGACCTCCAACATCGGCTCCACGCATCTGCTCGAAGGTATCGGCAGGGAAGGAAGTATCAGCGAAAACCTGCGAGAGCGGGTGCTCGATGAAATGCGCCACTCGTTCAAACCCGAGTTTCTCAATCGAATCGACGACATCGTGCTGTTCAAGCCTCTGGGCATGAGCGAGCTTGGAAAGATCATCGATCTGTTGGCATCTGATCTGCGCAAGCGGCTGGCAGAGCGACGCATGACCCTGATGTTCTCGGACGAGGCGCGGAACTGGTTTATTGAGCATGGATACAGCCCGGTGTACGGTGCTCGACCGTTAAAGCGCCTGCTGCAGAAAGAGCTTGAAACCCGCCTTGGACGAGCATTGATTGCCGGTGATGCAAAAGACGGAGCGAGCGTGCTGGTCGAGATACGAGATCAGCAGCCGGTGCTGCGCATCGAGTCAGAGGGGCGAAACGGAAAGGGGAACGGCAGATCTGCTGCGGTCTGATCAGGCTCGGGCCGGCAGATCCGTCTTCTCTCGAAGTTCGACGAAGAAGCGAGATGAGTCGATGATCGAAGTTGCCGAAGTGGTTCGTGCGAAGCGACAGGGGATCAAAACGGCCTGAACAGGTGCGTTTTTCTCACCGAGAACTGCTGTCGAGCCATGTGAGTCCGGAAGGGGAGAGGTGTGATATGCTGAAGACACCTCAAAACCAAGGATGTAACCGAAATGAAGCTGGGCGCGTTCTTTCTGCGATGGGTGATTTCGCTGGTTGTCGTCACCCTCTTGCTGCTCTTCATTGATCCTCAGTATTTCGATCGCCCGCTGGCAGAGGGAACGGCCGGACTTCCCGCTTCCGAAGCGCCTGCCGGGCCGTTTGCGACCCTTGTCGGGGTCGAGATTCCCGATGACAGTCAGATGCTCTCGATTTTTCTCAAGTCTCGTGATGCCACTGTTGAGGCGAACGTCGAATTTCTCGATCAGCAGGGGGCGGTTGTGACCTCAAGCGCTTTCGTGCTTGCCGCGGACACGCCGCAACAAAAAGTCCAATGGACCGCCTGGAATGTGGCCCCGAGAGGAGCAGGCAAGCATGCGTTGCGGCTGACACAGAACACGCCGGGGCGCGTTGCCATCTATTTTTATCAAGGCCCCTTCTGGGAACGCATGCTTGGACTGCCGTTCTTTCTGGCTCTCATCAATCTGGTGGTTCTTCTGGCCCGGCACAGTCGCAAGAAATCCGAACCCGTGTCATGAACACAAAGATCGTGCATCGTTACGTCTGACTCGCGTTCAGGGGTTCGCGATGGGGCCTGCTTTGTTTACCCCTGGCGGTGCGCCTGCCGCACCTTGGTAGTGAAAATCTGTGGCTTGACGACGTCGTCAGTCTCACCATCTTCGGCTCTTCACACTCAAAAAACACGCCTCCCGGCCTTTACGGTTGGTGGTTTGATCAGTAGAATTGTACAAACTATCGTTCGGGAGGCTGTTGGTATGAGAAAGATCAACCATGTGAATTGGGTGCTGCTGACGGCAGTTCTGGTTCTCAGCCTGGGGACGGCGTGGGCCGAAGACGACCGTGCGGCGTATGACCGCTATCTGTCGACCTACCGGGTGTATCAAGATGCCTTGTCACGCGGCCTCCCCGAGGAGCAGATCAAAAAGGCGCTCGGCGACTACTCAGCCGCTAAAGCCGCCTACGAGAAGACCATCGTTGCTCCGACAGCTTCGTTTCAGGCGCAAACACCCGCCGCACCCACCGAACTCAGCCCTGACGGCTCCCCGGCGCTCAACCTGCCCGGTTCCGTTGTGACGGCGGCCGTTCCGACCACGATCGAAAACACCCTTGGAATTCCAGCCACCGGCACTCCCGCCCTTCCTGCCGAGTTGCGCGGCATTCTCGAAGACCTGTGGGACCCGCGCGGTCGCGCGAAACCCGATCTTACCATTCAGCGCCTGGAAAACTTCATTCAGGCCCATCCGTCAGATGCGGCCGCGAACTATGCCCGATATGAACTGGCGAAAGCGTATGAGTGGCTGAAAAATGATCCGGGGAAAGCCTGGAACGTGCTGAAGGCGATCACCGCCGATCCGAATGCCGGTCGCTATGCGAATCTGGCCACCGAACGTCTTCGCTATCTCGAGGGCATGGCTCAGCACAACAAATGGAAGAACGTGCTCAACACGAAGTCTCAGGAAATGAATGAGAAATATGCCAGTTATCGTAATACCTCGTGGCTGGCGTTTCCGGTGAAGGGCGTTCGATATGCGTCATACCTTGGTAAGCTCATGAGCTTCAACAAGGCTCAAGGCGATTACAAGAAGTTTCAACTCTGGTATGAAGATCTGGCCTGCAAGTTTACCCCGCCCCCCGATATCATATTCGAACAGTTCAAGGTTCCGGCCGGCAACGGTGACCCCGAAGCACATGTACGGCTGATCTACACAAACTCCGAAGCCTGGTATACCCGCTGGAAGCTGATCAACGAAGCCAAGCACTCGATCGATGTGCAGTATTTCATTGTCGATGGCGACATCTTCGGCTACTCGCTGGCGGGGCTGTTCCTGCGCAAAGCGCGTGAAGGGGTCAAAATTCGCTTCATGATGGATGCACGCGGCACCAAGGGCTTTACCCGCAAGCTCATGGGTCAGGACTACATGCAGGAGCTTTCCGAATACCCCAACGTCGAGATCAAGGTGTTCAACCCGGTTCATCAGAATCTGTTGACCATGTGGGGAAATCTGCGGCGCGCCATGGCCAGCAATCATGACAAGATCGTGGTTGTTGACGGAGAGTATGCCATTATCGGCGGCCGCAACATCTCCAAAGACTACTTTGTCGATCCGACCGACCATCCGAAAGCCTACCGAGACTGCGATGTGGTGATTCGCAGCACGGAAGTGGCCAAACAGCTTGATCTGGCATTTGATGAAGAGTTTGCCATGCTCAAATCGCTGAGCATCACCAAGGATTTATTCGGCAATATCGATATCGTCTCCAAACCCCTGGAAGCCGCCTATCAGGCGATGGACTATTACGTTCGCGGTAACGGCCTGTTGAAGATGATGCCCGGCACGGACAAAACAGTGCTGAAATACCTCGACAAGTTCAACGAGGAACTTGCCGTTTACAAGCATCTGGTCGGCTTCACCGGTTTCGACCCGCTTGATGGCGCCCATGAAGCGCCGGTCAAGATCATCGACAAACACTCTCTGGGTGGTCCGCGTAACGATATCACCGACCAGTTGGTGAGATTCATCGATGGTTGCCGCAAGGAGATCGTGATTCAGAATCCGTATGTCGTTCTGACCGAACGTGCCGAGGCGGCTCTCAAGCGCGCGGCGAAGCGCGGCGTGCGCATCTACATGCATACCAACAGCCCGATTTCGACCGACAGTCTGGCGACTCAGGCCATGTTCTATGCGGACTGGAAGCGCATTCTCAAAGAAATTCCGACCCTCTCGATCTATACCTACTACGGAGAACGCAAACTGCACGCGAAGAACTTCGTGTTTGACGGTCAGGTGGGCGTGGTCGGCACTTACAACATGGATTACCTGAGCGAAGAAGTGAACTCCGAGGTCGTGGCGGCCATCAACTCGAAGTCGTTTGCCACCGAACTTCGCAACGGTATCATTGAAGACATGAGCAAGTCGAAACGCTATGCCATCGAAGTCGGGCCCAACGGTGAAGTAAAGGAAATCTTCGGGCCGGATCAGCTGCAGAGCAGCAAGAGCGGCATGATTCGCCTGCTGTCCCATTTCGGATTCCTGCGACCGCTGATCTGATCAACGTTCAAACCAATGCGAGACCCGCTTCGGCGGGTCTTTTGCTTTCTCGCGATCTGTCTTCCGTCTCAGCACTGGCTGCCGATTGCATCCCATCTCGTGCGACGGTATGCTGTTGCGAGCTTGACGACGGGGTGGGGCATCGCGTGGAATTGACAAAAGGCTGGTTCACTCAATGGCGAGCGGAAGTGCCATGTCCGAAGTGATTTCCGCTGAAACGAAGCAGGAGCGGATCAAGCGCCTGTCTCGGTTTCTCGCCAAAGAAGTCCTGCCGGGGCCGAAACCACCCACAGAGCAGGAAAAGCGGTACATGTATCTCATGGGAGTGCTGTCACTGCTGGGCTTTCTGGCGGCAACCCTGTTTCTGGGCCTGTTTGTCTACAATCTGCTGGGTGCGCTGATCGTTCTGGGCCGATTGGCTGATGTCTTCGAGGCAGGAAGAGAGAACCAGGCCATGAGTCTGGCTCTGGCAATTTCTCTGCAACGCGGATTGCCGGTGCTGATCCTCCTCGCGGGAGTTTACCGGTCTATCGCGGTCTGGCGTGTTCAGCAGGCAGATCTGCAGCGACGACAGGCCGTCACCGACGCTGAGGATCTCGAGATCGACCCGGTCATTGATCGGTCATGGTCGGCGCGTCTGCTGCGGGTTGCTGATTATCTGCCCTTGACCGGATTGCGATTTTTTCTCGAAGCTCTGTATCCGGCGGCATACGTGCAGCCGACTCCTTATGCTTACCCCGTGGGCGCTCTTCTTGCGCTGATTGCCGAGAAAAAGGAGATCGAGACCGAGCTGATTCCTTCCGGTCTGGCCGGTATGCTGCCCGAACCGAACAACCCGCTGGTCGTGCGCGAGGCGATCAGACTGGCGCTGGCTTGCGACCTGGTGGGTGAAAAAGCATCGCTGAACACCCAGGGGCGCGAAATACGCCGTATGCAACTGCTCGAACGCGGCAGCCTGTTGGTGAAACGCTTTGAATTGCTGCCTGCGACTCCTTCCTGACGGAGGTTTCGGCGATAAGGAAGCAGAGGTCATCTTGACGGTCGATCGGCAGCCGTTGTGCACGAGAAGGTGAGTCGAAACCCCAAAGGTGATACCATGGCAGCAGACCGATGGCCGTCGGTGTGCGCGGCGGCGATATTCTGCGGCCCACGAAAGGAAGATCGAATGAAAACGTTGATTGAACCCTTCAAGATCAAGATGGTCGAAGCTATCAAACAGACGACGCCGAAGCAGCGAGAACAGATTCTGAAGAAGGCGCATTACAATCCGTTTCTCATTCATGCGGAAGACATTCTGCTCGACTTTCTTACCGACAGCGGCACCGGTGCCATGAGCGATCGCCAGTGGGGAGCGATCATGACGGGCGATGAGGCCTACGCCGGTTCCAGAAGCTTTTTTCGCTTCGAAGAGATGGTACGCAAAATCACCGGATTCAAAAACATCATTCCGACTCATCAGGGGCGTGCTGCCGAACGCATTCTCTTTTCGATTCTGGTTAAAGCGGGTGCGGCCGTGCCCAACAACACGCATTTCGACACCACCCGCGCGAATATCGAATACAATCAGGGCGAAGCCGTTGATCTGGTTATCCCTGAAGGAAAGATTCCGGCCTGCGAACACCCGTTCAAGGGAAACATGGATCTGAACAAGCTGGCCGACTTCCTGAAGAAGAACCACAAGCGTATTCCGCTGGGCATGATCACCGTCACGAACAATTCCGGCGGCGGGCAGCCCGTGTCGATGGAAAACATTCGCGAGACGTCAAAACTGTTTCGCCGCTACAAGATTCCGTTTTTCATCGATGCCTGTCGTTTCGCCGAGAACGCCTATTTCATCAAGATTCGTGAACCGAAGTATCGAAACACGCCTGTGATCGATATTGCACGCGAGATGTTCTCGTACGCTGACGGCTGCACCATGAGCGCGAAAAAGGACGGCATGGTGAACATCGGCGGCTTTCTCGCCATGAACGACGACACCATGGCCATGCATGCCCGCAATGTCCTCATTCTCACCGAAGGCTTCCCGAGCTACGGCGGCCTGGCCGGTCGTGATCTCGAGGCGCTGGCGGTCGGGCTCGAAGAGGTCCTGCACGAAGATTACCTTGCCTATCGCATTCGCACCGCGGAATACATGGGCGAGCGCCTGCTCAAGGCCGGGGTCGGCATCATTCGGCCCACGGGCGGACACGCGGTGTACATCGATGCCAAGTCGGTGTATCCGCACATTCCGCCTCATGAGTTCCCCGGTCAGGTGCTGGTCTGCGAACTGTATAAGGTCGGCGGTATTCGCGGCGTTGAGATCGGCAGCGTGATGTTCGGAAAATACGACGCCAAGGGAAAGCCGGTGCCGGCCGCGATGGAACTGGTGCGCCTGGCCTTTCCGCGGCGCGTGTATACCCAGAGTCACTTCGATTTTGCCATCGAGGCGATCATCGAAACCTATCAGCAGCGCCGCAAGGCGAAGGGCCTCAAGATTACCTGGGAACCGCCGTTCCTGCGACATTTCACCGCGCGTTTCGCCCCGGTGAAGTGACACGAAGGGGTTGCGGAATGCGGCCGGACGTGGCACATTGAGGCGGGTCTCGATCACATGAAGGTACGACACGGCTGGTTGATCTGGGCGCTGTGCCTGCTTATGACAGGTACGGCGTTGCCTGTGCCGGCGAAAAAGACAGTGCGGGTGGCTACTGCACCGGCGTTTCTGACCCAGGACCAGGACAAACTGATCAAAAAGGAAGTCCTTACCTTCCTGCGAAAAAACCCGGAACGCAAGCCTGGAGAAGGCTGGTTGTTCCTGGCTCGGCAGTATCGTGAACTCGGACAGACCGATCGCGCGATCGAGGTGCTGCGACAGGCGCTGCGGGCGGCGCCGGTGCCCGACGAACAAAAGTGGGACGCACAACTGGAACTCGGCCGGATTCTCGTCGAGCGCAAGGAATACGATGCCGCTCTGAAAGAGCTCGACCGCCTGATTTCGTGGATGCCGGTCCGCCGCTGGCGCGTCGATGCCAAAGTGGAGCGGGCGAAGCTCTTGAGTCGTACCGTCACCAGTCTGCCTGATCTTTTCAAAGCCTTTCGCCGCTACTTCGCTCCATTTCCCGAACTTTCAGAGGAAGAGGAGATTCGCTATCTGATCGGGTTCGAGCGCGGCTATGACCTCGAGATTGCCATGAAAGCCATCGAAGCCTGGGAGGAGATAGCCCGTTATCCCGAGCGCCCTGTGGCCGACCTGGCCTGTCTCAACCTGGCGTTGATCTATACGTATGATCTCGGCAAGCCTGAGCGAGCCGAGCCTTTTCTGGCCTCGATGACGCTGCCGTTTCGAACCGAGGCTGCCAGCAGCACGTTGCTGGTGCGCGGCACGGTCGAGCACTTCTTTCACCGGCCGCGAAACGCCACGCAGGCGATGGAACTCTATCGTTCCTATCTGCGCGGGGTTCGCGATCTTGATGGCTGGCGTGTCGCGACGGTCCTGTCGGGAAGGCTCCTGGCGGAAGATCTCGGTGAACCCGAAACGGCGATCGAGGTGTTCTCTTCTCTGGCTTCGCCGCCGCTTCATCTCCTGGCGACCCCGTCCCTCTCGCTGCAGAAGCGCCACGATGCGGCTGAAGAGAACAAATTCTGGGCGGTGCTGGGGCTGAAAATGGCCGGGTATACCGCCGAGTTTCTGGTGAAAGACCCTGACCGGGCCCGTGCCTGCTACCTGAAGGCCCAGGAGGTCGATCGCACGCGGACCGGCGTTCCGGCCGACTTCTGGGTCGAGGATGCGCTGCGACGCACCGAGCCGAAAATGAGTCAGGCCGAACTGCTGTTCGAGCAGGCCTACGAGAAGTATCGCGGCCGCAACCCGGAAGAGGCGATACGTCTGTGGGAATCATTTGTGGCCAGTTATCCAGATCATGTGCTGGCGCGTGAGGCTTTTTTTCGCATCGCTGTTGCCACGCACGACGATCTGAAGCAGTTGGATAAAGCTCTCGAGTTGTACGAACGATATCTGATTCGCGTGGTGCCGCAGAAGTCGGTCTGGAAACTGGACAAGATCTACGACTGGGGACGCATCGACGAAGTGCGATACCGTATCGGTCTGCTCAAAGCCAGGCATCGCAAAGACCCGCTGAGCGCCATCAAGATCTTTTCAGAACTGTCGACGCTCTATCCTGACAGCTACTGGGCCATGCAGGGAATGAAAGATACCATTCAACTGCAGCGTGAGTTGCTGGGTGACGAAAACACCGCTCGTCAGACGACGAGAGAGTTTATCGACCGGTACCCGGACACCCTCGATGCGCAGAACTATCGCAAGGAACTGGCTGCCAAGCTGATCGATCAGGGCGACATCGCGGAAGCGGCGACCCTGCTGCGCGGCTTCCTCGACCACGGACTACCGTCGGATGAAGGGTATCTGGACATCGAGAAGAAATGGCGTGAGCTGGCCTTTCGGGTTCAGGAAAAGGCTCTGCGTGAGCTGATTCGCACCTCGGCCGCGGTCGACCGCCCAATGCTCTACGAGGAATTGATCGATGTTCTCGGCCTGGCATCCTCGAGCACCCCCCTGGAGACCCTTGGCGAAGAGCTGAAAGAAGCCGCGATCTCGGACGAGAACCGCTGGCTGCTGACCTATCGCCTGGGGACGCAGCTCTATCGTGATTACCCCGAAAAAGCCAAGACCGTGTTTCAGACGTTGGCGGCCAATGCGTCAGGGCCGGCTCAGCTGGCCTGCGTGCTGACCCTCGGCAATCTGGCCTATCGGGTCGAAAAGTCGGCGGCCGGCGCTCTGCAGTATTACGAGCAGGCGGCATCTTTGACGCCGCCCCTGCACCCGTTGCTGGAAACTCCGCGGTATCGACTTGGCCGACTGTATCTGCATCAGAATCGCGGCATCGACGGCCTGCAGGCTCTGACTGAGTTCGTGCGGCAATACCCGCGCAGCCGGCATCTGCCTCTGGCGTTTGCCGCGATGGGGGACGCGTATGCGGCACTGCATCATCCGGTCAAGGCGCGTCAGTTCTGGGCGAAGGCCGTTCGATTGATGCCCTCGCTGAAGGAAAAGATCGAAAAGAAGGTGGCTGATTCGGCCAGGCTGGCTGACACGGATGAATGGCTGAAATCGCGAGCGGACGAACGACAGCGGAACCGGGAGGCGGAGCAGGCGCGCCAGGCTTCGGCGGCCGCCGGACTGGCTACGGATACTGCCTCTGCCGCTGATCAGAAAGCGGACGTTCGGGAACCGAGCGCCCTTCTGTTATCGGCTACCGGTACCATGAAGATCGACCCGAAGGCTACGGCTGAAGAGCTGTATGCCGCCTATCGTGATGAGCAACAGAGAATGCCGAAACCCGACCCGGACAACAGTGTCAAGCTGCTTCTGGCTGTTCTCAAGAAAGATGCGTCGCCTCGCCTGATCGAAAAGGCCATGCGTCACTATGTGTCGTGGCGCGTGTTTCGTCAGCCGCGTCCGAAGGATTTCGTCGCTGAAGCCCAGGAGATTCTGACCAAACGCAATTACCCCGAAACGCTGGCTGAGCTTTTGTACCGGCTGGCAGAAGCGAAAGAGCGGCAGCTGAAAGACTATGAAGGGGCTAATAAGACATATTTTGAATATCTGTCGTTCTTCCCGCAGGGGCCTCGAGTGTTGCGGGTGCGCGAGCGTATTCCCGTGGTCTACGCTCTGGCCAAGGATCTGAAGAACGCTTTGCGCTTTAACGACAAGCTGATCAATGATACGCAGATTCCCGCTGATCTGAGAGTCGAAGCGTCTCTGCGAAAGGCGAAGCTCGAAGAGACTTCCGATGAAAAGGAAGAAGCGGTAAAAACCCTGGAGGCCGCCCTCAGCTTTGAGTCGAAACGCCGGCCCGAACTCTATCTGCAGCTCGAACGCCTGACAAGTACCTTCGATTACATCCAGAAGGCCCTCGACACGCCCGGTGACGAGAAATTTCGCTTCGAGGCCCTGCAGCGCCTGGTTCGCAAGGCCGAAGAAGATCAGAATCATGATGAAGCGGCGCGATTGATTCGCGATTATCAAAAGGCGTTTGTCCAGGAAGATGCCGCGGCGTGGATCGCGAAAAAAGGCGAGGATCTGGGCAAACGCGGTACCATCGCCGAGATTGAAACCAGGATCGAAGGCTACCCGGAAGAACCGGAAACGGCCGCCAGATTGTACAAGCTGGCGCAGCTGGTTGAAGGCATGGAAAACACGAAGTATCGCTCTCAAGATCTGTTTTACGAGTTGACCCTGGTGTATCCGGGGTCGCCATTCTATCGCGAGAGTAAGCTGCGTGCCGAAAATGTGCGCGTCATCAAGTCGATCGACCAGATCGGCGGATTGTTGAAAAAGGGCGTCAAGACAGGTGAAGGTGATGCGCTGCTGCTGCATCGGGCGCGTCTCTATCGCGATACTCTGCAGGATGCGGCGCACGCGCGCGAGGATCTTGAAGCGTTGCTGAAGCTTTTCCCTGATTCACCGCGGCTTGACGAAGCCTATCTCGGTATCGGCGAGCTGGTACTCAAGAGCGATCGAGACGGTGACAAGGCTCGAGAATTCTGGGAGAAGGGGCTGCAGGTTTCGCGCAATCCCGAGATTCGACGACAACTGTCACGCAATATCAACGATCTCAAACAGTTCCGTGAAAAGGTGCTCTATTCAGAAAAGAACGCGGATCACGAAGCGGGGATCGACCTGGTCTGGAAGCGGGTGCGCCTCGAGAACGATCGCGACGGTGCACAGGCACTGGTGCAGGAAGCATTGCGACAGGTCGAAAATCGTCCGCAACGTGCCCGCCTGCATTATCTGAACGGCCGATTGTATGAAGAGGCCGAGCGCACTTCAGAGGCCATCTCGGAATATGAAGCCGCGCTGGCCTGCCTCTATCACCCGGGTTGCCGAAAAGACCGCGTATTGTACCGCCTGGCGCGTCTGTATGCGCGCACCGGAAAGCTGGAAGAAGCCTATCGAAGATATGTTTCTTTGGTGACACGCTATCCGCGCAGCCGGTATTCACGGTCTGGCTTCTACTGGCTGTACAAGAAAGATCTGGCGGAAAAGCGCTACCATCTTGCCTTCGATCGACTTGGACGATTGCTCCAGTTCCGCAATCTGTTCCCGACCCATCGACGGGCGATCGAAAAGCTGCAAAAAGAGGTCGGTGCGAAAATGAATCTTGCCGACATGCAACGACTGCAGGCGCAGTCGAAAACCGACGGCGGCGCGGCCTTTCACTACTACATCGGACGGGTGCTCGAGAACGATCTCGGCGATGTCGACGGCGCCATGCGCGAGTATGAAACATATCTGCGCTCGAACCCGCCTGCGGCGAGGGCGCGCGATCTGCTGATGAAGCTGGCACAGCTGGCTGAAAACAAGGGCGATAGCGTGCGGGCGGTCAGTTATCTCGACACGCTGCATCGCAGTCTGAAACCGGCGGCAGAGAATCTGACACTGGTACTCAAAATCGGCGATCTGCTCGAAGACAAGGTAAAGAACCCCGAGCTGACGATGCTTTTCTGGGAAATGATCCAGCGCGACTATGCACGAGTGCCTAATGTGAGAGATCTGGCGCGAGGCAAGATCAGAGTGCAGACTCGGTTGCGGCTGGCGGCCGCCGCGAAACCTTCGGGGAAGCGCAAAGCCAAGAGGGTCTATACTGAAGATGATGAAGAGTTGCTGGCGCAGATTGATGACATCAAGAAGCGGCTGATCGACGATCTTGGGGACTTCATCAAGGCTGAACGCGAATTACTGATCCTGTGGGAAGAAAACCCCGAGTCGCTGGTCACCTACGACATCATGAAGCTGCTGGTCGACCTGAACGAGAACCAGCTGCGCGATCCGCAGAAAGCCGCCGAATACTATGAACGCTGGCTGGCCGAGAATCCGAATGATTCAGGGTATGATGACGTCGTTCTCAAACTCTATGATCTCTACATGGAAAAAGTGCGTGATGGGCAGAAGGCGTTGCGCCTGCTTGAGAACTTCATCAACTCCAGGCCCAACTCTCCGATCATTCTGGAAGTGCAGTTGAAGCTCGGAAAGGCTAATGAACTACTGGTACGGAACTATAGTGAAGCGCTGCGGGTGTACCAGCGCATTATCGATACTCGGCGCAATGAGCCTGTGGTTCATGAGGCGTTCTTCCGCACGGCGTTCGTACTGCGTGAAGGGTATGCCAGCTACGATGAAGCGATCGCGCTCTGGACCGAAATGAATGATCTGTTCTACAACAACCAGTTCGCGGCCGAGGCCCAGTTCGAGATCGGCGTGACGTATGAATTCTATCGACGTGACTTCACCAAGGCGCGCGAGGCGTATGAAAAGCTGCTCAATTTGTATCCGAACTCGCCTCTGCAGAACAAGGTGCGCGAAGCCCTGCTGCGTCTCGGCGTGAAATGACGAGAGATCGCCCCCGGGAGGTGCCGGCATGAAAAATCAGGAACTGTTCGGAATTTACTCGCGTTTCGAGCGGTTTGTCTCAGGATATGTGGTGGCGGTGATTCGCCTGCTGCCCGAAGGGTATCCCTCGGTGGAGACCAGACTGTTGCGCGTCATCCGCGGACAGGCATTTCCGCTGGCCCCTGAAGCTTTTGCCAAGCATCTCGAGAAGAACTCCGACCAGGACTCTCCTCGCGATAAGGTGATCGGGGCCATGGCCGAACTGCTGCATCTGTTGATTGATACAGTCACGTATCTGGGTAAAGAAGCCGGTCGTGATCTTGCTCATCGTCCGTTACTGTTCATAAGTGAATACGGAGAGCCGGACGAACGTGCCTTTGCGCTGTTGATTCTGGCACGACTGGGTCACTCGACGGGGCGCGAACAGATGCCGCGCCTGATGCCCGAGTGGTCGCGTACCATACGATGGGCGGTTCTGTCGCTGCTTGAACGGGAAGGAGACTGGCACTGGATGAGCCTGTTCCTCGCGTGTCTCGACGATGGTGAGCCGGAGATCGTCCGGGTTGCGGTGAGCGCCGTCGGCAAGAGTGGAACGGTCAGCGCGGCGCCGCGTATTCTCGAACTGCTGCACGGATCAGGCGAAGCGGTAACGATCGCGGCGGCGCTG
>CAYYIY010000096.1:0-15420 GCA_964472075.1 uncultured bacterium | reverse complement strand
GCCTCGCTCTCGAGACGAGAGAGTACTCCCTGCCGCAAGGGCGAATCGTTGAGCGATGCCGGCGGAAAAAACAGAGGTTCGAGAGAACGAAATGACCCTGTCACTCGAAAGTTCGGAGGCTTCAGCATGAGTGTGTCATTCGGTCCGCGCGGCAGGTCGATCGTGATTTTGACCGGGGCCGGCATCTCGCGGGAATCAGGCATCGAGACATTTCGCGACGGCGACGGGCTGTGGGCCAGACATCGCATTGAGGATGTCGCCACTCCCGAAGGGTATGAGCGCAATCCGCAGCTGGTACAATCGTTTTATAACGATCGACGACGGCAGTTGTCGACCGTCCACCCCAATGCCGCGCACGAGGCTCTGGCTCGACTCGAACGTGAATGGTCCGATGCCGTGCTCACGGTCACCCAGAACGTCGACGACCTGCACGACCGCGCCGGAAGTCGCAATCTGATTCACATGCACGGCGAGCTGTTGAAAGTCAGATGCGAAGCCTGCCGCCATGTCTGCGAGCATCGCTCTGACGTCTTGCCGGAAACCGCCTGTTCGTCTTGCCGCAAAGTCGGCTTCATTCGGCCGCACATCGTCTGGTTTGGGGAAATGCCGTTCGAGATGGACGCGATCTATCGCGCCCTGGAAGACTGCGGGCTGTTTGTCTCCATCGGCACCTCGGGCAACGTCTACCCCGCCGCGCAGTTCGTCGAAGTCGCGCGAGCCGCGAAAGCCTGTACCGTCGAACTCAATCTGGAACCGTCACTCGGAGCATCGAAGTTTGCCGTGCGACGATACGGCCCGGCAACCGCCGTCGTGCCGGCTTTCGTCGACGAGCTGCTCGCCTGGCGAAAAGCCGCGGCATGAGTCTCTGTCCATTGCACATCGTATCGAAAACTGCGTCCGAGACGACGCAACATCATCGCCTGATCATCACATCGTTCCGGCAGATTCAAAAGGTGTAAATGGATTCATGCTGACCACACCCGACGCGGCACGTTGCCCGATCTGCGGTCGATCCTCCGAGAGAATTCTGCGGCGACGACCTGATGCTCTGCTGCAGCGATGTTCAACCTGTTGTTTCATCTTTGTCGGTCGACGGTCCGAGCAGCCGTGGCATGTGTATCAGCGACAGAACGCGTCTCCGTTTGCCTATTACGCGGCCAATGTGCCCGCAGGGCGACGGAACGCCGTGGAAATACTCGATCGACTGAGCCGCTTCGTCAATCGTGGGCGCTTACTCGATGTCGGCTGTGCCGGCGGCGACTTTCTGTGCGCTGCTCGCGAGGCCGGTTTCGCCGTCTGCGGCATCGAGCTGAACCCGTTGAGTTCCGAGCATGCGCGCACTCAGCACCGCCTGCCTGTCGTGACGAGACGTCTCGAAGAGATCGCGGACCTCACCGATCTTCAGGATAGTACAAGTCAGCGTGGTCTGTTTTCAGCCATTCACCTCGGTGATGTCATCGAACATCTTCCTGAACCACAACTTGCTCTGTCTCACCTTCACCGCGGCCTGGCCGCGAACGGGGTTCTCAGCATCAGCACCCCGGACTTCGCTCGACCCGTCACAAGACTGCTGCAGATCAAGCCCGAAGAGCATCTTTCCCTGTTCAGCCGCCTGTCGCTCACCCGTCTGCTGCGTGCCGGCGGCTTCACGATTCTCTCCTGTGAATCCTGGGACCCGTGGCGAGATCTCGCAGCTTTGCGTTTCAGTTCAACACTCGATGTCCTGCCCGGCCTCGGCAGTCTGTGCCGCCGTGTACTTGCCGTTCTCTTTCACAAGCCTTTTCTTATCCGCTTTCCGCTGCGCGAAAACCTGCTCGTGATCGCCCGAAGGTCCTGAACAGGCAACGAAATAACGCCCTGAAAAACGACACCCCGGCTCGTATGAGTCGGGGTGTCGCGGTTTCAACAGAAAGGGAACGTTACTTGGCGGGCCCGGCCTTCCACTTGGCGATGCAGCCTTCGGGATCGTTGGCGACATCCATGCGGCCGCTGGTAGTGATGGTTTCTCCGGTGGGCGACAGAATGATCAGGGTCGGAATCCCCTGCACGCCGTACTTGTCGGCCAGCGCATTCGCGGCATCAGACCGGTGTTTCATCGTCGGCCACTCCATGCCGACTTCCTTCATGTATTCGAACTGGGCGGACTCGTTCTTGTCGGAGCTGATGAAGACAACTTCGAACTGATCCTTGTTCTTGTTGCGGAACTCGACCAGCTTGGGCGAGAACGCGCGGCAGGGCGGGCACCAGTGCGCCGAAAAGTACAACCCGACGATCTTGTTGTCGAGAACGCTGAGTTCGACCTTCTCGCCGGCGCTGTTGATCAAACCATCAGGAAAAAACGTATTCCAGTTGGAACTGGTGGGCGTTGCCGGAGTCTTCTCAACCGCGGGTTCCGCGGCAGGCGCGGCAACAGGGGCGGCAGGGTCGGCCGCGGGCGCAGCGGTATCCTGAGCAAAAACCGGCAGAGCGGCACAAAACAGAGCAAGCAGCAGAACGAAACGACGCATCATACGTGTTGAGCCTCCAGAAATGATATTGAGAGCAAAACGATGGCGCTATGATACCACATTCCTGTGACGAGAGAAAAAAAAGACCCGCCGAAAGCTGATCGGCGGGCAAAAACGGGAAAAGAGAGGAAATCAGAATGATTCCATGCAGTCATCAAAGAGAATCGAGGAACAGGAGCAGAGATTTCCCGGTACGGTCGAACGCGGCTCGCGTCGCAGCGGAATCGGCTGTCGGCCTGTCGATCCGGAGGTGACGCGGTTGTCTGCGACAGCCGTGGCTGCCTGAGCCGGTATGGAAGCGGGAGCACCCGCGCCGCCCGTGATGACGGTGAAATCACGTCCCGAACCATCACTGCGACGGGGTCGAATGGAA
Organism: uncultured bacterium; assembly: GCA_964472075.1. Taxonomy (GTDB): domain Bacteria; phylum Muiribacteriota; class Ozemobacteria; order Ozemobacterales; family Ozemobacteraceae; genus CAYYIY01. The sequence goes on along the minus strand of CAYYIY010000096.1, from coordinate 12,540 downwards.
TCGGGATACGCGCCGATGCGTTCGATCTTGATCATGTTGGTCGCCCCGCTGTGCCCGACCGGCACGCCGGCGACGAGAACCACGAGATCCCCTTCCTGTAACAGACCGGTCTCACGCGCCAGCCGCACCGTTTCAGCGTGCAGTTCGTCGAGGTTGCGGAACGGGTGCCCGGCGACCGGCACCACGCCCCAGTTGATCGACATCTGGTGAAACACCTGTGGGTTTTCAGCAATCGCGATAATCGGAATCGACGGACGCAAACGCGAGAGCATCTGCGCGGTTTGTCCAGTCTCAGTCACGGTAACAATCGCTTTGGCTCCGATGTTATAGGCCGTCGTTACCGCGGCATTCGTCATGGCGAACGTCGTATCGCCCAACCCTTCGCGATGCGAGGGATTGCCGAAGTACAAACGCTGATAGTCGATCGCCTGTTCCGCGCGCTCGGCGGTTCTGGCCATGAGTTCCACACACTCGACCGGGAAACGGCCGACCGAAGTCTCGCCCGAAAGCATGACGGCGGAGGTCTGATCATAGATGGCGTTGGCCACATCAGAAACCTCGGCGCGTGTCGGGCGCGGATTTTCCATCATCGAGTGCAGCATCTGCGTGGCGGTGATGACCGGCTTGCCGGCCATGTAACACTTGCGAATGATCTCTTTCTGCACAATCGGCACTTCCTCGGCCGCCAGCTCGACGCCGAGATCACCGCGCGCCACCATGATACCGTCTGCGGCCGCGAGAATCTCGTCGAACCGGTCGAGGCCCGCATGATTCTCGATCTTGGCGATAATCTTGATGTTGGGCGCGCCGTTCTCCGCGAGAATTCGCCGTACTTCAGCAATGGTCGCCGCCGATTCGGTGAACGAAACGGCGATGAAATCAAACCCCTGGCGAGCCGCAAAGATCAGATCATCACAGTCTTTCGGCGTCGGGTTCGGCAGATCGAGATGCAGTCGCGGCACATGGACGTTGCGCCGATTGCGCAACGACCCACCGTGAACGACCGTGCAGAGCACGTCAGTGTCATTTACGACCTCGCGCACTTCGAGCTGAATCAGCCCATCGTCCAGGAGGATCGAACTGCCGGGCCTCGCCACCAGCGGCAATGAGGGAAATCGAATCGTGAAACGGTGCGGAGTTCCGGGCATATCGTTGGTCGTGACGGTCACCAGCGAACCCTTCGTCAACAGACAGGCCCCCGTCTCGAGATCGCCCGACCGAATCTCAGGCCCTTTCGTATCGAGCATCAGGGCGACCGGTTTGCCGGAACGCACACGCAAACTCTTGATGCGCTCGATCCGGCGACCGTGTTCCTCATAGTCTCCGTGCGAAAAGTTGAGACGGGCCACGTTCATGCCCGCATCGAGCAGTTGAGCCAGAATCGGCTCTGATTCAGCAGCCGGACCCAGAGTGACGAGAATCTTGGTTTTGCGCATGACAGCGTTTCTCCGTGGTGATGACTGAAAACCGCGTTCGCCGCATAAGCAAGCAAAATGCCAACTCGCCGCCGTCACGTTGTGCCATCTCCAGACCTCGCCTCAGATCTCCCGTTTCAGCGAGAAAATCCGGTGCATGATCAGAAAACCCGACATGGCCCGCCCCCTGAAGCTCTGTGCAATCCCTCACCACCCTGTTGAATTCCCGAACAATCCTCCTGCAATTCCGCATCAGCAGAACTTCTGGCGGGGTCGGCGAAAATTCCCTATAATGTACTGGAACGAACGTTCGTTCGGCTGTTTCGCCATGTCTCAACGGAGAGTCATGATCATGGAATACATCGCACATCTCTGGAAGGCGGTTTTCCGGTCTCGTGAGATCAGCGCACTGCTTCTCATCGTCTGCGGCGTCGCGCTGTCAGCCGACACCGCAGACATCAAGAGTCTGCACGATCGCTACCTTTCCGCCTATACCGCTTACACCAAGGCCGTCAGCGCGCACGCCGACGAGGCCACTGTACAAGGTCTCGCCCGGAACTACGAAGCGGCGCGTCAGGCTTATCAGCAGGCTGTCGGGGCCTCGAATGCATCCGGTGCCATCGACGACGGGACCGGCAGAGCAGGCTCCACCGGCGACGCGAGTGTGATCGGGGCGCTCGATATCGGAGTTCCGGCCGCGGAAGGCTCCGACGGATCTGCCGCGAATCCGCTCGATCGATCTCCGGTCCCCGTCGATGAGCAGCGGCGATTCGACGAACTGATGAAACAGCTGTATGCGCCCGATCGCGACAAGTCATACGAGAAACTCTGCGGTCTGCTGCAGGACTTCCTGAAAACCGCTCGCCACCCGCGATTGCGACTCGATGCCATTAACGAGCTGGTCACCCTGCACACCGAGAACGGCCGCAGTGAGCAGGCGGAAAAGATCCTGCAGACGCCGGCTTCCCGCACCTCGAATGTCGAAGTACGACGCCAGGCGACGGCGCGGCTGAAGGAAGTACAACTCGCCCGGCAGGTGCAGCAGCAACGCGCCGAATTCACCCGTCACAACGTGAAATGCCTGGCACTTTGGGGTCAGATCTGCTCAACCTCTTGGTTCAAACCCGTTTCCAAGATCAGCAAACTCGTACAATTCGGCTGGAACACGCTCGGCCGCAAATGGGAAGCCCGCAAACTTGAATCACTGATCGATGAGTACAACGAGCAGGCCCGCAAGGCATTTCCCATGGGTTCACTCGACCAGCTCACCAATTCCCGCCTTCTGCCGGGCAACGATGTCACGTTGCTTTGCAACGGGCGTACGAGCTTCTCAACCCGCTTCGCCCTCGCCCGTCAGGCGCGCGAGACCATCGAACTGCAAACTCTGCTCTATCACAACGACGAGACCGGGAACGAACTCGCCGACATTCTGATCGAGCGAGCACAGGCGGGTGTCGAGGTTCGTGTCATCATCGATGACGCTTTCGCGCAGGGGCGCAAGGACAACATCATTCGCAAGATGATCAACGGCGGCGTGCAGGTGCGCATCAACAACCCGATCTTCGCCAATCCGTTGCGCGCCAACTTCCGGTCGCACCAGAAAGTCTTTATCGTCGACGGAACCTCGGCGGTGGTCGGCGGCATGAATATCGCCAACGAGTATGCCTACGGCGAGAAGGTCGAGTTCGGATGGCGCGATACGGACGTGCTCGTCAAAGGCCCGGTCGTGCACTTCATCGGCAAACTGTTCGACGAAAACTGGGAAGAACTCGATCTCGACCGATTCTGGCCCACCACCCCCAACCGCGACAAGGAAGTGCAGAAGAAGGTCGAAAAGATGCCAATCCTGCCCAATCGCGCCAAACTGATTCCGGGGCCGCTGCCCGTCTATTTTGCCGTGCCGCCTCGCTTTCAGAATGTGCGCGTTCGCTTCCTCACGACGTTTCCGCGCGAGTCGGACGACGACGATATCCTCGACCTCTTCGGCGCCTATCTCAAAGCCTGCACCCGTGAGGCGATCTTCGAAACCGCTTATTTCATTCCCACCAAACCCTTGAAGGAAGCGATCATCGACGCCTGCCGCCGGGGCGTCAAGGTGAAGATTCTGACCAATTCGGCCGAGAGCAACAACCACCCGAACGCCGGGTATGCCGGTCGCTCATTCTATCGCGATGTCATTGAAGCCGGAGCCGAAGTGTACGAGTGGCAGGGAGCGCAGACCCTGCATTCCAAGGTCAGTCTGTTCGATGACTTTGCCTGCACGCTGGGCGCGTATAACGTGAACTCGCGCAGCCACGCCTGCGACTCCGAAGATGTGCTCGCCATCGAAGACCGCCGCATGGCCGCCGTGTTCCGCGGCATGCTGCAGCGCGATCTCTCACGCGCTCGTCAGGTCACCACCGCCGACCTCGCCGCCTGGAAGAAGAACATCGACGAAGCCCTGAAACAGAGCTTCTGGCGTCTCTTCACCCCGGTCTTCTGACCTTCCCTCTGACGCCGGCACGCCTTATCTGATATACTTCCACCAGCACGGTATTCTTGTTTCTTTCACCGGACAGTGCAGATCAGGGAGGCACATGCATGAACCACGGTCAACGTTTCAGCAGTCCGATCCTCATCGGACTTTTTCTCCTGTCGGTTTTGTCCAGTCTGCCCGCATGGGCTGAGGGCTTTTCATCGCAGGTGTACGGGATAAGTGCCGAGGCATTTCCCATCATCAAGCTCGGCGTCAAGGTCTACTCGCCCGAACCGATCGCACCGACCTGTGACTCTTTCGACCTGTTTGAGAAACAAACCCGCATCACCAGCTTCACCGTGACCATGCCGAAGCAGAAACACTACGTCGTGTTGCTGCTCGACCGCTCTTCGAGCATCGAACCGGCCATGCCGCTGGTGAAAGAGTCTGCCGCAGCCTTTGCGAAAGCGGTTGCCGGCAAGGCAGAATTGGCCGTGCACTCCCTCGGCAGCGACTTCGAAATCAACCAGGATTTCACGACAAACACCGACGATCTGTTGAAAGCCATTCGTGCCGTGCGGCCGTGGGGCGGCACTCTGCTCATCGATTCTTTGTACAAGTCATGTGATGCCCTCCGCAATCAGGCAGGTACAAATGATCTGAAGACGATCGTGTGCCTGACCGACGGTCGCGATGAAACTCCCGGCGGTAAGTCGCCCTTTTCCTCGAAGAAACCGGAAGAGCTGATCGAGTTCGCGCGACGTTCCCACGTGCGTCTGATTACCGTCGGTCTGGGCAACGGCATCGACACAAACCTGCTGCAGTCATGCGCAAATCAAACCAACGGCTGGTACTTACATGTTCCCAAACCCGAGCAGCTGGCGAAAGCGTATCAGGAGCTCAGCCGGAAAATGATGATGGAGCGCCTGTATCACTTTACCTACACGACACCCGAACCGAAACCCGACGGCACGCGCCGCGACCTCGCGGTCAACAGCAAGGCCAAAGGCGAAAAAGACCAGGGCAAAGGCTGGTACATCGCCCCGACCGTCGAACAACTGAAGAACAAACAGGAACAAATGACCGGGACTTCCGGAACGAGTACGGGCAAAGCGACCGGCATGAAGTTGAACCCACCCGATTTAGGCAAGCCGGGCAGCGTCGGCCGTCTCGATCATGTTCCGTTAGGCAACACCGGTCGCATCGACCGCCTCGGGTCTCACAGTGTCGGCTCGCTCGGACAAATCGGCTCGCTCGGCCCCGGCCTCGAGCACGTCGAAAGAGACGTGAATCAGATGTTCAAACAGCTCGATCAGCAGAATCAGCAGCATCTCGACAACGGGATCAACCAGGGAAACCAGGCCATCGACGCCGCGAACGAAAGCAACGCCGCGATCGACGCCGCCAATCAACAGCAGACCGATCAGATCATCGATGGCACCAACACCACTCTCGAGCAGATAGACCAAAACAACCTGAGCGACCACCAGAAAGCCCAGGACGCCGTGAATCAAACCTACGACCAGATGAACCAGCAACTGCAGGACGCCATGCCCGATATGCCCGGCATGCCGGACATGCCGGACATGCCCGACACCTCCGGCGACGACTGATCCTGCCCGTCGCCATTCGCCTCAACCGCTTCCAATCACATCTTACAAAACGAGAGCGCCGCTGACGGCCAGGTGTGGCTCGTCAGCGGCGCTGTGGACAATCGGGCGATGGTCAGCAGGTCGACTGCAGGTGGCGGGTAAGGGCGGCGGCGATGCGGGCGGCAACGGCGGCGTTGTTTTTAACCAGAGCGATGTTCGCGGTCAGGCTCGCGCCGGCGGTGATCTTGCCGAGAGCGCTGAGCAGGAACGGGGTCAGGGCCTTACCGCTGATGCCTTCGCGTTCAGCTTGCTTCAACGCATCTTCAATCGCGCCTTCGATCTGCGCTCGCGGCATAGCCGACTCGGACGGAATCGGGTTGGCGAACAACACGCCGCCGGAATGCGGCACCTGCCAATGTTCGTGCAACAGGGCGGCGGCCTGTTCCGGGGTATCAACTCGTTCGACCAGCTTCAAACCGCTTTCTCGCGTATAAAACGCAGGCAGCTCACTGGTACCAAAGCCGACGACCGGGACGCCTTTCGTTTCGAGATACTCGAGCGTCAGCGGCAGATCGAGAATCGCCTTGGCTCCGGCCGAGACGACGGCGACCCGCGTTTTGCCGAGTTCTTCGAGGTCGGCCGAGATATCGAACGTCTGTGGCGCGCCGCGATGCACGCCGCCGATGCCGCCGGTCGCGAAGATGCGAATACCCGCCAGGTCAGCGCCGATCATCGTGCCGCTGACCGTGACGGCGGCGTGCAGCCCGCGACTGATCACACCGCCGAGATCCATGCGACTCGCCTTGCGCACCTCTTTCGCGACGGCCAGAAACTCGAGATCAGCCGACGACAGACCGATCTTCCAGACCCCGCCGAGAATCGCGATCGTCGCCGGCACCGCGCCGTGCTGCCGCACCGTCGCTTCGAGCATCTGCGCGGTTTTCAGGTTATCCGGATACGGCATGCCGTGCGCAATGATGGTCGATTCAAGCGCGACGACGGGCTTATGGGTCGCCAGTGCTTCGCGGATTTCAGGCAGAATATCGAGTTTCATGATTGCCTCCGTACCGGTTGTGAAGTCGTTCAGGCCTTGCCGACTCCGGATTTCAGCGCCTTCTCAATCGCGTCGATGACGGTCTTGAGAATCTTGAGCCGGGCGTGCAGTTTGTCATTTGCCTCGACGATCGTGAACGGAGCATAGCTGGTCGAGCAGTTGGCCAGCATATCGTTCACCGCTGTCTCGTACAATGGCCACTTCTCACGATTGCGCCAGTCTTCTTCGGTGATCTTCCACTGTTTCCAGGGAGTGTTCTGGCGTTCCTTGAAACGCCTCATCTGTTCGTCCTGGTCGATATGCAGCCAGAACTTGACCAGGACCGTGCCGTCGTGTGCCAGATGCGCTTCAAACTCGTTGATTTCCCGATATGCCCGCTGCCAGGCCGCATCGGAACAGAAGCCTTCGACCCGTTCGACCAGGACGCGACCGTACCAGGTGCGATCGAAGATCGTCAGGTGCCCGGCCTTCGGCAGGGCGCGCGCAAACCGCCACAAATAGTGGTGATCGAGTTCCTCGCGGGTCGGCGCTGCGATTGGAATGACTTCATATCCACGCGGATCAAGTCGTTCGGTGAGCCGCTTGATCGCGCCGCCCTTGCCGGCCGCATCGCACCCCTCGAAAGCCACCACGACCGGAATGCGCCGCACGTAAATCTCGTGCTCCAGTTCAAGCAGCCGCTTCTGGTATTTGTCGATCTTCTCGTCGTATTCCTTCTCGGCGACCTTCTTCGTCAGATCGAGCGCGGAAAGAATGGTGACGTTCTTCGCCGGCAGCGCCTTGGGCGCCTTCTTCGCCGGTTTTTCCTTCGACTTTGCGGCGGCCGCGTCCGCCTTCTGTGCCGCCTTTTCCAGGGCCGCTTCCCAGACCGAGATGATGGTCTGAAAGATCTTCTGAATGGCGAACTGCTTGTCGTGCGCCTCGACGATCACCCAGGGGGCGAACGCCGTGTTGGTGCGCTCGAACATTTCTTCGGCGGCTTCGAGATACTTGTCGTACTGTTTCTGCTGCCGTTTTTCTTCTTTGCCGATCTTCCAGGCTGTGGCCGGGTTGTCGAGAATCGCCTTGAACCGCTTGCGCTGTTCCTTGCGGCTGATGTGCAGCCAGAACTTGACCAGCACGGCGCCGTCGTCGGTCTGCTGCCGCTCGAATGCCTGAATCTCTTCGTATGCGTTCTGCAGACTCTTGCTCGACACTTCCTTCTCGACCCGCTCGGTCAGGCAGCGGTCATACCAGGAATGATCGAAGATCGCCAGACGGCCGCGCGCGGGAAGCTTGTTCCAGAATCGCCACAGGAAGGGGCGCAGGCGTTCTTCCTCATTGGGCGGGTGAATGGGGTGAACCTTGAAGCCGCGCGGATCGAGCGGCAACATCAGTCGGTTGATGCAGGTGCCCTTGCCGGCCGCTTCCAGGCCCTCGAAGACGATAATCGTCGGCACCCCGGCATCCTTCATGCGGCGCTGCAGTTCGTTGATCTTGCGCTCCGCGTCATCCATCCATTTCTTGAACTCGGGTTTGTCGAGTTTCTTCTTCAGATCCACCATTTCAAGCATTGCTCTCTTCCTCCCTGGTACATAGTCGACTTGCGTCGAAGTATGCTACCATACGCCGACTTTCACCGCATGATTTCCGTACACGAGGTGCCGAACCCCGCCATGCAACAATCTGACTGGCTCGATCGACTGGAAAGACGTCTGCCGGGGCTTGCCGTTCCTGGAGTGATTCGCGTCGTTACCATCGGCATGCTCTTCGCTTTCGGCCTGATCACGTCGGGAACCACGCCGCGGGATTTCTGGCTGCTCTCGGGCGACACGCTCATGCACGGCCAGATCTGGCGCGTCTTCACGTTTCTGTTTCACCCGCCCACCTTCAACATGATTCTGCTCATCTTCGAACTGATGATTCTGGTGATGTGCGGAGACGGTCTTGAAGAGGCGTGGGGGAGCTTTCGCGTTACCGTGTACTACCTGACCGGGGCGATTGCCACCATCTTATGCGGGTTTCTGGTTCCGGAAATGGCGATTCCGAACACGTATCTGAACCTTTCGCTGTTTCTCGCCTTTGCCACCATCTACCCCGACTACGAGATTCTGCTGTTCTTCATCATTCCGGTAAAGATCAAGTATCTGGCGCTGTTTTCCGGGCTGATGATTCTGTATACCGTCGTCACCGCGCCGCTGCTGTTCAAGATCGTCGCCGCGCTCTCGATCGGCAACTATCTGCTGTTCTTCGGCCCGGCGGCGTTCACCCTGGCCATGAAAACCGGTGCCGCCAACCTGCGACGTCGTCAGTTCGAACAGACCATGAAGGCGGCCGAACCGCCGCGGCACTCCTGTTCGGTGTGCGGTCGCAGCCCGCAGAACGACCCCGACGTGTTCATTCGCTATTGCACCTGCGCAGCCTGCGGAACAGATGGACGCGGGTTCTGCGAAGAACACCTGAAAGAGCACGAAGAAGGGACCCCGACCATCCATTGAAAGGCAAGAACATGCCCACGTTTTTTACCATTGTCATCGTTGCTGTCATTCTCTACATCATCAAATCGACGTTTGCCTGGAAGGGAGACACTATGAACGTCCAACAACTGCATGAAGTTTGGGTCAACGCCGCCTCTCGTCCTGCCGACACACTTTTGATCGACGTTCGCGAACCCGACGAGTTCGCCGACGGCCGGGTGCCGGGTGCGATCAATATTCCGCTCGGGGCCATCGCCGGACGCACCACCGAACTGAAGGCCGCAAAGACCGTCTACGTCATCTGCCATTCGGGCGCCCGATCGGCGATGGCCTGCAACACTCTTGAACGGCAGATTCCCAACGTGAAACTGGTCAACATTTCCGGCGGCACTGCCGCCTGGATCTCCGCCGGGTATCCCATCGAAAAATAGCGAAAAACGGGAACCTTCCCGGGACTCTTTCCGTCTAATGCTGCAAACCGCCGTACCAGTTGCATCAGCGCCTGAGTACAGGTAAAACATCACCAACACACATTCACAGGAGGTCTCTCCATGAGCGATACGACAAACACTTTTGAATTCAAGGCTGAAGCGAAACAACTGCTCGAGCTGATGATTCACTCGGTCTACTCACACAAGGAAATCTTCCTGCGCGAGCTGATCTCGAATGCTTCAGATGCCATCGACAAGCTACGCTTCGAGTCGTTGACCAACGAAGCACTGCGTTCCCTGGCCGAAGACCTGCACATTCGCATCGCCGCCGACACGCAGACCCGCACCCTGAGCATCGAAGACAATGGTATCGGCATGAACCGCGATGACATGCTTACCTATCTGGGTACTATCGCCAAATCCGGAACTCGCGACTATCTGCGGCTCATCCAGGAAGCGAAGGAAAAGGCCGGTTCCCCCGAGCTGATCGGCCAGTTCGGCGTCGGCTTCTATTCGAGCTTCATGGTCGCCGACAAGATCACTGTCGTCAGCCGCAAGGCGGGTGAAACCCAGGCCTGGCAGTGGGAATCGGTCGGCGACGGCCGCTTCACCATCACCGAGGCTTCACGCGATCGCCAGGGCACGACCGTCACGCTGCATCTGAAACCCGAAGACAAGGACGACGAAGAAGCCCAGGATTTCACCGCCGAATGGACCATTCGCGAGATCGTGCGCAAGTATTCCGACTTCGTCGCCTACCCGATCAAGATGCGAACCGAGCGCACCGAACACGAGCGCGATGCCGACGGCAAGATCAAGGAAGGCACCGAACCGAAGAAGGTCGTCGAAGATCAGACCCTGAACTCGATGAAGGCGATCTGGACCCGCCCCGAGAAAGAGGTCACCGAAGAAGAGTACAAGGAGTTCTACAAGCATATCAGCCATGACTGGACGGAACCGATGAAGCATATCGTGTACCGTGCCGAAGGGGCGATGAACGACTTCCGCTCGCTGCTGTTTCTGCCGTCGAAAGCCCCGCACGATCTGTTCTTCCCTGAAGGCAGCCGCGGTATTCACCTGTATGTGAAGCGCGTCTTCATCATGAGCGACTGTAAGGAACTGATTCCGGAATATCTGCGCTTCGTGCGCGGCGTCGTCGATTCAGACGATCTGTCACTGAACATCTCGCGCGAGATTCTGCAGCAGAATCGCCAGATTCAGGGCATTCGCAAGTCGATCATCAAGAAGGTGCTCGACACCCTGCGCACCATGCTGCAGGAGCAGAAAGACAAGTATCTCGAATTCTGGAAGGAGTTCGGCCGCGTGGTGAAGGAAGGCCTGTTCAAGGAACCAGGCGATCGCGACCGCATCTTCGAGGTGACCCTGCTGCCGAGTACAAATCACGCTACCGAGTTAACCACTCTGGAAGAGTATGTCGGAAGGATGAAACCCGAGCAAAAGGATATTTACTACCTCACCGGCGAATCGCGGCAGATTCTCGAACAGTCGCCGCATCTCGAAGCGTTCCGTGACAAGGGCTATGAAGTGCTGTTGCTCAGCGACCCGGTCGACGAGGTTTGGGTCCCCTTCACCATGGAGTACAAGGGCAAGCGCTTCCAGAACATCGGCAAAGGCCAGGTGAACCTGGGCAGCGACGAAGAAAAGAAGAAGAAGGAAGAAGCGCTGAAAGAGAAGCAGGATTCCTGCAAGTCGCTGTTCGAGCTGATGAAGAGCCACCTGAGCGATCACGTCAAAGAAGTGCGCCTGTCGAGCCGCCTGACCTCTTCGCCCGCGTGTCTGGTCAGTGAACTCAATGATATGAGTCCGCAGCTCGAGCAGCTGCTGCGCGCCTCGGGCAAAGAGATGCCGCACACCAAGCGCATTCTTGAGCTGAACCCGACACACCCGATTCTCGACAAGATGCAGGCCATTCACAAGATCGACGCGAGCGATGCGCGACTGCGTGAATACACCGATCTGCTGTTCGGCCAGGCGATTCTCGCCGAGGGCGGCAAGCCGCCTGAGCCTGCCAAGCTCAGCAAGCAGATCACCGAACTGCTGATGAAAGCCATCGGTTGATGCGCGGTCTTCGCGGGCTTCGGGCCTTGATGCTGCTGATTGTGGTCGGCAGTTTCCGGCTGCTCTACGCGGCCGAGCCCGAAGCCCTGTCGGTGCATGCCGTCACCGTCGATTTTCCGCTGATTTCAATTCGCGTTAAGCTGATAGCCGGCGGGTCTTTTGACGTGACACCCGGTACGTTCGCCATCACCGAAGGCGGCACCGCAATTTCGGAGTTTTCTGTTGCCGGCGCTGCCCCGCGCCAGATCATGGCCTTCGTGCTCGATCGTTCGTCGAGCCTCGAAAACCAGATCAAGGACGTGCGCAATTCGGCGGTGGCGTTCCTCAAGTCTCTGCCCTCGGGTCTGAAGATCGAGGTGATCTCGTTCGCCAGCGACGTCGAGATCGACCAGGGGTTCACGCTCGAACGCAACGACCTGATCGCGGCGGTCGAAAAGCTGCGCCCGTGGGGCGGCACCTGTCTCTATGATGCCATCTACATGGCCTGCGATCGACTGTATGCCAACTCGGACCCGCGCGACTTTCGCACCATGATTCTCTTCACCGACGGTCGCGACGAAACGCCGGTGACCCGCCGGCAGATGTCGATTCACACGCTCGATGACGCGTTGAACTTTGCACGCAAAAAACAAGTGCGCATCATCGCCGTCGGCATGGGAGACCTGATAGATCAGAACGTGCTCCGAAAGCTCGCCTCAGAAACCGGCGGCTGGTACATGTATGCACCCAAGGCGCAGGCGTTGTTTGCCGTGTATGAACGCATCAGTTCGCTGATGAAGGCCGAGCGGCACTTTCAGCTCGCCTATCAATCCCCCAACCAGGACCGTAACGGCCAGATGCGCGAAGTGCGCGTGACCGTGCAGACCCCTTCAGGACCGCAGGAGCGTGTCCTGGAATACGCCGCCCCACTGCCGCTCAAGACGAAACCGGTCTCGACTATCGGCATCGCCATGCCCGGCGATGCTGACCCAGCCGCCCCGGTCGGCACACAGGCGTCCCAGTCTGCACAACCAGATACCCCGGTCGAACCGCCGAAACCCGCCTTCGAAATCAAGATT
>CAYYIY010000095.1:0-16031 GCA_964472075.1 uncultured bacterium | reverse complement strand
CCGCAATGGCGAATCGTTGAGCGATGCCGGCGGAAAAACAGAGTCTCGAGAGAACGAAATGACCCTGGATCGCAATACAGCGACTGGTGATCATGGGCGGGCTTCACCTGCGGCTTCACTCAAGCATGCGAAAGACTTCGACCTCACGCTTTTTGCCTTTCACCGTTCTGATCGGCAAGGCTTCAAACGTTCCGGTCCAGCCTGAATGCCCCAGGGCTTCGACAATCGCTCGTTCGACGACGATGCCGCCGCCCGGCAGACGACCGGCTACATCGGCAAGACGCGAGGCGAGATTCACGGTATCGCCGATGACGGTGTATTCGAGGCGCACCGCCTGGGCCCCCATGACCCCCGCCAGCACCGGTCCGTTGACCATGCCGATGCCCAGATCCAGGTCCAGCAGACGCAGTTGCTCCTGCATGGTTCGACGCATGTCACAGGCGGCTTCTGCGGCACGGGAATGATTGGTTTGACCCACGGCCGTCGCGTCATCGCGAAAGACTGCCAGAATCTTGTCGCCGATGAACTTGTCGATCTCCCCGCCTCGATACCGAATAATTCTCGACATGGTTTCAAAGTACCAGTTCACTTTCTCGACAATCCATTCCGGGTGCCGCTTCTTGAGAATGGCTTTGAAGCCGGCCAGTTCGACGAACATGGCCGTCACCTGCTGCTGCGTACCAGAGCGATCAGACTCAGAGATCTTTCCTGAGCCGACGACAGCCCGAGCGGAATCCGAAACAAACTTCCCGAGAATGCGGCCTTCTTCCGCGGACCCGGTCATCAGGTTGAACGAACGAGCCATGGTGCCGAACTCGGCACCCCAGCCTGTCGGCAGCCTCTGGGTGTAATCGCCTTTCTGCACCTGCCTTAGCGCTTGTTTCAGGGCGCTGATCGGCTCGAGGAAACGCAGGGCCGCACGACGGGACAGAATCAGTGCCAGCAGCATCAAGGCCAGAAGCGCCCACTGCTGCAGATGCACGGCCGTTCGCATCTTCGCGATCATCTTGCCAAGCGGGTATTCCGCCATCATCAGATACTGCGACATCGACATCAGTGGTGAACAATAGCGCAGGATCTGATCATCACCACTGCCGGTCTCATTCACCAGCGGGCGACCGGAATCGGCTGCCAATGCCGCCTGGTTTCTCTGGTCCGGCGTCATATCACGAACCACAAATCGCACCCGATCGAGACTGCCGCGATAAAGATGCGGTCGCAGCAGGAACGGCCGCACCAGGCGACCCTGGACGTCCTTTCGCGACAGCGGCAGCCAGCGCACTCCCTCTTCATCGACTTCGCTCGACGGCACCCATGAAGAAAACACAGAGGCTTCAGGTGCAGGAGACCGCCACACCAGATGAACCTCGGCAACCGGAAAGAGATCCTTGTAGAGCAAGCGCTTGGCAACAGCACGTACTTCCTGCTGTCCGCTCGCCCATGAACTGAAAAACATCGGCGACAGCAGAAACCGGGCGAGAATCTCGGGTTCGAGACCGATGCCCACGCCGCGGCTGAACTCGTCAAGCTCTGAGCCGAGCACCAGATCTTCTGTCGCATCCTTGTCCGACATTCGAGCGGACACTCCCTGGCGATCGGCAACCAGACGTCTGAAGACGTCACGCCAGGCATACCGCTGCACCAACGTGCCCCGTTGCAGTTCTTTCTCGGCAGTGCCGAGCGGGTATCGCACGGCTTCGCTTCTGGGATGCAGCAGATCGAGGTGCATGGGCAGCAAGCCGCGTTGGGTCAAATGCTCATATATACTGACCAGATGACCTTGACAGTCTGAAGCAACTGGGACTCTCTCTGCATCACCACGCATCAAATGTTCCGCAATTTTCACCCCGGCTTCACCCTGAAGCTCGCGTTCGAAGGCGGTCATGGCATATCCGGAGAAGAGGTCGACCGAGTTTTCCAGACGCTGCACCTGCTCCTGCAGATGAACACGCGACCGACTGTTCAAGCGTTCCTCACTTTCGAAACCGGCACGTTCGAGCATCTGCCAGACGAGAAACAGCACCGGCACGATCGCCAGCAGAAAGTGACCGGCGAGATGATGGCGCAGCGAGAGAAATTCCTGATCAAAGAACCGGCGCACCGTGCGGTCGATCACCCAGAACATCGGCAGGAACCCAGCAAAGAACATGACCCAGAAGGAATAACCGAGCGACTGCCAACCGCCGGTATGAGCAACTTCACGGGATTCACTCGCGACATCAGATTCCCCTTGCCTTCGAACGGCCGCGGCTCCCGACAGGGCCGAAAACGCAAACGGACTCTGCCTCGCTTTCGCAAGCATGACCCGATACGATTTCTTCAGAGTCGTTACTTCCTCGAGTACTAGCCATGATCTTGTCTCATGCACTGGTGAAGAAGGTTGCCGTATTATCGACTGCAGTTCCGTGTCTTCATGAAAAAGACGGTTGCGACACAGAGCCGTGGGCGGTTCGCCTTCCTCGATAATCTCAAGCTCACAGCCGAGCTTGCGATAATCATCGACCATGAAGGGTGCGAGATGTTCAAGGGAAGCCGCTTTCTGATCGAGAAAAACCAACATCATCCCCTTCAGCTGTCTTCTCGTCTGCACCAACCTCGCGCGAACCCTTTCAGGGTCGAACAACTCGGTGCTGACCGAAGCCGGGTCGGCAGGATCGAGATCGGATTGTTCCGTGCGGTAAATCGGGAAACAGCCCATACCAACGGTCTGAAAGGTACTGACCTCCCAGGAAATATTGTTCATGCATCGGGAAAAGATGTCATCGTAGTCTTTCGCCTTGTATCCGCGCAGATCAAACGCCTGCTGTTTCCAGCGCGCCAGATCAGGCATCATGTCGGTTCTTTCCGCATACCGATCGAGATGATAGGCCTGGGCCAGAAAGCCCATGTATTCACATTCCTGAGTTGAAAAGAATGGCTGCAGAGCGTCAGGCGATCGGTGATCATCGATCAGTCGACGCATGCTGCCTCCGACCATTGCAAAGGTGGGGCCGACGGGCGGTGCCGGCTCTTGATCGGAATACAGGCCCAGAAACACCTGCCACTTCGGAGCCGCGGCATAGATGGTTCGCAAGCGCAGGCGCAGTTGCTCAAGCAGACGCTCGTCAACGGGTTTTCCTTCGGCAATCGGCTCGGCGACGATCTGCAAAGCCTGTCGGGTCTGCTCGACCAGGATACGTTCAGGATGCAGAAGGGTGGCAGCCGACTGCAGTGCTTGTCGAACCCTGCCCAGCTCGCTGCTTCTATGTCGCTCATTCCAGGAAAGGAAAGCCGTGCCGACCGAGATGGCCATCAACAGGACGATGGCCAGGGCCATCGGCTTGTTGTCTTCGATAGATGAATGCGTGCGTGAAGGCGATAACATTGGCACTGCCGGCGGTCGATCTGCAGCTTCGGATTCCGGCGGCGTACTAGAAGCCGCAGTCGTCAAACGTGGTGATTCGGGGTTCGTGGCATCACAATTCCTTTCTGACAGGCCGCCCCCGGCTTGATCAAGTTCCCAGGCACCGGGTTCGCCGCTCACCGGGTGACAGTCCACTCGTTCCGACAGGCACGCCCGCACACCGTCGGAAATCACAATATGCGAGCCGGTTCCCTTCTTTGAGGCATTTTCCAGTTCGGCAGCCCGCGTGATGATCTCACCCAAAACCGTAAAGTCCAGTCGCGTTTCAGAATCGCCGAGTACTCCCGACAACAGACGTCCGGTTTCGATGCCGATTCCCATACGGTATCCGAACAGTCCTGCGGCCGACCGTTCCTGTAAAATGGCCCGATGTGCCCCGTTCATGGCCTCGGCCGCCTGCACGGCTGACCACACATGGTCGTCTTTCTGCTCGGCATAGAAAACCGCGAAGATCGCATCTCCGACAAAGCGGTCAATGACGCCGCCGTGCCGCCTGATCACCTCGGCCATGACTTGAAGATGGCGATTCACCAAGGCGAACACCTGGCGCGGCTCGTACATTTCCGTCATGGTTGTGAAATCGCGAATGTCCGAGGCAAGCACCGTCGCTTCTCGGCTGCGCCCACGAGCCAATTCGAGCAGGTTGCCCCCGGAAAGATTTTCGAGCACCTGAGGCGAAACGAAACTCAGCAGATCGCGGCGCTCACGCAGTTTTCCCGTCAAGGTGTCGAGTTCGCGCAGCGCATCGCCCAATTCATCCCAGCGAAACGTGTCGTCACGCAAGGTCAGATCGAGATGACCGCCGGCAATGCGGTTCAACCCACTGCTGATGCGCACAATCGGATCGGACACATGACGCGCCATTCGAATCGCCATGCCGACCACCAGGCCGCATGAACCGATCAACAGAGCCATAATCAAGAGAACTTCTCGCAGAATCCTCATCCAGATGTCGTGCAGAGAACTCGCCGCCAACAGTTTCACACTCGGCAGTCGCAGACACGGCATCGTCTGAATCAGTTGCGAATTCAACCAGTTGCCGCGAATCTGATGCCCACGCGCAAACGCCCCGCGCTTCGCCAGGCGCTCAAATTCCGGATGCCGGGCCGACCCCATTACTGGTACCCATCGATTTTCAAACTGCCTGTAGGCACCGAGACGAACCTGCGACTGGCGCTCGTTTTCACGAGCCAGACTCTGAGACAGAAATCGCAGATTTTCCGCCGCTTGGTCCCAGACGAGGATGACAAGAAACCACACTTTCGCGTTGCTGTACCCGCGCCACACATAGGAAGAATGCGCCATGTCGCCAGCCCAGAAACGGTCGACCGACTCGAAATTCAGCAGAGTCGTCGGTGATCCGGCGCGGCGTGCCAGGGCGGTTCGGACTTTCAGAACATAGGGCTGGCTGGCGAAGACCGGGTCCGGCAACTCGAACGCGTGAAATCGACGGCCATAGCCGATCTCGACAAAATCGAGCAACAGGTCGGAATGTTCACGCGGAACACCCGGTTCAACCCAGTGTTGTCGGTATCCGTTGTGCCCCATCACGGTCAGGCTGCGCAGCTTCAGGCCCGCCTGATCAGCCCGTTCAACAATTTCCGTCAGAATCGCATCAGCCGGTTGCCCTTCGAGTTGAGCGCGTTTGAGACGATCGACCAGATCGGGAGCCTCCAAGGCTTTGCGACAGGCTCGCTCACTGGTTGACAGCAGACTGCCGATACCGGCATCAAGGTGAGCCAGCGTTGCCTCGACGTCGCGCGACCGAGCATCGATGAGGTTTTCCTTCAGATCACCGAGAAACTGCGAGCCAACGGCCAGCGCCAGAAGCCATGGGGCCAGCACCAGCCCGAAAAGCCAGATAAGCAACTGCCCTCGCACCGAGAGATCGGGGGCCCGCCCGAGACACCATCGACGAAAGCCGTAGAGAAAGACTCCGGTTGCCAGGAGAATCGCATAACCTCGCATCAGTTCGTCGACCCAGGTCTCACGCACGGGCGGGGCCCGGGTCACCAGAACCCCGATACACCCGTGAAACGGATTCAATGGAACAACCCGCGAAACCGCGCTTCCCAGCAGCCGATTCTGTCCGACATACCGGTACGGAAGCCGCAAATCACCGACCTGTGATTTCTGCCTGTCTTCCGGCAAAACAATTTCCATTTCCTTCTGGATGTCCGCCAGTACCGGCGCGCAGAACTGTGCACCCAGGCGCCTGTGAAGAAATCGCCGCACTCTGGCACCGCTCGGTTCGGTCGGAAAACTGAGAAATGCCGGAAGAATATCGCGTGACTTCCACTCTCGAAGCATGGTCGGAATAAGGATTTCAGCGACATTCTGCGTGGGTGCCTCGAACATCATGGCGGTGGCAAAAGCCGGAACGGACGAATCGCCACTCATGACGAGATCCCAGGCCATCCAGCGATGACGCGACTCGAACACTACCGGAAACGCACGCCCCTTCATGCGCGAGTCAAACATGTCGGGTGTGACGAACAAACCGAACAGATTCTTCAGAGTGGTTTCCCAGCGTTTGGTCCTCAGGGCCGATTCCTTGCCGATGTTGGCGAGAAACACCTGTTCGAGCAGGTTGCGAATCGTCACCCCGTTCGGAGCTTCGAGTCCGCCATGCTCGATCAGGCGAGGTTTTCCTGGCCCGGTGCCGCCCGGGAACACAACCATCCAGCAGTAGCCCTCGGGAATCACTCCCACGCGTGCCGCTTGTCTGGCACGTCGAATGTCGGCATCGGTGGGCCAGCTTCCAGAATCGCGTTTTCGTTGCACCGAACGGTTGAAACGGCGAAGCGATTCCTGCAGCCAGAATTCGAAGGAAGATTCCTGCTGCAGTCGATTGGCCGCGGCTTCCATGCGGGCGCGCCATTGGGGGGTTCCGAGCGTCGATTGGTCGTCAGAGACGCGAAACCCCAGCATGACGAACGGCAGCAACAGCAGCAGAGCCGGCAATCCGTATTGTTCAGCCAGTCTCTGCAGACGCATGCGTTGCAAACTCCCGAAAACCACGAATTTCGACCAATACCGCCATCACCGCAATCAGAGTTGCGGCATGCACATTATCGGCGAATAGAGTAGAATGATTCACATGAGAAGTGTTCTATGGAGAAATGGGCTGTTCGTCGGACTGGCGTTGCTTCTCGTCGCTCCGGCTTTTTTGCATGTTTTCAACACGCATGATGGAAAAAAAAAAAAAAAAAAGCAGCAGATCTCGCTGAAGGACACCTGGCTCGACCTGACCACACTGTCGATGGCCGAGCTGCGCGACCATGGAGATGTCGTGAAACTGCTGTTGCAGAAAGGCGACGAGCGGTATCTTCCCGGAGGGCCGGTCTTGCGAAGCCTGTATGACCTCGGCTTGGACATGCAGGAAGCCCTCGAGAAACTTGACGGCGAGATAAAAGTGCGTGAAAGTCTCGGGGAACTCAAGAAGCTGGGCTCCACAAAAGTGGAAGAACTGCGCCGCAAAGCGGACCAGTTGCGCCGGTGAGCATCGAATGCACGGGAGGGAAATCATGAATCGATCTGTCCTGATCGCTCTTTTCGGGGGCCTGCTGTCGGCGTTCCTGTTGTTGATGTTCTCGTATCGTGCGGAATGCGCCGATGGCGTCAGCCGTGCCACAGGCAGTTCAGGCTCGAGCGGCTCATCGTATGCCGGCTCGTCAGGTGGCTCATCGTCAGACTATGATCAGGATGCATACGAGCGGCGGAAGAAACGCAAAGAAAAAGAAGAAGAGGAAAAGCAGAAGGCAGAGGAAGCCAAAAAAGCGAGTGGCGACAAGAGCGCCGATTCGGACGAAGAAGAAAGCGAAGGAAATGAGGATGATGAGGGCGACGGGAACCAGACCGACAAGACAGCCACCGCCTCGGAAACAGCCGGCACGGAATCTCGAGAACCGCCGCCGACAGCGGGAAACGCGATCACGGTTCTGTATGAGTGCCCGAAATGCAAGTTCGTCAGCGATCAGTCCTGCATTTGCCCCAAATGCAAGATTCCTCTGGTCGCGCCCGGGAACTGACACAGCCGGGCGAACCTGACCATCACGATGCCGATGTAGCGGCCTAACACCAGCACCGGAGCGAGCGGCGACTCTGGAACTGCGGCTCGCCACACATGAAGAGACCGTCTGCGGCCCTCGTGAAACCCATGGTGAAAAACTGATGGTGAGAGAGCGCTCTCTGCCGCAATGGCGAATCGTTGAGCGATGCCGGGGAAAAACAGAGTTTCAAGAGAACTGAATGACCCCGATTCATTGTGGCTGAAAACTGTGTTCAGAGGACGAACGTGCTATCATGTCGAGGCCATGAATCGGAACCATATTCTGCTGGTGACCATCGTCATTCTCACCCTGCCCCTGCTGTGGCTGATGGGTCCTGATGCGCCTTCTTCGAGCTTCGGGTCGCTCGAGGGCGTTACGATGTCAACCATTAACGGCGAAAAGTTCAAACTTTCCGGCATTTTTTCGGACAAGAAGATTCTATTCGTCTTCTGGTCGATCAGATGCGGCACCTGCATCGAAGAGATTCCATTCATCGTGCACCTGCATGAAAACTGGAAGGAGAAGCTCACGATCATCGGGGTTCACCCGCCCGGCTTTCCCCTGCAGAAAGTGCAGAAGTTTCTTCGCACCTTCCCTACCAAAATTCCGTATCAGATCGCTATTGACGATGAATCTGCCCTGATGAAAGCCTTTCAGGTGACGATTCTGCCGAAAGTGGTTCTGACTGACCGTCGCGGACAGGTTTTGTATTCACACCTGGGTTACGATAAAAGCATGGAAACGGAGATCGAGAATGCGATCGCTGAGAAGCTGTAGACTCTGGTCGGGCATTGCCCCCGATTGTACAAACTGTTATTTCAACACATCGGCTCTCATTGCCGTTATTCTGTCTATCGCGTTCTGGCTCGCGGCACCGACGGTCCCCGCATCAGCCGAACCGGGTCCATTTCTCCAGCCGGGAACAGTTGCCCCAAGCACTTCTATCGAAGATCTGTCTGGGACAAAACATCAGGTTCCCGCAACCGGAACCTGGTCACTTGTGTTCTTCTGGTCTCTCTTCTGTCACACCTGCCTCGATGAAATTCCTCACCTGATCGAGGAGACAGCGCATCTGGCATCACCCTCGTGCCGGCCGTTTTTCATTTCTCTCGATAGCACCCGCATGAAGAAAGGCCTGCAAAATTTTCTGAACAAACGCCGATTGACGGCAACGATTCTCGTCGACGAGGTCGCGTCAGCAGCGTATCTTTCTGCAGATCAGTGGGGCGTGCGGATGACTCCGTCCGTGTTTCTCGTCGACCCCGGCGGTGTCATACGCTATTCTCGCGCCGGCCCGTTTGATCTGCAGGAGATGCTCACGATCATGAAACAGTGCAGCAATGATTCCTCAGCACCGTCTCCGGCAGTCGATCCGGCATCCGGCTCAGCGAACCCGACTCCGGCAATCGTGGCTAGTACCAGTGCCATTCAGCCCGTAACGGCGTCGATGCCGAGAACTCCACCTGCTCCTTGAGGCGAGGTTCCTGATGTCATCTGAAAACACCCCACTTCCAGAGCCCTATCTTCAGATCTCACGCGCAGCACTCTGGGGTCTGGCACTTGCCCTGGTGTTGTTTACCGGTCTCGTCATGACCCTGTGCATGAAGATCGATTTTCCCCTGTACTTCGCTGAACGCGAGGTGGCACTCAAGGTGGGTGGTACGATTATCGATCTTCCCACCTTTCGCCAGCTGAAAGAAGCGGCCGAACAGGACCGCGAGAAACTTTCGGACCAGGCCTTCGCCGGCGAGTTGCTTGATCTGCTGCTGCTTTCAGAGGCAGGTCGCAAGGCCGGCATCGACCGCGACCCGATCTTTCAGAAGCGTATTCGCGACTATGACGACGCCATGGCAGTGGCATCAACCACCTCGATCATGCATCGCACGCTGTTTCTCTTCGAAGAACTGGCCGAACGAACCCGCGAACAGCTGACCGAGCACGCCGCCGCCCCCGCGACGGGCAGCATGCAACCGGTCACAGCAGCCTCTCAGCCGCAGCGACTACACGTGCGCGAACTGGTCGTCGCCTCGAGTTCACAGGTTGCCGACGTGTTTGCCGCCGCGACTCAGGGAACCCCCTTCGCCGAACTGAATGCCAGCTGGTCGAAGTCGCTCTACGCTGGGGTCGGCGGCGACCGCGGCTGGAACACGGCCCAGGATTTTCCCGGCGGTGTATTCGAGCGACTGCTCGAATGTCCGGTCGGCTCGCTGACCTTCGGGTTCCAGGACGAACAGGGGACTCACCTGTTCTTCATCCAGGCTCGCCCGACCACGGCGGTCCCCGATCAGGTCGAACGCATGGCCGAGTTCTGGAAGCGGCAGGCCGCGCGCAAGGCCCAGCAGGAACTGGTCAACAAACTTCGCCGTGATATTCCCTGCTACGTGCACCCGCAGCTGCTTCCCTCAGATTCTCAGATAAAACCATGAGGAACATCGCATGAACACCATTTCTCGAAAAAGCTATCTCGTACTCCCGTCGTATCAACTCAAACTCGGCGCGTTTCTCATTCTGCTTCTGCTCGTCGGCACCATCATTCACGGATTCTTCCTCTACAGTATCACCGCGCGTAACATTGCCGAGGGGTTTCTGTCGGCCCATAACCGACTGCGTTCCACCTGGGAAATTCTGAAACCCGCCGTCGTGCTGACCAACGGGTTATCGTTTCTCATTCTGTCGCTGGCGTTTGTCATGGTGTCGATTCTGTTGACCCATCGGCTGATCGGGCCGTTGTTCAAGATTCGCGGGCGCATGCACGACATCGCTGTCGGTCGGCTCGATCTGCCGCCATTGCAACTGCGCAAGGGAGACGAGGGCCAGATGCTCTGCGACGCGGTCAATGAAGTGCAACAGGCCCTGCGTTATCGCTTTCAACCCCTCGCCGCCCTCAAAAAACAGATCGACCAGGGCAAGGCACCGGCACCCGACGAGCTGAAAGCCTCGCTGGAACAGGCGTTGCACGACCTTCAACTGGGAGAGTAAGAGTGCATCTTTCGCGGAAAACGAAGCGCAGGCTGCGGTTGTGCTGCGCCTGGGTCTTCCTGCTCGGAGGGCTGCTCGTCACGACTCTGCCCGTTCACGGGTTTGATCATCAGCAATGGGCGCGCGAAACGGACTGCAGGCAGTGTCATCTCGAACCGCCGGCCGGCCCGCCCGCCTCTATCGCCGCCATCATCTCGGTGCAGCGCTTTCAGCCTGACGGCTGGAAGACCTGTCAAGGCTGCCACCCGTTCGCCGAGAACACGTTTCATCCGATGTCCATGCCGGCAAGCCCCAGTTGTGCGTTGCCGCTCGACAAGCACGATCGGATTTCCTGTCTGACCTGCCATTCGCCGCACGTCGAGCGGCTTGCCTCTGAGCCGTGGGTCGCCCCGGCCTTCGATCGTCTCGAAGACGGCAAACATCTGACCTGGATGTTGACTCTGCCGAACGCGAACGGCGAACTCTGTCGCCGTTGCCATGCAGATTCCGATACCGGTTTTGCCTCGCGGGTGCTGCATCCGCAGCGTTCTCTCGAAACTCGCTCCTATGCCGGATCGAAGGCCTGCGTGCGCTGTCATGCCGACATTCACGCCCAATGGAGCAAAACGCCGCATGCGCGCATGACCCGCATTCCTGCAGACGTCCCGCGCACCCAAACCCTGACCGATGCCGATCTCGAGTTCCCGCGGGAGCGGCTGCGCTACGTGCTCGGCGCGCATTTCGTGCACCGTTTCGTCGCTCAGGCCACCGACACCCTCATCGTGCTGCCCCGCATTCTCGACCAGACAACCGGGAACTGGCTTCCAGTGCGTGATTACGGGTGGCAGAAGCGCGACTGGCTGAAACAGTGCGCCGGATGTCACACCACCGGATTTTCGGCTGACGACCACCGGTTTGTCGAAGCCGGCGTCGGCTGCGAAGCCTGCCACGGACCGGCTCTCAATCACGTCCGAACCGGTTCGCCGCGATTCGTCATGAATCCGGCGCGGCTGCCCCCCGACCGTGCAGAAATGATCTGCGAAAGCTGCCACACCTCCGGAGTCGACAACAGCGGTCAGTATCATTTTCCCGTCGGGTACAAGCCGGGCGATGATCTCACCCGCTTCTATTCAGGGCTGACACCCAAGCCCGGCCAGGATCAGACCACCTTCGCCGGAGATGAAACGTATGAAGATCGCCGACGCCAATGGAACTTTCTCAAGGAACGCCTGTTTCTCGCCAAGGGGTTGACCTGCGACTACTGTCAGAATTTTCGCAGCTTCGATGCCGCATCAGGAACCGAGTATCTCACGCACGACCAGTACTGTCTCACCTGCCACACCGATCGTCGGCAGCACCCGTCCTCAAGCCCGGGCGAGAACTGTACCAAGTGTCACATGCCGACGCAGACGACTTCTGGGGCATTTTCGATTCACGACCACAAGTTCGCCTTTCCACCGCCGAAGCGGTAAACCCCGTGCAGCCGGCAGGATTCTCACTCAGGTTCTATTCAGCAATTCTCGGTGAGGCGCCTGAACAGGCCGAACGCTGATCCCTGCCGGCGTGTAGCCGAAACACTCGGCGTATGAGATCGTCGAGTCATCCGATTCTTCGTCGGCACGCTCCAAGATGGAGCGAGCCCTCTGAACGCGCCCAGAGATGGGTGCTCGAAGAGGTTCGACGAAGAAGCGAGGTGCGTCGATGATCGAAGTTGCCGAAGTGGTTCGTGCAAAGCGACAGGGGTGCAAAATGGCCTGACCAGGCACGTTTTTCTCACCGAGAATCGCTGGGTTCTTGTACCTCTGACGGCCGAGTGATACAATGCCGGGCATGACCCTTGCCATCGCTCTGCTCTGCCTGTGCTACGCCTTTGCCGCGATTTTTCGTTTCATGGAAAAGGTGCGCGGGGTGCCGACGCTCGGCCGTCATGCCATCGCGGCGACGGCCCTCGGGCTGATCCTACACATCGGTACTCTGGTGTCACAACTGCAGGGCGGTGGTTCCGCCATTCGCTTTTCCCCTTCTCTGGCGGCCCTGCTTGCCGCACTCACCCTGGTCATCGCCTGCCTGCTCATCGAATGGCACAGCCGCGAGGTGTATTTCAGTCTTTTCGTTCTGCCCCTCGCGATCCCGATGGTAGCCGCCGCCGCTCTGCGCACGCAGATCCTTGAGGGGCCCGAATTCGGAGGGCCCTGGTTCTTTCTGCACATATTCGGGTCGATTTCAGGTGAATGTTTCTTCTTTCTTGCAGCTCTGGCCTCTGCAACCTATCTATACCTTGTACGCAATCTCAAGCAGAAGAACCGCAATCGTGCATTGTTCTTCTTCCCCTCTCTCGCGCGTCTCGATTCCCTGATCGCCGCTTTCACCGGCACCGGGTTGGGTCTCTTTTGTCTCGGGCTTCTGACGGGCGGAATCTGGTCAATAAACCGGTACGGAACCCTTGCTTTTCGGCATCCGAAAGTCCTGGGTTCACTGGTGATCTTCGTCCTCGTCGGTGGCCTGTATGGTGTTCGAATCAGTACCGGCTGGGCCGGGCCGCGTTGGGCGTGGGCCTGCCTTTTAAGCTTCTGTATCTCGCTGCTGCTCGTCTTCGGTATCGACGGCACCATGCACTGGAGACCGTAATCGACATGGAATTCTACCCGCTCTTTCTTCGTTTGCGCGATCAGTCCGTCCTGATCGTCGGCGGCGGCCGCGTGGCCGAACGCAAAGCCCGACGGCTCGTCGCGGCCGGCGCACGAGTGAAAGTGGTCGCTCCAGACATTGCCGTCGGCATACGCTCCCTTGCGACATCCTGCGAAACCCGACCGGCAACGGAAGAAGACATTCAACCAGGCACGAAGCTCGTCATTCTCGCCACCAACAATGCAACACTTCATGATAGGCTTTCCAGGAAGTGTTTATCTCTTGGCATATTGTACAATCGCTGCGACGACGCCGATCAGTCCGAATTCGTCACCGGCGCGATTGTCGACCTGTCGCCATTCATCGGAACAGTCATCGCCTCAGGTTCCCCCGGGGTGGCCCGTCTGGCGCGCCAACGCATGGAAGCCGCCATTGAACCAGCCCTTCAGGAACTGGCCGGCCTCATGAATAGTTTGCGTGACCGTATTCACCGTACCTTCAGTGATCCCGACGAACGTCGGGCGTTTCACGCTCGCTGGGAAACCGAGCAAACAGTTCAGCGCATTCGCGAAGAAGGAATTCAAGCTGTCGCCCGGGAGATTGAGCAATGTCTCTGCTGCTGATCGGCCTCAGTCACCGGACAGCTCCGGTTGAAATTCGCGAAAAACTCGCGCCTCTCTGCACCTCAGGGCTTCCGGGCGCTGATGGGCGAACGATTGAAGCGGTAACGGTATTCACCTGCAATCGGGTCGAGGTCTATCTTGCAGGCGACGTCGGCGGCGGCGAACAGGCTTTTCAACACTGGCTTGCCGGTTGCGGATGCAACTGGGACGAACTCTCTCCGCACATGTATCGCAAGACCGATATCGATGTTCTGAAACATGTTCTAAGAGTCGCTTCCGGTCTCGATTCGATGGTACTCGGAGAAAATCAGATCCTTCACCAACTGAAAGAGTCCTACCAGGCCGCGATTCAAGCCGGCTCTGTAGGCAAACATCTGCATGGTCTGTTTCAGAAGGCGCTCGAAACCGGAAAACGCGTGCGCGCCGAAACCCGCATTTCCGAAAACACTGTTTCCGTCGCTTCGACTTCGGTTCATCTTGCCAAACAGATCTTCGGCCGGCTGCAGACCTGCACGGCTCTGGTTATCGGTGCCGGTGAAATGGCGACCCTGGTTGCTCGGCATCTGCACGCCCAGGGTATCGGCCGCCTGATCTTCACGAATCGCACCGCCGCGCGAGCCGAAGAGCTGGCTCGCCAGTTTTCCGGTGAGGCAGCTCCGGTCGAACGTCTGGCCGAACTGATGGTGCAGTCTGATCTTTTGATTACGTCAACCGGCTCACCCAGGCCGATTCTCGGACGACGCGAGTTTGTCGTCGCTCTTGCCCAGCGCCCCTTTCGCCCGCTCTTCGCCATCGACATTGCCGTGCCGCGCGATATCGCGCCCGACTGCGACGACCTCGAGAACCTCTACGTCTACAACATCGACGACCTGCAGGGAGTGGTCGACCAGAACCTCGACCTGCGCCGCAGCGAAAGCGAGAAGGCCGAAGCCATCGTCAGCTACGAAGCCGGTTCATATCAAACGATTGTTGAAGCCTATTCGGCGGCTCCGCTGATTCGGGCTTTGCGGCGACAGGGGGAAAACCTGCGGTCGGCCGAGATCGAGAAGCTGTTCGCGCGCTTTCCCGAATGGTCTGCCGAACAGCGCGATGCGGTCGACCAGGCGACCAGGGCTCTGCTGGCAAAGTGGCTGCATCATCCGATCATGGCATTAAAAGAGCGATCACGGGCCGGCAGATCGGAACTGCTTGAACTGGCCCGCATCTTCGGCTTGTCCGAAGACGATGTGCCCGGCACACCGCTCACGCTGGTGAGCGACGACACGGCACCACCCGCGACGGCACAAAATCCGCAGACAGGGAAACAACAGGCATGAACCTCCTGCGCATCGGCACCCGAGGCAGTCGCCTGGCGCTTGTACAGGCCAGACATATTCAATCTCTGCTTCAGAATAAGTTTCCAGACGTTCAGATTCAGGAAGTCATCATTCGCACCCTCGGTGACAAAGTCACCAACCTGCCCCTGTTTCAAGTCGGCGGTCAGGGCCTTTTCATTCGCGAGATCGAACGCGCCCTGCAGAATCATGAGATCGATCTGGCCGTTCACAGCCTGAAAGATATGCCGCATGCGCTCGGCGCCGACCTTTGCCTGGCCGCCGTTACCGCACGAGAAGACCCGCGCGATGTGCTGATCAGCCGTACAGGTTGCCTTCTGCCACACCTGCCCGAGAACGCCTGTATCGGCACCTCAAGCCTGCGGCGACAGGCACAACTGCTTGCCTTACGCCCAGATCTGAAGTTCATCGCCTTGCGCGGCAACCTGGACACTCGCCTGAAGAAATTGGAAGCCGGTGAGGTCGACGCGATTGTTCTTGCCGCCGCCGGTCTTGAACGACTGGGACTTTCCGCTCATATCACGCATCGGTTTTCTCTCGATGAGCTGACCCCGGCAGCCGGCCAGGGCGCTCTCGGCATCCAGTGTCGAGCCGTTGATCTCGAGTCACTGCGGCCTTTTCTCACCGTTCTCAACGACGAAGCCGCCCAGACGGCCGCATCAGCCGAACGAGCATTTCTCGCGACTGTACAAGGCGGCTGTCAAGTCCCACTGGGAGTCCACGCCTCACTCGACGGTTCATCTGTCTTCATTCGCGCCTGCATCGGCGATCCTCATGGCTCACGAGTAGTACGTTCAACGATCGCCGGACCGGTCGAGCAGGCCGCCGAACTCGGCCGAGCAATTGCCGACACCCTGCTGAAGCAGGGTGGACGCGAGATTCTCGCTTCGCTGCGACGCCCTGCCGTTGACAACTGACGTTCCAGGGTCATTTGGGTCTCCTTCGTTTTTCCGCCGGCAGGAGCGAAACTTGTGAGCAATTCGGCAAGAGGCGAACGGAGTCCGAGAGCAGGCTGCCGGATCGCAGGAGGCGA
>CAYYIY010000094.1:10190-16053 GCA_964472075.1 uncultured bacterium | reverse complement strand
GGATGCGCCGTTCGGAACTCATTCTCAACGTCGCGCACGTCGAGGGTTCGGCTTCGATCACGCTCGAATCGATGGCTCTGGGTAAGCCGATTCTGGCCAGCGAGATTCCCGGCAACCGAGCCTGCATTCTCGATGAGAATACCAATCCAGGCCAGGGTACCGGTTACCTGTACCTGACCGGCCCGTCACCGCAGGGATATCAGCGCATTCATGATTATGACGACTTCTCCGAGCAGCTCGAGATGATCCTGAAAGACCCGAATCGAGCCAGGAGCGTCGGCGAGCGGGCACAACGCTGGATCGAAAAGAATGTCGATCCGAAGGCGGAAGCTGCCGCCTACGCGGAAATGTACCGGCAGCTGCCTTGAAACTACGCGGAATGATGCGGAACACGCATGATCGTTCTTGAAATACTGCTGTTCTGCTCATACATCAATCTGCTCGCCATGCTGCCGCTTTTCAGCGCGCGCCGCCTGGCTGAGCATATGGCCGGAAGCATTGATCAGTGGTACAGTTGGTTCATCGCCTCACCCGGCTGGATGTCACTGGCGGTGATCGCGGCTACCAGCGGTATTGCCTGGAAGCTGACCGGTACGGGTGATGATCACACCACCTATCAGAGAGCCGTTCTGGTGAATGCTCTGATCATGGTGGTCTGCTGGGTGCTGCCGTCGCTGTTCGACGCCTCTGAATGGCTGCAACTCGCCGCCATGGAAATCTGGGCCATCGCCTCCGGACTGTTTCTTCTCCTTTCCAGCTTCCTCGTCCCCATCAAAGCCATGCGCCGCGCCTTGAAATGACAAGGTGGTGTTCGACGAACCGGCCGAATCGATCGCATGAAAAAAGGCATGGTCGCCGATACATGAGACCGCACATTGATCAAAGTTCCACGCCTGTCCTTGCACGACAATAGTCTTTGATGCAAGTGTTGTCTCGGTGTAATATGCCACGCAATACCTACGTGACGAAAAGGGGTGTGCGTGGCTGACGATGTGTTTGCCAAAGCGTCCGAGGCGCTGAAATCACCTTCGGAAGAGGCGAGAAGGGAAGCGGTACTCACTCTTTTCAAGCTGAAGGACCGGCGCGCGATCGATCTGTTTGCGAAGATCTGTGAGATGGATCGGTCGAGCGAAGTGCGCACCCAGGCGCGCAAGGCATACTATCTGCTGCGCGACGTTCATCCGAATAATCTGTCGGAACCCTTCCTCGAACTGCCCGATGGCATCAGCTTCGACGATCTCGAAAAGCTGCTGGTCGACGAAAACCCGCGCATTCGCGGCGAAGCGATCAAGCTGTGCGGCAAGCTCGACCCGGTATCGACGGCTCCGCCTCTGCGCCAGGCGATCGCTGCCGAGAAAAACGCGCGGTTGCAGGCCGACATCTTGCGCGGGCTGGGGCGCGCGGGCCTGAAGTATGACATTCCGACGATTGCCGATTTCCTCTACAAAGGCGACTCGAATCTGCAGATTGCGGCTATCGAGAGTCTTGCGATGATCGGGGGCGCAGATGCGCTCGAATACGTCGTTCCGTTTCTACGCGACCCGGACAGCACCGTGCGCGCCGCCGCGACGAAAGCGTTGCCGCCGCTCGAAGGCGGAGAGATGCTGAACATTCTGCGCGGCATGGCGGTGTCGACGAACCAGAGTTGGCGCGAATCCGTTATTCATCAGATTCAGCGTTTCAAAGTGCCGCTGGCCTCCAAAATTCTTGCGCATCTGGCCGCCGTCGACCCGGTGATCGCCCTGCGCGAACGTGCCAAAGCCGCCCTGGAAGCGATGGCACGCACCGATGAGAATGCCCGCAAGGAGCTTGCGGAACTCAACACCCCCGAAGAGCCTGATGACCCGAACGCTCCTGCCACGGTGCCGCTCGACGGCATCTGGGAGACAACACCGGAAACCACGCTCCCTGTCCCGCCGGATTCGACGGCATCGACAGCAGCTCAAGCGGCGGCGAGCGGTACAACACCGCCTACCACCGGCCAGGCGGCTGAGGCGACAGAGAAAAAAGAAGCTACACCGCCGCGCAAGCCCCGCGTGCTGGTCGTGCCCGGCGTTTCGAAGAAGCTGGTCAAAGCCATTTGTCTTGGCGATCAGGCGCAACGGCAAGATGGTTTGCGCCAGTTCGGAGCGCTGCTCAAACCTGAGCACCTCCCGTTCCTGCTGTTACAGCTCGATCGCGAAAAAGATCCGCGCATTGTCTCGCACCTGCTGTCGCTCATCGGCCGGTTGAAAAACCCCCAGGCGTATGCCGCGGTAGTGAAGCGGTTCAAGGATGTCGATAATCGCGTGCGTGCGAATGCCATCGAAGCGGCCATGCAGATCGACCCGATCACGACCCCCGATCGCCTGGCCGGGTTTCTGAACGATCCGAACAACCGTATCCGGGCCAACACCATCATCGCGTCCGCCAACAAACACGGATTTGACGCACTGGTCTGGCTGCGAGATCTGGCCGCGTTCGGCGACCCCGCGTATCGTCGCAGCGCTCTCTACGTCATCGATAAACTCAAGCTGCCTTCCTTCCTCGAGGTGCTCGAGATACTCATCTGCGACGACGATCTGGAAGTGCGCCACATGGCTCACAAAGCCATTCACGAGTACGCGGCGGCGGGCGACAAGAAAGCGAAGAGTCTGATCGAGCTGGCCGATCGCATGATGGCGCGAACCAACATGGGTGAAGGCGATTTCCATGCGGCGATGGTGCAGATGCGTGCGCCGACCGCCCAGAAAAAGGCGGTCAAGAAGGCGTCCAAGTCGGCGAGCGAAGAACTCGGTGAACAACTGCTCGGCACGGACGGACTCAAAGCCGCCGGACAATCGATCAAGAACCTGCAGGACCAGGCCAAAGCCGCACGCGAAAAAATGGCTGCAAAACTGAGTCAGACAACCGCTTCGATTACTTCGGCCGATTCGCGCGAGAAGATCACGGGCGTCGCGCTGGCGGCCCTGGCGGTGTTGGCGTTGCCTGCGCACGCGGCCAATGCCTTTCGGTTGTATCTGGCCGAGTCGCCGCAACATCTGCTGGCTCTGATCATGGCAACGATCGCCTGGGTGGTGGCAGTTCCCCTGCTGATCAAGCGCTCATTCGGAACGGCCGCGGCCATTGGTATGCTGCTGCTCACCCTGCCCTGGCTTGCAGACCGCTTCGACCTGCAGGATGCGGACCTGTTCGGCGGAAGTCGCGTGCAAAAGCGAGCTGCCGGCGCACCCCCTTCCGGGTCGACGGCGTCGCACACCGAACATGTTGGTGTCAAACGGCCGACAACGCGCGTCGCTTCGGCGACGCGACCGGTACATACCGCTTCGGCCACGACGGAAAAGCCGGCGGCACCGGTCGATCAACAGGCATCAAATGTCCAGGCCGCGGCGAAGGTAAAGCTGCTTGTACCGCAGAAAGGCGATCTGTTGATCGGATCTTTCACGGTTCGGGCCTCCGTCAGCGGCAAGCCGAAGTCGGTCGAGTTTCTGCTCGATGACAAGGTAGTGAAGAAGGTTCCCGAGGCCCGGGAAGGCCCGATCGAGTTCGTGATGAACACGGATGCATACGATATCGGCGGACATCTGCTGCGCGCCCGCGTCGTCGATTCTGCCGGTCGCCGTGGTGAAGAACAGCTTTTCGTCAAGTTTCTGACCCCGATGACGCAGGTCGCGATCAAAGCACCGGCCAACGGTTCGGTGCTCTGGAAAGACGGTCATCTGCTCGTCGACGTGATCGGCAACGAGTACGATCAGGTCGAGTTCGTGTTGAACGATCAGGTTATCTGCACGTTTCCATACGATCAGGCGAATCTGTACGATTACCCGCTTCCCATTGCCACCCTGACTGAGGGAACGCATCGCTTCGAAGCCAACGTTCGCATGACTGACGGTCGAATCGCTTCGAGCGGGGTCACGTTCAAGGCCTTGAACCCGAAGCCGACGATCGGCTTTGAGACGCCCCAGAACGGCCAGGACGTCTACGGCACGGTCGACGTCGTCTTTAAGGCTGACAGCGGTTGGCGAGATACAAAGATTCACCGTGTCACCTGGTCGGTTGACGGTCTTGAAAAAAAGACGATGATCGCTGAAC
Organism: uncultured bacterium; assembly: GCA_964472075.1. Classification (GTDB taxonomy): domain Bacteria; phylum Muiribacteriota; class Ozemobacteria; order Ozemobacterales; family Ozemobacteraceae; genus CAYYIY01. Next base: position 11,982 of record CAYYIY010000094.1, on the reverse strand, counting down.
CCTGGCAGGACATATGGGAAGCAGGAGACATGGAGCCGGGACCACACGTACTCAAAGCCGTCATCGAAAACGAACTTGAGCGAACCGCGGAAGCGACGATTCGCGTGAACGTGATTCAACCCAAACTGTCGGCTTCGATCAAGGGGTTGCGCAACGGGCAGATACTTACGGAAGATCACGAAGTGACTATCGAGGTGATCAGCGACGGTCCGGGCACCACGATTGAAGAGATCGCGGTCTGCGTCGACAACAAGCTGTTGAAGAGCCTGACCAGTGCGCCCTACAAGATCGTGTTGAAGGTGAAGGAGTTCGGCCCCGGCCCACACAAACTGACCGCTGAAGTGTCTCGGTCAGACGGCCGGAAGTTCAAAACGTCACCGGTCTCATTTTCGACGAATCCGCGAGATCGACGTACTATCTACTTCATGGCTCGAAAGGCGAACGGACAGAGTCTCGGTGCTGACGATATCTCAAAAATGCGAATAGAACTGAAGGAAGACGGAGTAGCCGTAGCCGGCCCGTCCTTTCAGCCGGCTGATTCCGGCCCTCTCCAACTCGGACTGATGATCGGAACCCCTGCTTCCCTGAAAACGGAAAAACGCCTGTCGCGCATCAAGCAGGGCGCATCCGTCGTGGTCGATCGCATGAAAGCCCAGGATCAGATGTTCCTGATGAAATTCTCGGATACAGCCGAACTGGTGAAGCCGGCAACATCTGATCGCACGGCCTTGCTGCAGGAGATCGAGTATCTCGCGCCGCAGCGCGGCACGGCGCTGTATGATGCCGTGGCGCGGGCTGTCGAGGAAAGCTCGAAATGGTCAGGGATGACCGCTTTGATCCTGTTTTCGGACCGAGGCGATGTGAACGTGGACGGTCGAGGCCCCGTCAGCAAAAGAACCCGTGAAGAAGTGCTGGAACTGGTGCGCCGAAGTAACGTGCAGATCTACGCCGTCAGTCTCGGCAACCCGGACGATTCGGCGTTCCCGGCTGCTGATGAAGCCTTGCAGTCATTGGCTCAGGCATCACATGGTCGATACTACAATGCCGCCGTCGAGTCCGATCTGTCCGGAGTATTTGAGTCGGTCATGAAGGATGTGAAAGCACAGGTGCGGATGACCTACACCTCGCCGTCTGGAATTCCCGACGGAAAGTGGCACACGATCGAGATTCAGACCGCTGGAACCTCGGATGTGAAGCTACATTACAAGCCTGGGTACATCGCTCGCTGACGCCGTTCCTCCCCCCCCCCGATCTCGTCGTTCCCGCTGATGCGGAACCTTGCGGTCGAGGGTATAATGACTCGGATCACCAAATTCTGTCTCGCCAGGAGGACCCGATGAAGAAGATGATGTTGTTCGCTGCCGTTGCCGGTATGCTTGGGCTCGGTTACCCGCAAGCCGGTCTTGCCGAAGAGCCGGCGTTGAAAGATTCTCTCAAAGGTCTGAAGACGGACATGCAGAGCCTCAAGCTGAACCTGCAGGGTCTGAAACAAGGACTGAAAGGGTCTGAAGGGACAGAGACCACCGGAAACAAGGGACTGGAAGTAAGCATTCCCGGCGTGGTGGTCGAGGTTCCCGGCGTGACCAGCGGCGATGCGCAGATGTTCAACGACAGCAACAAGGAATACACGATTGAGGCCAAAGGCGAAGACTATCTGATCAACGGCAGTCACTGCACGTTTACGATCAAGGGAACCTGCGGCCAGGTCAACGTGAACGGAGCCTACAATACGGTGAACCTCGAGGCCGTGGCCCAGATTCATGTCAACGGCGCTCACAACACCGTGACCTAC
>CAYYIY010000094.1:0-10180 GCA_964472075.1 uncultured bacterium | reverse complement strand
AGGGTACGGAGTCGGAACAGCCGACGATCAGCAATCTCGGCATCGAAAACAACATCTCGGCGGCGAAGTAAACTCCTGCGGCCTGCGCGTGAAGACTGTCTGCCCACCTTAGGCAAGGCGCGCGAGTTGTATGGAAACGCAGAAGAGGAGATTTTTTGCCTTTTTCAAAACGTTTTCTGATCATCTGCGCCGTCCTGCTGCTGCTGATTCTGCTGATCGGGCAGGAGGACATCTTTTTTCGCATGCTGGAGTGGTGCTTTTACATCTTCGATCGTCTGAAGATGCTGCTGTTCGTGGTACTGTTCATCATCATGTCCGTGTTCCGATAAGCGGAATCATGGTTCGATCGGAGCGGAAGAAAGAGGACGCCCGCTGTCATCGTTGGGAGTGACAGCGGGCGTCGGTGTCTTCGAGATGCCGTCAGGCGGCAATGGTCTCGGGCAGATCGAAGCCGCGAATCTCGATGTGGCCGAGACGGCCTTCGAGCGCGCGAATCGTGGTCGGGTGCGCCCAGGGGCGCTTGACCAGATTCAATGACGTGTCCAGGATCTTGCCTTCGCGAAACCGCTGCAGAACCAGCTTGCGGGCACCGAGTTCGTGCATCTGATCGCCAAGGCTGATGAGATCATGATCTGACAGCAGATCAGGGTGTACGGTCGAGCGAAACTCGTGCGGCAGGCCGCAGTCGTTGAGCAGCCTGACGGAGGCCGCCGCCGCCATTCCCTGATCGGCGCCGGTGATGCGCTGATATTGATCGAACGGGCCTTTCACATCGAGAGCGACGAAGTGTACCAGTCGCTCGTCAATGAGATGCTTGATGACATCTGGTCGAGCGCCGTTCGTATGCAGAGCGATTTCATACCCCAGATCGCGAATTCGCGCGGCCAGTTCGGGCAGAAGCGGCTCGAGCGTGGGTTCGCCGCCGCTCAGCACGACACCTTCGAGAAAGCCCTGCCGGGCCTTCAGAAAGCTCTCGACTCGAGACCAGCGTTCGGTTCCGCTCTGCGAGCGGTCGAGCAGCTCGGGGTTGTGGCAGTAGCGGCAGCGCAGGTTGCAGCCGCGCAGAAACAGCACCGAAGCCAGACGACCGGGGAAGTCGATCGTGGTGAAGGGAACCATTCCCCCAATCTTCAATTGGGAAAGCATGTTGAGATCCTTTGTCGGTGTCGAATGGTCGTCTTCGATCAGGAAAGATGCTGCTCGAGCACGTTCGGCTGCAGCTGGTTGCGATCGGCGTATTCGCTCTTCTTCCCGGCGTTGAACTGGGAAACCGGGCGATAGTAGCCCATGACGCGACTCCAGACTTCGCAGGCCTGGCGCAGATTGGTCGGAATCTGACCGGCCGACTCGGGCACCGTCGGCGCTTCACGACCGGCGGCAATCGCCTCATCGCGTTCGGCGCGGAACTTCTTGATCAGCTGCGCGTCGCAGGTCGGGCAGAACCGGTGCTCGCCCGCGGTATACCCGTGCGTCGGGCAGATCGAGAAGGTCGGCGTGACCGTGATATACGGCATGCGGAAGTTGGTCAGACACTTGCGTACCAGCTTCTTGCACGCTTCAGCGGTCGGAATGCGCTCGCCGACGAAAAGATGCAGGACGGTACCGCCCGTGTAAAGCGTCTGCAGCTGGGTCTGATGCTCCATGATCTCGAAGATGTCGCCGCGGAAGTCGACCGGCAGTTGGGTCGAGTTGGTGTAATACGGGGCATCCTTCGGGCCTGCCTGAATGATATCGGGAAACCGCTTCTTGTCCTCGCGGGCGAATCGATAGGTCGCGCCTTCGGCGGGTGAGGCTTCGAGGTTGTACAGATGTCCGGTCTCAGACTGGAACTGCACCATCTTCTGGCGAATGTGGTTCAGCAGATCCTGAGCGAACTCGACACCCTTGGGCGTGGTGATGTCGTATTCATCGCGGGTGAAGTTGCGAATGCACTCGTTCATGCCGTTGATGCCGATGGTCGAGAAGTGGTTGCGCAGCGTGCCGAGATAGCGGCGGGTATACGGGTAGAGACCGTCATCGATGTAGCGCTGAATAACCTTGCGCTTGACTTCGAGACTGTTGCGGCTGAGGTTCAGCAACTCGTCAATGCGGTTCTTGAGGCCGTTGAGATCGCCGGCAAACTGGTACCCGATGCGCGCCAGGTTCACCGTGACCACGCCGATCGAACCGGTCTGCTCGGCGGAACCGAACAGGCCGTTGCCGCGTTTGAGCAGTTCGCGCAGGTCGAGCTGCAGTCGGCAGCACATCGAGCGCACCATCTTGGGTTCGAGGTCCGAGTTCACAAAGTTCTGAAAGTAGGGCAGACCGTATTTTGCGGTCATCTCGAACAGATGCTCGCAGTTCGGGTGATCCCAGTTGAAATCCTTGGTGATGTTATAGGTCGGAATCGGGAACGTGAACGCGCGGCCGTGGTGGTCACCTTTGGTCATGACCTCGATATAGGCCTTGTTGATCATGTCCATTTCGGTCTGCAGATCGCCGTAGGTGAAATCCTGGTGCTGACCGCCGATCAGCGGCTTCTGCGTGCGCAGGTCTTCCGGGCACACCCAGTCGAAGGTCAGGTTGGTGAAGGGGGTCTGCGTGCCCCAGCGCGAGGGGACGTTGAGGTTGTACACGAATTCCTGAATGCCCTGGAACACGTCGTTGTAGGCGAGTTTGTCGCGGCGAACGAAGGGGGCGAGATACGTGTCGAACGAGCTGAACGCCTGCGCGCCGGCCCATTCATTCTGCAGTGTGCCGAGGAAGTTGACCATCTGTCCGAGAGCGCTTGAAAAATGCTTGGGAGGACCCGCCTCGACCTTGCCCGGAACGCCGTTGAAGCCTTCCTGAAGCAGAGTGCGCAGCGACCAGCCGGCGCAGTAGCCGGAGAGCATGTCCAGGTCGTGAATGTGCAGATCGCCGTTGCGGTGAGCTTCGCCGATCTCAGGAGTGTACACATGCGACAGCCAGTAGTTGGCGACGACCTTGCCGGAAACGTTCAGGATCATGCCGCCCAGAGAGTACCCCTGGTTGGCGTTGGCGTTGACGCGCCAGTCCTGCTGGCCGAGATACTCGTTCACCGAGCTGATCACGTCGACGAAGGTGCGACGACCTTCGCGCATGTTCTTGTGCTGTTCACGGTAAACAATGTATGAGCGGTTGGTGGCGAAATAGTTGTTGACGATCAGCACGTGTTCGACGAGATCCTGCACTTCTTCGACCTGTGGAATCTCTTTATGATGCCGATGAGAAAGAATCTGTATGACCTGATCCGCCAGCTTGGCTGCTTCCAGAGCCCCGAATTCTCCGGTTGCCTTGCCCGCGCGCTCGATCGCGGAACGAATCTTTTCCGGATCGAATGCCTTCTTCTGCCCGTCTCGCCCGATGACCTGCGTCAGTTGCCGACCTTGCTTCATGTTCCCTCTTGCCCCTGTATATGAAATCCACCGGCATCAGCCGGCGTTATGCACCCACTACACAAAATTTTGATAAAAAAAGCCCCAATGCACGAAAGCATCGTCTTGGTGGTAATTGTGAGTTGGAGCCTGACAGCGGGTTATTCGCCCGACCGTGGTTCCGGTTTTTCCGTCCGCTGAATTTTCAGCGCGAACGTTTTTTCGGTGTACCGCGGCGGGTAGGATTACACCACCCTTTCAGCCGCTTGTCAAAGACTTTTTGAAAAAAATTGTGTTGCACGATCAGTACAAGTTTTTATCGGGTATCCTGCGGAAAGAAGCTTGAATACTAGCCGAACAGCAGGGCAGAAAAAATTCCGAAGATAATGCCGATGAGGGCGGCGACGTACTTGATGTCGCGCAGGTGTCTTCCGGCCGTCTTGTGTACAAGTTCTTCGAGCTGGGCGTTCGACAGGGCGCTGAGTTGCTCGTGAATGATGCCGCGAATATTCAGTGCCGTAAGCCCGGTGCCGAGAATCTTGCCCGACATCTGCTCGACTTTCATCGACAGATCTGATTCGTCTTGGCGCAGATCGTCGGCCAGGTGCTTGATTGCGCCTTTCATGGCGTCGACGAAGGTTTTCGACCGGCAGACGGAATCGATGATTTCTTCCACCTTTCCCCCGAGCATCGAGGAGAACATGTCGGTGAACGGAATCTTGTGTCCGGGCGGGACCAGATCGGTGCATTTGTTTTTCGTGCTGTTGCGGATGTTCAGCTGATCTTTGAAGGCACTCGACACGCAGGCCGAGATGGTTTCGAGAAACGGAGCGTCGTTGCCGAGGGCTTCGATGTGCTCGGGTAACGTGCTGCGAATCAGTTTCGGCAACCCCTGCTTGATGGCTGCCGCTTCGAGCACGTCTGGGCGCAGCAGCTGGGCTGAAATCGATTCGGCTACCGCGATCTCGAGATGACAACGCGACCCTGGCAACAGGCCGGGCGTAAACGGCAGCTGCCGGCCCCGAAAATACTTCGGCTCTTTCGGGTTGAACAGCATCCAGACTGCCAGCCAGGCCGCGAAGTAGCCGTGGGCGACGGCGAAGAGTATGAGACCGATTGTGTGCATCATGGGTTCGAGTTCCGAATCTACCACAGTTTCGGGGGTTGCGCGACTGCGAGAGCGATAGTACCATACTCCAGCGAAACAGACGGTCAGCCGCTGACCGAATTCATCACACGAGGGAAGGCATGGGAAAGACATTCATCGAAAACATTCTGGCCCGTCATTCGAAAGACCCGATCGTCCCCGGAACCATCATCTGGATGGACATCGACTTCCGCACGGCCCGCGACTTCGGCGGAGCGAACGTGGTTAAGAACTTTACTTCCAATTACCCCGGTGAAAAAGTGCGCGATCTCGACCGCACCTTCTTCACCTTCGACTGCGTCGCGCCCGCGAACAACATTCCGTATGCGAACAACCAGCACACCTGCCGCAAATTCGCGCGGGAAAATGGTCTCAAGGTTTTTGACGTCGACATGGGTATCGGTTCGCACATCAACATCGAGTATGGGCAGGCGGTTCCGGGTTCGACGACAGTGGGCACCGACAGCCATCTCAACATTCTCGGCGCTCTGGGCGCGTTCGGGCAGGGCATGGGCGACCAGGACATTGCGTTCACCTTCAAGACCGGCCGCACGTGGTTCGAAGTGCCGCCCTCCATGAAGATCGTGGTCAAAGGCACCTACAGCTACCCAACCACGGCGAAAGACCTGACGCTCAAGATGCTCGAAGTGCTCGGCTCGAACGGCGCGCTCGGGTATTCCATGGAATATGTCGGTGAAGCTATCGATAAGCTCGATCTTGCTGGTCGCATCACGCTCGCCAGCATGGCAACCGAGATGGGCGCGATCATTTCCCTGATTACTCCGAATCAGGCCGTGCTCGATTACATGAGCAAGCGCGCCGGCCGCAAGATCGAAGGCATCAGCGCCGACCCCGACGCGAAGTATGACAAGACCATCGAGGTCGACGTGCAGGGGCTGGAACCCCTGATCGCGTGTCCGCACAGCCCGAGCAACGTCAAGAAAGTACGAGCCGTCGCCGGACGAAAGATCGACAGCGTCTTTATTGGAAGCTGTACAAATGGTCGATTCGAGGACTTCGAGATGGCCGCGAAGCTGGTGAAAGGGAAAAAGGTTGCGTCGCATGTGATGGCGAAAGCCGTACCGGCGACCAAAGAGGTATTCGGGCAGATGATGCAGACGGGCGTCATGCAGACCCTGTTCGAAGCCGGGTTCATCATCAGTCACCCCGGCTGCGGCGGCTGCGCTTCGGGCCAGCTCGGCATGACCGGCAAAGACGAGATTCAGATCAGCACCAGCAACCGCAACTTCAAGGGCAAGCAGGGCGATGGCGAGACCTACCTGGCCGGCCCGCTCGTGGCGGCGGCTTCGGCGGTTGCGGGCGTGATTACCGACCCGCGCGATCTGTGAGACGAAAGGGAGAACCACGATGAGCAAACCAACCACACTCAAGGGAAAAGTCTGGGTCATCGCTGATGCCCAGGGCAAACTGATCGAAGACATCGATACCGACATGATCTACCATAACGCGCATCTGGCGATCACCGACATCGCGAAGATGGGTCCGCATGCATTCGGCAACCTGCCGGGCTGGGAGGACTTTCCGAAGAAGGCGAAGCCGGGCGACATGCTGATTCTCGGCAAGAACTTCGGCGCCGGCAGTTCGCGCCAGCAGGCCGTCGACTGCTTCACCGCGCTCGGTATCGTTGCGCTGATCGCCGAGTCGTTCGGCGCGATTTACAAACGCAACGCCATCAATTCCGGCATGCCCCTGCTGACCAAAGAAGGCCTGCTGGGCGACCCCGCGAAACCGAACTTCGTGAACGGCGACGAGATCGAGATCGACCTGGCCAAAGCCGTGCTGAAGAACCTGACCCGCAAGCTCGAGATGAAACTCGACCCCTTCAGCAAAGTCCAGATGGACATCTATCACGCCGGCGGCTTGTACGCGTACGGGAAGACCCTCGAAGCCGGCAAGTAGACGCTGTTACAGCCGTCGCCCTTCGCCGAACGTTTTGGCAGAGTGAGAAAACGCGGCAGGGCCGTTTGGTTCTGCCTTGTGCTTCCTGCGGCAATGGCGAACCGGCGGGCGATGCCGGTTGTACACGGATGTTTGAAATGACCCTGCACGAGGGTTGTCGGGGTTGTAGGGAATATGTTACGCTTAAATGCTTCGAAACAAATTCGATTCAGGGAGTAGGGATAATGATGTATCGTTCCCGGTTCACGGCCCTCGCCGTTGCCCTTCTGGTGCTGGTCGGCATGCAGGCGGCTTTTGCCGTCGAGGTGGCCGGCAAGTATATTGTTCGTTTCGTGCCCGATCCGTCGGCGCCGCAGAAAGGCAGTTCGCATAAGACGATCGTGGGCTTTCTGCAGCAGCAGCTCGAGCGCAATCTTGCCACCCAGGGCAAACTGGGCGGCGCGAAGATTCTGAGCAAGCTCTGGATCATCAACGGCGTCGAAGTGGCTGCGACCCCGGAACAGATCGCGACGCTGAAGAAAAATCCGCGTATTGCGAGCGTGACTCCGGTGCAGTATCGACAGTATATCAACCTCTGGAACCCGGTCGAAGTCAAGGCCGAGCCGGCCAAGGTGCAGTGGAGCATCGCGAAGGTGCGTGCCCCCGAAGTCTGGAAGGAATACAACATCGACGGCAGCGGCGTGATTGTCGGTCATCTCGATACCGGCGTGGCCGCGAACCATCCAGCTCTCAAGGGCAAGATCCTGGCGTTCCGTGATTTCACGCCCGCAAACAAGCCAGAAGCCTATGATGATCAGGGGCACGGCACGCACACCGCCGGTTCGATCGCCGCTTCCGACGGCATTGGCGTGGCACCCGGTGCTCGCCTGATCGTCGCCAAGGTATTCGATCGCAAAGGCAGCGCTCAAGATGCGTGGTTGCTGGGTGCCATGCAATGGGTCATGGACCCGGACGGCAACCCTGAAACCAACGACGGCCCGGCGCTGGTCAGCAACTCGTGGGGTTCTGATACGACCACCGATCGCACGTTCTGGGATATCGTCAAAGTGTGGGAAGCCGCGAACATCGTTCCGGTGTTTGCCGCCGGTAACAACGGCCCGTCGGGCAAGTGCGGCACTCCCGCCAACTTCCCGCATAGCTGGGCGGTTGCGGCGACGACCGACAAGGATGGCATCGCCTACTTCAGCAGCGTCGGCCCAATCGTCTGGGACGACGTCACGCTGACCAAGCCTGATATTGCGGCTCCGGGGTATAATGTCATCAGCTGCTCGATGAGCGGCGGACTGGTCAGCAACATGGGCACCTCGATGGCGTGCCCCCACGTCGCTGGTCTCGCGGCGCTGATGCTGCAGGCTAACCCGAAGCTGACGATTGCCGAAGTGCGTCAGATTGCGGAAGCGACCGCGATCGATCTGGGAACGCCCGGCAAGGACAACAAATTCGGTTCCGGCCGTTTCGACGCGTTTGCCTGTATCAAGAAGGTTCTGGAAACCGCTACTCCGGCCGCTCTGTTCGGCGCGTATGAAGCGGCGCTGCAGGCCGAAGCCGCGTTGACCGGCGTGCAGGCCGGCTCGCTGCTTGCAGCTCCCCTCGCCCGCTCGATCATGGTGCGCGGTCTGAGTCTCGATGAGGGCGAATTCCGCGCTTTGTGCCGTCAGGTGCTCGAGAACAACGGAGAAGCCGCACGCAAGCTGCTGGCCGAACTGGTGCGCGAGCGCCGCGCGAACGGGTTGCAGAAGTAAACGAAGCGAATCACGTTCGAAGTCAAGGCCCCGAAATTTCGGGGTCTTTTCTCTTTTTTGCGGTATACTAGCGTCAGAGATTTGCGTGAGGGAGTGAGTCATGCGAAGGATGCTGCTGGTTGTGCTGATGTGTCTGACGTTGTGGGTTCCGGCACACGGTCGCTCACCCTGGAGTGCGACGGACACGTTGTGTCAGGGTGTGGTCGTCGAAAAGTGGGAACTGGGGAAGTGGCAGGTCGACGGAGATATCTGCTACAACGAAACCTACAGCCGCATTCGCGTGCTGCTCGAGTGGCCCGAAACCTTGCGTGGTCGGGTGGTCACGATCTACTACAATAAGTGGGCGGTGCCGCAGCAGTTCATTCCGAAGCGGAAGGGAGTCAGCTGTGGTTTCACGGTCGCTCCGGGCGTTGCCGAGATGGAATCGATTCTCTGGCCGATGCTCCACCAGTTCTGGATCGGCCGGCTGCCGACCGCACCGCGTGCGTTGCCGCAAGGAACGCCGGGTGATTCCTACTGAGCTTCGGGTCGAGCGGTGATGCAGTTGCAACGTCGGATGGTGGAGGCTCGGTCAGTTCTGCATTTCCGAAACATTGTGTTTCATCTACTCGTCGTCGTTATTTTTGTCTTTCCGGCCGTATCGGGGGCGCAGGCGCAGGAGCAGGCAAGCGGCAGTACGCTTGTAACAATGGATATACGCGATGGAGACCTGCGCGAAACGTTTCTGAAGCTGGCCGATCGGGCAAAGCTGAACGTGCTGGTCTCCCCAAAAGTTCGAGGAAACGTGACATTTCGGGTCACAGACATGGAACCGCTCGAGTTGATCCAGTTCCTGGCCCGTGCGAACGGCCTCGAACTCGAAAAGCACGGCAGTATCCTCTTGATTCTCGCCGACGACACCACCCCGCCTTCTCGCGTGCGCTTCGAGGTGATCCCGCTGCAGAACGCCAAAGCCGAAGAAGTCGCCAAGATCATCCAGAACCTGAAACTCGACAAGCACGCCACCGTCACCCACGACTCCCGCACCAACCGCCTACTCGTCATCTACCCCGAATAAAAACCAAGCATGCTATCACATTCTACCCATAACGAATTATCCAGAATCTCGAATTCCTACTATTCATTAAGATTTTTATGTTCCAGTATGTATAATATAACTTGCCTATATTACGTATAATCGCTGTTATGTGGAGAAGACAATACAATTACGCTTGACTTAAGTATATGTGAGCAATATATATGAAGTATGCGCAGTGAATCTTTGAAGCGTTTGTTTCCAACACCAATTGACTTCGATTGGGACGATGGTAACGCTGAGAAAAACTGGATTCGTCATCGAGTGTCCCAGGGAGAAGCCGAGGCCGTATTCTATAGTGATCCAAAGCTAATCCACGTTGATGTCGGCCATTCACAACGTGAACAAAGATACGTCTGTCTCGGCAAAACCAAACAGAGTCGCTATTTGTTTGTCTCATTCACCATACGGCACGAGAAGGTTCGAGTGATTTCTGCGAGAGACATGACAGACCGCGAGCACCAGGAGTTTATTAAATATGAAAAAAAGAATACCTAATTTCAAAACCGAAGATGAAGAACGAGAATTTTGGGCAACTCACGACTCCTGCGACTATGTAGATTGGTCAAAGGCTGAGATTGGCGTATTTCCGAATCTTAAGCCCTCATTGAAGACCATCTCATTGCGACTACCCGAAGAAATGATTAATGAATTGAAGGTCTTAGCAAACCAGAGAGATGTGCCCTATCAGTCGTTAATGAAAATGCTTTTGGCAGATAAAATTGAAGAGATGAAAAAGAAGAGAGCCGCATAAACCACATAACAGAGCGATCGAGCGGAACGTTTGGGCTGGTCACATGCCTTGCTGACGCAACGCATGCGCCCATCCCAAATTCCCTCACTTCGTTCGGCGTCCGCTCATCGCAAGGCGTTATACCAGAAAACCGGAGGACAAATTGAGGACAGGAGTGCGTTCGATTCA
>CAYYIY010000093.1:0-16577 GCA_964472075.1 uncultured bacterium | reverse complement strand
ATCGAGGACGGCAGGGTGACGCATGGTGTGAAGAATCTGCGCTTTACCACCGCCATTCTCGATGCGCTTTCCGGGGTTGAGGCCCTGTCATGCGAGCGACGCACGTTCATTGGGCAGTGGGGCGGCACCTGTGTTCCGGCCGCTCGATTGAGCCGCTTTACCTTCTCGGGAAAAACGGACTTCTGACGTTTTAATGAGCGATGGAGAAAAAAGTGTGATATGATTCGGCACTGGAACGTGTGTTTCGGTGCCGAACCCTTTATTCATGCAGGTTGAGAGATCATGGTCATGACATTGCCCTTCGATCCGGGCGACTTTTTTCAGTCGCTGAAAGCCCCTTGTATCGCGTTCCCGCCCGACTCGGAAGAACCGTGGACGAATGCCTCCGCCGGACGTCTGATCGATGAGAACCCGGAACTGCTGCCGGAACTGATCAAGGCGACGAAGATGGAAGAAGCCGTGAAGGGGAGGGTTTTCGATCTGGCTGAGGTCGGCGAAGTCAGCCGCTACCTGTTCGAGCCGATTCAGACTGCTCAGACCACCATCTGGATGGGATGGAACGTGCGCGATACGTTGTTCAGCAGCGGCATGGAAGTGACGCAGATGATCATGCGCAAGCTCACGCATGAAATTCGCAATCCGTTGCAGCCGATTCAGATCATTGCTGATCAGTGGCATGATTCGAACCCCGAGTTTGCAGCAGATGCAGAGATCATCCGCACGCAGATCGATCGAATTCTCAAAGTCATCGAGCACATGCGGCGCCTGCTCGATCTGCGCCCGTTGTCCCTGCAGACCGTTGAGTTGAACGGCCTCATCGAGCTCGTCGTCGAGCGCATGCGCAAGCACGCTTCGCCGAATATCTCATGGAGCTTTCATCGCATGACCAGCAGAATTGAGATCATGGGCGAAACCGATCGTCTGTCGAAGGCGCTCGAGAGCCTGATTCTCAACAGTCTCGAAGCCATGCCTGAAGGCGGGTGCCTGCAGATCGCCACCGGCATCAGCGGTTCGAAGCAGGATGGCGGGCTGCGTGCGTATATCGAGATTTCCGATTCCGGGGCCGGAATGTCGACAGACGCGATGAGTCATCTATTCATGCCGTTTTTCTCGACGAAAAAAGACGGTGTCGGACTCGGTCTCGTCGTCGCTCGACGCATCATTGAAATGCATCGAGGTCAGCTGAAGTTTGCTTCGCAGGAAGGCATCGGCACGACAGCCACCGTGGCCTTGCCGTTGCCGCCGGGCCAGGCTGGAGGCAAGGCATGAACGTCCTGCTGCTTGATGACGATCTGGCGGTTCGCGAGATTCTGACTCGCGGTCTGGCGCGCTTCAAGCACGAGGTGCGGGCGGCAGCGTCTCTGGAAGAAGCTCGCGATGCTCTCAAGACCTTCAAGCCCGATTGTGCCGTTCTCGACATGGTTCTCGGCACCGACCTCGGAGTGGAGTTGATTCCCGATCTGAAGCGAATTGATGCGAAGATGCCGATCATTTTCATTACCGGAAACCCGGATCATCCCGTGTTTCACGACCCAAGCCTCACCGATGTGATCTTTTCGATGCTCGAAAAACCGGTCTCGCTCGGCCGTCTGAAAACGATCATGGAATGGGCCGCCGAGAAGCGACGTGAGAGTGAACGGCCGACGTCTTCGCAGATTCTCGCTGCGCAGGAAGCACAGGTCGACGAGTTGAAAGAGCTGGTGCAGACCGCCGGCTGGAAGAAGATCACGGCGTATCTCGTCTTCGTCGGCGTGCTGCTTTCCGTTCTTTTCGTCTGTTTCGACGCCTGGCGCAACTACTCGATCGATGTCGCCGCCGGCAGATCGTATATCGATTCATTCATGGAACGTGTCGAAGGGTATCTGAAACGTGACGAACTGCGCGAACTGATACGCGCCAAAGACCAGAGGAAATTGCAGTAAAAACCCTGTAATACCTCGCAAGTTTTGCCGATATCTCAGGTGATATGTTTCCTTTCTGGGATGTCATTTCTGTTGCATTTGTCGGCGGAATTCTGCTGTTGAAGCGATTTCGCGAGCGATGTTCACCCGACGAACGGCTCGTCGGGCCGCCGCCGGTTTTGCCGGCTGCCTCAAAACGAGACTGCAGCGAGATCAGCGCGTCCCTGGTTAAGTTTTCAGAGGACGGATTACTGGAAAATTCGAGCTCGCAGGTATTCGCCTCGGATGACCATGCGACCACAACGATCGAAGCTTCGAAAGACAAGCCGTCAGTCAGTTCTACCGGCAGCAGACTCGGCTGGCTTCATGAAGCCCTTGCTGATGAAGTGCTTGAGGCGACGAGAGACGCCGAAATGCCGCAAACTTGCTTGACAGACAGCCTGTCGCCGGAGGCGTTTCCGGAACAGGATGTCGTGCCGACTGAAGCGACGAAGTCGGCCCTTGCTGACATCGATGTTCGAAAAGCCCCACCTGTTTCCTTTGCGTCAGATAAACTTGCCGAAGCTGTTGCAGACACTCTGTTCATCAATGATGCGAGTGTGGTTAGCGGTGGAATCGAAGCGAGTTCGCCAGGCGCCAGGCAGGCGGAACCGGCGCTGCAATCAGAACCCGCCGAAAGTGACACACCTATTGCTGCAACTGCCCTTGGTTCCGGTGAAGAGAGGATTGATCTTGAAGATCAGATTCGGCAGCTCGAACAGCAGGTCGAGGCCGGAGATGCAGAGCTGAAACAGATGGAAGAACAGATCTTCCTGCCGACGAGAGAAACGACGAGTGTTGCCGAACGCGGGAAAAAACGACGCCAATCTGCGAAAAAGAAGAAGAGCGGTTCGCGAGACCTGGTTCCTGTGGTTTCGTGGGTGAAGCGGATATCTGACAGCACCGAGCGAGCCATGCCGATTCCCGGCATACCGGGCGAGTTCACGGCCGATCAGATTCTCGGCCTGGTCCGGCGCTTGTGGGAAAACCGCGAATCGGCTCGACCGGAAGTGCGGCAGCAGGTCGAGGAATTCTTACCGCGTGTTGTACCGTCACTGGTAAAGGTTGCCGAGAGCAGTCAGGTTCCTGAATCAATCAGGTATGACGCGGTTCTGCTGTTGGGGAACGTGCGGGCACAGGAGGCATTATCGGCTCTGACACGAATGGTGCGCGATCAGCTGCCGGCGATTCGGTACGCCGCTGCGACCTCTCTTGCGGCTTACTCTGCTGATGAGGCGGTTGCGCCGCTGCTCGATGCACTGAGAGACCGACATTCCCTTGTACGCGCGTCTGCCGCGCAGTCGCTGGGAAAGCTGTGCCCGACCCCGGCACTGCCGGCGCTGGTCAAGAGTCTGGCCGATTCATCGCGTCGAGTGCGCTTGCTTGCTCAGGATGCGGTTCGACAGTACCCGGTCGAGGAGCTGAGTGCGCGCCTGCCGTTCATTCTTCCCCGCGCCTCTGACGCAGCCGTGCGTCGCGCCTTGAATACGATTGCCGCTGATCAGGATGAGCGCCGCTTCGAGGTGATGCGAGAGTTGTTGAAAGCGCGTCACCCGGCCGTGCTGACTCAAACCGTGCGGATGGCGATGAAGCTGGCTGACCCGCGCTGGGCCGATGAACTGGCAGATGCCACGAGATTTCTTGAAGAGCACGACCAGGCGGGAACGACGTGTGCGACAGAAGTGGTGCCTGATACATTCCGCGGATCCCTGTCGCAAGATCCTGCCGTTGCGCCTGCGCCGCCGACGACGGAACAGCCGATGACGGAGCAGCCGACGGCAACGCAGGCAGTCGAAAACTCACCGGCTGTGCCTCTCTCTGAAGCGAAACCTCGCCGCCGCCGCGCGAAGAAACAGACACAGAAGCCGATCCGGCAGGACCCTGTGAAGAAAACCAACCAGACCGCGCGCCCTGAAGTGCCTGCGACACCCACGTCTCCGGCGAGTGATACGCCATCGTCGGCTGATCAGGTGGGCAAAAAGCCGGAGCGGCCTGCGGCTGTCGAACAGATCGCGCGTGCTCCCCAGCCGGTTCAGGCGGTCACGTGCGAGGTTGAGATCCCGACTCCACAAAAGACCTTCGATTTGGTATCATATCGAGAACGGTTTCGGAATCAGGTGCCCTTCGAGCAAGTCAGATGTTTGCGTCAGCTCTTCGACGAGCAGTTCATCTCGTTCGAAGATCTTTCCGGGTTGTACGGTGCTGCGGCCGGGCCGTTTGTGAAATCGCTGATTATCGATGAACTGAAACGGCATGGTTCGACAGCAGAGCCGTTCCTGCTGCTGTGTCTGAAGGAGCCTGAGGAAGAGACGGTGCTGGCTGCGATCAAGACGCTGGCTGAAATCGGCAGTGACCTGGCTCTTGATTCGCTTGCCATGCTCAAACGTCATGCGAGTCCGCACGTTCGATTTACGACGGAGATAGCTATTGAAAAAGTCCGCGCCAGAAAAGGAAAAGCGTAGACCCAAACCGGTACCTGAACCGGTGCAGGCCGTTGCTGATTTTCGACAGGGCGATGGCGAGCTTTCTCTGCATGATTTCATTCACATCATCAGAAAACGGTATCTCGTTTTCATTCTGACCGTCAGTCTCGTGACAATCGGCGGCGTGCTGATCACCATGAACCTGCAGCCGATCTATCAGTCGAAAGCCACGATCATGATCGAGCGCCCGCCGATTACCAGCGAGTGGCAGCTGTACACCGAAGAGAAGGACTTCAAGATGGTGATGCAGCTGATGAACTCGCCTGGGCTGCTCTATGAAGCGCTTGCCGCAGGTGGCATTGCCTCTGATGCTCAGAAGGATATCCGTCTCAGCGCCAAGATGATTCCAGACAGCACCATGATCGACATCACGCTCGAGGACATTTCTCCGCGTCGACTGGTGGCTGTCTTTCGCCATTTCCTGCCCATCGTGACCGATCGCATTGCAAAAACCGAAAGTCAGAACCTGGTGCGGAAGGTTGACTTCATCAAGAAGCAGTTGAAAGTGGTTGAAGATCGGATCAGTGAAACGGACAAGGTGTTGCGGATCTATGCCGAACGCGAAATGGACGTTTCGATGTCGGACAAACTGGCCAAGATCAACGGTGATATCGCGAAGATTCAGGAAGAGCGCCGCATGGCCGAGGTCGAACTCAGCGTGGTGGGTGATCTGCTGAAAGAACTGCAGAAGAAGGCGATGACGGCAGGAACGGGGACGAAGACCTGGGATACGACATTACAGGAACTGGTCGAACTGCGAACGACCCTGCTGCAGCTTGAACGCGAAAAAATCAAACTGACGAGCCTGTACCAGCCGACGCACCCGGATGTCAAAAGCATTGACGACCAGATCGTGTTCTGCAATCAGCAGATCGAGTCGAAGTCGAAGATTGTGGCGACGTCGAGTCTGCTGATCGATGCCAGCGGTCAGGTCGGGGCGTATGTGTTTCAGAAGTTGATGGATCTCGAATCACAGCAGAAAACGATGGTTTTGCGCATCGCTCAACTGGACACTCTGTTGGCAGAGAAGACAACGGTGTTCAAGTCGTTGCTGTCACGAATGGAAGAATACAACGTTCTGTCGCGACGGCAGAAGGTTGATGAACAGATTCACCTGAGTCTGATTGAAAAACTGAACCAGGCGGAAGTTGATCGCGGGACCATGAGTGTCAATGTTAAGGTGATCAGCGAGCCGGTCGAGCCGACCAATCCGAATCGTCCGAATTATTCGCGCTATGTCTTGTTCAGCATTCTGATCGGGTTTCTGGCCGGCGGTTTGCTGGCGTACCTGCAGGAAAACTTTGACAACAGCCTCAAATCAACGGATGACGCCCAGCAATGTCTCGGCCTCGTGAATCTCGGCAGTCTGCCTGATCTCAAGCATCTGCTGAGCGTGCCGACCGATCCGAAGATCGAGATCGCCCCGTCGCTCGTGACGTTCCACCACCGCTCGTCCCCCGAAGCCGAAGCATTCAGGACGTTACGCACGACGCTCATGTACAAGGCGCAGCAGCAACCGTTCAAAACCCTGATTCTCACATCATGGGGCCGCAATATGGGCAAGTCGACGGTCACCGCGAACATTGCCATGACCTACGCACAGTCAGGTATGAAGGTCATTCTGGTCGATTGCGACTTGCACAAACCAACGTTGCATCATCTCTTCTTTCTGCAGAACCATCGCGGTCTTACCGACCTGATCATGGGTGATCATCTCGAGAAAGTCCTGCGACCGACGGCACAACCGAATCTGTTTGTGATTCCGACCGGGCCGCTGCCGCCGAATCCGTCCGAGTTACTCGGTTCGCAGAGCATGGATATTGCCATCAGGTTGCTGACCAGTTCCGCCGATCTGGTCATCTTCGACATGCCGCCACTCATGGCCGTTGCCGATTCCGCCGTTCTGGCCGGGAAAGTGGATGCGGTGCTCTTCCTCGTGCCGATCGGCAAGGAAAGCCGGCGGTATGCGCTGAAAGGGCTCGACCTGCTGCGTCTGGTCAAGGCTCCGATCATCGGTATGGTCTGCAATTTCCTGAAACGGCACGAGTTCGAAGGATATCGCTACCACTATCACGTGTGAGTGGTGATCGACTCTTTCGCCGGCAATTCTCGGTGAGGTGCCTGGACAGGTCGAACGCTGATCCCTGCCGGCGTGTAGCCGAAACACTCGGCGTATGAGATCGTCGAGTCATCCGATTCTTCGTCGGCTCGCTCCACGATGGAGCGAGTCCTCTGAGCGCGCCCAGGGATGGGCGCTCGAAGAGGTTCGACGAAGAAGCGAGATGAGTCGATGATCGAAGTTGCCGAAGTGGTTCGTGCGGAGCGGTAGGGGATCAAAGTGACCTGTCCAGGCACGTTCTTCTCACCGAGAATTGCTGCTCTTTCGCCGGGGTCGAGCGGCTGCACCAATGCAGCACCAGTAAGGGAAAACAACCGCAGAGATACAGCCCCTGCAGTATTCGCCGAAAAGCGCGTGAGGTGTCGGTCGAGTCGAGTGGAAAGCCGAGTGCTGAGCACGCACCGCTCACGAAGCTCTTTACAAGGCCCAGCAACGGGTACAATCGTCGGGCTGCCAGACCAGAGCGCGACGTGAGGTGAAACCGGTCCGAGTTCGTCGATCGTATCGTGGTGACCAGGCCGAGTACCTGGGGTGCAGCAACAGGCGGGTCTTCATGCAGAAGCGTATCGCCCTGGGTAATGTAGAACCAGGTGCTGCCTCGGCGCTGTTTGCGCATCAATCGATGGCACAGAATCTGGGTGCCATGATCGGTCACGACGATGTCGCCCCGTCGTGCCTTGTTCGGGTTGGCCTGGCAGAGTTCGACCACATCACCATCGCGAACGAACGGATACATACTGCCGCCGCGTGCGCGAAACGAGCAGGTCGTTCCGTGATCGCGCCGGGCCGCGAGTTGCGCGAACAGACGCGCCTTCGCGTGTTCGGCACTCTGAGACTCTGTCATTGCAATACCGCCAGTTTCAGCGTCTTCTTTTCGGTCTTCCCGCCGGCCGTCAGATAAACCTGAACGAAATACACCCCGTTGGCAACGCGCCTGCCATCCTGATTCCGCAGGTCCCAGGTGATGCGGCTTTCCCAGGTGCCACCGGAAAGCACGGCGAAGGGAGAGTCTTCGTCAACCAGCAGGGCGACACGATCGCCGGCAGTGTCGCGAATCGTGATCTGAAGATGGTCGGGGCGAAGCGTGGAGCGCAGGCGGATATGCATGGTCTGGCCACCGCGTACCGGGTTCGGATACAGGCCGGCCTCGCCGATGGTCAAACCGTCGGCAATGGCGAATCGGCGGTTCGCATCGGCGAGTTGGTTGCCCATGCGGTCGGCCGCCCGGAGAGACCACGAAAACGTGCGCACCGCGAGAGGCACCGGGTGTCGGTATTCCAGGTTCCAGGCGGTTTGCGTCGCCGTAGACGAGACGTCGGTGGCGATCGCGGTTGGAGGGTATGACTCGTTGTCGATGACGAAGCGTACTGAGTCGAGCGCAAGACCCGACGTGTTTTTCGGCTCGGTCACGCGCACGAACAGGCGACGATCGGCTCCCAATACCGGTACGGTATCACCTGAGTTGTCGGGTTCAGCGCGAACGACGACCGGCGGGTCGCGATCGGCGATCAACGCATAGACCCCGGTGGTATTGATCAGGGCATGAAGTTGGTTCCCTGCCGACGGAGTGGCGAGCAGATCCCACTCGCCAGACTGGCGCAACTTGTACAAACCGATCTGCTGGGGAGTGGTGAAGCCGGCGAGATTGAGCGACAGCTGCAACGGACTGTACAGGTTGGTGGGGTCGTTGACATCGTTGGTGAACAGAACCCAGGGCCCGGCAACATGGTTGTCAGCCAGCAGGCGATCGAGCTCGAGTACGGATGGAACCAGCCCGGCGGACCGCAGACGCCCGCGAATACGAGGCGCCAGAGACGAGAGACCGAGCCGTGGCAGAATCTCGCGAATCAGACGTTCACTGAGTGGCAGAAAGAATACCCGGTAGCCGTTTGGAAACAAGGCGGTTTGGATGGTCGGAATGACGATTCCGTCTTGAATCAACTGGTACTTCGGCTGAATCGCGAGTTCGACGAACTCTCGCAGCCCGGGCTTGACCTCGACCTCCGCCGAGACAAGGCCGGCGAAGTTCGCGGGCAGATCGAACTCGCCGAGATACTGGTAGGCGGTGTTCTCGGTGCGCGTCAGCGGCAGAGCAACGGTCGAGCCCGAGTAGCGGACGGTTGCGATCGGATTCTCGGACGAAAGCGCGGCATTGCTACTGACTTCGAGACGGTAGCGACTCGGACTCGAGAAGTCGATCGGCTCGATCGTCAGAACGGTATTTTGGCGCAGACGGGCGGGGATACGAACGGTAGAAAGGGCAGTCACGGCGCCTTCGACACTGGTCAGACCGGTCACAGTCACCTCAAGTTCGGTGTGTGGCAGATTGTCGCGCACCAGCAGCAGAACCCCGTCTGCCGACTCGGGATCGGGTTGGGCAGAGACGATGGTCAGCACCTGTGCCGGTGCGAGTGAAACCACGCGATACTGAGCGATGGTTCCGATCGAGGCGGGGGCCGGCGAAGCATTGAAACGCAGGCGAACGGTGCGCGGGTCGGGGGCGTCGGCCCAGACGAGCAGCGCAGGCCTATACCCCGAAAACGTTGCCGTGACCTGGGCAATCTGAGTTCCGGAAGGCATCTGCAACTGTCTGCCGATCAAACGGTAGCTGTGCGATCCGATGTCTGCACCTGTGGTCAGGGTGAGCATCTGACCGGTCGCGTCGAGAGTGCCGGCGAGAAGGGGAATGGTCTGGCCGGTTGAGACACGGCTCAGCTCCCAGCGAGCGGCATCCTGTGCCGAAAGGGTGACGGAAGCGTCGAAGCGCACGACGAGCGTTCGCGAAGCCGGGGCGTAGAGCTCGGCGATGCGAACCGGCTGCAGGCCCGAAAACTCCGATTGCAGGGTCGCGGCAATCTGATCTCCCGCCGTGCGCAGGTTCTGAATCGTCACTCGATAGGGGACGGCGGCAAAATCGGTGCCCGACTCGAGCAGTACCGAGGCCGACGCCTGCGGCGGCGTGGGCAGAAGAACCACTGATGAAAGCGTGACCGGTTGGTTCGTGTCGAGGCGGGTCAGTTGATACTGCGAGAGATTCTGAGCCGAATCGGTCGCCAGTTGTTGATTGAACGAGAGAATCGCCTGTCGGTTTCCGGCAACGGTCGATTGCGTCACGAGTAATGGCTGATACCCGATGGCCGGCACCGTCAGGTTGTTGAAGGTCTTGCCGGTCGTATCGCGCAACTGCGTCACGGAAATGACGTAACGAGCGGAAGTCAGCGGGGCTGAAAACTGCAGGCGGATCGAACGATCAGGGTTGAATCCCCAGGCATCACCAAATGAAACGGAAGTAACGGTCGGAGTCGAATCGGGTTCGAACCCCTGAACGGCGTACAAGTTCGTATCAGTGATAGAGGCGTATTCGAGCGGCGTGTCAGAACGAATCACGATCGCGTTCGGGGCGACGGCATTGGCCGACACGAGGCGCAGAGTGCGCTCACCTGAAAAGTCCAGGGTCTGGGTGGCTAAAAGTCTGCCGTCAAGCGCGAAAAGACCGGAGGCGATCAACGTGTAGGTTTCATTGTCGGGTGCCGAGGTCGCGGTCAGCAAGACCCCCATGCGCTGATCACCGGTTCCCGGGTCTGCCATCACGGCCTGAGAAAGCGGTAAGATGGGGCCGTTACTGGTACGTTTCAAGAGATATGAAGGCAGAGTGGTCGCCGACGAAGAAAACAGCGGATCGGAGAACGACAGCAGGATGCCGTTGGCGGCAACGACTCGGGCCGACGTCAGGGTGGGGGAGACATACCCGAGAAAGTCCCGCGACACGAAACTGATGGTGGACCCATTGGCATTGGCGATGCCGGTTCCGGTGACCTGGAAGGCGCTGTCGTTACTCAGGGTCACGCTGGTGTTGATCAGAAGAGCTGTCGGGCCGGTGTGCGGGCCCGTCGAAGAGAACGCCAGACTGTTGATTGGAATGTTCTCATTGCCCGCCATGCGAATGATCCGCAGCTTTTCAGGAGCCGCGAGAGCGGAACCGGCGAGAGCGCTCGAGAAACGCAGCAATATCTGACGCGGAGCAACGGCGAGCGCATCGACGAGCACGTTGGGGGTGAAGCCGACGAACGGCACGCCGGCCGTGGTCAGCGTGCGACCATCGATTGAACGCTGGTTTTGCGCCTGAACGGTGAGAGTTACCCCGGCCGGCATGGGTTGGGCCAGGGTGAGAAGCAGCGTGCGGTAGGGGTCGAGACCCGAAACGGTTTCATACGCGGCCGCTGCGATTGCCGGTGCGGTTCCGCTCTGCGCTGAAAGCGCGAAGTTGCCGACCACGAGAGCGGCACTGGAAGCCAGGGGAGCGTTGAACGTCAGGCGCACGGTCTTTTCGTCGAGGGCTTCAGCGCTGACGAAGGCCAGGGGACTGGGATCTCGCACCAGCACTGACCAGGGCAGGCGTTGCTCCAGACCGGCATTGTTGAAAAAACTCAGTGTGGCGACGAGCGTACCGTAGACGAATGGGCATTCGACAGATGTAGAGGCGATGCCGGATGGAGCATCATACAGCAGCGGCAACGACTCGCCGTTGAACAGCAGGTTGATACGAGACGCGTTGATGCCGCTGTGCGGATCGGTAAGTTGAGCCCTCAATTCAATAATGGCGGAATTGACGGTCGAGCCGGATACGGGTGAGAGAATGGATCCGGTCGGCGCGGTCAGGTCCTGGCCGGTCAGAGAGTACAAGTTCCCGTCGGTCGAAGCGAGATACAGATTGTTGCGAGAGACGAGTGGGGTCGCCAGTACCGCCTGGTTTGTCCGAACTGATGAGAGAACATCTCCGTTGCCGGCGCGTAGGACGCGGCAGGTGCCATCGGGACCGGCGACCAGCAGTTTGTCGTCGACGATGGTGACAGGTGAAAGAAAGCCGTTGTCGAAGCTGTAGTTCGGCCAGGGCTGCACCTGCCAGAGGATTGTGCCGTCGGTAACATCGAGGCAGAAAACAGTCGGAGAGATGTTGAACCCGTACACGGCGGTCGGGTCTGCGTTGTTCGGTATTACTTCAGCCGCTTGCAGAAAGACATGCGTGCCTGAAGAGGTCGGACTCGAGACCACGATGCGCCCTCCCATGGCGGGGGCGAGAAGGGGGGTGGTCCAGTGCGTGGTGCCGCTCAGAGTCAGACAGTACAGGTTGGCATCATAGTCGCCGGGTGCGAAGAAAATTCGGGTACCTGTTTGATCGACGGAAGGCGAGCTGACATAGACGCCGCCGCGAGACGAAAACTTCCAGTTTAACGCACCGGTCGTCGGATGCAGACTGTAGAGAGCGCCGTCGTCGGCTCCGATCAGCAGATGGTTTCCGACCAGCGCAGGAGACGAATAGCACATCTGATCCATCGACGTGTAGGCCCAGAGAATGTCCCCGTTGTTCGCGTCGAGGCACACGGCCTGATGAGCGGGGTGCCCGACCCCGACATAGACGCGTCCGTCGGCAACCAGAGCTGAAGACGTGATTGCACCCGGAAGCACGCGTTTCCAGATCTGAGCGCCGGTGCCGCTGTTCAGAGCATAGAATGAGCCTCCAGCGTCTCCGACAAATACCTTTCCGTCCGCGACGGCCGGAGTTGCGCCGACCTTTCCGGAAACGACGGCCCGCCAGACGATGTTACTGCTCGACGGATCAATCGCCAGCACGGTGTTCAGATCGGTGCCGAGATAAATGCGTTGATCATCAGTCACCGGCGATGACACGAGCTTCTGCCCCAGTTCTCTGTCCCAGCGCGGCGTCAACGGAAGCGTGAACTCTCCCGCAGCTGAGCCTGACTGGAAGGCATTGCCGAGATATCGCGAGAACGCGCCGGCAGACAGTGGCGAAAAAAGAACCAGCAGACAGAGGAGGCTGAGGAATCGTTGGGTGCGCATCACGACTTGTTCCGCCGCACAATACAGGCGCTTTGCTTGTAAGGGCCCTTGTTGCATTTGCCGCAGGCAAGTGACGTGATCTCGAAGACTTCCTGTGTGGTGATCGTCGGCGGCTCATACGGGAGTTTCTGTTTGGTCGGAACCGGTGTTGAGCTTTCTGAAGCGGTTGTCGGTTTGGTCGGTGGTTGTTTCATGTCGACCCTCGTGCTATTGATTGATATCGAAACAGTAGAATTTGCCGTTGCTTGAACCGATGAAGAACTGGGTGAGCGAGTCATTCACTGCCGGCGAGGAGTTGATCGCGGAGCCCGTGTTGTACGGCCAGCCGGATCGCAGTGTTCCATCCGCTCGGTTCAGGGAGAAGATGCGGCCGCTCGAGTCGCCGAAGAGAACTCGGTCGCCGGCGACCAACGGATTTGTCCGAACCGTTCCGCTGGCGAGAAAGCTCCAGGAAAGGGTTCCGCTGTTGCCGTTATCGCGAACCGCTCGAACGTAATTGTTTTCGGTGCCGAAGACAATCGGACCGCTGGCGTAGTCGGTGTCGAAGTCGAACCAGGGGCTTGATTGAGAGGTCGAACCGAAGGCGTAGCTCCAATACAACTGGGTCAAGTTTGACGGATTGAGGCAGTAGAGCAAGTCGGAGACCGCGTACAGTCGACTGTTCCAGATAAAAGGAGAGCCGATGACCGCCGCGCCCGTGAGATAGCTTGAATGTACTGTGCCGTCGGGGTTCAAACGATACACGCGATTGGTGCCGGCTGAACCGACCAGAACGAAGCCGTCCTGCACGGCGGTCGTGCTCCGAACGGCTCCGATGGCGGTATTGGTCCAGCCTGCGCGAGCCTGACCATTCGATAGATTCAGACAGCGCACATAGCCGTCTTCACCACCGATGTATACATACGTGCCGTCGGTGATGGGGGCGGCCCGGAAAGCTGCCGGCGGCGGCCCCCCGTAAAAGGCCTCCCACCGCTGCACGACAAAGGTGCCGTAGTCGATCAGACAATAGATTTTGTTGTCCTGAGACGACACGAGAATCAGATCGCGACCGAGATCATCGTCGTAGATCGTGACGATGGGAGAAAGAATGATGCCTGAAGTGGAAAACACCCATTTCTGTTGACCGGTGGCCATGTCGAGGGCGTAGACCTTGCTATCGTTCGCGCCGGTGAGCACGACATTTTCCTGCGTGGTCGGAACACCGTTAAAACCGCCGGCAACCGTTCCGGCTGGGAACGACCATCTGGGTGTTACTGCCGAAACGCAATTGACCACGACGGACTTGACCGGAGTCGAGACCGGGGTGAGGCTGTTGCGATCTGTACCGGTTGCCGTGGTCGAGAACGTGCGATTCGTCGCCAGTGGAGCGGTGATCTCATACGTCCAGGCAAAGGTGGCGATCGCGTTCTGCGAGAGGGTCGCGATTGCCGGTTCAGGACCCGAGACTTTGCTGACGTTTCCGCCGGTGACAACGAGGTTGGTTGCCGGAACGATCGAACCCGCCGTCGCCATACCCGTGTTCTGAACGGCCAATCTGACCAACACCTGACTGCCGAGATTCGCCGTCGTCGGCAGGGCGGTCATTGTCGCCGCGAGTGCTGCCGGAGTCTGGACTTGCAGGAAGTTGGAATTCGAAACGACCGAACTGGCCGGCCCGCCGTTTACGAGGGCGTTGCCACGAAAGTACAAGTTGCCGGTGGTGGCTTGCGATTGGTAGGTCCAGGTGAAGGTATTCACCTCGGCAGGATTCAGGGAGGCAAAGTTCGTGGGAGTCGGCCCGGATAAATTGGTTGCCGGCAGTCCAGGCATGGTGATGGCCGACGGGGTGATGTTCAAAACCGGGTTCGCACTGACATTGGTGACGGTCATGGTTAACGTGATCGGGCTGTAGTTCGTATTGACCGTGGGTTGCGGCGTTGCCGCCAATGATGTGGTGATGCCGCTGCTGCCCGGGTTGGTCGTGATCGTGACATTCGCGCTGGTCGTAACGTTGCTGTTCGAGGCAATCTGTGAGTTGGCGTCCAGCCAGGTCATGTTACCCGAAAAGTTAATGATACCGCTCGTTTGTGCCGTGTAGGTCCAGCTGAATGAGCTTGAGCCGCCGGCCGCCAGAGTCATCGAAGCAGGGGTCGGGCCGACCGACAGAATGGCATCACCACCGGAAACCTGATTGACGGAAAGCGCAGAAGGCGTCAGATTCACGGCCGCCGTCTGACCGCTGTTGGTCACCGTACCGGTGATGGTGATGGCTTGTCCGGTCAGGACGCTGGTCGGCGTGGGTGATAAAGTGTAGGCGATGTTCGGAGGAGTGCGGATAGTCGCAAGGTTTGACGTGATGGGAAAATTCACGTTCTGCACCGTATCCGGGGCCTGAATGAGGACGGCCGCCGTGTTGGCCAGTCGCGCGCCGACGGTTCGACCGGCCACAGCCGTCGTCGCGATATCATAGGCGATGATCACGCGCTTGGTTTGTGCCGTGATCGACATCGGGGTGGCGAAGGTCACTGTCTGTGGGTCGGCAGTGACGGCCGATTGCCCGAGAAGCAGGTCACTCGGATCGATGGTGTTGTTCTGATTGGTGTCTTCGTAGATGTACACCTGTGAAACATCGGAATTGAGCGAGGTGCCGAGGCGGTCGACGGAAAATCCGTTGATGAGAGCGGTTCCGCCGTTGAATGAAGTAATGGCAACGGATTCAACAGGCACGAGGGGCTGTCCTTGAGAGACATTTGCGGCAATCAGACTCGTACCCTGACAGCGAAGAGCCGTGCGCACGACGATGCCGAGGGTATCAACGTGAAGCTGTCGACCGTCATATCTGCCGCTGCGGATATATCGAGCCTGCGCCTGCATGTTCCGAATGTCCGCCCAGGTCCAGGTTCGATCACCGGTCACGTAGACGTTCGCTTCCTCGAACGAGAGATTGGTCGGAACCTCCGTCAGCGTGGTTGCCCCCCAGGTTCCGGAAATGTTGTAACGCAGATTGAACTGATCGTTGGCGAACGCGGCATCAACTTTCTTGTTGCAGATCACCCAGACTGCGGTGATGTTCCCGTTGTTCGCTTCTGAATACGTGGCGTCGACGAAGTCCCCGACAATAACGTTCGAGGTATTTGCCAGCGTGGCATACAGAGTATCGGGAGTTCCGGTGGCCAATCCGGGGTTGGTCGCTCCGGTGCTCGACACCAGCGTGCGGCCGTAGAAACGGGCGATCGCCGATGCGAAAGCAGGGTGAGGGCAGGCGCTTAAGAGCAAGAACAGTACTACCAATGCGGCAAAACACGTGCGTTTCAACAAACTACCTCCCCTTGTGGGGTCAATTCGATACTGAAACTGTACCGCAAAAAGCTTTTCGAAAACAAGAGATAAATTGCGACTCACCGGTACAGAAAACGGTGCTCACGAACCGATGGCCTGCAGGTCACTCGCATTTCGCCGGTTCCCTTGCGCTTGCTTGCGCTTTGGCGATCGCGCAGAGATACGGCCACGCTTCACCCGACGTTTCAGAATGAAACAACCCCGGGCACCGCGGACAGTGATCGACCAACTCACACGCACGGCACTGTGTCGGCAGCTCACCGAGTTGCCTCCAGACCTGCTGCGTGGTTGGCGAGTTGATCACCTCGTGCAGACTTTGTTGCGGCCAGCGACCGATCGATCGCGGGATCGTCAGACAGGGCAGGAGTGTGCCGTCCCAACGCATGGCCATGGTGTCCGCGCTCAGGTCGCATAGGCAGGTCACGTCGCCGAGCAGGGCTGACGCTTCACACGGCTTAACACGGTCGGTCGGTGCTGAGCGTTTGTCCTCTGGGGACTGGATCAGCGGATCGACCTGATGGCGCAGGCCGAGGCTCTGACACCACGCGGCAAGTGTCGGCAGGCTTCGGTGGTTTCGGGTGGTGACCGGGGTTTTGATCGTGACGGCTAACCCATGCTGGACCGCGAGAACAACGGTCTGCATGACGCGCGCCACGTCGCGGCAACCCATAGCGCTCGCGATCTCCGGATCGGTGGAAAAAACCGTGATCTCGAGCCGCGAAAGACCGACGCGAGACAGTTCGATCAGCTGCCGGGTTTCGATGCACGAACCGTTGGTAAAGACCGTCACTGCCAGCCCGGTGTCGCGAAACACTTTGATCAACTCGAGAAGATCTGAACGAAGAAAGGGTTCACCAC
>CAYYIY010000092.1:0-16727 GCA_964472075.1 uncultured bacterium | reverse complement strand
CGACGAAGAAGCGAGATGAGTCGATGATCGAAGTTGCCGAAGTGGTTCGTGCGGAAAGGCAGGGGATCAAAGTGGCCTGACCAGGCACGTTCTTCTCACCGAGAATTGATGCAATCTCACGAGTGGCATTGCCCTGTCTTGCCATTTCATGGCAATATGACCTCAATCTGAGATCATAGGATGCCGATACACCGATCATGAATACTCGTTATTACCTTGTTCCTCTCGTTCTGATTCTTCAGCTGTTCTTTGCTTTTTCCGCCGCTGCTGAAGCCGCGATCGTCGTATCTTCCGACAAGGGTGAGAGCGTCGGCGAAGCGCAGCTGCCGCTGCGAGAACCACCGGCCATGCCGATGGCAGCGGGGACAGCCGAAAACGCCGGCACGGAAACCGAAGGCGGCAGCGTGTTCTATAACCGCCGGCTGATTCAAGCCACGCTCGGAAAAACCCGACAAGTGCTGCTGACGTTTGACGACGGCCCGCACCCGAACGGCACGCCGCAGATCCTCGACACCCTGAAAAGACACGATCTCAAAGCGGTGTTCTTCGTCGTCGGCATGAACATTCGCAAGTATCCCGGGTTGTTGCAGCGCATTCACGCAGAAGGACACACGATCGGCAATCACACCTTCTACCACCCGAATCTCGCCCATCAGCGGCCAGAGCGCATTCTCAAGGAAATACGCGAAACCAACGAACTCGTGCGCCAGATCACCGGTGTGAAACCAACCCTGTTTCGACCTCCCTATGGGGCCGTGAACGCGCAGGTGCTTCAGGTTCTTCGCCAGGAACACATGGATGTCATGCTCTGGACCTTCGACCCCGGCGACTGGCGCAATCGCAATATGTCACGCACCATCGAGAATCTGAAAAAACAGATGAAATTTTCGGAAGGGGGGCGCGGTGGGGTTGTGCTCTTCCATGACACACTGCCCTCAACCGCCCATGCCCTCGAACCGTTCCTGACCGCCATGAAGTCACAGGGACTGCTGGGCACCGCCTTTGCCGGTCGTCCGGTCGTGTACGATCGCAGTTTTTGGGGAACTCGCTCCATGTCAGTATTTGCCTGGCGTGAACTGGCACCGATCCTCTATCTGGCGCAGTTCAAGCGCCCGATGCTGCAGAACCTGATTCGCACCGAAAATCAGGCCGAGCTTTCACCGATTGCCCTGTTGCGGGCCCAAAAAACCGGCACGATCCGCAAGTATCTTCTCTGCGCGCTCGGCTACTCAGGCAAGCAGTCGTTCTAGAACCTCGTCAACGCCCTCAAGAGAGGGCAACACCCAGGTTGCCCCAGCTTTTCGAAGCTCTTCAACCGGGTGTGCGCCGGTCGCCACGGCCAACGATCGAATCTTCCACGGCCTGCAGGCCGCGACATCATTCGGCGTATCACCGATCATCGTGATGTGCTCGGGCCGGAAGGAAACTCCGCTTCGCGCTTCAGCCCGTCGAATGGCCATCCCTACCAGTTCACCGCGGTCGTGATGTTCTCCGCCGTAGGCCCCGACGTGGAACAGCGATCGCAATCCGAACCGATTCAGCTTGATCTCTGCTCCGATCTCGAAATTTCCGGTCACCAGGCCGAGAGTGACATGCGCCAACTCGGACAATCTGCGGACAACACGCTCTACTCCCGGCATCAAATGCCCTTGATCGACGATTTCGCGACGTAACACATCGGCATAGTAGCTTACAAAGCGCTGCAGCGTTTCGTCGTCCGGCACGGGCGTGCCGTCACGTCGGGAAATTTCCAGGAGCACGTTACGATCTGTATTGCCGCTCAAACTGATGCCCTCGAGCCCCCGCGGAGCCTGTAATACGTCGACCACGGCCTGCTGAAGCGCCTTGAGGCCGCTGCGTCCAGCCGAAAGAATTGTGCCGTCGATGTCGAAAAGTACCAGTCTCGGCAACAGCATCTGCTTTTCAACAGGATAGTCAAGCTTCATTCTTTTTTCACCCCACTTGCCTGCGGCAGCAGCTCCTTCACTTCATAGACCGTCATCGTTCCTTCCAGCCCGCGAATCTTCGTGTCATCGCGCGGAATGGCGCGCACCTGCTGGTACACCTGATAATAGGTCTTTTCATCGATCAGAATCGTTGTCTTCAAATCCTTGTTCAGGGCTTCAAGACGCGACGCCAGGTTGACGGTCGTACCCATGACCGTAAACTCCTGTCGACGTTCCGAGCCGATGTTCCCCGCCAGCAGCGGCCCCGAAGCGATACCCACCCTGATGTTGAAGATCTGTCGATTTTCCTGTGCCCAGCGCGCCTGCAGTTTTTTCAGGGCATCGAGCATTCCGAGGGCTGACTTGACTGCGGCAAGCCCGGGATTCTGCAGATTAACCAGAACACCGAACCTGGCCATGACAGCGTCGCCGATGAATTTATCGATCTCTCCCTGGTTCTCCAACACGACTTCCGTCATGGCTGACAGGTACTCATTCATCGTCGTCACAACCTGCTCAGGCGTCAGTTGCGAACTGAAATTGGTGAACCCCGCAATGTCGGAAAAGAGAATGGTCGCTTCTTTTCGCGTGCCGCCGAGATTGATCGAACCGGGGTTCGACATGATGGTCTCGACCAATTCGGCCGAGGTATAGCGCGAGAAGATTTCCTTGATCTGCTTCTTCTCAGCCATCTCTTTTTCGCTTAACTGACGGGTCGACGTCAGTTCGTCACGGGTCTGCAGAAAAATGTCAGCATTGCTGATCGCCAGCCCCATGAACGAGGTCAGCGAAGAAAAGAAGCGAAGATCGGCATCATCTATCTCGACTCGCTGATCCTGAAAGGCTTCGATGTGAATCACCCCGAAGGCCTGCCCCGGTACGGCAATCGGAATCGCCAGCAACAGCTCAGGCAGCGGATCGCGCCCGACCAGTCCCCGCGTTTCCGGGTCGTCAATCGCCGCGAGCTTGTAGACCATCTGCTGCTTTCGAAAAGCCCAGGTCAGCACATGCTCATGGTGAACCGAGATGACGGCTTCCTGTCGAATGGTATCGGGAAACCCTTCCCAGCGGAACGGGTACA
Source organism: uncultured bacterium (assembly GCA_964472075.1). Lineage (GTDB taxonomy): Bacteria > Muiribacteriota > Ozemobacteria > Ozemobacterales > Ozemobacteraceae > CAYYIY01. The sequence goes on along the minus strand of CAYYIY010000092.1, from coordinate 13,700 downwards.
ACTCGTCACGTTCCTTGTCGAAAAGAAACAGAATGAATTTGGAAGCGCCCACCTCGGTGGAAAGCATCTCCATGATTGAAACAAAGAGCTTCTGAGGGTCAAGCGTGGTGGCCAGATGGCGCACCTTCATGAAGACCAGCGCAAAACGCCGGCGCACTTCGAGTAACTGCTGATTCAACTCCTCGTTTCGCTTCTGGAACTCGAGGCGCAGCTTTTCCGCGTACCCTTTCTCCAGAGCCCGCTTCTTTTCGAAGGGGAGTTTGAGCGTTTTTTCGCCGGTGAGATGGCGCAACAGAAAGAACAATACGCCTGACACCCCCAGCAATGCCGAGAAAAGTAGAATGGTAAGGGTCCAGGGAGCGGGAGACGCCGGGGTGACAAACGTAAGATCCACCTGAGCCCACAGGAACTCGCCATGCAGAGCCAGGCATATCGTCAGAAAGAATCGAATCAGTCGAAACAAGCAGACCTCGCGGCGAATGAACAGACTGTCGTCAGTAAGAGAACGACGAATTGCTGATCGATTCTACCACATGATCAACCGGAACCCTGAACTTGTGATTCTGAGCGATCCTCAAGTTTCCCAACCCCGCATCAGCAGCGGGTTCAAACAAAACCGACACCTCGATCTGGGTGCCGACAATCGGGCCGACTCCCGTACCGCCGGTATCGGCATACTCTCCCAGATTCGGATCCTGGCGTATCGGTGTCGCCTGCGTGATGAAACCGACCACATCCGTGAGGAAAGCGCGGGAAGGGATCGTCTCTCCGGCGGGAACCGGGCCCATCCCGAGTGATTTGATACTCATGAACACCTGACGTTTCTGCACCCAGAGGCGACATCCCAGCTTGTATTCCGAAGTGCGTGAAGACGGATTCATCCTGGCCCTGACCCATGCCATCAAATCACCGTCAAACCCACCGTCCGCCGGAATCGCCGGCAATGACCGAATATGCAGAGGACAGGGAGTCACTTTGAGATCCAGTGTTGACGGATCTTCTTCGTGGATATTCGCCGCTTCTTCCAGGTTTCTCCGCAGCAGGTTCCAGAACTCTTCGGCCTCTCTCGTTCTTTCCTGTTTCCAGCTCGTCGTGCGGTAACTTCTGGTCATCCACTGGTACACATACATCAGGGTGATGACAAAAACCGCGAGCACGAACACTACCACCACCAATTCCACAACCGTGAAGGCCGTGCGTAAGCCTGGCGACATCTGTCGTTTGGTTGTCAGGCGACTCACTGGGTCACGCTCATTTCAAGCAGCTCCTGCACCACCTTCTTCTGATCGTTGCAGACTGCCCAGCTTTCGACATGAATGTAATCGCGGTAGTACTGCAGGCCCGGCTTCTGCATCAACACCCGGGTAAACGTGCTGATGCCCATCGAAGAAATGTAGGGAAACTGCTGTGCCATCAACTTGGCCGGCGAAGAGGCCGTCGGGTCGAAATCAATGAGCCAGGCTCCGAGAAAGGTTGAGCGACTCGCCGCATCGACGGTCGTGTCATTGAGACGGAAAAACTCCGCGGGCAACACACGACACTTGTAGATGGCCGGCTGCAACAGACTTTTGGCAGCCACGAGAGCGCGGGTCTGATCGGCGAGCAGCGAGTGGGTGCCTCGTTGAGCCGTGCTTCGAGTAAAGAGAACGGCGAGCAGACTCAGCATGGCCACGCTGAGCACCAGTACCATCACCACCGCAATTCCACGTCTCGAAATCAGCATGATTACTGAACCAGATTGGCCCTCAGACTTGTCAGGCTGGCAATCACCGGAATATCACCCGGTTGATACTTCACCATGACATCGATCTTCAGGAAGTCATCAGGACAGGCATAGGTAGCGACTTTGCAGGAAAAGGCATCGTAATAGCTGAAGACCAGCGGATTCGCCACGGCGTCATACAATTTCGTCACTCCAACACCTACTTCATACGGTGTTCGTGCGATTTTAAAAGAAGCCGAACCAGTACTCGGGCTGCCTGACAGGGTGAGCGTCGTATTGACCGTTCCACCCGGCACCTCGTAGCGAAGCGGTACCGCAACCCCACCACCGGCATTGATCAGCTGATCGAACCGGACAGCCCCCATCTGATTCACGGTCGCCTCGGCGATCTTGATGGCCATCTCCTGGTCGATCTGCCGACTTGAAGAAACGTACGACTGCGTGAACACGGGAATAATCGGAATGATGGCGATCCCCACCAGAACCAGCGCGACCATCAATTCGATGAGACTGATGGCGCGACGGTTCAGATACCGCGGCAACCGTGCCGCTTTTGTTCGCTTTCTCCGCATCATTTCCCGGTTCACGACCACATCACTGTTTCAACTGCTTCTGCTCAAGCACGCGCACTGCGGCTTTCTGATCCATGACGTTGAAGAGAATCGTCAATTCGCGTTTGTTCCCTTTGTAATCCTTGGCCGTCACCTTCAGCGAGGGGTAGTAGGACTTGCATGTCGCCGCCGCCACCGGCGTGGGAGAGGGGGGTGACAATCCCGGGCCGGTCGTGGGTTCGCGGAAAACCACCGGAATCGGACCGGTCCAGAAATCGGGGGGTTTTGAGATGTTCTTCGTGATTTTCAATGGCGGCTTCTGACGCGGATCGTTGAATTCGATGCTCAGCTCGTTAATTCCATGATACGGATAGGGCACGAAAGCACCGAACTTGTTCATGAACTTGACATTGTCGTCAGCCCAAACCCAGATTTCGTGTTCGACATCTTCGATAATGGGTTCGGCGCAAAAGATCGTGGACGCTTCGCCGAAGCCATTTCTCAAACCAAACGACGCCTCGTCTCCGTCTCGCGGAGTTCCATCCGGGTTTGTATCAGACTCGGCGTATGACTCGATTCGAAACTGTTCCGCAATGTATTTCTTGCGTTCCAGGGGGGGCCGACCGGACCAGAGAGTCATGTCAGTAAACTGGTTGTACAGTTTTGCCTCATTGGGCGGAAGCGGCAAACTGCTGGGAGTCAACTCAAGAATATCCAGAAAACTGGTTTTGGTCGCGTAGTTGACCGGGTCATAGACATCTTCATATTTATATTTCACGCCTTCGGCCATGGTAGCCAGCTTGGTCAGCTCCGGAGGCAGGCCTCCTGTGACAACCGGCATGAGAAACGGAGGAAACACAAGAGCATAGCTATCCTGTTTGGCGGGGTCCTCCCGATCACGTTTTGAAATGATTTTTACGTAGAAATTCGGACGGTCGTTATCGTCAATAAACGCCAGGCCGTGATGCTTCGGGCCGTACATGGCCAGGCGATCGACCAGATCGGGTGTTGCCGAGGCAAAACGAAAGGTGCCGTCGGCGCCGAGGTCGCCCTCGCCCTGGACGCCGTAGCACGAGCCGGGTTGGTCCTCGTCGATCTTGGAATCGCCGGGATTCAGGTTTTTATCTTTGTCCCAGGCGAACATGGAGTATTCCATATCTCCGTACATGTCATCAGGAATAAACACATGAGTAAGTGGATCGCCGTTCTTCACCGTATCAGTTGCTGAGTCGAATTCCCACTTCGACGGATCAGTCGGACCGTTTTTCCGGTTGAGAGCAAACCAGGTGGTGATTTTGCTGCTGGCATTATCAACCACCTTCAGTTCGGAAACCGAACAGTAGTCACCTGTTGTGGCTTTCGGGCCGTTGGGATCCATGAAGAGGTTGGGGAACGCGCCATCCGTCTCTGTCGCCGCGGCATCGATCGGCTGAATGTGCGGCGGTGTTCGGTCGTGAATGATGACTTCGAGCTTCTGCCCACTCTGGTAACCTTCGACTTTGGGAACATACGCCAGTTTAACCGACCCGTTATCGGCCTTGTAGCAGAGACACGCCGGGTTGGTCCCATCGCAGTTTTTGGTGCCGCTTGCATCGGGCGGACACTGGCAGTTATGCAGGTCTGAGCAAGACATCGGATGAATTCCACCGGGCGTGATCTGGATGAGGTAATTCCCCCCATTCAAATGCAGCATCCAGAAGTATCGGTGAGGTTGATTCGTCGGATATTCCTGAGTGTCGAAGTAGGAAGGCTGAACATCGACTCCTTCACGATGATCCGCGTGCCCGGGCGGATGGATGGCACACGGGAGAGGGTTCCCGTCATCATCTGTGCCGCCGCAACCTCCCGTCGAAAGCTTGATGATATTCCCCACCAGATCTCCCCAGCTGTTGTTATAGGAAACCTTGTTGTGCCACGTCAAAAGCTCGTCTTTCTCCGCCAGGCTCAAATGCGGCTCCGCTCCGTTGAACATGCCTTTGGCATCGGCATACGGAATATACAATCCGCCAACACAGCTTGGGTCCGTCAGTTCCACCGGGCCATTGACCGCAATACGCACATTGCGAATCTTGTCCTTCGGCGGCGGTTGATCTTCCATGATTTCAACCGTCCCGGTGTTGTTCAGCGGGATGTCTCCGTAGACGCCCAGCAACGAAATGAGAGGGCTTGAAAGGGCCTGTGCCTCGGAAGCGTACGAGAGCATTCCTCCGATAACCAGCATCAACAGAAGGAATTTCACGCTGCCTCGATCGACGATACCTGAGTTCATAAAAGCCCCCTCTTTCTTCGATTCACGAGTATTGTACACCTTGAAAACTCTCGATGGCCAGTTCCAGAAAACGATGATTTTTCAGACGCTCCCGATAACGGCTGAGCACATTCGTTTCGAGATCACGAACAAACTCAGGCAACCACAGGTGTTCCACTTCGTTCTGAGCAGTGATGATGACCTGTTCGAGATCGTAATCCGCCAGTCGAGGCTCCGCCTCACCGCGTATCAACCCCAGAAACAGATGTGCTCTCATGGAAAATTCAGGCTCTGAAGCTGATCGCAGCAGCATTTCCTGTGCCCGGTCCGTCTGACCGATCTCCATGAGTGACAACCCCGTGACATACAGCCACCACGGATGCGGCATGCGTTTGGTGATCGCGATCAGGCGGTCGATCTGACAGATGGCGCCGCTGGTGGCGCAATGGTACAGGCACACGGCAATCGAGACAAAATGTGCAGTCGAATATCGTCCGACCAGAGTGTCGAACTGACGCCAGAATTTGTACAGCGCGAAAAACAAGATACCGAGAGAGCCGAAAAACAGGAACCAACCGACCGTATGAGTCTTGAAATACCAGAACCAGAGAGTTTCCCAAGGGCGACACGGGGAAAATTCACTGTTCCCCTGGGCTAAGGCATAGGCTTGCGCATACTCCCCCATACCCGCGTAGACATCGACCAGCCAGGGACGAATCTGTGCAAAATCATGACCGAGCAGACGAGCTTCGCGCAGATCGGACAGGGCATCGCGAAACCTGAAGGATTTGAGATGAATGCGAGCTCTCAACACATAAAACATGGACTGAGAAGGATACTTTCTGATCAGCTCGTCGGCCGAGTCGAGCGCTTTGGCAAGCATGCCGCGCGACAACTGGTCATCAACGGAAGTGACCAATTCCCTCAGCTCAACCTGCTGATCAATCTCTCCTCGGAGCTGAAGTGCTTCCCGGTAGTTTGGTTCACGTGCCAGAATCTCTTCCACGTGTCGGCGCGACGTTTCCACTTCGCCACGACTGAGAGCATCGCGAGCACGTACCAGCAACGATACGGCGGAATACATGCTTGGATCGTAACTGCGCCCCGTCGATTCGGAAACGACGATGCCGGTTCGCTGAAACTGATCGACAGAGAGCTGATCCTGCTTGAGTTCGTTGATCTTCGTCACCGATTCCTTGTCGTCGGGGTCGCAGTTCAGAATTTTTCGATACACCTCGAGCGCTTTCGGCACATTTTTGTTCCGCATGTGGAATTCAGCTTCACGACGCAGTTCGGCGATCTTGGTTCTGACGGCAATCGTAAACTCCCGCTCGAATTCCTTGAACTTCGGATCATCCGGGTTTGTTTTTTTCGCCTGCTCGAGAAACGCGCGCGCCGACGCCACGTTTCCCTGTTTCAGGGCATGTTGAGCCTTGCTGATGTACACACTGACGGCGCTGTCCAGAACGTTGGCACCGTAGGTCGATTCAAAAGATGCCGTCAGCACATGCAGCAAGACAAAAACGATGACGAATCGTGCACGAAATTTCATATTCCCACTTCCATTCTACCAGAACGGGGACGTCTGCTCCACGAAGATGTCGTCTCAGAATCACACACGAGCTGAAAACAAAAACAATCGACGGTATCCGCCGTCGAGGCCTGGGCAAGCATCGTACCCAGCGGTTTTTTGACTTTCGTCGTGATTCTTTGTTACACTGACGCGCCGGTTTCAGGCTTCATTTCAATGTTCTGTCCCGGCCAAACGTGATGAAGAAGGAGCAAACACATGCCTCTCGTCAGTACCAAGGATCTGTTCAAGAAGGCCTATGAAGGCCACTACGCCATCGGCGCATTCAACGTCAACAACATGGAAATCGTGCAGGGGATCTTCGAAGCCGCGATTGCGGAAAAGTCCCCGCTCATTATTCAGGTGTCGGCCGGCGCTCGCAAGTATGCCCGGCATGAATATCTGATTCACTTGATTCAGGCTTCCATTGAAATGGCCAAATCGTCGGGTATCGATCTGCCGGTCGTGCTGCATCTCGACCACGGCGACAGCTTCGATATCTGCAAGAAGTGTATCGACGGCGGCTTCAGCTCTGTCATGATCGACGCCAGCCATCACCCGTTCGAAGAAAACATCAAGATTACCAAAGAAGTCGTTGATTACGCTCATTCCAAGGGTGTGACCGTTGAAGCCGAACTCGGACGACTGGCCGGGGTCGAAGATGCGGTCAAGGTTGCCGCCAAAGACGCCACCTACACTGATCCGCAACAGGCGAAGGAATTCGTCGCCAAGACCGGATGTGATTCTCTGGCCGTCGCCATTGGTACCAGCCACGGAGCGTACAAGTTCAAAGGCGACGCTTCGCTTGATTTCAAGCGCCTTGCCGAAATCGAGAAATTGCTGCCCGGGTATCCGCTGGTTCTGCACGGCGCCAGCTCTGTGCCGAAGGAACTTGTCGATGTTTGCAACAAGTACGGCGGCAAGCTCTCCGATTCGAAGGGTGTCCCCGAAGAGATGATCACGAAAGCGTCCCAGATGGGCGTGTGCAAGATCAACGTCGACACCGATCTTCGCCTGGCCATGACCGGCCAGATTCGCAAGGTCTTCGCCGAAAACCCGGGTGAATTCGATCCGCGCAAGTATCTGGGTCCGGCCCGCGACGCGATTCGCGAAGTGGTTCGCCACAAGATGCGCATCATGGGTTGCGCCGGAAAGGCCTGATCGCAATGGTCCGCTGGGTCTGCCGGTTCTCGTTTCTGCTGATTCTGGTCTCGCTGCTCGGCTGCGGCTCGAGCGGCGGCGGTGGAGACGGAACCGGCGACCCCATCGAGGTCGAAGTCGGAGCCACGATTGATGCGCTTGTCGCAGACATCGAACAACTCGATGCACAGAAAGTCAGCGAAAACTGGCTTGATACGAGTGGCGAATACTATCGAAAAAATCTTCCGAATCCCGAGTCGATGGAGGCTCTGAAAAATCGCCTCAATGCGTCGTTTGCCAAAATCAAACCACAGAGTCTCACATTTCAAATTCTAAATCGCGGAATCGAGTCAACCGGAGAGCAGGGTGCACAAATGCTCGGCGACTTGATTGTCACGTACACCCCTATCGGTTCCGACATCCCGGTAACTCTGGCGAACGAGAAAATTCACTTTTTGCTCGAGCGGGTCGGTAAATGGGGTATCAAATCATTCGGTTCGCCCCAATACCCCACCTCTTTTCCGCCTGAGTTGTAGGCTCTTTCAGCAGCATTCATTTTCCTTTTCCCGCGGCTTGAAAAGCCGTATAATGTGGGCGATACCATTTGTTTCAGGGGTTGCACCACATCATGAACCGGATGCAGTTTACCCGTCTCGGCTCCTTTCCCGGCTTTGGCTTTTCGCTCTCACGCGGCGCATTGTCCTGGCAGGATTGGATGACCGACCTTCTGGTGGCCGGCTCGACCAGCTTCGACGGCTCGCAGATGGCCGTTATTTCCTTTTTTTCAGGCCAGGTGTTGCATCGGGCCGAGCTGAGTTCTGACGCCGCTGATTCCTTGCGCGCCGGTGCCGGATACGCGCTTTTCTCCCAGGACTTTACTCCTGACGTACAGTTCGAAAGCCTGCTGGTCAAGCCCGAACCCTATGACTTCACCGGGCAGTTCTGGCAGGGCATTCAGCACCAGATGCAGGGAAGTTATGAGCAGGCGATTACGGCCTATCGACAGGCCATCGAAGCGAACCCTTCATTGCCGCGCGCCCACAATCTGCTCGGCCTGTGCCTGCGGCAGCAGCAGCTTCTCGCCGAAGCTGAACAGGCTTATCTCAAAGAGACATCGATCTCTCCTGATTCCCCCGATGCCTTTGCCAATCTGGGAGTACTCTGTCTTAAAACCGGCCGCCTCGCCGAGGCCCGCGGCTATTTCGAGCGCGCTCTCGACCGTGATCAGTTCTATCTGAACGCCCTGCTGCAGCTCAGCAAGCTGCTGCAAACCGAAGGTGACAGCACGGCTCCGTTGCTCAAGGCACTGCACCTGCGCCTGTTGGCCGGTCACGCCGATCAACCGGCAGTGCAGGAGGCATTACAGGCCGCCGCGACCAAAGCCGGAAAACAGCTTCCCGAGTATATTTCATCACTGCAATCGACCCTCGATCTCGACGCGCTCAGAGTCATCAAGCGTCTTGAGGTGCTGCGACAGAACGGCGCCATGCTGGCCCTGCTCAGCGGTTATACCCACCTGCTCGAACGCATTCCGCCCCACCCGGGAGCCGCCGCTTTCCTGACCAACTGGGTTCGACAGCGCCTCGAACTGCTGTCGCCTCGAGTTCCAGATTTTCTGCAGCCGCTCTGGCGAGCGCAGATTCAGACTTTGTACCAGCGATGGCCGGCTTTGTCTGCCTCTCAAAGCAGATCCGAGCCTGATCATTCCGAAACGGAAGGCCCGTCTGGGGCTCTGTCCGCTGAAGAGTTCTACGAACTCCTGCTTCAGGAAGTCATCCTCGATGGTCAGGTACAGCCTGAGGAAGTACAACTCGTCGGGCGCGCCAGGAACCTGCTGAAAATCGATCAGCCTACCCACGAACGCCTCTGGCTGCAGGTTCGACGGCGTCGCCAGGCCTCGCTCCAGGCCGACGACGGGCGCGCCTTTGATCGCCGCCTGTTCCTGCAACGACTCTGGAAGGCCATTCAACGTGATGGCAGAATCGATGATGCAGAGAAAGGCTTTCTGCGCATCGCCGCTCAAGCCCTCGAGCTTTCGCGAGAAGAAATTCAGACATTTCTTGCCGAGGTCAATGCATGACAGACACGCATCAGAAGCAGTCAGACCAGGCGCTTTCGCCGAAACGAGAACACGAAATAGCTGTCATCAGGCGCGTCGCCGAGTTCCTGACCGAAGAACGCTACCGATTTGCCCGCCTCGGCGACGACTGTCTCGAATTGTATCTGCAGGGCAAGCACCTGACCATGCGCATGATTATCTACGCGCATAACGGACATCTGGTCGTTCGCGTTCCGGAATTCATCAGGAATCAGAATCTGCTGTTTCCGGCCTTTCTACGGTCCATCCTGACCGTCCAGGGGGAATTTTTCGACATTCGTTTCGAACTGGCCGAGGACGGCAGAAGCCTGTCGGCGTGCGCCAACCACATTCTTGAAGACAACCAGATCACCAAGATTCAGTTCAATCAGTGTATGACCGTTGTGGCCTTTATCGTGGATCAGCACTATCCGATCTTTCTCAAGGTCTTGTACAAGGAACATCTCGAGTCAGGTGAACCCCTGTCTGAAGAGGAAAAGAAAGCCGAGGGCGTCGACTCCGAAAACGTGTCGACCAGCGACCCTCCTGACGGACATTCTCTCAACTGACGCCCATCGAAGCCGGAGGACATTACATGAGAATCGCTCAGCATCCTTTAATCCGCATTGTTTTTGTTCTGGCAGCCTGTCTGGCCGTCATTCTTCCGTGCGCAAACCCGGCATTTGCAAGCACCATCCAGCTTCCTGCCTGGTACGAGTTTACAGCGGCTCTCGAAGCCATTCCCCAGGTTGATCAGCCGGTACCCGTGGTCGCCTCTCTCACCGCGCTTGTCGGCGACATTGAAAACATCAGCATCTCTCTCGTGCTTCCACCGGGCTGGACAGCCGACAAGACCTCGGACGTTCTGGCACGACTGCCCGCCAAGTCAACACACGCTTTTCGTTTTCTGGTAAAGCCGGCCGGCCCTCTGCCGAACGGCGGCATCGGCTGTTCTTTTCAAGCCAGATCTCCCAAGGCGGCGCTGATCAGCGCCATTCGCGCCACCGGGCATGACCTCGCCGAGGCCATGGCTCAGGCCGTCGCCAACGCCCCCGAAACTGGTTCGGGCTATGCGGACATCGCCTTCGCTCTTTTTGCCGAAGAAGGCTTTTATCCGCTCGGCGGCACCATGTGGCTCGCCTATGACGACCGCCTGAAACCGTCAGACGCCCTTCGCGGCCCGTCCGTCTGGAAAGATGAGATGATCTCGACCCACCAGGCTGAAACCGATGTCGAGATGTTCGAACGCCTGCAGCAGCAACTCGCCGCCAATCCACAGCTCGCCGAGCAGCTGGCGGCCAACGGCATCGATGTTGCTCGCAAACGGGGTGATGCCCTGCATGCCCTGCTGATCCTGGCCACCGAAGCCTACCTCAAGGGAGAGTTTCCGCGCAGCCTCGAACTGCTGACTCGATTCGAGGGTGCGATGTCAGCCCTCGCCGCCGACCAACAACTCGAACTGCGCATCGCCGGTCGAAACCTGCGCGCCCTCTGTCTTTGGGCCAGCGGCAACAAACGAGGGGCCGAAGATCTGTTGCGCGAAACCTTTTACCTGAATCGAAAACTGCCGATTCAGCGCTATGTGCTGCGCAACCTCGGGCTGATGACGCTCGACAAGGGTGATCGCAATACGGCTCGTGAAATGTTCCGACTGGCACTCGACATCAAACCGGCTTACACCCTCCTGCAAAAAGAGCTGGCACAACTGCAGAAAAAGTAACGGAAGGAAAGGACCGGCAAAGGCGATCTCAGCGCCACGCCCGGCCTCATCGCCGAAATGGACGCGGTTCAGACACTGTTTGCCGATCTGCGATCACCGGATCTCTCGATTCGGTTCTCCGTTCTGTTGCGCATTGAAGATCTGGAATGGACTCCTGAGCAGGTACAAACGCTGCGGGAACTCTTCAGCGCCGAAACAGACCCGGGAACACGCTTTCATCTTCAGAAGATTCTCACCCGCGTCGGCAGCGGCCCCGAAAAGAAAGCAGGAGCAGAAGTCGCCGTCGAGCTGACTTCCCTGCTGCGCAAACCCCAACGTGACGACCTTGGACTTGCCATTCTTCTCGAGCAGGTGACCCGCAAGGAAGCCCCGCTCATCGCGACCAAGCTTCGCCATGCCCAGTGGCACACGTTCTCTGCCGAGGTTCTGCCCTTCGTCATCTCCTTCTTTCGCCGCCACGGTTCCGGCGAAGATGTTCCATTCCTGGAAAAACTGTGTTCTCACGAAAACCCACGCGTGGTGGCGGCAGCCGTCGAAGCACTCGAAAAACTGAACTCCGAGAGTCTCAAACCGCTCATCGTCACCCTGCTGCTTCATCCAAGTCACGGCATTCGTTCACGCGCCATCCGCCTGCTCTACCGCTGGGATCCGCGCGAGGCCATTCGCCATCTCGAGGCGACGCTGTTTTCCGATGAGGCGCAGGAACGGTCAGCCGGCCTTTTCCACGCCTTCTTCTTTCCGTTCAACGAGATCGAACCCCTGTTGCGGCGTTTTTTAAGCATCGAAGACAACGCGGAACTGCTGCAGCGCGCCGGCCTGCTGTTTCGCGCCAATCCGCTCCCCGAGGAACTCGGACGCTTGATGGAAGTCATGGAATCGTGTCGCGGCAACAAGCGTGCCATCATCGGCGAGCTGATCAAGGGAGTCGCCGTCTCGCTGCATCAGGCCGGGCTGGTCGACCGAAAGCCGGAAAAACTCCTGCAGGAGCTTCAGGAAGGCTATCGAAAGCGCAAAACCCAGGAACTGCTCGAGCGCTGCCGGCTGGCCCTCAGCGGCACCGACCCGGAAATTCGACGCAAAGCGGTCGAAAAGCTGGGTGATCTGGCTCGACTCGGTCTGTCGCAGGCAGGCGAATTGTTGCGCCTGCACGCCGCCTCCGAGACGGATGAGTCTCTCCGCTCCCAGGTCACGCGGGTGCTCGGTCCCGAAACCCTGCTCCCTGAATCCGAACCTGTTCCGCCCACAACCCCGGAACCAGCTGCTCCTCCTGCCGTCGCCGCCGTCAAGCCGATTGATGCCGCACCGCAGCCCGTCCTCCCACCAATCGCTCCTGCCAAACCCGAACCTTCTCCACCACCACCGCAGGAAGTCAAAATCGATGTCTCTCTGCTCCAGGAGAAGCTGGAACACAAGCCGCCTGTCGAGACCGCCAAGATCGAATCGCCCGTCCCACCAAAACCGGAAAGCGAACCGGTTTCACGACCGATCACGGCAGCAAAAACCGAAGCGTCTTCCCCACCGCCGCCCGCGGACAAGATCCTGGCTCAGATTGAACGTCTGCGGCCCCAGCTGCCGAGCATGCTGGCCAAATGGAAGGGGCAGGAAAAGATACAACTGATCAAATCTCTGGCCCGCCTGGGAAGGCGCGAAGACGCGCAACTTCTGCAACCGTGCCTCAGCGACGCAGACTCAGCCTGTCTGGCTGCTACCATTGAAGCACTCAGCCTTCTCGATCCCGACGTGCTGTTTCCTTATCTTCCGAAGCTCATTCAGCACGCCGCCGACGAGGTCCGCGTTGTCGCGATTCGGGCATTTTCCCTGTTCGACAAACGGCAGGCCCTCGCCCTCGTCGAGAAGATGTTGAATGCCGTGCAACCCCGTCAGCGCAACCTGGCGATCTTCTGCGCCGCCGAACTCGATTTTCCCTCTGTCCAGCAACTGCTCCTGAAGGCCATTCAGCGCGAGCAGGACCCGGACAACATCAAACAGATCTGCGCCATTTTTCACAACAACCCAGACGAAGAGCTTTATGCGCAGCTTATTGAGCTTTCATCCGAACTGGACGAACCCAAGCGAAACACCCTGAAGCGGCTCGCCTCGGAAATGGCCGATCAAGTCGTTCGCGCCGGAGAAACCAGCTTCAAGTCGGCATCTGACCTGGAGGCACACGTACGAAAGCGGTTGAAAGAGGAAAAAGAGAAGCGCGACCGGGCTCAACCGAGTTACTCGCTTCAGAACATCCAGAAGATTCGAAAACAGCAGGCATCCTCTTGCCAAGGCTCTTTTTCCGACCCCGGACTCGTACGTTTTGCCGCCTCCGCTTTCAGCGTCGGAGCCGTCGCGACTCTGTTGCTGTGGTTTTTCGTCATCGGCCCCCTGGCGGAAGAACCGACCCGCATCGTCATCAAACGCTCAACCGGCAAGGATGCGAACAAAACGCTGGATGTGAAGGGACAGGTCACCGGTGTAGCGGCCGGCGGGCTGGCGCTCTATCTGCAGGTTGAAGGCGAATCGACCCCGTTCTACGTTCAATTCCGGGGCGGTTCTCCCAAGGTATTCAAGACCGGCGACCTGTTTCAAGGTCAGATTCGTCTGATGAAAACCGACGGTCAACCCAAAGTGGGCGAAGTCGTGTTCTCCTACTGACAGGGTCATTTCGTTCTCCTTCGTT
>CAYYIY010000091.1:0-17077 GCA_964472075.1 uncultured bacterium | reverse complement strand
GCTCACAAGTTTCGCTCTTGCCAACGGAAAAACGAAGGAGAACGAAATGACCCTGTGACACCGCAGAGTGAGCGAGTGTCGGGCCGGTCGGCTAAAAATGGAACCGGCCGCCAAAACCGGCGGCCGGTTCGGAAAAGGGTGTCCCCGCCTGTGCCGTGTGAGGAAAAATGGAACCTTCGTAAAAACGATGGTTTTCCTTCTGCCTCATTGCCAGGGCTTCGTAACAAGGAAGCCTTGTTCGTAAGGGGACCTGATAACGGGCGAGAAAAGGATTCCCTGAAGATACAGGTGTTGGCTCCATTTTAAAACCTGCATCATCACGCACACCGCAGGGACATGATTTTCAAAGAGCCGTTGAGATAAAAATAACACACGTCGACCGCCCGGGCAAGAGACAATTCATTCTTTTTCCTGAAAAATGCGCTGAACGAATGTTGTGAAGCGAGTTCTCGGGGTCTCAGAGGGCTGGCCGAAGCCCGCCGGTGTCTGGTATGCTTTTGCTCTCATTTGAGGTTCGCCCGAAGGTCGTTACCTCTGCATGCCGTGTTCGTCTGAAAGGAAGCCCACATGGCCTCAACACAGCTCTTTCAAGCTCGTGATCACGGAAATGGTGTTCTCGAGATCATCGCGATTTTTCCCGATATGGCGGCTGATCACCCGGCGATCAATGCCGTGCTGCTGCTGTCGCGCAAGTTTCCGACCGTGATTGTTACGCTCGAGCCGGGGGCTTCCATGGATGCGGGGGCATTCGGCAAGCTCATCGAAGCCTCGGGAGCGACTCGCCTGCTGGTGGCGACAAGCGACCAGACGGCGCACCCGTTCGCCCGGGCCGGAATCAGGGTGTTCCCTTCCGGTCGCGATGCGCTGCTTTTCGTGCGCGGCGAAGAGATTGCCAGGCATATCGTCACCCAGATGGAATCTATTCCAGAACTGCACTCGCAGGCTTTCGAGCTGTTGCAGAAGCTGAACGAGCCGAGTCTCAGCTTTGAACGCATGGGGGAGACGATCGCCAGGGAACCGGGGCTGGCGACGCAGATTCTGAAAACCGCCAACTCGGCTTTTTTCATGCGGCGCAGCAAAGTCGATACGATTCCGGCCGCGCTCACCGTGCTCGGACTCGAAGGTTTGAAGCAGATTCTGATCGTAAACGTCTTCAAAGGCCTGACCGGGTATTTCGGGGCCCAGAAGGAAGTGCTCGATCACGGACGGGTATGCGCACAACTGGCCGTGCATCTGGCCGAACTCAGGAAAGTGCCGCGGACCAATCTAGCGAAAATCCGGCTGGGCGGCCTGTTGCATGACATCGGCAGTCTGGCGCTGGTGTTCTATTACCCCAAAGAATATGCCGAGGTTCGATCACTGATGAAAACCCAGGGCAAGCGAAGTTACGAGGCGGAAACGGCCGTATTCGGCATCGAGCATCAGAGTCTCGGGAAGCGCCTCGCGGAGAAGTGGGGGTTTCCCGACTATCTCTGCAGCATCATCGGCGACCACCATTCATTGAGCGACAAGTCACAGGAAGAGTTGACCGACCCGATCTGCTGTGCGAACGGGTTTATGAACCAGGTGATCGAGTCGATACCGTACACGCCGTACTATCAGCGCCTGCGCGCGTACTTTTCGACGCTCAGCGCCGACCAGGATCAACTCACGGTCGGAGCGGTACAGGAAGAACTGAAAAAGAGATACGTCGAGTTTCTTTCGACCGACGCGACGATCGGTTAGACACGATCGCGACTGATCCGGCACCCCGATTTTCCGGTAAGCGAGAGAGTGTTTGACCGAAGCCTGGATAAAGTGTAGATCATCAGAGTATGACGATTCAGGAACTCGTGCCGGGAGTCTACTGGCCGCTGGTGCGCGCGGTGCCGCAGATGCTGGCGGCTATTGCCTCGCTGTCGATTGGTACCTTCGCTCTGATGAAGGCACCCAAGAAACCGTTGAATCGAATCCTGGCGGGTCTGGCCGTTGCCTCATTCCATTACAACCTGTTTCAGGTGTTGTTTAACTTTTTCCCGTCGGTGGTTCTTACCCGCATCGGATACGTCGGGGCCGTGGTGTTGATTCCGTTGCTGGCAGAGTTCCCGAATGCGCTGATCAATAACGAGTATGCGTCGCGGCGAACTCGGACGATCACGCTCTTTGCGACCGGATTCTTTCTGGCGGCACTGCCGACCGAGTATCTGTTTCGGTCTGAGCTGGATACCTCGGCCTCGTTACCACTGGCGCTGGGTGGGCCGCTGATGCCGGTTTTCGCGGCGGTGGTCGGGGCGGTGCTGCTGCGTCTGGCGGGAAAGCTGATTCATGCCCTCTGGACCTGCACGGACGAAATCATGCGCCGCCGGTACGAGTTCGTTCTGCTCGGAGAGGCGATCTATGCCGTCTGTGCATTGCACGACATTTTGTTGCGAGCACAACTCTTCTGGGTGTTCGATACGCCCATCGTCGAGTGGGCGACCCTCGGGTTCATGATGATCGTCGCGTATGTCACCCTGCGCTACCGCCTGATGGATGTCGATTTCGTGATCGGCATGGGGGTCTATTACCTGTTGCTGACGCTGGCTACCGCGGCTTTGTACAAGTCGGTCGAGGCCGGAGTCGAGGCCGTCATGCAGCAGTTCATCGAAGGAAATACCTGGTGGGGAAAACTGTTGCCTGCGTTCATCGTGACTTTGTGCTACGGCACGCTGCGAGAGCTGGCTTCGCGGGTTACGGACTGGTGGTTTCTGCCCGAGGGCATCAGGCAACTGCAGGTTTTTCGGTCGCCGAATTTTCACTATCTCGTGCTTGACGGCCGAGCCGATGAACTGAAGCGTCTGCGTGACGAGATCGATCAGCTGCTCGAGCGGGCTCGCGAGATGACGCCGAGTGCCGTGGTGATTCCGGCGTCAGAGGTGTCGAATAGTCCGAGTTCGAAAGACTCAGGTGCGCAGCAGATCAGTAGATAAGCAGATCGAAATGCCGGCCTGTTGCATTTCATTGAGCGCTCGTTCCACGTCGCCGGCTTGAAGCTCGACCCCGCGGCACCCGTCGCGAACGAGACGGGTCTTGAAGCCGAGGCGCACGGCATCGAGGGCGGTATATCTGACGCAGTAGTCTGTGGCCAGGCCCATGATCACGACTTCGGTCACTCCGTGCCTTCGCAACAACGGTTCGAGACCCGTGGCCTGACGTCGACCGTTGTCGAAAAAGCCGCTGTACGAGTCGACCTGAGGGTTCATCCCCTTTCTGACCGTTTCGGTGATCCCCGCACGATACAGCCCTTGATGCAATTCGGCTCCGGGGGTTCCGGCAACGCAGTGCGTCGGCCAAAGCACCTGCGCAAGTCCGTGCAGGTCGATGAGATCGCCCGGGCGTCGACCCGCATGCGAGGCGGCGAAACTTTCGTGATTCGCCGGGTGCCAGTCCTGCGTGGCAATCACCAGCGGGAATCGCGATATCAGAGCGTTGGCGACCGGTACAACCTGGTCGCCTTCGCGCACGGCGAGAGCGCCGCCCGGCATGAAGTCGTTCTGCAGATCGACCAGAATCAGAGCGTCCATGTTAGTGTCATCCTTTCGCCGCATCTTGAGCGAATCCGCGTGCCTGAAGAACGAGGCGCGTCTTCAGATCGTGCAGCCCGAGTTCGAGACCGACCGGATAGGTGTGGGGGTTCACGAAACGCGTGATCCCTGCATGAAACAAGGTCAGTTGCCGTTGCGCTCGCTGACGCACGTCGTGAATCGAGGGCGACCTGTAGATCACTTTGCCGTTTTTCACGACGGGAACCAGCAGGTCTTCATACGGAGTATCGGGGCTGATGCGCTTGCGACGCATCGTATCCATCGGATCGACCAGGACGATGTCTTTGCGTATGCCGAGAGGTTCGTCGTAAATGAGGTCGCCGACGCACTCCTGTCCCGACTGAAAGCGACGTACCTGCAGAATGCCCGGGGTCGAGATCTTGATGGCTTGTTCCGATAACTTGACCTTGTATTCCCAGCTTTGATTGGGCTTGCGAACCGCCACTAACTTGTACACACCCCCGAGCGCGGGTTGATCAAACCCGGTGACCAGCTTGGTGCCGACGCCCCAGACGGCGATGGTCGCCCCCTGTTGCTTGAGGCTGGTGATGATGTGCTCGTCGAGGTCGTTGCTCGCAAAGATGGAAGCGTTGGGAAAACCGGCTTCATCGAGAATGCGCCGCGCTTCACGACTGAGATACGCCAGATCGCCCGAATCGAGGCGAATGCCGATCATCTCGTGTCCCTGTGTGCGCAGCCACGCGCCGACCCTGGCCGCGTGTTTGACGCCTTCGAGCGTATTGTACGTGTCGACCAGAAAGACGCAGTTGTTGGGAAGCGCTTCCGCATACTGGCGAAAGCTCTCTTCCTCGGAATCGAACGACATGACCCAGCTGTGGGCATGCGTGCCGCGCACCGGGATCCCGAACAGTCTGCCGGCCAGCACGTTGGAAGTGCTAGAGCAGCCGCCGATGTATGCCGCACGGCTGGCGGCAAGCGCGCCGTCGATTCCCTGGGCACGGCGCAGGCCGAACTCGAGTACCGGTTCGCCTTGTGCGGCCATGCAGATGCGCGCCGCCTTTGTGGCTATCAGACTTTGAAAATTGAGCATGTTGAGCAGCGGCGTTTCGAGAATCTGGCACTGAATAATCGGGCCCTGCACGCGAATGACAGGTTCCTGCGGGAAAGCTACGGTTCCTTCGGGGATCGCATGTACGTCGCAGCTGAACCGCATCTGACGCAGATAATCGAGAAAGGCTTTCTCAAACAGGGGTTTGGCATCGTTGCCGCGCAGATCAGCCAGGAAGGCGACGTCGTCATCAGTGAAGGTGAATCCGCGCAGAAACTCGAGCACGTATTCCAGCCCGGCCAGCAGTGTGTATCCGCCTTGAAACGGATTTTTGCGAAATGTGAGATTGAAGACCGCTTCTTTGTCGGTTGAGCCGGTCTTCCAGTAGCCATAGGCCATCGTCAGCTGGTACAAATCGGTCAACAGCGTTAAAGAGGTTTTGTACATGCCCGTGAGACTTGCCATGATCGTCCTCCCGAAACGAATCACCTCGACTTGTGTCAGGCTATGACTTCCGCTCTGCGAAGTCAAACGCAGCGGCGAATGATCGCGAACTCTCGACAGAAATGACCGAACCCTGCATCACGAGATCGATTACCAACGATGGAGGACAATGGCGATCCGCTTTTCCGAATGATGAAAACCGGGTTTTTCGGCGACCTGTACCAGAAGTTGCGAGTTGAGCGCATGATTGGTAGAATAGTGACATGTATTGAGTATAGAGAAGGAATGAACGCCTGATGCGCCATTCGACCGTTTTGGTTCTATTCGTGTTTATCAGCTCGTTTTCGCCTGTGGCAGCCGTGACGCCTCGCTTTGCCGATGTGCATCGCGAGCCGCTCAAGATCGATGCCGAGGTCGTGCTCAAAAAGATGCTGTATGCGACCGGTATGATCAATGCCGCATATCTCGGCATGAACGACCTGGTGGCCGGTCTGCAGTTTGCGAAAAAATCAGACGACGCCAAAATGATTTCGGCACAGTTGCAGGCGGTTCGACTCGGGCTCGATGCCAAGCCGGCGCTGTTGCGCCATATTGCCGCCGAGATTCGTCAGTGCGAATCGTATCCGAATTTTCCGCTGGGGTTCAACGACAGCCCTGAAGGCCCCGAACCGATCAGCGAAGAGTTCGAGAAGATGGCGACGCACCTCGAAACCCTGAATATCCAGCCGCAGTCGAGCGATCTGGCCTTTTTGAAGAAGGAAGCCGATCGGGTGGTCTTTGCGATCTTCTGGACCGACAGCGAAAAGATGCGCTCTCTCGCTCACGACATTCACACCTTTCTTCGAAGCGAACTCCATCAGGATCTGCCGTTCGAGGTTTTCAGCAAACCGGCTCGCTGAAGACGACACAAGACCGAGGCAATCGCGTCTCGCCAAGCGCCAGGCACCATCCCATTCTGCCTTTCAGCTCTGTTCGGTCGTTCTCAGGGTCATTTCGTTCTCTCGAAACTCTGTTTTTCCGCCGGCATCGCTCAACGATTTGCCATTGCGGCAGGGAGTGCTCGCTCGTCTGATGAAACTCGGGCGCAGTTTTTGGTGATGCTCAGCGTCTGCCGCGTCTTTGCGTCGCGCCGGCAGGGGGCGATCCCGGGCGCATGGCGGTTGGACCGCGTCGCTTCAGTGCCTGCTTGCGAGCGATACCGCTCTCTTTGCCTTTGCGCAGTGCCTGGCCGAGTCCTTCCAGGATGTCGGCTTCGAGATACTCCTCCTGCAGAGCCAGAATCTCATCGCGAATCAGCGCGGCCCGCTCGAACTGCATCGATTCCGCGGCTTTTTGCATCTCCTTCTGCAGTTCGGCGATGGTCGCCTTCACAACTTCCAGGGAACGTGCCTGGCCCGCGGCGCCTTCCGCTTCAGCGCCGGCGCCGGGCATGAAGGCTTTGGGAAGCTCTTTCACGATCGACGCAGGCTTGATACCGTTTTCCAGATTGAATGCTTCCTGAATCCGTCTACGCCGGGCGGTTTCCTCGATGCAGTATTTCATCGAATCCGTGATCGTGTCGGCATACATGATCACCTCGCCGTGCAGATGGCGTGCGGCCCGGCCGGCGGTCTGCATGAGGGCCCAGGCCGAACGCAGAAATCCTTCCTTGTCTGCGTCCAGGATGGCGACGAGTGAGACCTCGGGCAGATCAAGACCTTCGCGTAGCAGATTGACACCGACCAGCACCTGAAACACCCCGAGGCGCAGTTCCCGCAGGATCTGGATGCGCTCGAGCGTTTCGATTTCGTCATGAAGATATCTGGTTAAGATGCCTGCCGTGCTGAGATACGTTGCCAGCTCCTGGGACATTCGCTTGGTCAGCGTGGTGACCAGCACGCGTTCATTGGCGTCGATGCGTTCGCGTATGCGCGCGATCAGATGATCGATCTGGCCGTGCGTCGGCACGACGGTGATGCGCGGATCGACGAGCCCGGTCGGCCGGATCAACTGCTCGGCTACGGCTTCGCCGGAGACTTCCAGTTCCCATTTTCCCGGGGTAGCCGAGACGAAAAGAGTCTGTCGCTTGTGGGCCAGAAACTCCTCGAAGGTCAGTGGACGGTTGTCGAGCGCCGAAGGCAGACGAAAGCCGAAGTCGATCAGCGTCTGTTTGCGGCTGCGATCGCCGTGAGACATGCCTCTGATCTGCGGTACCGTCATGTGCGACTCATCGATGATGATCAGGCAGTCGCGCGGCAGATAGTCGACCAGTGTCTCGGGAGGTGCTCCGGCGGCGCGTCCCGCAAGGTGACGCGAATAATTCTCGATGCCTTTGCAGAAACCGGTTTCTCGCATCATTTCGAGATCATATCGCGTTCGTTCGAAGACTCGCTGCGCTTCTATCAGCTTCTTTGCCTTCTCGAACTCGGACACTCGCTCTTTCATCTCTTCCTCGATGGCGGCAATTGCACGCTCACGCTTGGCCTCGGGGGTGACGTAATGCTGCGCCGGAAAGATGTCGACGGTTTCATACGATGCCAGAACCTCCCCTGTCAGTGGATCGAAGCGTTCGAGCCGTTCGATCTCGTCGCCCCAGAACTTGACCCGGATGGCATCTTCGCTGGCCGCCGGAAAAATGTCGATCGTCTCGCCGCGGGCACGAAATCGGGAACGATGAAAATCCATGTCGTTGCGCGAATACTGAATTTCGGTCAACTTGCGCAGCAGTTCCTGGCGCGGCACGCTTTCGCCAAGTCGCAGAGAAATGCGCAGGCCGGCATAGTCCTGCGGCGATCCGAGGCCGTAGATGCAGCTGACCGAAGCCACGACGATGACGTCGCGTCGCGTAAACAGGGCAGTGGTGGCTGCATGTCTGAATCGGTCGATCTCTTCGTTGATGTCCGAATCTTTCTCGATATACAGATCCTGACCGGGAAGATAGGCTTCCGGCTGGTAGTAATCGTAGTAGCTGACGAAATACTCGACGGCGTTATGTGGAAAGAAATCCCGAAACTCGCTATAGAGCTGGGCTGCCAGCGTCTTGTTGTGCGTGATCACCAGTACCGGGCGCTGCACACGCTGAATCAGGCTGGCCATGGTGAAGGTCTTGCCGCTGCCGGTCACGCCGAGCAGTGTGAGAAAGGGTTTGTTTTGATCGAGCCAGTTTGAGAGCCGATCGAGGGCTTTGGGCTGATCGCCGCGCAGCTGAAAGGGGGCTTCAAGCTTGAATTCGTTCATTTGCTTTTTGTCAGTCATGGGGGTAGATTATACTCGAATGGAACGTCCACGCACAGGGGCGTTCCAGATTGACCTTCCGCACCGGAACGCTCAAACCACATCACAGAGACGAATTACCGATGAAGATTTACATTATTGCCGACATGGAAGGGATTGCCGGAGTCGTTGCTCCCGAGCAGATTTCAGGAAGTTCGTGGGAATACGATCTCGCCCGCAAGCAGTTCAACGCCGAGGTGTGTGCCGTCTGTTCGGGCGCAATCGAAGGCGGAGCGCAGGAAATCTACGTCAACGATTTCCACGGAAGCGGACGCAACCTTGATCCGGTCCTGCTGCCCCAGCAGGTCATGCTGGTTCGCGGCGAGTTTCGACCGAACTCGGGGTTTGATCATCTCGACAATACCTTTGCCGGTCTGATTCTGCTGGGGGCCCATGCGCGCAGTGGCTCACGGGAAGCAGTGATGCCGCACACCTACCATCCGGAAGTCCGGTTTGAACTCTATGGACAACCCGTCGGCGAATTCGATCTGCTGGCGCTCCTGGCCGGTGAAATGAAGGTGCCGACGCTGCTGATTTCCGGCGATGCCAAGACCATCGAGCAGGCTCACATCAACCTTCCCGCCACCGCGACGGTCGTGACCAAATTCGGCTTGACCGGCCATTCCGCGGTGTGTCTGCATCCGAAGGCCATCTGCGAGATGCTGCGGGAAGAGACCAAACGAGCCATGCTGGCGGCTTCTACCATGGAGCCGCCGATGATCTCTCCTCCCGTTCAGTTGCTGGTGAAGCTCTCGAATGCGGCCGTTGCCGAACGGCTTGACTGGATTCCCGGGCTGAAGAGAATCGATGAGGTGACCTACGAGTTCATGGGTGAAGCCATGGTCGAAATCATGAAACTGGTTTATGGAGTGACAACGCTGGTCTCAGCGAAGTTCTGATCTGTTGCATGCCCTACGCATTTCTGGTGGTTTCGGACCGCACCCGCTTTGTCCCTGAGTATCTTGCGCCTCCGCCCTTTCGAGCGCTGCTTCAGGTCGGGGGAACAACGGCGTTGGAAAAAATGCTGCAGACCCTGGGCCGCATTTCGCGCCTCGTCACGCAGATCATCACGACCGACGAAGTTCCGGTTCAACGTGCTCTGGGGTCGCGCTGGTCGACCCCCATGCACAGCGCGCAAGCGAACCCGGTGGAGATGATTCGCGAGGCTGTTCACGATCTGCCGGAAGATGATATCGTCCTGTTCATGCCGGGCGACCTGCCGTTCATTTCAAAAACCGAAGTGGAAGAGTTGCTCAAGCTTGCCGCACAGGAACCGGGTGTGGTCTGTCCCGTCGTGAAAACGTTGACCCTGCCGCCGGGAGTGAAGAAAAAATCTCTCGGTTTTCAGGAAGGAGAACTGGCGCCGGGCTACGCTCTGGCCGCGCACCGTCGCGTGCTGACCACCGAGTTGTTTCAGCGTATCGATCAGGTCGTGCAGGGTCCGGCACAGTTGCTCAAGAACATTGGCGGCCGTTTTCTGCTCAAAATGCTGTTTTCCAAGCCACACCTCGGAGAAGCTCAGGAACTTGCGGCTTATCATCTCGGTGTTCCCGTTCGACTGGTCATCATGCCCTCAGCGGGGTTTGCCCGAAATCTCTCAACGGAAGAAGATCTCACTGCGGCCGGCGTCCTGTAGTTCTTGCATGCGGGTTTTGTCGTGCGACAGCCTGGACGTTCGAAACGCAGCTTACTCTGTTTGTACTAGTTGAAATAAGATGAGATGGTCTTAGAAAGAAAATGTGAGTCGGCGTAAACAGCGTGACGGGTTTGAATGCCCTCGCGATGCAGCTCAGGTTGCTGAGTCGGACCCTTCGTCCGCATCACCGGCGTCGCCGCCTTCGATGCCGAGCGATTTCATCTTACGCTGTAACGTCCGGCGCGAGACTTTGAGTACGCGGGCGGTCAGCGAGACGTTGCCGCGATTGTTATCGAGAGACTGCTGAATGATGTCTCGTTCGGCCGACATCAACTGGTCTTTCAAGCTGCCGGTCGATACGTTCGCGGCGCGGTTCCCTCCGGTTCGAGAGGGTTTCTCGAGCAGATTGGGCGGAAGATGAGACGGTTGAATGACCGCGTCGGCGAGCACCACGGCACGCTTGAGCACGTTTTCGAGCTCGCGGATATTGCCGGGCCAACCGTAGCTGAACAGCAGGCGTCGGGTGGCCGGATCAAGTCGTGGAACGTTCCGGCGGCCGTTTTCTTTGGCGAATTTTTCGAGAAAATGTTCGATCAGCAGCGGCAGGTCGCCCTGGCGTTCACGCAATGGCGGCAGGGTGACGGTCATCTCGTTGATGCGATAGTACAAGTCGTGCCTGAAACTTCCTTCGCGAACGAGCGTCAGCAGATCTCGGTTGGTGGCGGCAATGACGCGAATGTCGACGTCGATCGGTTTGGTGCCGCCGACGCGTCGAATCTTCTTCTCCTGAAGCACGCGCAATAACTTCACCTGCGTGTTGAGTGACGTTTCTGAGATCTCATCGAGAAAGATGGTGCCTTTGTCGGCGATCTCGAAATACCCGATCTTCTGTCCGACGGCGCCGGTGAACGCGCCCCGCTCGTGACCAAACAGCTCGCTTTCGATGATCGAATCAGGCAGAGCGCCGCAGTTGACCGGAATGAAGTTTTCCTGCGATCGGGGGGAATTCATGTGGATGGCGTGTGCGACCAGTTCCTTGCCGGTGCCGCTTTCGCCCTGGATCAGCACGGTGAGATTGCTGGCACTGATGCGCTCGAGACACGAAAAGATCGACTGCATCTTCGCCGACTGGCCGATGATGCCCTTGAATCGCGCGTGGCTGGTCGGGGTCCCGTCTTTGTCCGGGCTGGTCATCTCGAAGATGTTGATGGGAGAAAACTCGAAGATGACCTTGTTCGAGATTTTCTGGATCCATTGAGGCAGCACAGTGGTAAGTTCGCCGATCTCGGCTTCGCTAAGCCGCAAACGACGGCCCTCTCGCACGATCAACGCTCGTACATCCTCGGGGTTCATCTGCAGCAGTTCCTCGATGTTGCGCTCCATGAGGCGATTGAGAATGGTCAGATAACTGAGATAGTGGGAAGATCCGGCGCTGACCTCCGGTTCCTCGGTGATGCCGATGTCGCTGAGCACCTGCTGCCGCATCTCCGGCGGCAGAGCACGTTCGAAGTTGACTTCCTGCTTGCGCGGAAATCCGGATTTCCACTTTTCGAACAGGCGATCGAGATCTTTTACCCCGCGAGGAGCGACCTCGGCGAACAGTTGTGTCGCGAGGTCACGAAGGTCATGCCAGTTTTCCATACAGACGGGCGCTTACTTTCCCTTCTCTTTGATCGGCGGCATCTGAGAGCCGGCTTCGGGGTTCACTCGCCCTGTCTTTCCCGTTGCTGAAGCTTCCTTTGCCGGTTCGGAGAGGGTGTTGGGAACTGTCGCGGCCTGACTGTCTTGTACTGTCGGCGCGGCTTTGGGTTCACTCTTCGGCGCGGATCCGGATTTTGCCGGGCTTGTCTGAGCCGGTTTCGGGGCTACGGACAATTCTTTCGGCACAGACTTCTTCAGCTGGCGCAGAAAGTGCAGTGCCGTCTTGTTGCCCGGATCGCTTTTGAGGCCGCTGAGATAGTATTCTGCCGCTTCGGCCTTCTGATCCGATTCCATGGCGCATCGCCCAGCCCACAACCAGGCCTCGGTGTTCATCGGATTCACCTTGACCGCCTGCAGAAACTTTTCCTGAGCCGTCTGCTTTTGCCCCTGCTGATAGAACAGGAACCCCCACTTGCGCAACGCTTCAGACTGAAAGCCCTGAATGCGATTCTTCTTGGGCGTATCGGGGAACTGCCTCAGAAAGTCGGACCAGGCGTTCGCTTCGTTGGACCAGAATCCCATCTGTTGATAGACTTTGGCGCGGCGATACAGATAGGTTTCCGCATTCTCGGGATCTTTTTCGAGCAGATGGTTCAAACGTGCCAGACTGCGTTCGAGCCGAGCGCGATCAGACTGACCAAGACGCAGTTCATCACGAGTTTCCGGGTCAATGGTGGAAAGCACGCGCATATAGGCGAGATCTTCGCCGCATTTGGCACAGAAGTCGGCCTGCACTTCATTCATGGTGTCGCAGGCCAGGCAGATGTTCAGCGGCTCGTCGCACTTGGAACAGGTGATATCGGTCGGCTCGGCTACCTGTCCGCAATCATTGCAGATATTGCGAATGGCGAGCGCCTGGCCGATGCACAGTACGGCGAATAGAAGCGTCACGGTTGAAAGGCGCAGCAAAAGCTTGTTCATGAGATACCTCCGTCATGATGATTGGTCAGGAAAGTGATGGGGTGCATCATAGAAGTCGGAATGATCGGTGTCAACCGATGAAACAGTCCCAGATCGGCTCGGCCGACATGGGTTCGAGTCCGGCTTTTTCGAGCGCCTTTGACGACAGCAGAATGCGACCGTCGTGCCGGCTGCCGAGCGTTTCGAGCAGAGGGCGAATGGCTTCGGCATCGCCGGCGTGCTTTTCCGTGCGGAAAATGTACCATTCGCGTCCATCGAAACACAAGACGTATTGCCGATCTTGAAAGAGAACACTGCCGAGCCGGGGACGTTGATAGCTGAACACCCCGTAGGAACTGGCCATGTGAGCCTGGGCAAAAACCAGCTTTGGCGGCAGCGGCGTGCCGAGAAACGGCAGATAGTTACGATTCATCAGTTCCGGCAGATCTTCGCGTGACTCGGTGATTTCAAGCGGTTCGCCGCTCTCAAGATCGGAAGCCTTGGTCCAGAAGAAGGAGCGGCTGCGTGGAACGCCGATGCGCTCGAGGTCTTCTTGAACTTCTGGGATATCGCAGAAGAAGGTGAGACCTTTGTAACTGCGTTTGGCGGCGGCTTCCTGCAGGCCGTTCAGCATTTTGCGTCCCAGTCGCGGATCGCGATAATCGGGATGGAGACGCCAGTGCGGCACCAGTCCTTCGCCGGATGGCAAGCCGATCAGATCGGCATACCCGACGATAGTGCGCGACAGCGTCAGAACCCAGGAAGAACCGAACGCGCGACAGATGATCTTCTGCCGCATGCGAACCGTTTCCTCGCGATCGAACCAGCTGCCTTCCAGATGTTCGCGGCAGCGTTGCATGTCGACGAGGGCTTCCGGGTCTTCTTCAAAGGAAAACGCACGAAATTGAGCCAGTTCAATGATGTCAGACATGGGCCTATTATGCCTGAGATGCAGGCAGAAGAACAAGCCTGGAATTCAGGAAACGAGATGCGGGGTTACCTGGGTGAGTCACTGGTGATGTTGTCGGGCGCGACTGGTGGGGTCACGTCAAGTGTTCCGTTTTCAATCAGGTTGATGATGCGCATGACCAGAAGATCGAATGTTTTCGAGTCGATGTGTTGCGTTGGGTGGTTGATGGTGGCCGATACACAGTAGGTGGCTGAGCCGACCGCTTTCTGCAGGCACATCGTGTAATTCAGAACTCCGGGTTCGGAGCCGCCCTTGAAGGCCGCCAGCTTCCAGGCGTCTTTGTCGACGAGACCCGGGTTGATGTGCAAAGCCGGATCATCACGCAGTTCCCAGATCATGCGGCACAGATCTCGGGTCGACATCAGCCATTCAATGCGCTCGACCTCGATTGGATCGGTCTTGATCTCAGACAGAGCGACCGGCAGGGTGGCCATCTGCTCGAGCAAAGCCAGGCGAGCGGCAGGTTCGGTTGCCCGCAGGTAGCGGTTGCGCCAGGATTCATCGAGATACTTCAGCCGAAACATTTCCATGGTGCTCAACAGGGGACGGTTCTGATGCGGATCAAGCTTTTCAACCGCCTCACGCCCGACGAAAAACAGCAGGTGATCGGTGGCCGTGTTATCGCTGCGCGACATCATCAGGTTCGCCAGCGTTTCAAGCGTGACGGGAGTTCCAACGGGCCAATCCTGCAGAATTCCGGTCGGGAGGGATTTCCATTCTGACCGCAGAGGAATGGTCTGGGAGGCATACCAACGACCGTCTTTCATTCCCTGCCGCAGGGCCGCGAGCAGATACAGCTTGAAGGCGGAAGCGACGGCCAGCGGCTTCGTGCCGTTTTCATCCAGCAGCACCGCTGTGTGATTCCGGGTCACGGTGACGGCGGTAACACCCGGAAGCTGTCGCAGGGCTGCTGTGATCGAGGCCGGCGAGTCCTGCTGATGTTGAGGAGCCCCAACCCAGAAACCGTCGATTTTCCCTTCGGCATTCAGGTGAATGCGACAGGGAGCGCTTCCGCCGGCAAAGCGCAGGGTGTAGGTTCCGCTTGCCCCCTCAGCCGACGACCAGGAACCGACTTCGGAGCGATACAGCGTAAGAATTTCGGCCACTTTGTCGGGTGGGACGACCTTGAGAAAGTCTTCGGCAAAAAGCTCGTTGGTCGGTGTGGTGCCGTTGAAGATGGCCTTGATGGCGTCCAGCTCGGTTCGAGGAGACCCTGCGACCGAGAGGGGGACCAGGAGACCGAGGGTGTAAAAAGCGGCGATCAGGAGGGGCAGGGCACGCAGTTTCATGTGTTCCACTCCGGAAAATAGCGATCAAAACGTGCAAAAGAAAAACGGCCCTCATGGGAGGGCCGTTTTGCGATAGCGATTCTTACCGGCTCTTCTTGCCGCAGCAGTCGAGCTTGCGCCAGTGACCCTTCACATGGGTTCCGTCGCTATTGTAGTGACCCTTCACGAAGGTCTTGCACTTCTTGCCGGTGACAGCCTTCTTGATCGCGGTTCCGGAATCCATGACCTTGTTCTGCACGCAGTCGAACGCCTTGGTGCCGGCCTTTTTGCCCGCCTGGAAGCCCTTCTTGAAAGACTCGCCAACTTTGTGAAAGAAACCGGGCTTGTGACAGCCGCCTTGATTCGCCTGACCGGCTTGTCCCGCCTGACCCGCTTGTCCGGCCTGACCTGCCTGACCGGGGTTGCCGGCGAAAGCGGTGCCGAGGGTGAGAGCGCCGGCCAAAACAGTGGTGATAACGAGCTTCTTATTCATGGAACCTTCCTCCTGATGCTTATAAACTTGTTATTTGTGACTCGCGTTGTGATGCGAGACTCTAAGCAACTTCGATGCCAGATTTCTCTTAACGGAAAACCGCTTCATTCCGATATTTTGTCTCGTACAAGGTTTTTCCTGATAGATTTTCGGCATTTCGGTTGCTGAAATTTCGTTACATTTTCAGCGAAGTCGTTGTGTAAGGGGGCTGTCCGGTATGACAGGCGCTTTTGGCGGCGAGTTACTCTATGGAATGCTTTCCGGCGCAGGGGCCACACTGGGCCTGGGGATGATCTGGAGAGTCTGCCAGAATCTCTTTGCTCATCCGCCTGATGAACAGCAATCGGTTCGCGCCATTTTGTTACAGGCGGTTCGCATACCGGTTTATCTGTGTATTATCGTCTTCGGTCTTCGCGTCATGCTGGCTGAGGGGCCTGACTTTGCCACGCGTGGTTCGTGGCTGGTGGCGGCTGATCTTTTCCTGAGCTTTTTTGCCTGCATCGGTGCCGGTGAAATTCTGTTCGGCCTCGGCATCGACTACTATCTGCGGGTTTTGCGCGGTGCCGAAGTGCCGACGATTTTCAAACAGTTGATCAAGGCGATCATCTACCTGATTGTCGGCCTGTCGTTCCTATCCACCACATACAAGATCGATATCACTCCTCTGCTCACGACTTCGGCCATCTTCAGCATGGTGATCGGTCTTGCCCTGCAGGATGTTCTCAGTAACTTTTTCGCCGGTCTCTCGGTACACATTTCTCCGCCGTTCAAAGCCGGTGATTGGGTCAAGGTCGGCGGATTCTTCGGCCGGGTGACGGAATCGAACTGGCGGGCGACCACTCTGCAGACGACCAGCGGTGAACTGGTCACGTTGCCCAACAATGACATTTCGAAGAAGGACATTTTGAACTGTTCGGCCAAGCTGGGCTGCATCATGCAGGAGTTCAACATCGGGCTTGGCTATGAAACCTCTCCGGAAACCGCCAGACGTTGTCTATATGCGGCTGTCGACCAGGTGCCCCGCATTCTGCGTTCCCCGGAACCAAAGGTGTACATGGAAGCCTATGCCGACTTCTCGATTACCTATCGCATTCGCTACTGGATCAGCGACGAGGGCGCGACTCTTGCCGCTCGTGATCAGCTGGCATCGCGCATCTGGTATCGGCTCAAACGTGAGGGAGTGAGCATCCCGTATCCGATTAGAGAGGTGTACACGCACCCGGAAAAGGATACTCAGGCTCAAACGATGGAAAGACGCCTGGAGCTCATCAGTCAGATCGACTTTCTGCGTGAACTCGAGCGGCCGTTGCGCGTACTGATTGCCGGGAGTCTTGCAGAGCAATGGTTCGAAAAGAGCGAAGTGATTGTTCAGAAGGGCTCGACAGGAACGGACTTCTATCTGGTCGATAAAGGGTGCGTCGACATTTACATTGACTTTCCAGGCACTGGGCCGGTCGCGAGGCTTTCTGCCGGGCAGTTCTTTGGTGAAATGTCATTGCTGACCGGGGAACCTCGCTCCGCGACGGTGGTGGCCGCCGAAGAGACGCGCGTGCTGGTTCTCGCCAAGGAAACCATGGGGAACGTGCTGCGCGAACATGATGAACTGGCCAAACTGTTGAGTAATGCTCTGGCTCAGCGTCAGGTGGCGAATCAGACCGTCTCTCCCGTTCGCGGCCATGAAGGCGGCGAAGATGCGGCAGATCAGCGCTATGCCGCCGACATTGCTCGATCGCGCAGCCATTTCATGACTCGCATCCGCAAATTTTTCGGCATGGAATGACTTTGCGCAGCAATTCTCACTGTAGTTCTCCATGCGGGTTTCCGGGGTGATTCCGTCTGAT
>CAYYIY010000090.1:1720-17132 GCA_964472075.1 uncultured bacterium | reverse complement strand
CGTCGACTCATCCGATTCTTCGTCGGCTCGCTCCACGAGGGAGCGAGCCCTCTGCGCGCGCCCAGGGATCTGCGCTCGAAGAGGTTTCGACGAAGAAGCGAGATGAGTCGATGATCGAAGTTGCCGAAGTGATTGTGCGAAGCGACAGGGGATCAAAACGGCCTGACCAGGCACGTTTTTCTCGCCGAGAATTGCTGTTCCGTGTGGTGATCGAGAAAAAGAAACCCCCCCGAGCTGTTGCCCGGGGGGAAGTCTGTCTGTTCTGACGATCAGTTGCCGGTCGTGACGCTGGTGCCGTCGCCGCCGGTGGCGGAGGTGCCGGCCGGGCGAGCCGCATCATCACCACCTGCTCCGACTTGAGTCGGAGTGGAGGTGTTGGTGGGTGAAGTCGTTGAAGTGGGGGGTGTGGTGGGAGTGGTGGTCGTCGTTGTGTTTGTCGGGGTCGTGGTTCCTGAGGTTGCAGCCGCAGAAGTGGTATTTGTGTTGTTTGTATCGTTCGTGCTCGTCGAGTTGGCTGAGTTCTTCAGATTGCTGGCGAAACCCTTGAGACCTTCAGCGACTTTGGAGACAACGTCGGCGATCTTGGTGACGAAATCGGCAATCTTGCTGATGTCGATATCGCAACCGGTCAGGGCGAGGGACATGGCCAAAAGACACACAAAGAACGTGCTGCGCTTCAAAGCATGGGTCATATGAACTCCTCCTCGAAAGTAATTTTGTTCGTACCTGATTATACAGAAATCCGTTTCGAAATGTTACAAACTATTTTACGACATCGATAGTCGATTGTCGGTTCGGGACCTGATACTGGTTCTGTTCGAGCCGCCACTCGAACTCTGAGCGTGCGGCGGAATGCAGATGGGTGGCTTCCCTGGCCTGCATTGGATGGTCGGACTGGCATTTGATATCGATGTCATAGAAGATAGAGCCGAAGAGGGTTCGATCTTTGATCTGGAACAGGACCACATTCTTGCCGAGAATTTCATGGGCCGGATTCGGCCCGGTATAGTCGGCCATCAGCGCGGAATGAATCTTGACGGTTCGTACCAGCGTCTTTTTTTCTTCATCGTATCGATAGGTGACCAGATTCGCCGGGTTCACGGTTCCCGGGAGTGTTTTGGCAAAGCCTTCGGTCGGAAAGGTGTTAAAAGTCCAGGTGGTGACTTTGCCTGTTTTCGTCACGATGAACGCTTCTGCGGAATTGCTGTAACACAGGTTCTTCAGATCGCGCTGGACTTTTTCGAGAATGATGCGTGCCGTGGTCAGGGTTTCGAGGCGCCCGTATCCTTTGAATGTA
Source organism: uncultured bacterium (assembly GCA_964472075.1). Classification (GTDB taxonomy): domain Bacteria; phylum Muiribacteriota; class Ozemobacteria; order Ozemobacterales; family Ozemobacteraceae; genus CAYYIY01. The sequence continues at coordinate 15,835 of CAYYIY010000090.1, read as the reverse complement.
CTGCGCTGCGTCGACATGATCATGTTGATTGTCGGAATCAACAGCAAGACGCCGATGATCAGAACGATCATGATCTCTACCAGGGTTACCCCGGATTTTTTCCTCGCATTCACTTGTACTTTCACTCCGCTCCCACCAGTTTCCCGAGGACGATGGCGCCGCGCCGGAAAAAACCTTCGCGGACCCTGACAGTGACGACGACCCGAACGATCGGGGGAGGAGGATCCGCAGCCGGGCTGGGCGAGATCTCGATCTTTCGTTCCAGTCGCTTGTACTCTTCCGGGTAAGCGATTTTTTCCGATCCGCTGAAGGGGATATCGACTACCTGCTGATAGGATGAGTAGCCGAGCTTCTGGAGGGTTGCGTCATTCGAGAGTACCAGCGCACGCAGTTTGGGGTAACCGATGTTGGCAACCAGTTCGAGAGTTTCTTGTGCGACCGTATAGGCGAGGGTCTCGTGGTATGAGTCCATGGTTCCCTGGGTGGATGATGACATCAGGGAAAACAGATATACCATGCCGGACACGATGAAGATCATGGCCAGCAGAATTTCAAAGTAGGAAAAGCCGCGACGATTTCGGCGATCGATCATGGAGTTGGGGCCTTGTCGTAGATGCTGACACTTCGCCGCAGGCGGCCTCCGAGAAACACGAGATACTCGTCCTTGTCTCCGTACAACTGGGCCGGGTTGTAGATCAGCGTATTGGGCTGGTTTTTGCCCATCGTTTCCAGGTTCAGGCGGTCGGCAACAAGGTTGCCGAAGACCTCGACCTTCCGGTTGGAAAAATCGACCTTGGCCATGGAAGACTCGGTCGTGCCGTTGTAGGCCAGGTGCAAGGCAATCAACGAAGCCTCGATTTTGCCTTCTTTTTGAGAATTGACCTTGATGTCGTTGTTCCAGGAATACAACACGCACCAGTCTTTGTCCGGGTCGGCGCGTGTGAAACTGCCTTCCAATTCAATGGCAGGCGAGAGACGAGAACAGCTCAAGATCGCGCCCTTGCCCGTATACTGCATGCCGTCAGGGATCTTGACGGTGCCGCTGGCAATACCGATAATGCCGCGCAGATGAATCTTTTTCGGAATGCCCGAAGAGTCACGCTCGACGAGAGAGCTTTTCATGAAGTCGGCACCCGTTGTGAACATGTACGATCGCAACAGGTAGGATGCATACGGAAGGAACTGCGTGTAGTCCGACGACCCGGCCCAGTTTCTCATGGATGGAAATGTACCAGTTGGGTGTCGATCGGAGAAGCTCTGGTTGGGCTTAAACGCATACATCTCATTCGCTCGCGAAGTGAAAATCGTGTTCTGCTTCTGTTCCTGGTCGGTGATCATCGTGCAGAACTCTTTCTGTTCTCCCGGCATCTGGCTGATTTCGTCCGGGGTGAAATACTGAACGTCGATCGTGGTCTTGGTGCCCTGTTCCTTCATTTTCTGCACGATCAGGTCGTTGACTTGTGAGTTGTCGGTCAGTTGCGAAAAATCGAGCTTGAAGGTGGCGGTCTGCCAGAAACGCTGCCGCAGATTGCCGTCAATGAGGTTGCAGATAGAGAAGTCGTTGTTGTTTTCTCCCAATAACCCGATTCCCTTGTCGACGTTCTTCTGCTTCCCGGTGACTTTGGCGATAAAGCTGTTGAACACTTCTTTGATTTTGTTCCACAGAGATTGCCACCAGATATTGTTTTCTTTGACAATCGGCTTGTACTCTACCGAAAGCTCGGCTTTGATGCGGTCGGGATAGAAATTGATCTGCCCTTGCGATTTGCTCTTGGCTTCGTCGATCACCGCCTGGATCTTGCCCGCAAAGATCGGCATTTGCGACTGCATGTCGGACCACGAGATGCCGGTGACCGGCGGTGGTGGCGGAATCAGTGCTTCAAGAGACTTGTCGATATTGATGAATACATACTTTTTTTCCTGCTGTGAATCCGTCGGTCTGGCGGTGCCGAAAAACAGGCGCCCCTTTTTTCCGACCTCGGGCTGCAGCACGGCAAGTCCGCGCTCATTGTTGTTGAGCGAGAGACCATTGAATTTATCGAACTCGCCGAGAGCATTGCGCACATAGAGCACGTAATCATTGGCCATTGTCGAGGTATAGCCGCGCCCGGTGCGTCCGACCGATGAACTGCGGAAATTGACGCGCTTGAGATCGTGCTCGTAGACGAACTGTGAGTTGCGTTGTTTGGCCCCACTGCCGAGGGCAACCGTGAAGATCATTTGCAGGGTTGCCTGGTATTCTCCGTCAAAACGAACGGCAACCGACCCTTCTTTGAGGTCTTTATCAACGTGGGTTGCCGCAAGCAGGCAGGAAAAATTGATCTGCCCCGACCCAGCCAGCGAGTCGGCCAGGGCGGTCGTCTGGGGAAATTCACTCTGGTTCAGGGTCATCGAGCTGCCGGTGCCGGCCGGGTTGGCGCAGAGGGACTGCAGAGCCGCGTTCTTGTCGAGCAGTTCGGAAAATCGTGCGGAATTCGGTGGCGGCGCTTTCTGCCACCAGTCTTGCCAGGTCGTCGCGATAAAAGACACTGCTGATGTTCTTGGAGTGCATGGTGGTCGAGAGGAACATCCACCCCAGAATCATCAGAATCGAGATCAGAAGCATGGCAACAGGGAGGATGAAGCCGCGATGCCTGTTGGCCCGACGTGTCGAGATCGGCTTAGGAGAATATCTGACTTTCATAATGGTTCTCCTCATTATACAACCGACATCTTCAGTATCCCAAATCTTGATTGCCGACATCAGATGCGGAACTGAAGCCCTGCAGAAGGTTCAATAACGGCATCCAGACCGAAGGCCGGGGAACGCGAGATCGATTGTTACTGAGGTCCGTCGAGGATCTCCCAGGAGACATCAGAGGCCTTCCCTTCACTACGCAGGAGATCCGCAAAAAGTTTCAGCCATTGTTGCATCGCTTCGATGGGGGCGGTTGTCGGAGTCGCGTAGACGAATCCCACCAGGTTATGAGTGGTAGTCGCGATTTTGGTGGCATGCGAGTCCTTGACGGGGCTGCCGAAGGGCGCGAGATCGCCGTCGCTTCGCGCGACGATCAGGAGATGTTTCAGGCTGAGGTCCTGGCCTTCCTGGTTGAAGATATAGGATTCGTTCTCCGTTCCCACCCGAATGCAGAGATGGTCGCCGGTTTTTTCGCGATCGAGAATGCTGATAGGAAGATGCGAAAGCAAAGACAGATGGTTGTTGATATCGACGATATTGTTGATGCTCTTGAAGCTGCCGCGCCCCTGCAGATCCTTGACGAGGAATTCACTGGCCGGCCGATTGCGGCCCGACGGGTGAAAACCGTATGCCTTCAACAGGCTTCTGATGCCCTTCTGAAGATGATCTGGATACACATACCCTTCGGACAGCATGGGTCGAATATCCTCGCGAATCCGGTTCAGGTAGGGTTGAGTCGAAGGAGCGACCTGGACCCCGTCGGCTTCGATGACGCCGAGGCGCAGCGGCCCGGGGGGAAGAGAAAAGGAAATGCGGGTTTTCATGGCGTTTCCCTGTTTTGTAGCATGGTAGGTCGCAGGCGTTACTCTACACTAAAATGACGCGTTCGAAAAGCCTGCTGTCGGGGAAACAGGGTCGTTTAACTCTCAAACGTTTCAGGCGAGCCTGGGTGCGAGATTGTACTGGTTGTAGGTGCGAAAAATGCTGATGAAAGAGGCGAAGTGAATGATCGCACATGAAAACGGCAGGCTTTGTGCCTGCCGTATGCGATTACTTGTTTTTCAGGGTGGGGTCATTGAAGATAGTCCAGAATCTGTCGGCAGATGGTGTTGATGTCGCGCGCGCCCATGACCAGCACCATGTCTCCCTGCTGCGCTTCGCCGGCGATACGTTCCACGATCCGGCGGCGATCTCCGAGATAGAACGCATTCGGGTTCCGGTGCCGCACTTCTTCGATGATGTCGCGAGAGGAGATGTCCTTTTCGACGGTGCCGCCGCCGTAGAAGATGTCATCGAGGTAGAGGAACTCTTCTGATTGCAGTTCGCTGAAAACTTTGACCAGGTCTGGGCGGGTAAACCGCGTCGGGCCGAATCCGTGCGGCTGGTAGACGATGAACCGACGCTTTGAAGCATGGCGAGCGGTTTTGATGGCGGCTTCGATCTCGGCGGGATTATGGGCGAAATCATCGATGACCGTGACGCCGCGTGCCGTTCCGACTCGTTCGAAACGCCGTTTCATGCCGGGGAACGCGAGCAGCGCCGCCGCGATTTCCTCGAGCGGAATGCCGAGGTGCAGACCGATGGCGATAGCTCCCACGGCGTTCTGCACGTTGTGCATGCCCGGCAGCAGCAGCGTGAACGGCTGCGCATGCACGGTGAAGGTGATCTGATCTGTTCCGATGACGACGTGTTCGGCGCGAATTTCAGCCTCGGGGCCGATGCCGTAGGTCGTGAACGGCCGATCGATCCTTTTCATCAGTTCGCGATTCTGCGCATCATCACTACAGATCAGCAGTTTGCCATCCGGATGAACATTGGTGAGGAAGGTGTGAAACAACTGCATCAGCTCATCCATGGTCTTGTGGTCGCGAGAAATGTTGGTGAGCAGCGCCAGATGTGAGTGATACTTCACGATCGAGCCGTCAGATTCGTCGGCTTCGATGATGAAATGCGGGCCGGAACCGGCCAGAGCGTTGGTATCGAGACCTGAGACGATGCCCCCGACGGCGCTGGTCGGCTCGAATCCGGCGAACTTGAGCAGCCAGGTTACCAGACCGGTCGTGGTCGTCTTGCCGGCCGAACCTCCGATGGCAATGCCTTTCTTTTCGTGAAACAGCTGCGCGAGCAGGTCCGAGCGCATGATCTCGCGAATCCCCAGGCGGCGCGCGGTGACGACGTCAGGAACCTGATCTTCGACGGCGGTCGATTTGACGACGATAACCTCGGCCGGTTGCAGGGAATGAGTGGCGAGAAATGTTTCCAGGCCGGTACCATCTTGAAGATACAGATCGACGCCCATCGCCCGCAGACGGCGGCAGTAGTCACCTTCAAGATTGCGATCTGAGCCGGCGACGCGATGACCCGTGTTCTTCAGGATCTTGGCGATACCGCTCATGCCCATGCCGCCGATACCAATGAAAAATGCATTCATGATCATTGCCTCCGAAGCCTAGCAGAGAATGAAAGTTCTGCCTAGATTATCGGAACATGGCTCTGAAAGAATGAGAACGGCGATTGAGCGTCGCGGAAAAAATCTCCGTCAGGGTTCGACGCGATTTTCGGTGCTGAAGACGTAATCTGAGGAAAACGTCTGCACGCTTTCGAGACTGTGACGGCCGGCAACCACGCGGAAATGGTAGGCCGTCTCCGGAGTCAGCCCATAGAGCTGGATGCGATGACGGGTTTTCAGCTCTGAGTCTGTAAAAGAGCTATACCCATACGCGGTATCGACACCGTAATCGACCCGTCCGTCCGAGTCGATGTCTGTTTCCCATTCGACTACGGCTGAATCTTCGTAGACCAGAGGAACAGAGACGCTGACCACTCGCGGAATCGGAACCAGCGAAGCATTGAGCACGTTGATGGTCAGGTTGTCTTCGACCGTCAGGGTTTTTTCGATCAGTTTCAGCGTTCCGGTTTTCGAGCGAATCAGTGCCTGATATGTACCTTGCGGCACTTGGCCGCTGAAGTTGCCGTTCATATCGACCGGCAGTTCGATCGCTCGCAGATCGTTTTTGAGCACGACCTGATCGCCGATCTGAAACACGGGGAGTTTCCCCTGTACTAGAGCGGTATCGCCGGATGTGTCATGAATTCTGCTGCCGCAACCGGGAATCAAAGAAAGGATGACGAACAGCAGAACGATGCGGCCGAAGGGTTTCAGATGAGGCATGGCAATGTTCCTCGTCATGGCTTAGAAACGGTCTCCGCTGGGTTTGATCTCCATTTGCGTGATCAGCAGCCTGCCGAAGCCGTTCTTGGTGATCTCGATGTCGTAGGTGCCCGGAGCGATGTTGTGAATAATGTATTCACCCATGCTGTCTGTGACGGTCGCGTAACGGGTGCGCAGAATACGCACCTGAGCGCCGCGCACCGGACTGCCCGTCGCTTCGTCTTTCACCTGACCGCGCAGCACCCCCAGGCGCAGATCGGTGGCCACCCGCAGTCGCTGCAGAAAGAGTCCGCGGGTTTTTCCCCGAAGCTGCCAGCCGGCCGAAGTATGGACCAGGGTCAACAGATCGCTGCCCATGTCGTCATAGCGCATCTTCCAGCCGCTGGTCAGGGCGGTGAGTCGATAGGTAACGTCGACGAGCACTTCGTCACCCTTGAAGGTGAACGTATGAGGGCGCAGAACCAGCCTGATGTCTCGATAGTTCCTCAGAGAATCTTCGAGCGATTTGATGAAATCGAAGTAGGTGTTGCCGAACCAGTCGCGATAATCACGGGAAACCTGCTCGCGAAAGAAGATGAAATCACGTCGTTCGAGTCGCCTGGTCAGTTCGGTGAGGAACGCCTTGATCTCATCGATTTTCCGGCGACGGTTCGACAGTACGAAGTTGCTCTCGTAGATTCGATGGCGACGGTCGCTTTCGTCGACATAATGCACCTTCAGATGAAATTCGGGGAACCCGGGAGTGGGAATGCGGGCTTCGAGAAAGCCGTCGCCGGCTTCTTTCAGCGGAAAAACCAGATCTTTGGTGATGGCGATCTCAAAGCGATCCTGCGGCCGTGGAAACGGCGTCACCTTCATGCGAAACAGCAACGTTCGCGGCGCGGGCTTTGAGCCGGGGTTGATGACGCGATAGCCGTGTTCATTCACGGCCAGGTTGCTGACATACGTTCCGTCGACCAGCACCGAGTCGATCTGATAGGCGATATCCGTCGAAAGTCCGGCGTTGGTGCCGCGAAAGTTCTCGAGTGCCGTGCGAAAGCGGCGAAACATCGCATATTCCTGGATAGTATCGAACCGCTCAGGCTTGCTCTCTTTACCTTTCGCGTCAATAAGCAACTGGTACCCGGCAGGAAGCTTGAGCGGAGTGACATTGCCGGTCAGGCGGATGAAGGTTGATTCGTGCAGGGCGCGAATCGTCTCTTCCTTTTCAGATGAGCGCAGAGAGCACTCACCGCGCTGCAGAAAAATCTGCGATTGTCTGGCTTCGATCGCGACATCATTCGAATCAGAGACGGAAAGCAGCATTTCACCTTTGTGAACTTGTACGATCAGTCGAGGCGAACCGCTCTGTTTCAGTTTAACGCGAATGCCTGAATTGGGGTGGAGCAGGATCAGATTGTCGGTTGAAAACGAAATGGCCGCGTACCCGTTCGGGCCGGTGCGAATGGAATCGGTATCGAGCAGGATCTGATTCATGGCGGCGGGCTTCCAGCCCTTGGTGGTCAGTGAATGAAAGTAGACCGGCCCGTCGACAAAGATGAGTGCCGCCTGATCAGGTAGATACAGGTGCCGAGCCAGTGCCGCGAAGGTCTGATACCCCGGAACGGCCGTCGCGGCCAGAAGAGTGTCTGTCTGCAGGGTCGCCGGCAGCAGGCACAGCAGCAGGATGATTCCGAGAAAGCGAATGTTGTCAGAACGCATCAGAAGAACCTCAGGAAACGAATCTTGGCGGCAACGTCCGAGTAGTCCTGACTGCTTACATCGAATTGATGCCGTGTTCCTTCGACAGTGACAATAAAGCGGGCGTAGTTGTTGTATTCTTTCGTCACCGAGAAGGTGAGACGATCGTGAGTCGAATCGAGTTGACGCGCTTTCACGTCGTTGATTTCATGCAGGTAATCGAGATCGAGGGTGATGTCTTCGTGAAACAGAGAGCGACCGCCGAGACCGATGGTTTTCGTCAGATCTTTGCCGCCGACAACCTTCAGGGCAAACTGTTCGATACCGAGCAACCCGTACAACTGACGATTGGCGTCGTATTCCCACGTGGCCTTGAAATCAAACTTCGTCGTGTCTCGATCGTTGGTGCGATCGAGCTTGTCCTTGTCGATGGTCAGAGCCAGCCCGGTGTAATAGCGCATGGCTCCGGCTTTCTGATGCATTTCGAGCCAGGTGAGGTCGCGATACCGGTCGAGAAAACGACCGTTGTCTGAATACTCGTGCAGGGGCTGATAATAGAATTCGAAACGTAGATCGCGATAATACTCACTTGGTTTCAGCGTCAACTGCAGTTCTGGTTCGTTGCGCACGAGCGTGGCCCGTTTGTAATTGTCCAGGTTGTCGCGGGTGAGACGGGTAGCTACGCGGCCGCTGAAGTATTCGTTCAATTCGTAAAAAAACCTGCCGTAATAGGCTCGCTGGTCGCGCAGGCTTTCCCCCAGCATCGTGAGAAATGCGCTGTCGGCCTGCTCGATTCCCCCCTGCAGTTGCGAATTCTCGCGCGTCCAGGTTCCCTGTGCGCGATAGGCGTTTGCATACTGGTTTCCCGCCTCGCTGCGTTGGTCAAAGTCGGTATCCGATCGGGCCACCTCGGCTTCGAAACACCAGTTCTCGTTCGGCTTCAGCGCGCAATCGAATGAATATACCTTGTTGCGCAGCGTGGGCAGATCAGGGCTGCTGCTCGGACTCTCGTGTTTGTCGCGCGTGCCGACGGCATTCAACCCCATGGTGAATGATTCGTCCGAGTCGTGCTGCAGACGAAAACCGCTGACGAAGCGCGGATTGCGCAGGGCGTCGTTCGTGATCGAACGATACCCGGAAAACGCTTTGGCTTCCGTATGTGAAAACTTCTGGGTTCCGTACAAGCCGACCATCTGCTGCGACATGCTGAATCGTGAGAACTCGGGATACGCATGTCCGAAAACAAACCGTGAGTTCGGCGTTTTCGACTCGAGGGAAAGTTGGTTGAGCGTAAAGGCGTCAGCATACTCGCGGTCATCGTTGCAGTAGGTGCTGTCGAGAAGCAGGGAAAGATGGTGGCCGTCGAGTCTGGTCGAATACAGGTCGTAGCGAATGTTTTGTTCGTACCAGGTGTTTTGTGAACGACTTGAGAGATTTCTCGCCCCTTCGACGAACGTTCCATACAGCGTTGTGTCTGTGACTAACTGGGACGTAAAGAGTTTTTCGTCTTCGCTCTCATTCAGATTGCGAAACCGCAGTTCCTTGTCATCGCCCAGAGCGAGGCTGGTAGAAACGGCAGGTGGGCGCATCTGTGAGGCCGGGCGAGTTTGTACGATGTGACTGCCCATATCCATGGTCGGAGGAGGCACGAAGGGAGGCTCGATAAGAGCGGTCGGGTCCTTGCCGGAAAACTCCGGCAGATAGCGTGGATTGAAGATCGGCAGGCCCTCAGACGGCGCCTGAGGAGCAAGATTGCGTCCGAAGGTGGAGGCGGCGGTCCGGGTGCTCGCCGTTTTCGCTTTTTCTGCGGCCTCGACCGGCAGCGCAGAAAAAAGAAAAACCGCCCCTGATGCAATGATCAGGGGCAGTATCAGTCGTTTCATGTGATGGCGGGGGAGGGTGGCATCGAAGCCGTCCGCTGTTCGGGGAGATCAGCGCAGATACGTCATGGGATTCACGGCTTTCCCGTTTGTGCGAACCTCGAAGTGGAGATGATTCCCGGTTGCGGTTCCGGTGGCACCGACCAGACCGATGACCTGACCGGCTCGCACCGTCTGACCTTTGCGCACATTCAGTTTGCTGCAGTGTCCGTAACGGGTCGAAACACCGTTGGCGTGACGAATGACCACGAGGCGACCGTAACCTGACATCCAGCCGGAGTAAACGACCGTGCCGGGAAGTGCGGACATGATCGGGGTTCCGCGGGGGGCAGCGATATCGATACCGGCGTGGAACAGGCGGCGACGATACACCGGATGCTTGCGCCAGCCGAAGCCGTCGCTCAGACGTCCGCGAACCGGTGAGCACATCTTCGTGCTGACGTTGGTGCGATGGCTGGTTCCCTGGGTGACCTTGTACTGCTTGCGGGCCGTGGGAATGCGAACCGTGGTGCCGGGCTTGAGATTGCTGGAGGTCAGCTGATTGCTGGCGACAATGTCCGAGATGCTGGTGCCGTACTGTCGGGCGAGCGTGGCCAGGCTCTCGCCGCTCTTCACGGTGTGATTGACCGTCTGGGTGGCGGCAGGCGCCGTGGCGGGCATAGCGCTGACGGGAGTCTGCTTGATCGCGACAATTGGGGTTGCCGCCGCGGCCTGCTTGGTTGCCGGGGTCACAACGGCCGCTTGTGCATTCTGCATGGTCGGCAGAGGGGGCGTCAGTTTCACCGGGGTCGGGGCAGGAGTGGGAGCGCTGTTCGCGGTCTGCAGGTTGTTGGCCGCAGCCGTTGCGGAATCGAACTTCGCAATGGTCAGGGTGGGTTTGGCCGGAGCGATCATCTGAATCGGCTCAACCTTGATCATCGACAGTTTTGGGCCGGTGACCATCTGGATGGCGGGCTTGGCAGGTTCCTGGCGCGGATCAGCCTTGACCATTTCCAGTTGTGAAGAGTGCACGCGGGTCGGGATGACCAGCTTCTGATCGGTGACCAACAGATGGTTCTTGAGGTTATTGTCCTTGATGAGATCCTGCAGAGATACGTTGAAACGGCTGGCGATACGATTGAGCGTGTCGCCATCGCGCACGGTATACACGACTTTCGGGGTTGCCAGCGGAACCTTGATCTTTTGGCCGCTCTTCAGATTGCGGTTATCGCTGATGCCGTTGGCCTGAACAATCGCTTCGGAAGTGGAGCCGAAGATTCCTGCGATGCTCGAGAGAGAATCGCCGCGATTGACCGAATACTCGACCCAGTTGGCCGGATTGGTCATGCGCAGACCGTCGGCGCGATCGGAGATCGTGATGGAGGGGGCTGCAGACCGTTCGCTGGTCCGCGTTCCTGGAATGGTGATCGAGGGCATGGCGCTGACCGCCATGCGGGTGTTGGCGGCTGATGGCGTGATGGTCTTCTGGAAGGCCGAGAGGGATTGAGGAACCGGAGAGACCTTGCCGTCGGCCGAGCGATACTGGTTGATCAGACCGTTGTTGCGAAAGGAGCCGGAAACCTCGAAAGCCGTATCATTCGGCTTGGCGAACAGGCGGTCCACGGCAATGGCGGACGTCTCAAGTGCAACCAGGGCCGTCAGCGCGAGGATCGAATAGTGTCGGTTTCGCAGTTTACTCCACACAATGCACTCCTTGAACAGTGGTCTTCTGTCTCTCCGCGGTTCCCCGGGCAGGCCTTCCATGGCCATCGGGAATCACGTAGACAATTCATCGGCACGATGCGCGCAAAAATTGACATGCAGAAGAGAAGAACGTGGGACTGGACGGCGAAAAATTGTCTGTGGTAAGCTGCGAACCTCATCTCAAGTCATGTCTGCATGAGGAGAACCGTTTGTGAGCAAGCGTCCACCCGAGTTAACCTGGCAGGATAAGGCGATTCTGATTGTTATTCCGATTGTCGTTCTGGTGATCTTTGTCGTTGCGAACCACATGACGCAGGACAACACCGTCAGCGTGGCTTTTACCGAAAAGCTGCCGAAAACCGAAGTCCGCGATTCAGGCACCATTGAGGAAGTGCTGCCGGTCGAGGTCGCCTCCGGGACTCAGATTCAGAAATGTCGCATTCGATCTCGAGACGGGCAGGTGCTGTTTACGCTCGAGTATCATGTGGTTGGTTCAGAAACCATGAATCTGCAGGTCGGCCGCCAGATTCAGATTTTCGGTGAGTATCATTACGATCTCACGGGTGGGAAGGTCGTGTTTCCCTACAAGGGGAAAAGCGGCCAGAAGCTCGGCTGGGCGGTCTATGAGAATCGTCGCTATCACGCCACCGAAGAGCCGCAGAAGGATCATTTGTGAGTCGAATCGACTCGGGAGCAGAACGTTGACAGCCCCCGGTCCATACGTTAGGATAAGTTCATTCATCCTCTCAGAGGGGGTTTTCGTTTGACGCGCAAAAACTATTTCATTTCGAAGGGCATGCAGAGCAAGTTTGCCGGTACTATTCTGCTGCTGGTGTTTCTCATTGCCGTCATCTCGGCCTGCAACATCTACGTGCTGGCCAGTTTCTTCATGTCGAACCAGGCGACTATCAGCCAGGAACAGACGGTCGAGAAGATGATGAGCAGTTTCCTGGTCGATTTTTGGCCGCGATTGTTATTGCTGGTGATGGTGAACGTGATCATCATTTTCATCGTCAGCATCATGTACTCGCATCAGATCGCCGGGCCTGCGTACAAGTTGGAAAAGAGCCTGCAGCGCATTGCTGCTGGTGATCTGACTTTTGAAATTCATCTGCGCCGGCATGACAATCTGAAGGAAGTCGCATCGGCGATCAATCACATGCTGGCGGAGTTCCGTGAAACACTGGCCAGCGCGAAGATGCTGAGCGAAGACGTCGCCACCAAGATCAAAGCTTTCGACAAGGACGAACGACTGGCTCCGTTGGCCAAGAGCGCCGTAGCCCTTCAGGAGCGCATTTCAAAGTTCAAGATCGAGAAATCCGCGGACGAGGAAGAGACCTCGGGCCATCATTCGCAGAGGGGTTGATCAGGCACGGCCGGAACAACGATACGCATCCTCCGGCAGAGCCACACCCCCAAAAAACACATCGGCCGCTCTGTTCATGCAGAGCGGCCGATGTGTTTTTGGGGGGGTGTCTGACGCTGAATCTCAGTTCATCAATCGGCAACCAGCGAGTCGCGCATGCGAGACAGGCGACCGCGCAGGCGCAGAATGGCTTTGGTGTGAAGCTGCGACACGCGCGAGTCGGAAACGCCGAGGATCTTGCCGATTTCTTTTGAGGTAAGATCTTCGTAATAGTACAAGGTGATGACAAGCCTCTCGCGGTCTGAGAGCTTTGCGATGGCATCGGCCAACAGCTTTTTGGCTTCCTCTTCCTCGATCTTGCGCTGCGGATTGTCGCTCTTCTGGTTTTCAATGAAGTCGAAGCGGGATGAGCCTTCTTCATCGTCGTAAAAGATCTCGTCGAGAGAAAGAAGCAACGATTTCTTCGTCTCATCGTACAACTTGTGCAGTTCGGAGATGTCGATTTTCAGATACTCGGCTACTTCGTCGTCGGTTGCGTCGCGTCCGAGTTTTCCTTCGAGTTTGGCGTAGGCCTTTTCGAGTTTGCGGGCCTTCTGGCGAATCGAGCGCGGGGTCCAGTCCAAGACGCGCAGCTCGTCGAAGATCGCGCCGCGAATGCGGGTTTTGGCATACGTCTTGAACTTGACGTTGCGCTCGGGGTCATACTTTTCAATGGCGTCGATCAGGCCGAGAATCCCGTAGCTGACCAGATCATCGAATTCCACGTTCGAGGGAAGGTTCACAGCAATGCGGCCGGCCACATATTTAACAAAGGATGCGAACTTCATGATCAGCGTATCCTTGATGCGCTGATCACGCGTGTGCTTGTATTGCATCCAGAGCTTCTGGTCTTCGGTGTCGGCTTCGCTGGGTGCGTGTGTCGGCGGTGTGCCTGCAGGCACGGAGCCTTCCGCTACGGGGGTGCCGAGCGTTGGTTTCTCCGCCTTTTCAGAAATGCTTTCTCTGGTCACGAGTGATTCCCTCCCTCAATGAGGCCTATGATACGGCGGTCGAGTCGCCACGGGAAACGACTTTGCCGTTTTCTACCGTCAGACGGGGGAACACCGCGGGTTTCAGTGTTTCTCCCGACTGGCGGGGGCCATCGGCATAGGGATCGAGGTTCGGCGGCGGTTGCAGCAGGTCCCCGAGCTCCTGTTCGATGGTTTTGTCGTTCAGTTCCAATTCTTTTTTCACATTCACTTCTTCGATTTTCTGACCTGAACTCAGTACGAATACCTCGAGTAACGTGCCGAGCAAGACACCAGCTACGCCGAACCCAAAGAACGAGACGAACGTGCGGAACAGCAGCGTGTGCCACGACACTTTGGCTACCAACCCCAGCACCAGAACGAGAGTGCCCATGGTGAAGGAGAGGAACAGACCCAGCAGCAGCGATAATTTTGACAAAAATCACAGCTCCTTACTGGATTCACCGAGAATGGTAACAGATACTTTGCCGGTGTCAAGATGCAATTCAACGGAACGCCCATTGCTTCCGCCGAGTTCGCGACCTTCAATCGGTAAGCCGAGCTTTCGCAGGGCGTTTTCGACGGCTTCGGCATTTTTCGCGCCGATGCGGGTGTTGTGGTCTTCGGTGAGCGGAAACATCTCTGCTCCG
>CAYYIY010000090.1:0-1627 GCA_964472075.1 uncultured bacterium | reverse complement strand
CGTTCCTGCGAGATGCCGACGGAATCAGGGAGAACGACATGCGCCAGCCCGCCTTTTTTTGTGCGGGGATCGAACATGATCACAATGACGCATGAGCCGACACCATAGGCGGCAAGGATGTCAGGCTCCTGACCGACACGCAGTTCGGCCATTCCAACGGGATACACAGAGGGCATGTTGCTTGGTTCCGCTTACTTGATTCCGAGGAGTTCGAAAAGCTTATGAATGGATTCGGCGTCGGGCATGAGGAAGATGTGCATGCGAAGATCCTGGTTGTCATCAAAAAACGAAGTCTCGATCATCAGCACATCATCGCTGCAGGCGATCATTTCGCCGACGACGGTATCGAGAAGAGCGCCGGCCATGTCGAAGGCGAGTGTTGGCAAAGAACAGAGAACGGGTACATTGGTCAGGCCTGAGAGCGCGTTCAGGAAGGCCCCGGCCAGAATATTGCCGATTTCGCGCATACAGGATCGTTCCATGTCTCCCATCTGGCGGCCGTTGGTGATCTCGCAGCCTGGAATCAGGATGTTCAACATGCGAATGGCGGTTTCTTCAGGGATCATCAGCATGAAGCGGCCGGTAATACTGCCGAGAACCTTGAGGTAGATGCCGAGTACGCGTGCTTCGGGGCCGCCGAAGAGGCCGGGAATATCATTGATGGGCAGAATTTTTGCCTGCGGGACATCCATGTCGATCTTGCGGTTCAGAAACTGCGCCAACGCTGTGGCAGCGTTGCCGGAGCCAATGTTGCCGATTTCCCGCAATGCATCAAGCTGATCACGGCGGAGGACGTCGAAGTCACTCATGATAAGCCAGTCCTTCTTTTACAAGTAGAGGCATTATACCCAACCAGAGTGTGAATTGCAATGCTCGAAACGCGCAGAAACGCCTTGGAAAAATCAGGGCGGCGAGCCGGCGGGTTTGGGTGCAGTCGGGGTTGCGTCAGGTTCGGGAAGATAGGATTTGCCGTTGAATACTGACATGGCGCGTGAACCCATCCCGGCCATCAGCAGGCACACCATTTGCGGCACATCCTTCACGACGGCCTGGAGAATCTCCTGTTCCTGGGCGGAAATCGGACCCAGGACGTGGGCGACCAGATTTCCTTCGGCACTGCCGACGCCGACCCGAATGCGCCAGAACCCTTCGCCGATCGCGCCGATAATCGATTTCAGGCCGTTATGCCCTCCCGCGCTGCCGTTGGGCTTGATTCGCACTTTCCCGACCGGAAGACTGACATCGTCGATGATGACAATCAACTCGGCTGGGGTTGCCCGTTCTTCGTGCAGAAGGGGACCGAGTGATTCGCCTGAGAGATTCATGTATGTTTGCGGTTTCACGAGCAGATGCCGGTTCCCCTTGAACGAGAACTCTCCGACTCGGGCTTTGCAACGATGCCCGGAAAGCTGGGTGCGAAAATGGCGGGTGAGCGCGTCGACCGCAATAAAGCCGAGATTGTGGCGCGTGCGGTCGTATTCTGGACCAGGATTTCCAAGGCCGGCGATGATCATGACTTGATAAATCATTGTATGGTGCCGATATGATGCTGTCAAACAAGCGGGGAAAAACCCAGCAATTCTCACCCTGCGGTCTGGTACGGATTTCCGAGGGGTGTTCTGTCGGG
>CAYYIY010000089.1:0-17961 GCA_964472075.1 uncultured bacterium | reverse complement strand
GGATGCGAAGTCGACAAGGTTTCAGCCTCGATCTCGAGACGAGAGAGCACTCCCTAACGCAATGGCAAATCGTTGAACGATGCCGGCGAATAAACAGAGTTTCGAGAGAACGAAATGACCCTCCCGCATTTGACGGTTGGGGATTTCATTCGTACAATTGATGGCATCTTCTCAATTTGGTGCGGGGGTACATCATGAAACGTTATTCTCTGGCTTTGGCCGCCTTTCTTTCTGCCGGCACGCTGCTTGCCGGGCCGTATGACGATCAGGCCGTCACTTCGGCGCAGAACACGAAATCGGCACCCGGTAAGGGAACGACCCTCTCCGTGCCCTCGACAAGTTCATTGGCACAGGCTCCGGTAAAGATCTCGGCACCACGCTTTGCGTCACTCGACGACGCCTTCAACGCGCTCAACCGCAACGAACGCAACGTGCTTGCCAAAGTCCGATATGTCTGGGACAACGACGACGCCTGGTACACCCGCTGGCGCATGATCAGCGACGCGAAACAGACCATCGACTGCACCTACTATATCGTCGACAAGGATATCTTCGGTCAGTCGTTCCTCGGCCTGCTGTGCCGCAAGGCTCGCGAAGGCGTCAAGATTCGGCTCATGGTCGACGGCCGCATCTATCGTTCCCCCTACATGAAGGGAATGGCCGATCGGTTTCAGGAACTGGCTCGTTTCTCGAATGTACAGATCAAGCTGTACAACTCGGTTTCCCAGAGTCTGCTGCACGCTTTCACTGATTTCAAGGGCCTCTTCGCCAGCAATCACGACAAGATCATCATCGCCGACGGCAAGACCTCGATCATCGGCGGGCGCAACATCGGCCCCGACTATTATGGCGACAAGGGCGAATACCCGATCATCTATCGCGACTCCGACATCCTCATGGAAGGCGACCACATCACGTCACGACTGCTGAAAGCCTTCAACACCGAATGGAACGGCCTGCGCAACTCAGTGGTCAAACCCGATCGCTGGAACTGGGACGACCAGATGGACCGCCTGAACATCGCCTGCATGGTCATGGAACGCTACATGCACGGCAAGGGGCTGATCGACCCGAAAAAAGTCACGAACTGGACGAAGAAACAGCGCGAAATTCTGACCGAACTCAACGAAGAAATCTCGAAATTCAAGAAGATCACCCACTTCGCCGATCACGAGCTCTGGAACCGCTCAACCACGACGGCGCCGGTCAAGGTGATCGACAAGGAATCTTCGATCGGAAAAGTGAACGACATCACCCCCTGCATCATCTCGTTCATTAACTCCGCCAAAGAGGAAATTCTGATTCAGAACCCCTACGTCGTATTGACCGCCGAGGCCTATCAGGCTCTGATGAAGGCGTCAGCGCGCGGCGTGAAGATCATCTTCCATTCGAACAGCGGCAACTCGACCGATTCGCTTTTCCCGCAGGCCTTTCTGATGAACGACTGGAAGCAGATGCTGAAGGACATGCCCACCTGCCGCATCTTCGTCGCGCCCAGCCAGAACGAGCGTCTGCACTCGAAGGTCTTCGTCTTCGACTCGAAGATCACGATCATCGGCAGCTACAACATGGACCCGCTGAGCCAGGATTCCAACTCCGAAATCGTCGCCGTGGTGAACGACGAGCAGTTCGGCACCGAAACCATGGAACAGATGCACCGCGATATGTCGGTCGTGCTCGAGTACAAGATCAAGGTGAACCCCGACGGCAGCATCGAGAAGGTCTTCGGCCCGGAAGATCACCTCAGCGAGAAACTTCTCAGGAAAATGAACTTGTACAGAAAACTGAAGTGGATTCGCCCCGTCATCTGATTCGTCCGAGTTAACAGATAGCCGCATACGCCCCGGGAGCCATTCCCGGGGTGTCTTTTTACCATGCAAACAGGCGCTCGAGAGCGCGGCGTCATTCGCTTTTCATCGGTTCTCACGCCGGCATGATTGAAACGTGTTCAAGAGAAGGAAATGCCCAGTTGCGAACGCAGGGTGTTTTGTGCCCCATCAAGTATCCTGTTACAATACCCGTGTTCGTGCAGAAACTTACGGAAGAGGAGATTGAAGATGAATGTTCAGTTGAATCGCGTCTCACGGCCGGGCCTGCGCCGACTGTTCACATTTGGTGGAATCGCTCTGTTGCTGCTCGCCCTGGTTATCCCGGCAAAGGCCGAGAGCCTGTACAAGAACGAGAAGTTCAAGTTCTCGATCCGGGTACCAGTTCCGGAGTCGACCTCGATCACGTCACCGTACCAGTTGATCACGATGCCTTTGCCCGCCGAGAACGGTTTTTCAACCAACATCAATGTACAGATTCAGCCGTTCACGGGCAGCCCTGAAGAGTACATGAGGATATCGCGCGAAGGCCTGCAGCAGATGGGCGTGAAAATCGTCACGGAGAAGAGCGGCAACGGCTGGATCATGCTCGAAGCCGAAGGAGAAGTACAAGGATTCCAGCTGCACTTTTACGCGAAGGCCTGGATCACCAGCGAACGCACCTATCTGGTCACAGCAACCTGCCCGGTCGCCGAGTGGCCCGCCAAGAAGGGCGAACTCATCGATTGCGTCGAAAGCTTCAAGACCTGGTGAGCTCGACTCTCGAGTCCTGACCAGGTTCGTCACAACACCGGTCGGTATGCCCCCTTGGGCGTACCGGCCGGTGTCGTGTTTTCATGCGAAAAGCGGCCGGTACTCGCTTCTTGTTCCGGTGCTCATCCCGCTACATTCGCGAAGCAACCACTCGCCCGCGCGTTCAGCGGGCTTTTGTGTAGTGTCCAGACGGCCGATGGCTCCTGGCGGGGTGGCCCAGAGAAGCAGAACCCCTTTTCGTCTGTTGCCTGTTTTCAAACCCGCGCCGCGCTCACCGGTTTTGGCGGTTCGTCTCAGGTTGTCGAAGCGATGAGCGTTTCCGTCTTCTCTGGTCGGCGAAACAGCCGGCAGAAGAACGCCCACAGCTGACCGAGCAAGTCGAGCCAGAAGCACCAGAGCCAGACGGCCAGACCGACGATCATCAGCACCTTCGTGTCAGCCATGACCAGCATTTCGCCTTCGCCTCGTTCACCAGCAGTTCCAGGCCGGCAAACAGCCGTGCAGACGAATCGTTTGATCCAGAATCGCCTTGTGAGTGGGGATCATCTTTTCTCTCCTTCCGTCGTTTCGAAGCATGCCGCGGAGAGCGACTCGTTCGCTTCGCGGCTCGTTCAGTTCGCCGTCACGCAGACGCCGCGTAAGCCCAGGCTTTGCCCGTCGCTTGTTCAGCCCTGGCCGTCGCCTTGCCGATCTCATCGCCCTCGATGAAGTGATTGATCGCCGTCGTGCCAATCAGCTTCGTGTATCCGGCGGCCACCGTCCCGCTGATCAGACTGCCGGCACCCGGCAACAGCTTGACGAGCGCGCGAACCAGCTCTCGCATGGTGAACGCACCGGTGACGTTGATTCCGGTCGCGGCCAGAAAGTCGCGAATGCTTCGCATATCCGCGCCTCGACCCGCCACCGCCTGAATCATGCCGATCATCGACACCTGCAGTGACGTCAGAATCGGCAGATCAGCATACGGAATCGGCTCGGCACCGATGATGCCCGTCGCCATCGTGAAGGTGTTGACGATGCGGTTCGCCAGTCTGCGCCGCACATCCTGAAAGCGTCCGAGTTTCATCAGGCTCAGAATGGCTTCATCCGGCAGTATGGCGAGAATCTCATTCAACAGATCGTCGATCTGCCAGCGTCGATCGCAGGCCAGTTGCTCGTTCTGAAAGTACATGTATGAGCAGATCGGGCGAATGATGATCCTGTCATTCTGATAGTACTGGTAGTGAAGCTTGAACATCTCGCCCAGATGCTGCACAGCGTGCCGAATGTTCTCCTGTTTCACCGGATCGTCGAATGGTGGCGTCGTGACATGCGCCGGGTCGAGTTCGTCCACCTGGTTCACGACCGCCAGCACCGGGCACGAGTCGACCGCATACGTGCCGCGCGTGAACTGAACCACGCGGTTCAGAAAAGCAAGATCGTGCTGAATGTCGGCATCGACTTCCTTGGCCTTGCTGACCCAGAGCAGAACATCGGGGCACTCGCGTTTAATCTCGGTCTTGATCATCTCGAGGGCCGAGGTCGCTTCTCCCGAAATCTCGTCGCCCTGCCCGGTGCCCTTGGTATCGAGCACTCTGAGCCTTTTTCCTTCCGGGCCGACGTCCTCCCACTTGCAGTCGAGCGACCCGACGGTCACCGACCCGACATTACGCGCTTTCACGCCGAGCATCGCGTTGATCAGCGACGACTTCCCCGCTCCGCGCCGCCCCAGCACCATGATCCGCGGCTCCCGCCGATGCATGAACCTCATCAGTTCGCGCAGTTCGTTGATGATCCGCGGGTCGAGCCTCGCGATCAACTGCCCGACCGTCGACTCCTCCAACTGCTTCAGCAGCTTGCCCAGCAGGCCCAGATCGATCACTTCTTCATGTGCGTTCGTGGTCATATGCAATTCTCCTCCATGTTCTCTTGAGTGCTAACGATCAATCACAACTACTGAAAGTCTTTCTTCGTCGACCGGTTCAAAAAAAAACGAAGAGACGGTTGATTGCCGACGAGCGATTCCCGGCACTCGTTCCAAAGAAGTTCTATGAACAGCTTGACCGCTCGAAGGCGATTGTTTACTCTCCCTGCACGTGGATGCGAGTTTACGAGATCTCACGCCGCGCCTCCGGTCTCGTTCGCCGATCGCGAAGAACTGCGCCGACAGCTGGCTCTGGTCCAGACTGAACTGGACCGATGGCGCGAGCACGACGATCAACAGCGCGCCTTGTCTTCTCCCGACACCTGGCGTATCAAGGCCTCAAAACCGTTTCTCGCCGCCTTTCAGGACTTTCGTGAATCCAACGCCGCCCTCGTCCAATGGGCCTGCAAACAAATCTTTGCGCTCGCCACGTCCGAGGAGGCAAGAAAGAACAACCCGATCGCGAAAACGAACAGCGACTTGCGGGCCGTCGGTCGCAGCAAACAGGACGGCCGTCTGCTTTTCACCCTCGACAACAAGACCCGCGAGCTTCGCCTCTATCGCCTCTACCCCGTCCAGCATCACGACGCCTATGAACGCGACCTGAGCAAACCCGAGATCACCAGGGAACCCCTTCAGCCTTTCTCGCTCGATCTGCTTAATTGCTTCTGATCAGGTGAACCATCGATCCTTTTTCCATCGACGATACAACTTTTTCGTTGTCTGAAGGCAGGGCGGTACGATACAACAGAGGCATACCTGTTCATGGAGATGAGAGACATGGGGAATGCCTTCGATGAGCTGTTGAAAGCCGTCTTGCAAATAAGCGTTGCCGATGCGGTGAATGCCGAATCAGGGGAGTTTCCGCCGGCCCCGCCGGAGGCGGTTCTCGAGGTTTCCGCCCTGCAGTTCGGCGACATCCGCGCCGTCTTCAACCGGCGCTGGCGACATGCGAACATAGCCTGGGGCAAGGGAAGCAGCGACGCGAAATCTGTCCGCCGGCGCGGCAAAAATGCCGGCGGTGATGTTCACCCGGGCATCTGTATTCAGCACGATTCCCTCGATCAGGCGGTTTGCGCCTTCGGCACCAGTAAGATTCGCAGAAATGATCCCGATAACCCGCGTTACTTTCATGTCCAGGGCAGACAGTATCCATTCCTGAAAAAAGACACCTTGTTTCTCCTCGATTCGTCAACGGCTGTCACCTGGCATGACATCTCGTTTTCCGGGGCATATAACGGCTCGCTCGATGCAATAGACAAAGAACGCCTTGCAGAAAGTCTTCGGGCCTGGAGAAACGATCGTTATGGCAAATAAAGCGGAAAACCTGGTCGCGCACTTCCGCGACTATTTGTATCATCGCAACCATCAGGCGTTCGATCTCGGCTGCCGGGCTCTTCGTGAATTCATCATCAAGAGTCTGCGTCAGCCGAAGTACAAGTTGATTGCCGAAGACATCGCCCAGGAAGTCGCCACCGAACTGCTCGGCGACGGCAACTCTTCAGCTTCTTCTCACATTCCTGCCCATCGTCACATTTCTGTCGGCGCAAAGCTGTTCCTTCTCATCGAAATGGGAAAAAGCGACCAGTACATTGGCGAATACATCGAACTGACCATTCGTTCAAAGAAGCGTAAATGCGTCGACGAAAGCGGCAGTTGCTACTACTCCTTTCTTCAGGCCGTTCGAGGCCGCCTCAACAAGTTGGCGGAAACCAGGGTTCTCGAGAAGCATGGGCGGTCCGGCTTTTCTCTCCGTGGACAACCGATTGTCGCCGTCCCGCGCGAGGTCGGCTTGAAACGCGCTCGAGATTGCCGTATCAAAGTTGTCGGCATCGAGATGCCCAACGGAAAAAACCGCACCAGTTATCGCGGGCTGACGAATGCGATCACGACTCTCGTCACCGACCCCGAGAACGCCGGTCACCTCTGGACCGCCCACGAAATCACCGATATTCTCAACAGAATGCATCAGGGGGTCTTCGTTCCGATCGTTCGATCCGTACATTCTGAAACCGATCACGACGAGGGCGAGATTTTCTCGATCGATCTGCCCGACAAATCACCGGGTCCGGGAGCAGTGGTTCCCGACAACCCTGATTATGACGAGCGCATCGAAGCGTGGGCCTCAGCTAAAGTCGCCCGCCTGAAACGCGAAGACCTCGCCGAAGAAATGGTGCATGTCGGGTTTCTGCAGATTTGCTTTCGCTCGCCAAACGATCTGGCGCCCGGACTCGGAATGCCGGAAACCCTGATCGCCTACATGAAAGGCGGAGATTCATACGAAAAAATCGGCGCGGTTTTGAACCAGAGCAAGGGAAAGGTCTCTTACATGGTGGAATTTTGGGAAACGTTCTGCCAGGATTCTCTCGATGATATCGAGGAACTTCATTTCAACAAGGGCCGGGCATTCCTGATGCTTCTTGAGCTCCTGCTTCAGGAATTCGGGCTCCCGGCTCTCGGAGGAACACTGCCATGAAGAAACCCATCACCGCCCGTAACACCGACCGCATGCTTGAACCGTTGCGACAGGCGCTCGACAGGAAAGAAAAGCCGGCCCCCCGACCAGGGCAGATCTGGAAGGCGCGCATCGACGAACACGAATCTCGATTTGTCGTTCTCACCACCCGCCCTCTCGACACCCACCCCAGCGGCGAAGCAAGCATTCGCGCCTGCCCCCTGAACGTCGAGTATCAGGTGCGCGACGTCGTCCCCCAGGACGACCTGGTCATGTCGGCGCAAGACTCGACCCTCGGCCTTCCGTTTCTCATCGAAACCTGGAACGAACTGCCCCTCATGCAACACCAGCTGATGTTCTGCCTCGGCACCCTGTCGGAATCTCTCGCCGAGCAACTTCGGTCTCGCTTCGCCGATCCTCCCGAGCCGCTGCCGATTCCCGGGCGGGTCCGCCAGTTCCGCCACCGCTGGATTCTCGAAGGCCGGCGGTTATCTGAACCATACTTTGCCGGCCTGCCGGTCGAGCAGAGTCACGCAGAGCAAGATCCCTGGGAATTCTTGTTTCAGCCTGCAAATGAAAATCTCGCACTCGCGGCGGCCGCACCGAGAACGTTCGACCAGTTCGCCGAAGTGTTGAAGCGGGAACTGCACAAGCGTGAATCCGCGCCCAATCGTTTACTCATCGGCCCTGACGGCTGCCAGATCCCGGTGCCGCCCGAAGCCGGAGGGTGGTCTCTCGTGCTGTTCGACAAGCGCGACAAAGAGTTGGCGCGTGTGCATGCCGATAATCAAAAGATCGATGTTCCCCAGACACTGCTGAGCGACTGGGGAACGGTTGCGAAGATCAGGCTCGAGCCTGAAGGCTGATCACACCGTCACGACAAAGTAGAAGTGACAACTGAATTCGATCTGCGCCGAGCCCTCGACATTCTTCGTCGAGGGTTTTCGTTCGATATGCGAACGTTCTCCATGACGGGCCTGGATGAAGCAAAAACGTATTTCAGCACCCCGTCCTCTGCGTCGCCGGCTTTTCGGCTTCTGCAGTCTGTCTGGCAGAGTCGCCCCTCGTGTTTGTACCAGTTGCTTGCGGGTAAAAAGCACTTCGCAGAAGCCGACTGGGCAGATCTGCTCTGCGGCGAATTCCAAATTCTGCACAAACACCCCGAGAACGCAGCAGGTGCGAAACAGCGATGGAAGGAAGCCCTCGAGAATCTTTCAGGGTATCCTGCCGATAACACCCTTCAACACTGGAAACAACGGCTCTTCAACCCGGACGGAAGTCTGATCGCCGGGCAAGCGCACCCGCATGATCTGCCTTCGCCTGCCGTGATCCTCGTGCTTCCCCAGGATTCAGGCGTGCATTTCACCAGGGCACACATTCCTCGTTCATCAGAAGAAATCGAACTGTTTTCCTACGCCGGCCTCTCGCAGTCATCCGTTCGGCATGATCTCGATAGGACAATCGAAAGCATTCGGCGTTCTGTCGAACACGCTGAATCCTCGACGGCATTCCCGAGTCTCCACCTTCCGCTGGTCGAGCTGTTCGACCTTGCGTTGGACGGCGAATCGGCCGGAATCGCGCTCTGGGCGATGTGGTTTCTCTACCGGCACGGCCTCTCCGCCGCCGTCGACATTCCCGAGAACGGCACACGTCGAGAAGCAACGATTCCGCGCATCGCCCTGACCGGTGTCGTTCGCGAGGGACGTATCGATAAAGTCGATCACTGCGACCTGAAGGTCAGGGCCGCTCTCGCCGCCGGGTACGAGTTTGTTCTCATACCAGCCGCAAACTGGAGCGAAGAAGAGGAACTGCGTTCCTATCCGAACGTTCTGCCGCTTCATCATATCGACGATCTCGAGCGCATCCTCTGCCTGCAGATGCTGCCCGGGGCCCGAGAACTGCGACTCTTTCTCGAAGGGCACACCCATCGCGGCAGATGCCGGGGAATTTTGCCCGAACCCTCACCAGACGCTTCCAGTGATCAGTGCCGATGGCGCAGGTTCTTCGGCCGAGAGGTCGACGCTTCGATCAGGCAACTGCGACTGAAGCACGATCTCACCGTGTGGCGACAGATGCTTCTCGAGGGCGCAAAGCCGTCTCGATCCCGCTTTCAATGCCTTCTGCGGGAACTTCGTCAAGCGCTGATCCGCTTCATCGATCACTGCCGGCCGTATGGTGAACTATTCGCAGTCGCCTCTCAGCTCCTTCCCGAGCCGATCTGGCTGGCACTCATACCGATTTGGCTCCATCATTCACGATCGACACGCAACACCGCACAGAGGAACGACTCCGTCGACACCGCGGCATCTCTGGCCGCGCGTGAAATCACGGTCACCTGGCAAACCCGTCTTCTCCACCGCGACCAGCATCTGCAGACCGCTTTGCGACTTCTTAAATTCGGCGTGCCCGATATCCTGGCCGAGAGTACGGGTTCTCATTTCGCTTCGAACCCTCAGCAAGCCGACGAACAAAAGGTATTTCTCTGGCGAGACCGCACGTTTACCGTCGAGTTTCCTTCGCTGTTCTGGTTTTTGTGCTCTGATCCGGTGCAGGCGTCGGCCATGATCCTCGCCGGCTACGATCTCGGCAATCGCAAGTCGGACATCGTGCAGGCGCTGATCGATGCCCTCGATCCGGAAGTTTCCGGCGTCTCGCCCGAAGAATATGCCGCAGACGGATACCGCTATTCGGAAGCCGTCAGGAAGATGATGCGATCCGTCATCAACATCATTTGTCCTGGGTTCGCGCCTCACTCGTCGCCGACCATTCCGTATCAGGAGCGCCTGGCGTGGTTATGGAAGGCGCTTATTCTCACCGGGTCGGCGGCGTCACCCATTGACGCAGGAAAGCGAATTCGCATGGAAGAACTGCTTCAAGAGCACTTTCGTCAGCATCTTCTCGTTCGAGCTCAAGAGAAGGAAGATGTCCCCCGCCTTCTTGATTATCCCGCCATTGCTCAACTCTTCAACTGGAATTCGGCGTCACCAGAAGAACGGCGCCAATATTCCGAAGATCTCTCCGGGTTGGCAAATGAGCGACCGATCATCGCCCTTCTCGCCAGGGCGGTCAAGTCCGAGCTTGCGCACAGTCAAGACGAGCCCGTAAAAAAGGGGCAGCAGAAGAGTTCGCCTGCACCAATTGGGCTTTCCAAAACGCTCCTAACCTTTCTGCAGATGTCTCGTGAAGACTTCTTCTCAGAGATGCGCCGA
The DNA here is from genome assembly GCA_964472075.1 of uncultured bacterium. Lineage (GTDB taxonomy): Bacteria > Muiribacteriota > Ozemobacteria > Ozemobacterales > Ozemobacteraceae > CAYYIY01. The sequence goes on along the minus strand of CAYYIY010000089.1, from coordinate 7,815 downwards.
TTCCTCAGGCAGTATGTCTGCAGCGGTGTTTCAGAGCCATGCTCGGAGATTTCCCGAAATCTTTCCTTTGCCTGCAATCCCGCTCGCACCTGGGTCGAGCAACTCGCGACATCCCGTCTCGAATCCAGCGATTGGTTGAAGGAACTGCAGGAATGGTATAGCGCTGGTGGGGAGAAGTTGAAGAACCTTTATCAACTTCTCGCGTTCTGGTCAGTCTCATCTTTGCTTGAAACAGTTGCGGATGCCGGTACGACTGAAAAGTTCGGTAAAGGTCTGCCTTCGGATCTGATCTTACCGGTTATGACAGCTTTTCTCCTGCATGCAAAGGCCATTCCAGAACATTGGATGCAGAAACTTGATCAACCCGCACTTTGGAAAAATGAGAGCAATCTGCAGTGGCTTCTCTTGCTTCGGCCTATCGCGAAGCATTCTTCCTCGGCGTCAGAGGCAATTCGAGAGAAACTGCGCTTTGGGATCAGCAAAGCAGCCCAGGAGATCTGGGACGCATACAAAAAGATCATGATCAAGAAGGGCGACCACCTCGCCCAGTCTCTGGGGCAACTGTTGATGATTTCTCTCGCCGGTTATTCCAGTCTGATTCCAGCCGAAGCAATCGACGTCGTTCGCCGTGAGCAAAACATCTTCCTGAAACGCCTTCGGTTCAGTCCGGAAAAAATCAGAAAGTCACGCATTCCGTTTGCCGCTCTCTGGGCCGCTCTCAATGCGCACAAGTTCCGAGCGAAACGATTGCCTGTTTCCCGAATTCTGCGTCACTTCCGCCACCAGCCTGAGTTCAGTTACGGCATGCTAGTCTTCCTTGCGACACTCCGCCCATTCGCGCGCCTCCGCCGAAGCCTGCATACCACGCGCTATCCCCTTGGCAACCCCGGCTTGTGGGCCAACCACTGGGAACGCGAAATCATCGAAACCATGCTCATTGTTGACTCCCGTCGCAGACGTCAGAGATCCGATATCTGGCTCATGATGAGTTCTCCGACGACTCTCGCAACGATAATTTGATCTGCATTTGTCAGCTCCGTAGCCACATGCTTAACCCCACAAATGCAGATATGGTCTCGCTCTTCTTGAGTTCGAGCTTCATCTTGAGGGCGGCCTCTTCGAGAATGACTTTGTACTCAGGCACATACTCCGAGACCCCTCGGAACCACCGCATCAGATTTCCCAATGCGTGTCCGCAGGCTTTGCGAAACGCTTTGTTTATCTCCGTCCGCTTCTCTTTCAGGGGCTTGGCAAGAAACGCTTCCATCGATGCCGGTGTCGTGAAATACGGCGTGCCCAGCATTTCCCAGTCCGCGTCCTCGAGCGCGGAAGAGTGAAGAAGCCGATCCAGTTGATCATTCTTGGCCATGATCCTGTCTCCCACTGAAAGGTTTTGCCAAGAATAACGGAAATCGGCGAAGGTTTCACCCGAATTTATTCGCCAAACAGGGCGTTCACCTCGCGGACCTCACGGGCCTTTCTGATCGCTGCGCCGATCGCGCATACGGCTCCGCCGCCAAAAGCGGCAACGGCGACAACGGTCGGCACAATTACGGTCGAAGTGCCGACGGTGACCGCGCCCCAGAGAATCGTCTGCGGAACGGTCTGCATGGCCACCCCCGAAACGAGTGATGCAGCGGCACCGAGAAGATTGCCGCGCAGAAATCCGCGCAGCCCTTCCCGTGCCACCACGAGTTTTTCTTCGACCTTCATACCACCCCCCTTGCCACAGCCAACTCACGGCGAATGATCTCGGCGATCTGTCTACTGACCTCATCATGTCGCAGGTCTCGAGAAAAACCGCACAGAGCGCCTGCAACAGCCAGCACAGTACCCGCCTCACCACCGGTCAACGAGAAAGTCGCCTCAGACAGCGGCACCCCGACAGTCAGCAGATGATCGATGATCTCGCCCAGCACGAACCCGGCGACGCCAAGCACGAGCGTGTGCTGATAGTCACTCATCAGATTCAGTATCCGATCAGCACACGATCGCACAAACGCCCGGCGCTTCTCTTCGGGAAGAACCTTCGCCAGTTCGGCCAGTTTCGCCTTGATCTCAAACGGAATGTTCATACATGCCTCCTCGTTGTTTCACACTGTCTGTCATCATTGCCGCTAGGCCGCGCGGGCGATGGCGGTGATGACCGAGACGGCTTTCACGCCTTCGCGATTCTTTTTGCGGTCGAACGCGCGCACGGCGGTGAATTGTACTAGTGCTCCGTCGTGGCGGGCGGCTTCCGGCAGGTCTTTCACCATGACGAAGACCGGGTCGGGAAAAGACTCGGAGCGGATGAAGGCGAACGACGCCTCGGGCTGACGCATCAGAACGGTGCCGGCGACGTTCGATTTCAGCACTTCCTCGTGAGCGGCATCGCCATGGGTATGAGCGACAGGCGCGGGGGCCGATACCAGAGAAAGTCCCGCGGCGCGAGGCGCACCGGCAGATTGTCCGAGTCCGCTGAGGGCGGCATCCCAGTCGGCGCGGCAGAGACGGTCGAGTTCGTTGCGCTCGGGGTGCGGTTCGGGCAACGGCAGGCGCAGAAGCAGATCCGACAGATCTTCGGGCAGACGCCAGCCCTGACCTTCGCGCACGCGCGCGGCCAGCAGCGCATGCCGAGCGGCGACATCGGGCTGATTCAGCACCTCGCTGACGCGGGCCATGAGCGTGTACAGGTTGACCTTGGCCGACGGTTCGCCGAACGAGCACGCGGCACGGCAGGCGATCGGCCAGGCTTCCTCGGGCTTGTCGGCGGCGACCAGCAAGCGTGCGAGATCGGCAAGCACATACCACTGGGTCTTCGGCTTCGCGCCCAGCTGTCGAAACTCCTCGATCGCCTGGTCGGTTTGTCCCAGCCCTTCGAGAGCGAGAGCCGCATAGCGCGGGTAATCGACACGAAACGGAAACTCGCTCTTCGCCGTGAGGGCCGACTGCCGGGCCTCGTCGAATCGCTTCAACTGCATCAACGCCTTGAGGCGAGCGAAGTAGTAGATCTCACGGTCGCCCGGAATCTTGCGCCCATTATGGTTCCGCGGATCAGCCGACAGATCCTTCGCCTGAACCCGGTCGCACAGGTCGATCACCTGCTCCCAGGCCTGCATTTCACGGGCGGCCTTCGAGCCTTCCAGTACCGCCTTGCGGGCCACGAACGGGTCGTCGCCGTATTCGAGCATGCGATACGCCGCTTCGAGCCGCGAAGCCGGGTCATCCTTGAACGCGGGGTTGCGCACGTCGCGGTCGAAGATCAGCCAGGCGCGTTCGGCACGAACCATCACCGAACCGGGAAACTGTTCGGCCAATCGGGCACCCAGTTGCTCGGCTTCGTCGAAACGTCCGAGTCGGCGCAGGCAATACAGGCGTCGCCAGGCCGTATCCGGGCTCGGGTTAGCGTTGAAAGCCGCGGTGAAATATACCAGAGCCGCTTCGTAATTCCCGTTCTTGCGATCGTTTTCCGCCTTCTTCCAGGCCAGCAGTTCCTGCAGATTGTTCGTCATATGAGCCTCCCGTGATCAGATTGGATGACGCAGTTCAGTCCCCGAGCAGTAGCCACAGTAGAACCAGATAGACCATATTCCCTCCGTCGCTTCGTTTGTCTTCGCACGCGGTCACTGACTGAAAGCGTCCAGCTCATCGCTGGTTCAAAATTCGAACGAAGCAATTCCGATGACCGCTTTCCGATGAAGCAATCGAGCGTTGTCGCTCACATACGCACCCCAGAGAAGATTCACGTCCTGGCATTCTCAGGTTCCGGTTCATTGAACCGGTTCGCTCATAGCGTCTTTGGTATATCAACAAGGTTTTCGCATCATTGTGAAAGGGGACGCTCATGACCGACACGCAACAGCTTCTGCAAACGGCCCGACGGCTTCAGGGTTCCGGTTGCGCGCGCGAAGCGTTCGATCTTCTCGACGCCGCCATCCGCGACGGAGCAGCCGATCTCCGGATTCATTCTCTGCGCGCTCGCCTTCTCGGCCAGACGTCATCGCCTCACGATGCGGAACAGACACTCGAGCAACTCGTACAATCTCACCCCGCGAATCTCGATCTCCTGCTCGACCTGCTTTCCTTTCATATCGACGGCGGCAATGCCGCCAGGGCCCTGCAGATAGCCCAGGAAGGACTCTCGCGTTTTCCCGAACACCCTCACCTCACCTGCGTCGTCGTCGATGCGCTCGACCTGCTCAACCAACCCGAAGCGGCCGAAGAGACGGCCCGAAAGGCCCTCACCTCGCACCCCGAACACTCCGGGCTCAAAGAGCGCCTGCATCGACTCACCGAGGCGGCCGCACGACAGAAACGCCTGCGCGAGACTCTGCGCGAAGCAGAACACGATCGGCGCACCCAACAGCGGCGCATTCCAACCGACCCGGACTTTCTCGCGCGTTTTCTCGACGAGTTTTCCGGTCGCGAGGGAGTACATGCTCTGCAGTTTCAGAACCGCGGCGGAGACTGGGGTTACCGACCCGTGCATACAAGTCTCACCGAAGAGAAACTGAAGCGACATCTCGCGGGCGACGAGACGCTGGGGCTGTATCTCGTCAGGCATGACAACACCTCGCGGGTCATGGTGTTCGACCTCGACATCACCAAGCCGTTTCTCGCCCGCTACCTGCGCGACCCTCTCGAGCGGCGGCGCCTGAACCAGCTTCTCGAACAGGAAGGACGGCGACTGCTCAATCTGGCCGCCGAGATCGAACTCCCCCTGCTGGTCGAACATTCCGGGTTCAAGGGCCTGCACTTCTGGGCCGTCTCCGAAGCTCCCATTCCGGCCCGGCAGTGGCGCGCGGTCGGACAATGGATTCTTGACAGGCTTGACCGGGTTCCCCGCGAGCTTGCCTGGGAACTCTTTCCCAAGCAGGATACCGTGCCCGAAGACGGTATCGGGAACCTCGTCAAGCTTCCGTTCGGCGTGCATCGCAAGACGCAGAAGCGCAGTTGGCTGCTCGATGCGGCGACTCTGCAGGTTGCCGACGATCAGCAGGCTTGTTACCAGGGTCATCAGCGCCTTTCCGCTTCGCACTTTTCCGAGATTCTCGGTCGCCTGACTCTTTCGCACCTCGAGGAAGAAGCCCGCCGCGAGGCGATCGATCGAGCCGCCAGAAAGGTCGAGATCGAAAAGTCTGAGACCGTTGCCCCATCGTCATCTTCAACTGATACAGCCAGGACTCATGCACTCACCTCTCCTGCCGTCACGTCGCCGCTCGATCTGGCGATTCGCATTCCGTATCCATCACGGTTTCCCGAGTCGGTGGAAAAAGTGTTCGCCGGCTGTCGGGTCACCTGGGCGCTGGTCGAGCAGGTGCTTTCAGGAAAACCGCTCGACCCGAAGATGCGGCACGTGCTGACGTATGTTCTCACCGCGATCGGCGAAGAAGGACAGGTCGCCCTGCACCAGATTCTCAACCAGGCTCCGGGGTACGACCCGAATCAGGTCAATCGAGCGATTCGCGCCGTCTGCCCGCAACCGATCAGCTGCTCGAAAGTGCGTCATCTTCTGCCGAATCTGGCCGCGAAACTCGGGTGTTCCTGTCAGTTTCGCCTGCCTGAAGGCAGTTATCCGTCGCCGATCGTTCATGCCGGAGTGCTTCCGACCAGCGAGAACGGCATCTACGGAGGTCTTCTGCCTCCGCCGCCCCTCGCGGAAGGCGAAGATCTGTACGGCGTCAGCGGCGGCATCGACAACCTGATGCGCGAGTACCAGTCGGTCGTCGCTGAAATCGGCCGTCTGAAGAGAAGACAAGGCATTCTTCATCAGCGCATCAGTTCGATCTTCGACACGGCCGGAGCCGAGACGGTGACGACAGCGATCGCCGAGTACCGGCGTCTGCCGCCGCTCGACGCCGAGTCGGATTCGCGGTCGGAACCGGAATCGGAACCGGAAAAGGAACCCTGACATGCAGGATGCGGTCATCTACATCTCGCAACCCGGCGCTCGTCTCACGAAGACCGGTGAGCGACTGGTGGTTCGCGCGATCGACGGCAGGATTCTTTCCGATGTGCCGTTGTTTCGCATCGATCAGATCATCTGTTTCGGCCCCGTCGAGCCGAGCGGCGCCGCGCTTCTCGCCCTGACCCGTCGCGGCATCGACCTGGTCTTCCTCAGTCAGGACGGTCGCTTCAAGGCTCGTATTGCTCCTTCCCGGCCGCGAGCAGTGCAGTGCCGGTTCAAGCAGTATCAACTTCAGGCTGATGACGCATTTCGCGTGTCGATGGCTCGGACAATTGTGCGAGGAAAACTGTCGATCAGTCGCGCGTGGCTGTTGCGTCACAACCGTACGCGCGACAGCCGCCTGACCACTCAGATTCTCGGCATCGCCGGCTGTATCGACTCGATCTCCGATGCGTCTTCCGTCGACCAGTTGATGGGTATCGAGGGAACGGCCGCCCGGCATCATTTTGAGGCGCTGAAGCTCATTCTCAAGCAGGATCTGGGGTTCCACGGGCGCGTGCGCCGCCCACCGAAAGACCCGGTGAATGCCCTGCTCAGTTTCGGCTACACTCTTCTGTTCAACCGTGTCGTCTCCGCGATCGAGCAGGCCGGGCTCGACCCGATGCGCTCGAATCTGCATGGACTCGAAGATCGACGACCGTCTCTGGCACTCGATCTCATGGAAGAGTTTCGCACCCTGATCGTCGATTCCGTCGTCGTCGGGCTGATCAACCGAATGGAGGTCTGCGCCACCGACTTCGATGATCTTGGAGAACGGGGCATCCACATGAAAGAGCGAACCCTGGCGAAGTTCGTCAAAGCGTTCCAGGATCGCTTGAACGAGACACTTCCCCATCCGATCGAAGATCGGTCTTTCACGCTTCGCGATCTGATCGTTCAGCAGGCATACCAGTATAAATCCGTCGTTCTCGGAGAGGCATCGGAGTATAAGCCGATGAGCACCCGATGAGGGGACAGTTCTACATCGTCTGCTACGACACGCCGTCGAACAAACGGCGGCGGAAACTGCATGCGTATCTGAAGAATTACGCGGTAGCGGTTCAGAAAAGCGTCTTCGAGACGTTTCTCGACGGCCCGACGTTCGATAAGTTCCTGCAGAAGCTCGAGAAGTTCATCGACCCGGCCGTCGACAGCGTACGCATCTACGGGATGACGCGAGAGGCTCAAAAAGAGATGAAGGTCTACGGGTTCCCTGGGCGACTGGAAGACCCCGATCATTTTTTCATCGGGAAGAAAACCGACGATGTCGACTCGGTAGCTGAAAGCGTCGAAGCGGAGGAACTTGAGATCGATGAGATCGAAGGCAACCTTTGACATGCTCCCCAATCTCGAGTAATATGAATAGAGAATAGAGTGTCTCTCCTCCCTCCGAATTTGCTCATTGACAACCCCGGATCAAAACCTGAAAGTTGGCTTTGTCAGCTGCTCGCGTGGGTATTTTTCGAAACATGTTGGCTTTGGAAGCGGGTTTCGACTCTTTGTTCGCCTTTTGTTCGCCTCTGGGGTGCCCCGCAAACCCGCATAACACCGTTGAGGTTCTCGCAGGGTAAAAGCGAGTGTTTATCGGGATCTCCCGAAGCCCGCTCTAAAAATGTGCGAAAAAGACACAGGGTTCTCGCAAACGCCACTTGAAACCCGCTCCCAGTCCATGCTAAAAAGGGGGTGGGTCCTAGACAGTTAACCCCGCAAATGGGGATTGCGACGATTTCGCGCGATTCTTGATACACCTGCAAAAACTCAGTCCTAGACAGTTAACCCCGCAAATGGGGATTGCGACCACGCCTCGACATCTCGCACGAGAGACCGAGAGAAGCGCGTCCTAGACAGTTAACCCCGCAAATGGGGATTGCGACCCGGCGAAATGT
>CAYYIY010000088.1:0-18111 GCA_964472075.1 uncultured bacterium | reverse complement strand
GCCGCAATGGCGAATCGTTGAGCGATGCCGGCGGAAAAACGGAGTTTCGAGAGAACAAAATGACCCTGGCGGTGTCATGACAAACGTGAGCTCGTCTGTCATCCGTGGTATCTTGTCGCTCGCTCACACAGAACCCGCAGCGTACACGACTGCATCGATTCTGAATCAGGGGTACACGCGTGAATTCGAGACGTCTGGCCATGGCGGGCATCTGGGCAGGCCTGTTCGTGCTGCTGCAGATGCGCGTGGTCGATGACATGGATATTTTGTTTCAGGTCGTCCTCGGTCGCGCCATGCTCGAACTCGGCACGTGGCCGCCCACCGAAACGTTGTGCTTTCCACTGGCCGGATCGCCGTTTGTTCCGATGGGGTGGCTCGCCCAACTCGGGGCGGCACTGACGGACAGGGTCGGCGGCCTGTACGGCCTGCAGCTCATCCGTTCGTTTTTGTATGCGACCGCGTTGCTGCTGGCCGCAGCTCTCTCATTCGACGGTCGATCACGCAAGCCGATCGGCATGCTGCTCGGGGTGACCCTGGCGTTTCCGGTCTTCATGACCAGCGCCAACCTTCGCCCGCAAGCCGCGATTCTTCCACTCTTTTTTCTCGTCATGCATCTTGCCGTCGGGGGGCGCCCGTTGTGGCAAAAAACGCTCGCGGCAGCGGTCATCGGCCTGCTGTGGCAGAACCTGCATGCCTCGTTGCCGGCCGGCATCGCGGCACTGCTGCTGCTCAGTGTGGGAAGCTTCATTTCCAGCCGCCGATCTCACTCCGACACGGAGCCCGCAATCGTTGCGGCGCCCTGGCATCACCCTCTGGCGCTCGCTCTCATACTTGCTCTCACCCAGATCGCCACGCCGCTCGGCAGTGCCATCTTCGCATTGAGTCGCACCAACTACACCATTTCAGCACAGTGTCTCGGCATCACCGAATGGCTTCCCGCCTGGCACCCCGATATGGCGGCACACATGTTCCCCTTCTGGGTCGCGTTCTTCGCGACTACCGTCCTGTTCGCCCTGCGCCCTGGCTGTCGCCGCCCTGTCGAGCTTGCACTCGCTTTGCCGTTTGCCGTGCTGACGACGTGGTCATCGCGCTTCGTCTTTTTTTGGGCGCCCCTGATGGTGCCGATCTGGGGCCGATGGGCCGAAACCGCCTGGGAACAGCGTTTTCCGTCCGGCACCTCTTCCTCGCTAAAGCCTCATCACGTTCCGGTCGCACACGGGGTCGCCGTCATTTCGACCCTGCTCGTCGGTATCCTGCTTCCACTCATTTTCTCTCCGCTCGAACGCTCACAGGTTCCGCACCGAGCCGTGCAGGCACTGGTACGCTACGCTCCGGCCGGTCGTGTCTACAACTTTCGCGAATGGAGCGGACCTCTCGTCTATTTTTCCAACGGTGCCTGGAAACCGGCCATAGACGGACGTTTGTATCTCTTTCCCCTGCAGACGTGGGTCGAGTATCAGGCAGCCGCCTCGGGAGAACTGACCGTCGCCGGCCTGTCACAAAAGTTCGCACCAGATGCATTCTTTCTGCACCCGACGTATCACGCCGCGCTGATCGCTCAGCTGCAGAAAGAGGCGGCCTGGCGACAGATCTGGGCCGACACGCGAGCGGTCGTCTTTGTGCCGAATCGCTGAATCCGACCTGATCTTCTCTCACAAAAAATCAGTTGTTGCGGCATCAGACCGGTTGCGTTATCATCTCGTCAACATGGGCACTCGACCGGTCCTGATCGTTTCTGACAGCCTTGTGCGGGCGGCGCTTTTCGAACCGCCGTTTTCGCTTTCCCCAGAGGGAATCGTGCTCACCGGCTTTGATTCGCTGCGTTTTCTCGCGCTCGAGCGGTACCCCGCGGTCGTGCTGCATGACCCGCCTGCCGATCTGCTGCGTAAGCTGGCGCTCGGTATTCACGATCAGCCCGAGCACGACGGCGTCTGGCAGGCGCTCAACCGTGTGCCGCAGGTGAAATTGTACCAGTTGGTTGCTGCTCCGGCACGCCCCGGAAAAGACGCAGCTGCTCTCGATATTGAAAATATCACTCCCGCCGAACTGGCCGGTCTGGTTCGCGATGCCGTGAACCATCCGACCGCAGTGGCGACGCCCGCCATCGGCACCGATCGCCCCGCTCAGGCTTTAACGGCAGACGACATTCGCGAACGCTACCAGCGCGGCGAGCGCAGCCTGTCAGCAACCACCCCGATGACCGATTGGGCCCGCGAAACCGCCGCCGCTCTCGGCATGCGAATCGACGAGACGCCGGCCGGGTACCGGTTACTGCGGGTAAAAGCCTCTTCGCGACGCGATCTCGAAGCCGTGAAAGATCGGCTGTTCGAGTTGAGCACACGACACGCGAATCTGCTGTTCCTGGTTGATCTGCCGTCTCTTCCCGTCGTGCGGGACCTGCTGCCCTCACTACGCGGACGACTGGTCGCCCCAAGTGTACACTGGGCCGATTATGGAGCCTTTACCGGCGAAGTGTCGGTCGAAATGCTTGCCGACATGGACTGCCGCGGCGCCCTGGTGCCGAACACCGCCCCCTGGACAAAACCCGAGCATCTGAAGAAACTTGTACAATCCGCCGCTCGTCGCCGCCTGTTGCTTTTTCTGCCCGAAACGCTTGCACAGGCTGCCGGGTGTGATATAATGACCCCGCTTTCGGATGGCGCATCCGCAACCACTATCTGTCTCACGTTGATTGATGGCCGCGAGAACCCGCCACCAGAGCCGCCTCCGGGCACGGCGGTGTTGATGACGTCAGACCAGCTGACAAGCTGAAGGAAAGGAATACGACATGATCGACGAAACCAAGGTGAAACAGATCGTGGCCGAGGTGCTCAAGCAGCTCGACCTGCAGGCCCGCGTGAAGCCCGGTACCGTTCCGGTCGGCATCAGCAACCGTCATTGTCATGTGTCCCAGGCGGATCTCGAAACGCTGTTCGGGGCCGGGTACCAGTTGAAGAACATGAAAAACCTCTCTCAGCCCGGTCAGTTTGCCGCTGAAGAGTGTGTGACGCTCGTCGGTCGCAAGGGCACTCTCGAGAAGGTGCGCATTCTCGGCCCATGCCGTGGCGGCACGCAGGTCGAAATCTCCTGGACCGACAGCTACGCCCTCGGCGTTCCGGCCGTGGTGCGTGATTCCGGCGACACCAAAGGCACGCCGGGCGCCATTCTGCTCGGGCCCAAAGGACACGTGGTACTCAAGGAAGGCGTCATCGTCGCTTCCCGCCACATTCACATGCACACCAAAGATGCCGAGAAGATGGGCCTCAAGGACAACGACCGCGTCTCGGTCAAAACGCCCGGTCCGCGCTCGATCATCTTCAACAATGTTCTGATCCGCGTGAGCGAAAAGTTCGCGCTCGACTTCCATCTGGATACCGACGAAGCCAATGCCGCCGGTCTCAAGAACGGCGATGCCGTCGAAGTCATTTCCTAACTGCGTGTAAGAGACTTTCCCTTTGTCTACAAAAAAGGAAAAACCAATGTCCACAAAATCTCAGGAGGTCCCCATGACTCAAGAGGCTCTCGGCATGATTGAAACCAAAGGATTGACCGCGTTGATCGAAGCGAGCGACGCGATGGTAAAGGCTGCCAACGTTCGTTTGGTCGGCTGGGAAAAGATCGGTTCCGGTTATGTGACCGCGTTCGTTCGCGGTGATGTCGCCGCCGTCAAAGCCGCCACCGACGCCGGTGCCGCCGCTGCCAAGAAGATCGGCGAACTGGTCTGCGTGCACGTGATTCCGCGCCCGCATGCGAATCTGGACGAAGTCATGCCGATTCGCGAAGAAACGCTCGCCAACGCCAAGAAGTAATCACCGAGCGATCTCATGATTCTGGGTCGTGTCTGTGGAACCGTCGTCTGCACCCGTAAGGACGATCGCCTGAAAGGGATGAAACTCCTGATCGTTCAGGAGCTCACCATCGATGGCAAGCCGACCGCCAACCATGTGGTGGCGGCCGATGCCGTCAGTGCGGGTGCAGGCGAAACCGTTCTGCTCGTCGCGGGCAGCTCAGCCCGTCTGACTGAACGCACGCTGAACTGCCCGGTCGACGCCGCAATCTGCGGTATCGTCGACCAGGTCGTCATGGATTCCGACCGCCAGACCCGATAGATCGCTGGTTTTTTCGCTTCCCGACCTGTACGTCTTCGTTCGGTTCGCGTTTTTATACCGAATGACGATGTGGCTTTTTCGCCTGCACTGTGCGTGACAGGCCAAGCGAGGGGGTTCATCTGATGGTTTCCGACAAGGATATCAATCTCATCGTCTCTGAAGTGATCAAGCGCCTGGGCGTCGAAACCGGCTCTGGCGGCACAGCTCCAGCCCGCGCCAAAGGCCGGGGTGTCTTCGACAATCTGGAAGAAGGCTTCAAAGCCGCGACCGAAGCGCAGAAGCAGCTGGTCGCCCTGCCGCTCGCCACACGCGAGGCCATCATCGCCAACATGCGCAAACGCGCCCTGGAACGCGTCGAAGAACTGGCGCGCGTCGCGAACGAAGAGACCGGCTATGGTCGTGTCGAAGACAAGATTCAGAAGAACAAGCTCGCGATCACCAAGACCCCCGGCATCGAAGATCTTCGACCCGCGGCATACAGTGGTGATCACGGTCTCACCCTCATGGAACTGGCACCCTACGGTCTCATCGGCGCCATCGCTCCTTCGACAAATCCTTCCGAAACCGTCATCTGCAACTCGATCGGCATGGTCGCCGCCGGCAACGCGGTCGCCTTTGGCCCGCACCCGTCGGCCGCGCGAGTGTCCCAGTTGGCGATGACCATTCTTAATGATGCCATCGTCGAGGCCGGCGGCCCCGAGAATCTGCTGGTCTGCGCGGCGAAGCCGTCTCTCGAAAACGCGCAGCTGCTGTTCACCCACCCGCTGATCAAGCTGTTGGTCGTGACCGGCGGCCCCGCCGTCGTGGCTGCCGCCGCCAAGAGCGGCAAGAAGTTCATCGCCGCCGGCCCCGGCAACCCGCCCGTCGTCGTTGATGAAACCGCCGACCTGAAGAAGGCCGCGCGCGACATTATCGCCGGCGCCACGCTCGACAACAACGTGCTGTGTATCGCCGAAAAAGAGATCATCGTCGTCGAGTCGGTCGCGGACGAACTGAAGAAGCACCTGCGAAACAGCGGAGCGTACGAAGTTTCTGCCCGTGAACTCGTACAGCTCGAGAAGCTCGTGCTCGATCACAAGACCGGCGGGCCGAACAAGAAGTTCGTCGGCAAGAACGCTGATTACATTCTCGAACATATCGGCGTGCGCGTGCCACCCGATATTCGCATGGTGCTGGCCGAAACCCCGCCCGATCACCCGTTCGTGCTCGAAGAGATGCTTATGCCCGTCGTGCCGCTGGTGCGCGTGCGTGACGTCTTCGCGGCAATCGAACTGGCCGTCAAGGTCGAACACGGGTATCACCACACGGCGGTCATGCACAGCAAGAACATCGACAATCTGCATCTGATGGCCGTGCGTTGCGACTGCTCGATCTTCGTGAAGAACGGCCCATCCTACGCCGGCCTTGGGTTCGGCGGCGAAGGCCCCACCACGTTTACCATCGCCTCGCCGACCGGCGAAGGCATCACGACCGCCCGCAGTTTCACGCGTTCACGCCGCTGCGTACTGGTCGATCACTTCCGCATCGTCTGACCCGCATGGCCACGCCTTCTCTCGAAGCTCTGGCCGAGCTGGGTCTCGTCGGGTGCGGCGGCGCCGGGTTTCCGACCCATGTCAAACTCGCGGCGAAGAACATCGATCATTTCATCGTCAACGGCGCTGAATGCGAGCCGCTGCTGCATAAAGACAAAGAGATTCTCAAGCACTTCACCGACGAATTCTACGCCGGTCTCTCGCTGGCCATGCAGCTCACCGGCGCCAAGCAGGCACATATCGCGGTCAAGAAGAAGTATGCCGATCTGGTGAAGCATCTCGAAAAGACGCTTCCCGACCCACGCATGAAGGTTCTGCCGCTCGGCGATTTCTACCCGGCCGGCGATGAGTACGAGTTGGTCTACGAGGCCGCGAAGCGATTGATCCCGTTTGGCGGCATTCCGTTGAACGTCGGCTGCGTCGTCAGCAACGTCGAGACCCTGACGCTGCTCGGGCGGGGCAAGCCGTTCACGCAGAAGATTTTCACCATCGCCGGCGCGGTGCCGAATCCGGTCACGGTTTCCGTACCAGTCGGCATCACCGTACGCGAGGCTCTGGCGCTTGCCGGGCTGACGAAGACCGAAGGCTTGACCGTCATCGACGGCGGCCCGATGATGGGCCGCATCGTGAAATCGCTCGACGAGATCGTCAGCAAGACCTGCGGCGGGTTGATTGCCTTGCCGACCACGCACCCGCTCATCTTCAAGATGACCCGCCCCGAGAAGCATCAGCGGCATATCGCCCGCTCGGCCTGCGACCAGTGCACCGACTGCACCGAACTGTGTCCGCGCCGCCTGCTCGGGTATCCGATCAAGCCGCACAAAGCCATGCGCACCTCACAACTGGCCGAGTTTCATGACTCGAACTATGCCATCGACGCCATCTTCTGCTGTGAGTGCGGGCTGTGCTCACTCTACGCCTGCCCCGAAGATCTGCCGCCGCGCGAGATTGCGGTCATGGCCAAGCGGCATCACCTCGCCAAGGGCGTCAAGCAGACCGACTTCAAGGGTGAGCCCGAGATTCACCCGATGCGCTCGGCCCGCCGCGTCAGCATCGAACGCCTGATTCGCCGCCTCGGCCTCGAGGAATTCGATCACAAGGCCCCCTATCGCGAGATTCCGTTGCGACCTGAAAAGGTCATGCTGCCGCTCAAGATGCATATCGGAGTTCCGTCTGTACCGGTTGTCAAAGTTGGTGACAAGGTTCAGCAGGGGCAGAAGATTGCCACGATTCCGGAAAAGAAACTCGGGGCGAATCTACACGCCTCGATCAGCGGACGCGTTTCGGCCGTCACCGCTGACGCCATCACGATTATCAGGGAATAACTATGACGGTATCCAGAAACGCCATCGGCCTCCTCGAACTATCCAGCATCGCCATGGGGTATCAGGCCACCGACGCCATGCTGAAGGCCGCGGATGTCAAACTTGTCCTCTCGCGCACGGTCTGCCCCGGCAAGTTCATCACCCTGATCTGGGGTGATGTCGCGGCCGTCGAAGCCTCGATGCAGGCCGGCATTCGCGTCAGCACCGGCTACAACGTGAACGATCTGGTTATTCCCAACCTGCACGACCAGGTGTTTCCAGCCATGACCGCCACCAACCCCGTGTCCGAGAAGGGCGCGCTGGGCGTTCACGAGACCTTCGATATCGTCTCGTCGATTCTCGCCGCCGACGCCGCCGTGAAAGCTGCGGCGGTCACGCTGGTCGAGATTCGCGTTGCCATGGCCATCGGCGGCAAGGCCTTCTACACCGTCACCGGCGATGTCGCCGCCGTCGAAGCGGCCATCGAGGCCGGGCTCAAAGTCATCGAGGGAAAAGGCCAGACCATCTACTGGACCGTCATTCCCCGACCCCGCGACGAGCTGTTTCAGGAGTTTGTCTGATGCCACGCATTATTCTCGGCGCCGATCACGGCGGGTTTCCGCTGAAGGAAGAACTCAAGAAGCATCTGCTCGAAAAAGGCCTGACCTACGAAGACGTCGGCACTTTTTCGACCGCGCCCTGCGACTACCCTGACATCGCCCTGCTGGTCGCCCTCGAGGTCGCCAAGAACGACCAGACCGTCGGCATCATCATCGACGGCGCCGGCGTCGGCTCATGTATGGCCGCCAACAAGGTGCCCGGAGTGCGGGCCGCGTGCTGCAACGACTTGTACAATGCACGCAACAGCCGCGAGCACAACTATGCCAACGTGCTCACCATGGGCAGCATGGTCATCGGCCCCGGCCTGATGAAGCAGATCGTCGACCTGTGGCTCGCCACCCCCTGGGGTGCCGCCCGCCACGGCGCTCGCGTCGAGAAGATCACCCGCATCGAAAAGTCGTTCTCGCGCTAGCGACCGCAAAACACCAACTCGCCATCGTCCTGCTGGTTTTTTCGATCCTCTACGGCCGATCAACCATGCGGAATCCTCCTTTCATTTTGCGGGGAAAGCCGGTATGCAGATGTGTGATACAATGGTTCTTCGCCTGCGAGACGTCATGAATCGCGTTTCGCCCGGCGGTATGATACGATTACACTGACATTCAAGGCAAGGAGTCACTCTCATGCGTGCCATTTGCATTGTTCTCGATAGCGCCGGCATCGGCGCCATGCCCGACGCGGCCGCGTACGGCGACGTCGGCTCAGCCACCATTCCGAATCTCGCGAAGGCCGTGAAGGGCCTGAAGATGCCGAATATGCAGTCACTCGGTCTGGGCAACATCGCCCCGATCGAAGGAGTGGCAGCCGCCGCAAAGCCGCTCGGCTCGTTCGGACGCATGGCCGAAGTGTCGCCCGGCAAAGACACGACCACCGGTCACTGGGAAATGATGGGCATCAAGCTCGAATACGCGTTTCCCGTCTTCCCCGAAGGGTTCCCCGCCGACTTCATCGCGAAGTTCGAGAAAGCGGTCGGGCGCGGCACCATCGGCAACTACCCGGCCTCGGGCACCGAGATCATTCAGAAACTCGGCGACGAACACGTCAAAACCGGCAAACTGATCGTCTACACTTCAGCCGATTCCGTCTTTCAGATTGCGGCTCACGAAGAGGTTGTGCCACTCAACGACTTGTACAAATACTGCAAGATCGCCCGCGACCTGCTGCAGCCGCCCGACATGGCGGTCGGCCGGGTCATCGCCCGCCCCTTCGTCGGCACCTCGGGCAAGTATACCCGCACGCCCAACCGGCACGACTACAGCATGGAACCCTTCTACGACACCCTGCTTGACGTGCTGACCAAGAAGAACATCACCGCCTACGGCATCGGTAAGATCTACGATATCTTCGCCGGGCGCGGCGTCAACAAGCACATCGGCTCGAAGAGCAATGCTGAAGGCATGCAGAAGACCACCGAAGCGCTCGAGATCGTAAAAGACGGTTTCATCTTCACCAACCTGGTCGACACCGACATGATCTTCGGCCACCGTCGCGACACCGCCGGTTATGCGAAGGCCCTCGAAGACTTCGACGTCTGGCTGGGCGGCTTTCTGCCGAAGCTCAGCGAGAACGATCTGCTGTTGATCACCGCCGACCACGGCTGCGACCCGACCTACAAGGGTTCGGACCACACCCGCGAGTATGTGCCCCTAATCATGTATCAAAAAGGAAAACCCGGTCGTGATCTCGGCACCCGCAATGGCTTCTGGGACGTCGCCAAAACCGTCGCGGTTCATCTGGGTCTCGACTACCCCCACGGAAAGTCCTGCCTGAGCTGAACGACAAATCCTCCGGTTCGAGTTTCGACGACGATCGCAGGTTTTTGCTGTCGACGCTCAGCCCGGTTCGGCATCTGTAAACCTCAATTTACAAATGGCATACCATATGGTAAGTTGAGGTATCAGTTGCCGAAGGAGGCCTTTCGTCTCATGGCCGTTCACCGCCCCCGCTCCCTGGAGCAGTGCATCAGAGATGATCTCGCGAAGAAGTTTGTTCTGCTCTCAGGGCCGCGACAAGTCGGAAAAACGACGCTGGCACGCACCGTGATCGAATCAGAGCAGGGAACGTATCTCAACTTTGACGATCCGGACGACCGTGAAGACATCCTGCTCAGGAGATACACAGGGTATTCCCTGGTCTGTCTTGACGAGTTTCACAAGTTTCCACGCTGGAAGGCGCACATCAAAGGGGTTTTCGACAAGTATTTCCACAGGTTGCGTTTGATTCTCACCGGGAGCGCACGCCTCGATGTCTATCAGAAGTCTGGAGACAGCCTTCTCGGGCGATACTATCTTCACCACTTGCACCCGTTCACCCTTGGCGAACTCCACAGCACCGTCATTCCTCAACCACCCGTTTCAGAGGCTTTCCGACAGCCGTGTTCGGACAAGCAACCAGGCTTTGATGAGTTGCTGCGGTTTGGCGGTTTTCCTGAACCATTTCAGCGACAGTCAGAGACAGAGCATCGACGATGGTCAAAGATGAGAACATCGTTGCTTGTGCAACAGGACCTGCGCGATCTGTCTGAAGTGAAGCTGTTGTCCCTGGCCGAGCATTTGATGGCGTTACTGCCGGAGAGGGTGGGCTCGCTGTTCAGCGCCAGATCGTTGTCTGAAAACATTCAGGTTTCCACTCCGACGATTCTACATTGGATGGATATCTTCTCACGTCTGTTCATTGTGTACAAGCTCATGCCGTATTCGCGAGATATTGGAAGAGCACTTCACCGGCAACCGAAGTACTATTTCTGGGACTGGTCACAGGTGAAAGACGAGGGAGCTCGCTTTGAAAACGCGGTGGCAGGGCACTTGTTCAAAGCAGCCCAGTATTGGACCGATCAAGGAGTCGCGAACGTCGAGGTTCAGTTCATTCGAGATCGAGAAGGTCGCGAAGTTGATTTTCTGCTGTTGCAGAACAGCCGGCCCTGGTTCCTGGTCGAGTGCAAGGTCGCTGAAACATCCTTCTCCCACTCACTTGCGTACTACTCGAATAAACTTGGAATTCCCGGAATTCAACTCGTACAGAAGTCGGGTATCGTCAGGAACCAGGGAAATCTCCTGCTGATCAGCGCAGATCGATGGCTCGGACACCTTCCATAAGACTGAAACAAACACCCGCGAGTATGTGCCCCTAGTCGTGTATCAAAAAGGGAAACCCGGCCGCGATCTCGGCACCAGCAACGGCTTCTGGAACATCGCCAAAACCGTCGCTTGCCATCTGGGCCTCGACTACCTCCACGGCACCTCCTGCCTCGGCTGACCCCGAAAGAGCCTGCCATTGCGGCGCACATCTCTCCTTGAGCGCTCGATTCAGATCGAGCGCTTGCCTTTATATGCATCATTAGGTATTTTTATGCATATGGAGGGACGAACATGCGCACCACGCTTGATTTACCGGAAAACCTGTTGAAACGAGCCATGAAGAGCGCCAAAGTGAACACGAAAACGGCGGTGATCACGCTCGCGCTAGAGGAACTCATCAGAAAAGAAGCGATCCGAGGCTTGAAAAACTTCAAGGGCTCAGTCTGCCTCGACCTTGATCTGGACGTCGTTAGAGGGCGTCGTTGAATATTCTCATTGATACGTCCACCTGGATCGACTACTTCCGATCAGGAAAGAGAACACATTCGCTCGACATCCTCATCGACGAGAATCTGATCGTGACGAATGATTTGATTCTCACGGAACTCATTCCGTTTCTCCGCATGAAAAACCAGCGTGCGCTCATCGCGCTCTTGAGGAAGGTGAGAAAACAGAACCTGAAGATCGATTGGAACGAAATCATGGAGTGGCAAACCACGTGCTTGAAGAATGGGACGAACGGAATCGGCATTCCCGATCTCATCATCGCACAGAACGCTCTCCAACATCGAACCCCCTTGTTCTCTCTCGATCATCACTTCGAGATGATCAGTCGTTTCATCGATCTGCCACTGTTTGACGCCAATGCGTCTTTGCGAGATTCGTAGACAGTTCTCACGTCACGGACAAGAACCTCTGAGAGCACCACAAAACGTGCTCAAGAGAATTGAGCCTAACGACAACTGCCCCCCGAAGCAAGCTTCGGGGGGCGGTTTTGTCCGAGTTGATTTCGGCTTAGGGCCGCACGGCGTCAACAGAGATGAACTGGCCGACACCAGGTTCAGGCTCGGGGTTGATCATCGTCGTACCCGAGATATTGAACGATCCTGATGCTTCCGAAGGAGAACCCGGCACCGGTTCTACACGAACGAACCAAGCTTGCTCATAGCCCACTGGAACATCAGCACAGATGATATTCGCCACCTGATTCACCGCGATTGCGGGATCAGGTATGCCTCTGATCCAAGCAACCTGGCCGATCACGCGGTCTCCATTGATGAGACCCGATCCACCGACGACCAGCTCCACGAAACGGGTCATGCGGTTATCAAGCAATGCCGCCTGACTGGCAGTGTTCGCATCATAATCGAAGGCACCGGTTCCATTATCCAACTGAAAGTTTACATCAATGCGGATATTGCCCTGCAAACCCGCGGCCAGATCTTCCGCCCCGAGAGTCAGGATTTCATCACGATATCCGCGGCACTGGAAGCGCAGTTGAATCGGATACGCGATGCCGGGCACCGTCATCAGCGCCGGCAGATTCGGCCCCGCCAGGTTGCCCAGATTGTTTATCGTCTGAGTCGCGATGACTTTCATCGTTCCACCGGTCGTCGGAATTTCAGCGAAGGCATTGACCACGCCGCCGGTGATGTAATCAGGAACATTTGTGCAGCGAATGAGAATGTTGTAGGTGTTCGGAGTGACGAAGAGATCCTGGACGATGTTGGCATTCCCCGGAGCGGTTGTCGTCTGCACCGCATACAAGGTCGGGTCCGCCTGAATCGTGATCGCATAGGTTCCGCTCTTTGAAGGAAGTTGAATGGGGTTTCCATTCTGGTCTACGCCTGTGCGCCAACCCAGAGCGGTCGAGGTATAGGAGATGTCATCAAACGTAATCGTCACCAGTGTATTGTCAGGCAGCAGGTCACGCGAAGCGTTGTCGCGCAGGAAAACCTGCACTCCAATATTTGTGGGCAGCGGGGCGTCGGCAATCGGTTCCATGGCCAGGTTGCCGAGGTCGAGCATCTGGCCGTTCATCAGATAGATACCCGTCTGAGTGGTTCCGGATGCGGTGTTCGGCAACTTGTACGGACGATAATCCTTGTGCTGTGCTTCGAGAATGAAGGCATCAGGCTTGAGGTCGGTAAACATGAAGACCCCGTTCGCATCGGTTACCACCGTTGCCTGTTGTCCGATCGCCGTGCCGCCGCCCGATGACTGCGGAGCCGAAGAGTACAGATCGACACGCACACCGGCAATGCCGCGGCCCGAATCACTGCGTACCATTTTGCCGGTGATGTTCGATCCACGCACCCCCAGCCCGTTGTTGTCGCAACCGATCGCCATCAGCACGACCAGCCCGACGACGACAAGCGCCCAGCCACCCCACACACGAAAGTCCTTCATATCGCCAAACCTCCCTTGCCCGTTCGGGCACGAGTCATGCAATACTTGTCCCATGTCAGTTCACCTCGATGAAGACAACCTGCGGATCGGTTCCGTCATCATTGATGATGACATCCGTCGTGCCGAGACTGCCGTCATCCACGTTGTAGCCCTTGAACGAGAGCTTGTAGCCCGTCGGCACCTGATTGGTACCTAGATCAACCACAGCGGGCGCCGTCAGAACACCGCCAGTCACAATCGTCTCAGGCCATCTGGTGCCGGTCTCGACGCAGAATGCACCCACCCGCTCGTTGTTGCCGATGCTGGTGCCGACCAAAATCACGCGCACATCGCGATAGATCTGCGCAAAGTTGTTCTTGAGCGAGATCGGCTGATAAATGACCCCCTGGAAGTCTCCATTCGGAGTCACCGGAATCGGGCCGTTCATGCGGTATCCCACGATCTGCGCTTCGATCGTCACCGAAACCCCGATCGGAATTCCCGTCAGCGTGAACGTCTGCTGATCGAGGGTCGAAGTCGTCGTTGCCACGATACGATTGCCGGCATACGCAATAATGTCGGCTCGGGCCTTTTCCTGGAACACCCAGCCGGGAACATCCTTCCAGACGCCCACAATACTGTATGACTGCGGCTCGAGCGTGATAACCCCGAGATCAATATCAGCACGTCCGTTGAGACCGGAAATCGTCAGCGGCCGATAGTTCGTAACGGAAATGCGGAAGTCGACGTCGCCATTCAGGGCAGGAAAGGAAAGCCCGGTCTGCAGTTCCGTCGGCAGGCGATTGTTCAGAATCGGGTGCGTTCCGAATGAATACTGGGCGGTTCCCAGGGTGATGGGAGTCCCGGTTCGCGCATCCTTGAGTGTGCCTCTGATCGTAATGTACTGGTTGGCGATGATCTGGGTCATGCGTACTTCAGGAGCTTCGCGATTTTCGTTGTTCACCACAACCACCTTCGCGGCACCCGTCGCATCCTCAAGAATCGGTTCATACCCGTACTTGTCGAACGTCAGCGCCCACTCGCCGGCACGCAGATCATTGAAGAAGTAGTTCCCCTGCGAATCGGTGCGAGTCAGTTTTGAATCCTTCGTGTCGCTTTCCCCGTTCGTCGCGGTAACCGCCACGCCGCTCAAGCCGACCAGCGTGCGGCTGTCAAGAACGTGGCCGGTAATGCTTCCACCCTTGACGCCCAGTGTTCCTTTTTCACATCCAACAATCATGATGAGAAGGAAAAAGGCAAAAAGGATCCCGGTTCCAAGCGGTCCCCTTCTCATTGCCTTCATAATGACAGCCTCCCTCGTCGAACGGATAAACTACGGTTCCTCCACACTATCGACGCATTCACGCGAAAAATTGAGAACTCTCACCGAAACCTTTTTCTGCAAAGATTTCTTTAAAAATCAGCGGCGATTCGCCGATAAGCTATCCGGGAAAAACTATTTTTCCGCAGAAGCATGCAACGGAGGCAACCATGGGTAATTCTCTGCGAGCAACCAAAGCGAGGTGGTTGTTGCCGGCGATACTGGTGATGGCCAGTATCATGTTTACCGGCTGTGAGAAGGGGTCGTTGGGGGTCAAGAACGGGTCCATCGTCGGATACGTTGTTGAATCGACCAAGAACACCCCGCTGACCGACGTTCTGGTGCGTATCCAGAACTCCCAGTCGCAACAGCGCTGGGATGCGCTGACCGGCGCGGACGGCAAGTACATTTTCACCGATATGAGCCCGAACAGCAGTGGCGGCAACTATACGGTGATGACGGCTGAAAAGTTCGGCTATGCCCTGGCCACGGGCACGACGGACAACAACCGTCTCAGCGTCGTGCTGCGCGACAGTGGCGAAACCATGACGGTGCCGGTCATCACCATGTATAAGGTGACCAGCTCAGTGAAGGGCACGCTGAAAGGGTATCCGGTCGATGCCGTTACCGGAACTCCGCTGACCAACTTCACCGTCACGCAGATGACGCCCAGCCGGTCGAAGACCTTCGAAGCAGCGACTGACTTCCGCGATAGCGGCTGGCAGAGCCTCGAAGGTGGAGAACACCAGTACAAAATCACCTGCGAGAATTACAAGCCGTATATCACCGCCGGCACGGAACAGACCCCGACAGACGCGAACATGCGTGTGGTCATCGGCGCGGCCCCGTTCGACATGGGGGTCATAAAGTTGCAGCCCGAAACGGTGTCGATCAGCGGCACACTGCGCAACCTGCCTGGTTACGTGCTTGACGCGATGTCCGGCTCGAACCCCGACTTCCTGATCTGGGCCGAATCAGGCGGCAAAGTCGTCGCCAGCGTGACGCCCACCATCACGTCCGGCGCTCCGGTGTATACACTGGGCAACGTACCGGTTACCGTTGGTGCCGTATCAGTTAAGGTCAAGCTTCGCGGTTATGACGTCGTGACGATCAACCCGTCCGTCGCTCTGCCTCGCCAGCGCCCCGGCACCATTCTCGCCGGCATCGATTGCGACTTCCACAATGTCGAACCGATCAAGCGCGACCTGCGCATTGTTCTGCGCGGCAGCCAGCCTGAAGAAGGCACCGACGAAGTTCCCGGCAATCCGAGTTCGATCGACAACAACGAAATCATCCGCGTCTACCTGAAGCAGGGCGGCAAAGATCTGGTGCCCTATGTCGATGCCGTGGGTCACAATGCTCAGGCCGAAGCCTACTTCAGCGGCGTGATCACCGGGTATAAGCTCGAAGTGATGGCCATCAACACCAACCGTGGCTGGATCATGGGTGAAGACAAGGAACTCACCGTGCTCGAGAACGGAAACACCGTGTTCACCTTCTTCCTCGAAGTGCAGTAAGCAGAGAAACACCCCGCACATAAGAACCCCCGGGCCGACGGCCCGGGGGTTCTGCTTTGCCGACCATTCGCCGACGACGATCGGCGCTTGATGAAAAAGTCCTGGTTACTCGAGAAGATCTTCCGCATACAATGCCGCATCACTGTCGGCATATTTGGTCATGATGATCTCGACATGCTGTTTCACCCGTTCCATGTTGCCGCGCTTCTTGGCAATCAGCGCCAGGTTGTAATGCACGTTGTCGAGGAGCTCGTCTTCGGTCGGGTACTTCTCGATAAACGAGAAAAACAGTTTTTCGGCTTCTTCAAGCTTGTTGGCACTCAGTGCTTTTTTCGCCTTAAAGAACAGTTCGTCGGGCGTTTCCGCCGGTCCGATCCCCATTTCCCGCATGACTTCGACCTTTTCGTCTTTGGCGAAATAGGCCGCATCTGACTTCGGGTAATGCTCGAGCAGAAAATCAAGCCAGGTCAGCGCGTTCTTCTTGTCGCCGCGTTTGAGAAAGATCTTGGCCAGATTGTAACAGGCGTTATCAGCCAGATCGCTTTCTGGGTAAGCCTTGATGAACTCGCGGAACTTGATTTCCGCCTTTCCCAGCTCGCCCTGCTTGAAGAGATCCATCCCCTCGTTCAACTGGGCCTTTTCCAATTTTGCATCAGCCATGAGTTACTCCTTTCCGAGATAACGGGCCAGAAATCGATCGCGAAACGATCTGAAGCTGCCGGCAGCCAGATGCTCCCGAATCTCTCGCATCAGATCCAGCATGAACGTTATATTATGAAGGCTCGCGAGACGCAAGGCAAGAATCTCCTGTGCTTTGAACAAATGCCTCAGATAGCCGCGCGGAAAATGGCGGCAGGCATAGCAGGTACATGCGGGGTCGATCGGGTTCTCGTCAAGCTGCCATTTCTGCGCCGAAAGATCGATGCGCCCCGAGCGCGTGAACACGGCCCCGTGGCGCGCGATACGCGTCGGGTGCACGCAATCGAACATGTCGACCCCGCGTTCGATCGCCAGGAAAAAATCTTCGGGCGTGCCGACACCCATCAAATACCGCGGTACCGTGCGCGGCATCTGCGGCATCAACTTTTCGAGCGTCTCGATCATCAGTTCTTTCGGCTCGCCGACCGACAGGCCGCCTATCGCCAGCCCCTCGAACCCGATCTCGGCGGTGCGATCGAGCGATTCACGACGCAGGTCGTGAAGCATCGACCCCTGCACGATGCCGAACAACGCCTGGCCGTTTCGCATGGCCGGATGATCGATACGACAGCGCCTGGCCCATCTGACCGAACGCTCCATCGCCTCGGTCGCCTGTTCCCGTGTGGCCGGATACGGGCAGCATTCGTCGAAACACATCATGATCTCGGCCCCGATCGAACGCTGAATGCGCATCGACTCTTCAGGAGTCAGAAAGTGGCGCGACCCGTCGATGTGCGACGCAAACTGCACGCCTTCGTCACTGATCTTGTTGAGCGTCTTGAGTGAAAAGACCTGAAACCCGCCCGAGTCGGTCAGCATCGGGCGTTCCCAGGCGTTCATGCGATGCAGACCACCGAAATGATCGAGCACCGAAGTGCCGGGACGCAGCATCAAATGATAGGTATTCGCCAGAATGATCTCGGCGCCCGCCTCGCGCAGATCGGCCGGGGTCAGCGTTTTCACGGTGCCCTGCGTTCCCACCGGCATGAAGACCGGCGTGTGAATCCTGCCGCGACGGGTTTCGATCACGCCGAGTCGAGCAGCGCACTCTTTCGATTCCTGCAGCACGGAATAGGTGAATCGATCATTGTTTTGCATCATAGGTTCCTGGACATTCATCAGATAATCACCATGGCATCACCGAAACTGAAAAAACGATATCGCTGCTCGATCGCCTCACGGTACAGGTCGAGCAACGTCTCACGCCCTACCAGCGCCGATACCAGCACCAGCAAACTCGAACGCGGTAAATGAAAGTTCGTGATCAGATGATCGACGGCGCGAAAGCGATGCCCCGGCATGATGTAGCACCCGGTCTCCTGGCGCCCGATGCGCAAGGTGCCGTCATCGCGCACCGCCGACTCGAGCGAGCGAACCGACGTGGTACCACACGCCCAGACGCGGCCGCCTCGCTGACGCACCTCGGCAAACGTCGCGGCCAGATCACCGGGAATCTCGAATTCCTCGACATGCAGACGGTGCTCTTCGATCTCGTCGCTCTCGATCGGCTTGAACGTGCCGATGCCGACATGCAGATACAGTC
>CAYYIY010000087.1:4461-18217 GCA_964472075.1 uncultured bacterium | reverse complement strand
ATCAAAGACGACGGGTTTCCCACGGATGAGCGAGTCGAGATGCTTCTTTCAAGTGACACCCCCGTCGGCATCTGCAAATCGATCGGGCTGGCGGTCAGCGGTTTCGCCGAAACGTTTCAGCGCCTGCAGCCCGATCTGCTGGTTCTATACGGAGATCGCTTCGAGATGTTTGCGGCTGCGCAGGCGGCGCTGGTCTGCCGAGTACCCATCGCTCATCTCGCCGGGGGCGAAACGTCAGAAGGGGCGATTGATGAGGCATTCCGGCATGCCATCACGAAAATGGCCTCGTATCACTTTGTCACGGCCGAACCACATCGCGAACGCGTGATTCAACTCGGCGAAGACCCGTCGCGGGTCTGGACCGTAGGCGAACCCGGTCTGGAGCACCTGAAACGCACACCTCTGCTTTCCCGTGCCGCGCTCGAACAGGAGCTTGGCTTCAAGCTGGGTTCTCAGAACCTGCTGGTGACGTATCATGCCGCGACGCTTTCCGGAGAAGACCCCGGCGCATCATTTCTCGCGATTCTCGAAGCCCTCGAATGCTTTCCGGATGCCCATGTCATATTTACCGGATCGAACGCCGACACCAACGGCCGCATCATTGGTTCCATGATCGACGTCTGGGTGCAGCGGTTCCCGTCACGCGCCCGATTCTTCAGCAACCTCGGTCAGCAGCGGTATCTCAGTCTGCTACGGCTCGTTGATGCAGTTGTCGGCAACTCATCAAGCGGCCTCATTGAAGCCCCCACCATTGGTGTTCCGACAGTAAATGTCGGTGAACGTCAGAAAGGAAGGCTCCGTGCAGCCTCGGTCATCGATTGTGCGCCGTCGACCAGGGCGGTTGAAGAGGCGATCAGACGCGCCCTTTCCGCCGAATTTCGGTGCACCGCCAGGAACCAGAAGCCACTGTTCGGCAGCGGAACAACCTGCGCACAGATTAAAGACCTGCTCAAGCGCGTGCCGCTCGCCGGAGCGGTGCAGAAATCGTTTTTCACGATACCCCTCCCGAATCGCCTGTAACGTTGAAAGAAAGTGCATGTGTGCTGCGATCTGCGCTGCATTTTCCCAGACCCCGGGGGTGAGTTGCTATAATTGAATTTCATTGGCACGCAATGCATCTTTCAGGAGACATGGACACCATGACCAGGATGTTCAGCAAAATGTTGGGGATAGCCGTTCTTGGACTAACTCTGGTTCTTCCAGGCAGCTCTTTTGCTCAATCACCGGGAGCAAAGCCGGCGAAGTCGAAGACCCAGACCCCCCGGACCAAATCGGGTACGGACTTGACTCGTCAAGTTGAAACGCCTGACTTTGCGGCCATTCTGCAGACACTCGAGCAAATCGAGTCGCAGCTGCCCACCCGATCTGACCTGATCACGCAGCTGCGCGGGCAGTTGTATAGGTACGAACGCCAGTCGCAGCGCGAGAAATTTCAGCTGGTGGCAGATCTGAAGAAGGCGCATGAATCGTCCGTCTCTTCGCGACTTCCGGCCACGGGAAGCAGAAAACCGACGGACTGGCAGCGAGACCCTGTGCCGGGCAACAATCTCTACACGCCCTGCGAAGGACTGTCGGACGATGCCCTGAAAGACAAATTGCGCGGCATTACCGAATATCAGGTCGGTCTCGACTATCGCGAAGCTCGTCAACAGATGTTCAAGAGTCTCGATAACGTGAACGGCACGGTCGAGTGTGTGTACACCGGTCGGAAAGGGCGATACAATTCGTTGCCCGACGATCGCGACATGAACTGTGAGCACACGTGGCCGCAAAGTCACGGCGCCGTCGGAATCGCGAAAAGCGATCTGCATCATCTCTTCCCGACTGATTCAGAAGCCAACAGCATCCGCGGCTCGCTGCCGTTCGGAAGCGTGAATAACGCTGAGTGGACCGAAGGTGGCTCAAAGTGTGACGGCGAAGTATTTGAAGTGCGTCCCGAACATCGCGGGAATGCGGCGCGCGCGAAGTTCTATTTCGCTGTTCGCTACGGCAAGTCTATTGAATCGGACGAAGAAGCGACGCTGCGGGAGTGGCACAAACAAGACCCCGTTGATGATGCGGAGCGACACCGCAATGATCTGATCGAAAATCTGCAACACAATCGAAACCCATTCGTCGATCACCCCGAGTTTGTTGATCGAATCTCGGATTTCTGAACCGGCTGAACGTTACAGGACTATTCCCCTCGCTGCTGAAGCGAGGGGTTTTTCTTTCTCTCAGACTCTGACAGCTCCGCGGGTTCGATTCGTTCCATCGTTCCTGCCGATTTCTTTCCGAGATTCGGTGATAGATCAGGTGCCTTCTTTTCACGTGCCGCGAGAGCGCTCGCTTCACGCTGATGTTTTGCGTATGTGCACAGCGATCGAACGCCGAAAACAGGACAAGCGACAGGAGAATTTGTTACCCTAGACACATGAAGGAGTATTCGCTTCCCCTGACATTGCTGATCATCGTGCTGATCTGCTGCGGGGGGCTGTATCACATCTATCTGCGCCCGACCACCGCGTTGAAGCCGACATCGGTCAAGCTCGGGATCGATGAAATCAAAACCCTCGACGAGGTTGAGCAACTGCTGGAGCGGGGAAACGCAGGTGAGGCCTGGCGAAAACTTGAACCCATGCGCTCTGAACCGTTGCGAACAAGACTGCTCAAGACCGAGGCGCAGCTGAAAACCGGAAAGCCGCCTGCAAACGAGATCAGCAGCCTGGAACGTGAGGTCGCGAAGGATCGCAGTCTCGAGCTTGTCTATGTTCTGGCGCGCATTCACGAAGCCAATCGTGATCAACGCAAGGCGCGCGGTCTTCTGGAAGAGCTGCTCAAAGCCTCCCTACGCCAGGATCTCCGAATACGTGTCCAGCAGCGATATCTCTCGATGAGCTTGTCGCAAAAGCGTCTTGACGATGCCGTGCAAATGCTTCGCCAGAATGTCGGTAAGCTGGTCGTGTCGGACGATGATGCAGCCGGCATGGTGCAGCTGATTGTGGAAAACAAATCGGATGCCCTTCTTGATGAACTGCCGAAACTGGTTGCAACGGCGACACGCCGCACCGTCCGGTTCCAGTTCTCCGTCGCGAACGCCTGGAACGCTCTCAAGCAGCGGGACAAAGCCAGACAGTGTCTGCTCGAAGCATTGAAGCTGCAGCCGGATCACCTGCCCAGCCTGTATGTGCTCTTTGAATTCGCTCGCCAGAGCGGGGCACTCGACGAGGCGCGCGAGTATCTGCAACGGATGCTTGTTTCAGGGCAGCCATTGCCTGAGCGCAAGGACTGGGACAGTCTCTTTTTGCAGAGCGCGGCTCAGGCGAACAAGTCCGGGAACGTTCCTCAGGCCTTTCTATTTCTGAAACACGCCATATTTCTGAATAGGTCCAGCCTTGGCGCCGACATACAGAGCATTCTGCAGGCATGCGAATTGTACTATCGCAGCAACGGCTCTCCTGAAGAGCAGGCCTTCTTTCCAGTGTTTCTGGCCTTTACCAACGGTGAATATGCCTCGGCCCTGTCAGGCACGGAGAAGATGCTGAAATCAGTTACCGATGCGACGCTGCGAGGCCACCTTGAGATCATGTCTCGTGAAAGCAGACAGTTCATCGAACGCGAACAGGCGGCCCGGGTGAAACCTGCCTCGGTGACGAAACCGATTCTTCCAACCGTGTCTCAGGCTTCGGCACCGGTAAAAGCGCCAGTGGCAACAGGTACGATTGATCCGACCATGCCGCCGCCCGACCCGAACGAGCAGGAATGGATCACGGCGATGAAGGAAAAATTCAAGGAGAAAGCTGAAGACCCCGCCGCGTTGCTGGCTGATGCGAAAGAAATGGCGGCCGCCCGGGCCTGGAATGGAGCCGCATTTTATCTTGAAGCCGTGCTGAAGGCTGATCCCAGTCATGAGGAAAGCCGCCGACTCATGGCCCGCGTTCAGGAAAAGCGCGGAAGACACGAGGAAGCCGTGGCTCTTCTCGACGAATTGTTGCAGAGCTATCCCTCGGACGCAGCCCTGCACGCCTCTCTGGCCCGCAATCTGATCAAGACCCGAGACAGTTCGCGTGCCCTGCGAGAAGCGCGTCTGGCCGTCGAACTCGACTCGAATCTTCTGGAAGGATACGTCGCACTCGGAGAGTTTTTTGAAATGCGCCAGAGGCCGACCGAAGCTCTCGAGAACGTGAACAAAGGTTTGATGAAAATCAGCGATTCGAGCACGGAGGCGGCACAGGCGCTGTACGAGCTCAAGGAGCGTCTCGAAAAGAAGTGATGACGTCCGCCTCATCCCGGGAGTTGCACGGTTGAAACTCGGCATTTTTTCTGACGTACATGGGAATCTGCCGGCGCTCGAGGGCTGCCTGCTCGAAATGGCCCGACTCGGCGTTCATCGCTTGATCTGCCTTGGCGATGTCGCCACGCTTGGACGCGAACCCATAAAAACCCTGCGTCTGTTATCGAATCTCGAATGTCTCTGCATTCGCGGCAATCACGATCGGTATCTGCTCGAACCCGCATCAATCGACAGATATGACAGCACTGAAGCGGTACGGCACGAGGTACGACAAACGGCCGCGCTTCTCAGCGATCAGGATCGGATGTTTTTACGATCGTTCGTTTCGCACGCTGTTATCGAGTTTGGCGGCAAACGCCTGTGTCTGTTTCACGGATCACCGCTTTGCGACGAAGACATGCTTCTGCCACATCTTCCTCGCGATACCATGCTTCGGATGTTGACTGCCGCAGATGCTGACTGGTACATCGGCGGACATATTCATTCGACATACGCCACGGACATCGGTGGAAAACGTCTGATCAACGCAGGCAGCATCGGGGCCCCGTTCGCAGGATGGAATCCGTCGCGCCGGGAACCCGTGTTCGGTACCGAGGGGACCTTCCTCACCATCGAAGCTGTCAGCGGTTCTCTGCAGACTGGCTTTCACCGCATTCCACTCGCCTGCTGAAAACACCGAACCGGGTCAGACGGCCGTCGATTGCGATGAACTGAATGTGCAATAAAGGGTTATGATCAGCCGCCGGTGCGCTTCTTGAAGTTGATTTCGCGTTTGCGGATTCGCACCGCTTTTGGTGTCACTTCGACCCATTCGTCGTCGGCCACGTATTCGAGCGCCTGATCGAGCGACATGCGGCGCGGCGGAGTCAGTCGTTCGAGCTCTTCGCTGGTCGAGGAGCGCACATTGGTGAGGTGCTTCTTTTTCGTGATGTTGACGTACATGTCGACGGGGTAGGGGCGCTCGCCCACGACGAGACCTTCGTAGATCTCTTCCATGGGGGCGTAGAACAGCACGCCTCGTTCAGACAGATTCTTGATGGCGTAAGCCGTCGACCAGCCCGCTTCCATCGAGATCATCACGCCGTTGCGTTCCTGGGGGATATCGCCTCGATAGGATTCATAGCCGAAGAATGCCTGATTCATTGTTCCGTACCCGTTGGTGAGAGTGAGAAACATAGATCGGAAGCCGAGAAGACCACGAGCCGGCACCGTGAAGATCAACCGGATGTAATTGTCGGGGAGCTTTTTCGAGGACTGGAGCAGCCCGCGACGTGGGCCGAGTTTTTCCATGACCGCCCCCATGTAGCTCTCGGGGATGTCGACGGTCAGCTCTTCGATCGGTTCGGTAACGTTGCCGTCTTTATCGGTATGCAGAATGGCCGCGGGCTTGCTGACCTGCATTTCGTAGCCCTCGCGGCGCATCGTTTCGATCAGAATGCCCAGATGCAGTTCGCCGCGCCCGCTGACCATGAATGTGTCCGGGCGATCGGTGGCTTCAACCCGCATGGCGACATTTGTTTCGAGTTCTTTCAACAGCCGGGCCTGAATCTGCCTTGCGGTCAGGAACTTGCCGTCTCGCCCTGAAAACGGGCTGGTATTCGGCGCGAACATCATCGAAATGACCGGTTGATCGATCGGGATGACGTACAGAGGCTCTGATTCGACTTCAGAAAGCGTATCGCCGATGGAGACTCCTTCGACCCCGCTGAGAGCGACGATATCGCCGGCGTAGGCCGATTCGACTTCGGTTCGCTTTACCCCCTGAAATGTGTATAGGTGCGCAACCTTGCCGCGAACCGTCGGCTGATTCGGACGCACGCGGTAGAGATCCATGCGGTTTCTCAACTCGCCTGAAAACACGCGGCCGATGGCGATCCGACCGACGTAGTCGTTGTAATCAAGCGTCGTGACGAGCATCTTCATCGATTCCGTCGGGCAACCGGTCGGGTGGGGGACATGACGAATGATGGCATCGAGAAGCGGTCGAATACTGGTGCGCGGATGACTGAGATCGGTCACGGCATAGCCGTCGCGACCAGAAGCAAAGATGACCGGAAAGTCGAGCGCTTCGTCACCTGCTCCGACATCGATGAATAGCTCGAGAACCTCATCGACAACTTGTGCCGGTCGCGCTTCGGGGCGATCGATCTTGTTCACGACGATGATTGGGCGCAGACCGGCCGCCAGCGCTTTCTTGAGAACGAACCGCGTCTGCGGCATCGGTCCGTCGAAGGCATCGACGACCAGCAAACAGCCGTTGACCATCTGCAGAACACGCTCGACCTCGCCGCCGAAATCAACGTGGCCCGGAGTATCGACGAGGTTGATCTTGTGGTTGAGGAATTCGAGCGACAGGTTCTTCGACAGTATCGTGATGCCGCGCTCGCGCTCGATGTCATTGCTGTCCATGAAGCATTCGTCGACATGCTGATTCTCACGAAACAGGCCGGACTGCTTGATCAAGGCATCGACCAGCGTCGTCTTGCCATGATCGACGTGAGCAATAATGGCAACGTTGCGAATATGGGTAATGGGATACTGTGACTTGAATTCCATGATGTGCCGTTTCTATCGAAGAATGAAATACCAACCCCGTCCGGGAAGGTGCAATAGTCTACTGCAACTCAGGTTGCGGGACAAGTGATGATTGCCCGAAAAGAGAAAGCCGCCTCGAGGGGCGGCCTGACGCAAGCCAATGCGGGTGAAAGCGACTTACTCGACCGCGATGATTTTTACCTCAGCGGGACGCAAACCGTAGTCGAGAGTCTTGGGCACAGGCGAGATTGCGTATTCCGGCGAAACGTCGCGCAGTTGTCCGGATCCGAGAACGGCGTGAAGGTCCGGGAGGAAGACGCGTTGATGTCGATGCGGATCTTTATTCAGCATGGTCAGGACGGTTTTCTGACCCGGCAAGGTTCTCTTGAAGCAGAAGACATTGTACCAGTTCTCCTGATCGACAATCTGCAACCCGACCTCTGAATTGAGCACGGGATACGTGCTTTTCACCTGGAACAAAGACTGAATGTAGCCGCTGAGATCGACATCCGTCTGTTCCCACCAGTTGGGATAGGTGTCAACCACATTCATGGCGCGCCGGAACCCGTATTCGAACCCGAGCGGAATCATGACGCCTTTGGAAAACAGGGTGGCAAAGCAGAGGGCGCGTTTGACCATCGCCAGGTTTCCGCCGGTTTCTTCAAACAAACGCGGGGTGTCGTGCGACTCGGGAAAGCTGATCGTGGAGGCGACGCTCGCAAAACGATGATATTGCTCCATGCCCCAGGGGGCGTTGAAATCCCAGTATTTAGATGAGTTGAACAGGTACTGAAAGCCGACGCGTGCCAGAGATTCAGCCTGATCGGGAGTACACCCGAGTGATTCTGCGAGGAAGAGGCAGCCGGGCTTCTTCTGCTGCGCCGACGAGATAAGATGGTTCCACAGCTCGGTCGGCACCTGATACGCCGCATCGCACCGGAAACCGTCGACGCCCAGTTCGATGTAGTGCGTCATCATTGATTTCCAGTAGTTCCAGAGGTTTGAACGGTCGGACGAATGCATGTTGTCAATCTCGGCCAGATCGCCCCACTCGACCCATTTGCTGTCGTGAATAGCGCCCGGAGACGCGACTTTGCCATCTTTCCACCGGTACCAGGACGGATGCTCCTGAATCAGCGGACTGTCTTTCGAGGTGTGGTTGATGACCAGATCCATGATGAAGACGATGCAATGCTGATGACAGGCGTTGATGAAATCTTCGAGCTGTTTCGAAGGACCGGCGCGCACCTGATCGTCAACGAACAACGGATTGTACTTGTAATAATCTTTCGGAGCGTACAAGCTGCCGCTGAATCCCGCATAGTGAAAAGGGTTCACATAGACGGCATTAAACCCCATCTTCTGCAGGCGGGGAAGATGCTCGCGCCATCTGGTCATGTTCCCGACCAGCCGCGGAAACAGGTTGTACAGCCGAATTCCTTTGCCGTTCAGAATGTCGTTGCCCATGATCTCCCCCTCTGCGATGATTTTGCCGCCGTATTATGGCACGCTTCGCTTCAATTCTTCAAATGCTTGTTTGATCGTCGCTATCTCGCTCTGATTCACACTTTCATACACGAGGATCTCTTTGTCCGCCATCCGCAGGCAGAGTTTCCAGGGCCGATTACGATCCCCTTCGCCATCCTGACGATGAACGGTCTCCTGCCAGTCGGCGATCGGCCATGAGCCGGAAAACGCCGGTTCACGCAGGTCGTGCGTCACGGTCAGACGCCCCTCTTCCGCTGTTGCCGTCAGGCTCTGGTGGGCCAGGTTGTAGCCGAGAAAGAGAAAGAACACCAGAAAGACCAGGCAGAACACCCATTCGGCATACTGCCTGGTCTGCACGCCGTTGTACCAGAAAAAAAGAATCGGTACCAGGCATGCCATAATCATGAGAAACCAGCCAAAACCGACTTCCCAGAGGGGAATATACGTAAAGCCGGCCAGCTTTCCCGGCACATGAGCCCAGCGAATCATGCGGCCGCCTTGCTATGAGGCAGATGACGCCCCGTCGGTCGACCGAGCATAACATGAAAGGGATCAGACCATGACCGTTTCATAATGTGCTGATCCAGTCGTCAAGCTCTTTCTGGAAATCCTTATAGGTACGATTCGTCGCTTTCTCGAGGGCATCCTGTGGGTGTGACCCCTGACCGAGCGCCCCGAGTAGTTCATCGACCCCCTGCCAGCCCCATCTGTCGACCAGATAGCGCATCGCCAGGTAGGACGAAAGATAGGCTTCCTTGATATCGGGGCTGTCGTCGGAACGGGCACTGAAACTTATCTGAGACAGAGGTTTCACGCGCTTTTCATCGACGACTCGCTTCTCATACAGCTTCTCGAAATCTCCGCGCATCGAAGAATAATCGCCGTAGCCTGCCTTGAAACCCTGCATCATGGCCAAACCTTCGTGAATCCAGGTAGGACAGTTCTGGTTGGTGCGCAGGTTGATGATGACATGAGTAAACTCGTGCGCCAGAGTGTCTTTTACCGCATTCATGTTTGAATACCCCGAGCGGAGCGGCACCATGATCTTCTCGCCCTGCGCCATGGCCGCAACCCATTTTTGGACCTGATTGACCTGATAGAAATCATCGGTGCGAAAGAAGAAGACATTGACCTTGATATCAGGCTTGTACATGAGATCAGAGGTTACTTGATCGTAGATGTCTTCAAGCATTTCCATGGTCACGTCACCGATGTCCTTTTGCGAATCCCCGGCGAAGTGAATCACGAATCGAGCATTCTCATCCGTGGTCGAGCCTTCGACTGAAGCCTGCTGTTCCTTCGCCTTCATGATCAGCATCTGCAGTTGCCTGGCATCATTTTCACTTGGCGCCAGCGGCAACGCTTCTTCCCAGATCTCGACCGCTCGATCGTATTCTTTCAATTCAAACTGGCATCTGCCGACGAAATACATCAGGAAGAAGTCTTTCGGCGCCTGCTTTAACGCCCGTTCGAACGGCGGCAGCGCATCTTCGTACTTCATCATCTTCATGTAGGCGAAGCCCAGCTTGCGATTGGCATCGAGATGTTCGGGTTGTGCCGCGACGGCGGTTTCAAGTCTGGCGGCGGCCGGTTCGAAGTTTTCGCGACCCAGATACAGCGAGCCCCAAAGATGATTCACGTAGAAGTTGTTCGGAACCATTTCATCTGCTTCATGCAGATAGATCTCGAGTTCTTCCATCGGGCTTTTCTGGTTTCCGTTCACCTTGCGCAACAAGGCGAACATCAGTTTTTCTCTGATGGTTTGATCATTCGGCTTTTTCTGGTGCGCTTCGCGCAGGGCTTCAATGGTCTCTTCAGATGGTGCGCCGGCCATCGCCAGACTCATGCTGACCTTCTTGATTTCACTTTGTTCTGCCGCACCTGGATCGGGGATCGGCGCGGTCGAGTCCTTTTCTCCGGCTTTTCGAGCGGTTTTCCCCTGATCGCTTTCCTGCTGAAGTTTCGAGGCCGCACTCTGGAGCTGTGAACGGATGCCTGAGGGGGCAATACGTGCAGCCAATCCACCGATGAACGGATCCGTGTTCTTTTCCGCCGCTTTCTGAAACCACGTCTCGGCGGCCTTTTCATCGCCGTTTTTCAACGCCGTGTATCCGACCAGAAAGGCAGCAATCGGCGACTCGGGAACCTGCGCCGCCAGCAGCACCATCTTTCGGGCATCCGGAGGGTTCTTGCCGGCGGCGAGCAGCTGTTCCTGCATTTCGGCGAGTATTCGGCTCTCTTTCTGTAGGGGCGACGGCATGAACCGCAGCACCTTGCGCCCATCCTTGTTTCTGATGCGAAGCGCTTCCGGGTTTGCTTTTAATGTCTCCATCAGCGTTGAGATGCTGAGAATCTCGCGTTCCGGTGGGCCGACGATGAAATCTCCGGCACGAAACCCCTGTTTGTGAGCCTCAGAGCCTGGATCAACCCAAAGAACAAGGGGGTAGGGCAGGGGAATCGCTTCGCGACTGCCTTCGTTATGCAGAGGCGTCGACGAATCGACAATCACCATCCCGCTCCAGGCGAGTTCCTGTCCTGCGACGCTCCCACCGGAAAGCATACCGAGAATCAGAGCCAGCGCCGTGAGCCAAGACTTCACCACAGCCGCCCGCTGATTCGAGCGAATTCGTTCCTGAAGTTTCATTTTCATCGCAACTACTCCGTTCTCTCTTCAGGATACGCGATTCCCTCTTCCCACGCAAAGCCCCTTGAATCACCATGACGTTTCATTTCATAGAACCGGTCTGAACCTCAGAACATCTCATGTTGACGACATACTTGAAGGAGAATATGTTATGATGTATATGCACATACATTATTGTGTAATGGAGGTCTCTCGTGAACCGGACACAGATCTTGCTTTCAGAGGAGCAGCATCGGTTTCTCGTCGAGTTTGCGCGCCAGTCTAGGCAGTCGATTTCCGAGGTGATCAGACAAGCCATTGATCGACTGCGGGCTGAACTGGACACCCCGAACCAGAGAGCATTGCGTCTGATCGGTTCCTTTGAGGCTGATCGCCACGATGTTTCGGTTCGTCACGATGAATTTCTCTGGGGAACGCCGGAAGACGAAAAAAGGAGATCGAGGTGATGAAGGTTTTTCTCGACACTTCAGGTCTCTTCGCCGTGCTGGTTCGCAACGACTATATGCACGTCCGTGCCCGCGCCACGTTCGAATCTCTGGTCGAACGCAAGGCTCTGCTGGTGACGACAAGTTATGTACTTCTTGAAACCACATCCTTGCTTCAGGCACGAGTCGGTCTCGATGCGGCCCGACAGTTTCAACACGAGTTTACGGCGTTGTTTCACGTGCACTGGGTCGATGAGAAACTTCATGAGAAGGCGTTCCGCCGTCTCGAACTCCGAAATCGTCGCGAAATCAGCCTGGTAGACTGTTCAAGCTTCGTGTTCATGGAAAACGAAGGCATCACTCATGCCTTGACCTACGACAAACACTTTGCTGATGAAGGATTTGTGAACATCGAAACCGCTCAGGACGTCAAAAAATATCTCTCCGGCAAACCCATAAAGACGCTGTAGGTGTTCGTCGCCGACACGTGCGACAAGCGGATCTTCCCACGTATGTCAGCCCCAGTCCGACTTCGTTTCCCTATCCACGCCTGTTTCCATACGGCATTCAATCATTTTGCCGCCAACTGACCTGAGAATGAAAGAAGCGAATGTGGATGCTCACATTCGCTTCCTGGAGTTGTTCGCGATCGAGTCAACTCGGACGTTCGATCAGCCGCCGAGAGCTTCTTTCACTTTGTCGAAGAAGGATTTGTTTTCGCCGGCCGTCATGGCGGGCGGCTCGCCTTCCTCTTTCGAGAATTCGGTCAGCAGGTCTTTCTGTCTTTTCGACAGCGTGGTCGGAATGCGCACGGACACACGCACCAGTTGATCACCGACGCCGCCGTTCAGGGATTTGACCCCATAGCCGCGCAATCGGAAGACCTTGCCGGGCTGTGTACCAGGTGGAATCGTAATCTTGACCTTCCCTTTGAGGGTCGGAACGTCGATTTCGCCGCCGAGAGCCGCCATCGAGATGGTGATCGGCTTCTCGCACACGATGTCGTCACCAACCCGCTCGAAGAAATCGTGTTTGCCGACATTCAGGACAATGTACAGGTTGCCGGGCTGGCCGTTGCGGTCTCCCGGCTCACCTTCGCCTGACAGTTTCAACTTGCTGCCGGTTTCGACGCCCGGTGGAATCTTGACCTGAAGCTGTTCAGGGGTGCGCAAACGCCCGGTACCACGACAGGTGCCGCAAGGTTTCTCGATGATCGAGCCTTCGCCCTGGCACTGATGACAGGTTTTCTGAATGGCGAAAAATCCCTGCGAAAATGAAATGGTACCCTTGCCGCGACATACCGGACAGCTCTTGCGGCCACTGCCGCTCTGGGCGCCGGTTCCGTTGCAGCCCGTGCATGGACGGTTCTTGTCGAGATGAATCGTTTTCTCGCAACCGAAAACCGCCTCTTCGAAACTGATATCGAGATCGTAGCGCAGATCGTTGCCGCGTCGCGGACCGCCACGCCCACGCGCGTTCGAGCCGCCGAAGAAGTCGGAAAGAATATCGCCGAAGATGTCGCCGATACCGCCGAAATCCTGACCGAATCCCTCGAAACCGCCGAAGCCCTGGCCATCGACTCCGCCATGTCCGAACTGGTCGTACATCTGCCGCTTCTTGGGATCGCTCAGAACCTGATACGCCTCGTTCAGTTCCTTGAACTTTTCCGCGGCTTCCGGATTGTTCGGATTTACATCCGGATGATATTTGCGTGCCATCGCCCGGTACGCCCGCTTGAGTTCATTCTCATCGGCGTTTTTCGGGACGCCCAGCACTTCGTAATAATCGCGTTTGGCCATGAATCGCTCCTGCGAACATCGATGCGGAGGCCGTCACCGGCCCCCGCACCGGATCATCTTCTTCAGTTGGCTTTCTTGAATTCGGCGTCGACGACCTTTTCGTCCTTGCCGTCAGACTTGCCCTGGTCACCGCTTCCACCACCGCCCATGGACCCGCCTTCGTTGTCAGGACCGGTGCCGCCCTGTGAGCCGGACTGCTTATAGATCATTTCGGCGAGTTTGTGCGAAGCCTGAATCAGTTCTTCTGTTTTCTTCTTGATGTCTTCGACATCGTTGCCCTCGAGAGATTTCTTCAGATCGCTGATCTTGCCTTCAATGGTGACCTTGAGATCGGCCGGAACCTTGTCGCCCAGTTCCTTCATCGACTTCTCGGCGTTGAAGATCAGGCTCTCTGCCTGGTTCTTCGCGTCGATCTTTTCTTTCACCTTCGCGTCTTCCTGGGCATACTTTTCGGCTTCCTTCACCATCCTATCAATCTCATCCTTGTTCAGGGCGTGGCTTGAGGTGATGGTGATCTTCTGTTCCTTGCCGGTCGCCATGTCCTTGGCTGACACATGCGTGATGCCGTTGGCATCAATGTCGAATGTGACTT
>CAYYIY010000087.1:0-4451 GCA_964472075.1 uncultured bacterium | reverse complement strand
GATCTGCGGCACGCCGCGCGGAGCGGGGGGAATGCCGACGAGGTCGAATCGGCCGAGAGTCTTGTTATCGGCAGCCATCGGGCGCTCGCCCTGCAGCACGTGAATCGACACAGCGGGCTGATTGTCACTGGCGGTCGAGAAGATCTGGCTCTTTTTGGTCGGAATGGTCGTATTGCGGTCGATGAGTTTGGTCATGACCCCGCCGAGCGTTTCGATACCAAGCGACAGCGGCGTGACGTCGAGCAACAGAACATCTTTAACCTCACCCTGAAGCACACCGGCCTGAATGGCGGCACCCATGGCCACGCATTCCATCGGATCGATACCGCGTTCGGGTTCTTTGCCGAAGTGGTCTTTGAGCAGCTTCTGAATGATCGGCATGCGGGTCGGACCACCGACCATGATGATGTGTTCGACCTGATCGCGCGTCATCTTCGCATCGCGCAGGGCATTGTCGATCGGCGCGCGGCAGCGGCTGACGATCGGATCGATCAGCTCCTCGAGCTTGGAGCGGGTGATGGTCATGACCAGATGCTTCGGGCCTTCAGCCGTCGCGGTGATGAACGGCAGGTTAATGTCGGTCGTCGTGGTATTCGACAACTCGATCTTGGCCTTTTCGGCCGCTTCGCGTAAGCGCATCATCGCCATCGAATCTTTTGACAGGTCGATCCCTTCGTTGGCCTTGAATTCAGCGGTGATGTATTTCAGGATCGCTTCATCCATGTCGGTGCCGCCCAGTTGCGTATCGCCATTGGTCGACAGCACTTCGAACACACCGTTGCCCATCTCGAGAATGGTGACGTCAAGCGTACCACCACCAAGATCGAATACCAGAATCTTGTGATCGCCCTTCTTGTCGAGGCCGTAGGCGAGAGCCGCGGCCGTCGGTTCGTTGATGATGCGCTTCACTTCGATGCCTGCGATGGCGCCGGCGTCTTTGGTTGCCTGGCGCTGTGCGTCGTCAAAATAGGCCGGAACCGTGATGACGGCACCATCGACCTTGTCGTTCAAAAACGCTTCGGCGTCGCGCTTGATCTTCTGCAGAATGAACGCAGAGATCTGCTGCGGTGTGAATTCCTTGTCGCCGACCTTGGTCTTGGCGTTGGTCCCCATCTTGCGTTTGATCTTGAGAACCGTGCGGTCGGGGTTCATGGCGGCCTGACGGCGGGCGGGTTCGCCTACGATCATCTGACCGTCCTTGGCAAAAGCCACAATGCTCGGAAATGCTTTTCCACCGATGGAAATGCCTTCCGCGCTGGGAATGATGACCGGCTTGCCGCCTTCGATAACGGCTGCCGCTGAATTGGAAGTACCTAAATCAATGCCGATGACTCGTCCCATATCTACTTATTCCTCCTTCATCGAGGTGTTATTTCGAGTTTACCTGCACGCTTGCCAGGCGAATGACACGTTCTCTGAACTTGTACCCTTTCACAAACTCCTGCATGACCACTTCATCATCGAATTCGTCGCTTTGGCCGCGGGTCATTGCCTCGTGCTCGTTCGGATCGAACTTCTTGCCGCGCGCGGCAATCGGCTTCAATCCTTCTTTTTCGAGGGTGTCGGAAAACTGCATATACAGCATTTCGACACCGTCGCGAAACTTTTTGTCGACATTCGCATTCTGCAACTGCTTCAACGCGGACTCGAAGCTGTCGAGCACGGGCAGCAGCTTTTTCACGATGCTGATGGCCCCTTCGCTCGAAGCGTTGAGAAAATCGTTCGCCGAGCGGCGTTTCAGATTTTCATAATCGGCGCGCGCTCGCAGATACGAGTTTTGTGCCTCCTGAAGTTCTTTCTTGAGGCGCTCGAGCTCTTTCTCTAATTCGGACGCAGGCTTTGCACCGGCACCGGTTTCAGGCGCGGGAGCGGCGTCGGCCTGAGCGCCTGAGCCGGCCTCCGGGGTTGTCGGCTGCTTCGGATCACTTGCCGGACCCGTTGGTTGCTGCCCTTCGAAAGCCTCACCGGCCTTCGTCTGCGCCTCGGCAGCCGCGTCGGTCGGATGTGTTTTATTCGTTGATTCCATAGATCGTCCTCGCTGAGTTTGACCGTTCAAAAACGCTTTCGGTTCCCGGCACCTGTCGTTTGTCTGCCGAGAAACAATTCACTGAGAGCTTTCGAAATGTTCACCAACGTCGCAACAACCCTCCCGTAATCCATTCTCGTCGGGCCGATGACGCCGATGCGCCCGAATGAATGGTTCGGCCCCTGATACCGTGCCGTCACGACGGAAAGTCCGTCTTCCCCCAATTCGGAGGAAGAGCCAATGTTTACCATGATTTCATCACCGTTTTCAAGGCTTTGCCCCAAAACGTTCAGAAGATGGTCCTTGCGGTCGAGCAGGCCCATCATCCGTTTGATTTTCGCCGGGTCCTGGAATTCCGCCTGCTCGAAAAAGTTGGTCAGACCTTCCAGGAAGACCCCGTCGGACATCGGGCTGGTAATCGAGCTTTGAATGCGGTTCAGCAGGGTCTGCAGCAATTGATTGTGCTGTGCGAGGATCTGCTGCATTTCGCGCAGCACGCGATCCTGATTGTCGAGAATCTCGCGATTGCAGATTTCCTCGTTCAGCAGGCGCGTTAACTCGCGCAGCGATTCATCCGACGTGTTACCGGGAATACCGAACACATGCTCGGAAATGCGCCCGCAGTCGTCGACCGTCACGAGCATGACCTGGTCTTCAAAAAGTCGTACTACCTGAATCGACCGCAGCTTGCGAGACGCTTTCTGCGGCGTCAGCAATACCCCGGTCAGGTGCGTGACCTCAGAAGCAAAACGCACGGCCGACTGCAGCACGGCTTTCTGATGCGCCCGTTCCGCCTCGAACTTCTCGATCAGGCGAGAAACGAGCTTTTCTTCGATTTGGCAGAGGCGACCGTACTCGATCAGGGAGTTCACATAAAAACGGAACCCCATCTCAGTCGGCACGCGGCCGGCTGAGGTATGCGGTGAAAACAGATACCCGAGAGACTCAAGGTCGGCCATCTCGTTGCGAATCGTTGCCGGCGAACAGGCTAACCCGCCGAACCGAGAGATGGTGCGAGAGCCGACGGGAATGCCGGTGGAAATGAACGATTCGCAGACTTCCTTGAGCACCTGCTTCTGACGATCGTTGAGAGAGGGAAAATTCTCTCCGCCCGAGGCAGCATGAATCCGGAAGGTGAGTTCGGTCATGGGTACAACTCGTACATCAATAAAATCTGGTGTTGATCGTCGAAAACGGCTCTCCGATCGAAATCGGAGAGCCGTCGTCGGATCAATCAGGGCTCACTCAGTAGTCCATGTCCATGCCGGGGTTGCCGGCCGGGGCGTTGTTCTTCTTTTCGGGCACTTCGGCGACCAGCACTTCGGTGGTCAGCAGAATCGAGGCGATCGAGGACGCATTCTGCAGAGCCGAGCGGGTAACCTTGGCCGGATCGATGACGCCGTTCTTGAACATGTCGGCGAATTCGTTCTTGGCCACATCGTAGCCCTGGTTCGCCTTCTTGTTCTCGCGCACCTTCTCGATGATGACGGAGGCTTCGAGACCGGCATTGCTGAGGATGAAGCGCATCGGAGCATACAGAGCCTTGCGGATGATGTCGATGCCGATCTTTTCGTCTTCGTTTTCCCACTTCACGCTGTCCAGAACCGGAAGAGCGTTGATGTAGGTCACGCCGCCGCCGGCGACGACGCCTTCTTCAACGGCCGCGCGGGTTGCGGAAAGAGCGTCTTCAACGCGGGTCTTGCGTTCCTTCATTTCGGTCTCGGTCGCGGCACCGACCTTGATCACCGCCACGCCGCCGGAAAGCTTCGCCAGGCGTTCCTGGAGCTTCTCTTTGTCGTAGCTGCTGGTGCTCTGGTCGATTTCGGCCTTGATGGTGTGAATGCGGGCCTGAATGTCCTTCGGCTTGCCGGCGCCTTCAATGATGGTGGTCTTTTCTTTCGAAACGACAACCTTCTTGGC
Organism: uncultured bacterium; assembly: GCA_964472075.1. GTDB lineage: Bacteria > Muiribacteriota > Ozemobacteria > Ozemobacterales > Ozemobacteraceae > CAYYIY01. The sequence continues at coordinate 505 of CAYYIY010000087.1, read as the reverse complement.
CTGACCGAGGTGATCGATCGTCACTTTATCAAGCTTCAGACCCAGTTCTTCGCTGATCTTTTTCCCATTGGTCAGAATCGCGATGTCTTCGAGCATGGCCTTGCGGCGATCGCCGAACCCGGGGGCCTTCACGGCAACGCAGTTGAAGGTGCCGCGCAGCTTGTTCACCACGAGGGTGGCCAGCGCTTCGCCTTCGACGTCTTCAGCGATGATCAACAGGGGCTTGTTGACCTGCACGATCTTTTCGAGCAGGGGCAGGATGTCCTTGATGTTGTTGATCTTGCTTTCGGTGATCAGGATGTAGGGGTTCTCGAGAACCGCTTCCATGCGTTCGTGATCGGTGACCATGTAGGGGCTGACGTAGCCCTTGTCGAATTCCATGCCGTCGACGAAGTCGAGGGTGGTATCGAAGCTCTTGGCCTCTTCGACGGTGATGACGCCGTCTTTGCCGACCTTGTCCATGGCTTCGGCGATGACTTTGCCGATCTCAGGATCGCGAGCGGAG
>CAYYIY010000086.1:0-18914 GCA_964472075.1 uncultured bacterium | reverse complement strand
GGGTCAGCGGGCGGATTCCCCACTCATGCGTTGCCCGCTCCTAGAGCGTCGAGCCGGGCGAAATCTTCCAGGCCCTCTGGGGCACAGGCTATGACAATGGTCAGGCCTATGTCGAAGTGGAACATCGACACAAGATCATCAAATCCTACTGGACCCCGGCGGACGCCACTCAGCACAAGATCGAGGTCGGCGTTGATGAAACGCTCCGCGGCGGGTTCACCGTGCATGTCACCTACTTCCGCGAAAATCGCGCCTACGTCGAAAAACAACAGGTCTACGTGCCCTGGACCAACAAGCAGATGAATCTGCAGTTCGCCCGGTTCCGCGACAAGCTGCAACCCGGACAGAAGGAAACCTGGAGCATTCTCGTGAAAGGACCCGGAGCCGAGATGCGAGCGGTTGAAATGGTTGCCGGTCTCTTCGACGAGTCTCTGGAAGCGTTCGTCAAACATTCCTGGCCTGGACTCAGCCTCTTTTACCAGGATTCAAGCGACGCCAACACCCAGTTCGCCAATCTGCCCAAGTCGTTGAACAATATGTACAGCAATTGGAACGCCACCTACGGCGGCTATTCCATCAGCTATCCCCAGTTCCCGTCAGATGTCATCATCAACTTCTACGGGTATGACTACTTCGATGATGAAATGGCGGACGGTGCCATCGGCGGAGGCAGACCTCGGCTCATGAAGTCGATGGCGATGCCCAGCGCCGCGCCACCCAGCCCGCAGATGGCCGGCGCGCCCATGCCCGAACGCCGAAAGAGCGAGGCGAAGTCGCTGGCCGACAGCTTCGATGCCCCTTCCGAAAGTCGTGCCGCCAACGAGGCCGCTCCGGCAACGACCGCCGCAGCAACCGCGCCCGCTCAAGATCAAATCGACCTGAGCAAGGTTTCCGCCCGCACGAATCTGAATGAAACCGCCTTCTTCTTCCCGCATCTCGCGGTAGAGAAAGACGGCTCGGTCACCATCAGCTTCACGATGCCCGAAGCCCTGACCTCGTGGAAGTTCATGGGCATGGCTCATGGTCTGAATGGTGAATCCGGCACGTTGCAGGGAACGACGGTCACACAAAAGGATCTCATGGTCCAGCCGAATCCGCCGCGCTTTCTGCGCGAGGGCGATTCGCTCGGCTACACGGCCAAGGTCACCAACATGACCGACAAACCTCAGAAGGGCAAGATTCGCTTGTCTCTGCGAGATGCAGCGAGCGACAAACCCCGCGACGCGGACTTCGGTCTCTCGGCCCCCGAACTGGAATTCGACATCCCAGCCAAGGAATCCCGCTCCTACAGCTGGATGCTGAAAGTTCCGGATGGTACCGGAATCATCGTTCACAAGGTGGTTGCCTCGACCGGCACGCTCTCGGACGGTGAGGAAGCGATGTTGCCGATTCTGTCGAAACGGCTGTTTGTCATCGAATCGCTCCCGCTGCCGATTCGCGGACCAGCCGTCAAAGAGTACAAGTTCCAGAAGCTGATCGATTCGGCCAAATCAGACTCTCTGAAACATCATGCCTTGACCCTGCAGGTCACCTCGAACCCGGCGTGGTATGCCGTGCAGGCGCTGCCGTATCTGATGGAGTTCCCGCACGAATGTTCAGAGCAGACGTTCAATCGTGTCTACGCAAACTCGCTCGCTCGCCGTATCGCCCTGGCCGACCCGAAGATCAAGAAGGTCTTCGAGACCTGGAAAGCCATGGAAGCGCAAGGCGGAACCGCACTCAAGTCAAATCTCGAAAAGAACGAGTCGCTCAAGAACGCCCTGCTGATCGAAACGCCGTGGGTCCTGCAAGCCCGGGATGAAACCGCGCGCAAGCATCGCGTCGGTCTGCTCTTCGATTCAAATCGCGTCGACAATGAATTGAAGCGCGGTCTCAACCGCCTGCGCCAGATGCAGTTCAGCGACGGGGCATTCCCGTGGTTCCCCGGCGGCCGGCCGAATTCGTTCATCACGTTGTATATCACAACCGGGTTCGGGCGCCTGCGCCACCTCGGTGTCGATATCGAAATGGATCTGGCCCTCAAGGCGGTCGGACACCTCGATTCCTGGATTCGCGACGTGTACAATCAGATCAAGAAGTATGGTCATCTGAAAGAGATGAACATCGGCTACGATACGGCTCTCTATCTGTACGGTCGCAGCTTCTTCCTCAAGGAACGTCCGATTCCGGCTGCCAGCAAGGAAGCGGTCGACTACTTCCTCGGCCAGGCCGAGCAGTACTGGCTCAAACTTGCTTCACGCATGTCACAGGCGCACGTCGCTCTCGGGTTGCAGCGTTTCGGCCGCAAGGAAATTCCGGCCAAGATCGTGGCAAGCATGAAGGAACGCAGTGTCAACGACGAGGAACTGGGACTCTACTGGCGTGACACCGAGGAATCCTGGTGGTGGTATCGGGCACCGATCGAGACTCAGGCTCTGATGATCGAGGTTTTCGATGAGGTCGCCAAGGACGCTCAGGCGGTTGAAGATGCCAAGGTCTGGCTCATCAAGCAGAAGCAGACCCAGGACTGGAAAACCTCGAAAGCCACGGCCGACGCCATCTATGGATTGCTGCTGAAGGGGGTCGATCTGCTGGCTTCCGACAAACTGGTTCGCGCCAACCTCGGCGGAACGGATGTTCAACCACCGGCCAATGTCGAAGCGGGTACGGGTTACTATGAAGTGAAATACTCTCCAGCAGAGATCAAGCCGGACATGGGAAAGATCACCTTAAAGAAGGAAGATCAGGGCGTGGCCTGGGGCGCGCTGCACTGGCAGTACTTCGAAGACATGTCGAAAGTCACGCCCCATACCACGAATCTGAAGCTGAAGAAGACGCTCTGGATCAAGGAAAACACGAAGAAGGGCCCGCAGATTCGCCCGGTCGAAGGGAAACTGAAGGTCGGAGATCTGGTTACCGTGCGCATCGAACTGCGCACCGACCGGGACATGGAATACGTTCACATGAAGGACGGGCGCGGCAGCGGCATGGAGCCGACCGAGACCCTCTCGCAGTATCGTATGCAGGACGGGTTGTACTACTATCAGGCGACCAAAGACACCGCTTCACACTTCTATATCGACTATCTGCCCAAGGGCGTCTATGTGTTTGAATACACACTGCGCGTGCAACACAAGGGCCGATATCAGACCGGTATGGCCGAGATCCAGTGCATGTATGCGCCGGAGTTTAACAGTCATTCCGAGTCGTTTGTGCTCGAAGTGGAGTAGTACAAAGTCCTCGGGTTTCAACCGGGCCGCTCCCGATCTTCGGGCGCGGCCCGGTCGTTTTTTTCTCCGCTTCATTTGAAGTTGATCCAAGCGGGAGTTTTCCGTATAGTGTGTTCCATGACTGAGATTCACCAGCCGCGTTTTCGACCGGGGCAGGCGCGGCATTGCAGCGAACCAGCGCGATGCCTTCAGATTGCCTGCCTCATCATACTGCTGTTCTGCGGGCTTACGAGCGTCACATTCGGTCAGATAACCGAACCCGTTTCGCTCACGAACACGCCGGCTTCTGATACCGCGAATCCCACGATCCCGGAAAGCGCTGTGCCTGCTGCTGCCGTCACGAACGGCCCCGAAGAAGTGATGACCGGATTCTATCTCATTTCGGGCGGCAAACTCGATTTTCAGAACTCCACCGTGCCGATCGACTTCTATTTCTGGATGACCTACCCCGGCACGGAAACGCCGAAGATCGAGTTCATGAACAGTCGCAATTTTTCACTGACACCGCAAACCACGCAAATGATTGACGGCCCGAACGGCCGGTTCCAGAACATCTGCTATCGCGTCACGGGAACCTTCGACCAGGATCTGGACATGAAAAAGTACCCGTTTGACCGATTCAAAATTCGCATCCTGGCTGAAGATACCGAGAAGACAATTCGAGAGCGTGTCTTTGTTCCGGACACCGGCTCGACCGGGATCGACGATTCATTTCGGATTCTCGGCTGGAACGTCACGGGTCGCGACATTCGCGTCACGACCCATACCTATGCCTCAACGTTCGGCGTGCAGAACACGGAGAGCGGTCAGGAAAGCTACTCACAGATCGTTTTCGAAATGAATATTTCGCGCGACCATGCCATCATTTTCATCAAGATCGTTTCACCGGTGCTGCTGTTTCTCTCGATCGCCGGACTCGGACTTTTTCTCAACGTCGACCAGATCAGCCAGAAAATCAGCCTGTCGGTCGCCGCTCTTTTCAGCTCAGTCGCGTATCATATCAATGTCACGCAGGGGTTGCCGCCGGTAGGGTATCTCACCTTCATCGACCGGATGATGCTTGGTCAGTATCTGGTCATCTTTCTGAACCTGCTCTTCTGCGTCGGCTTGTTCTGGGCCGACAAGAACGAGCACAAACGTGTTGAGTCGACATTGCTGATCGGTTCACGCATTCTCGTTCCTCTGGCCGCACTCAGCGTCCTCTGCGTCCTCTTCTCTCAGGTCGATTTTTCCTGATCGTACCGGCTGACAATTGCCATTATGGCCTCAGAGACGCTGATAGAGACTGGCAATACTGAGAGCAAGCCTCGTCGCTCATTCGGATTTCGGTTGGTTGCCTTCGGCTTGCCGACGCTTGCGTTTCTGATTTTGCCTCAATTGGGCGATGTCGGAATGCATTTGTGGTTGCCGATTGCCACGGGTGCGTGGACGATGTTCCTCGTCATCTCCGTCGTCTTTCCCTCTTCTTTCAGCACCCTTCGCACCGCCGGCTTGTACTCTTTTGCTTTGACCGGCCTGATCTACGTATTGCTCACCGCTTTCCCGATCGGGGAATGGATTTCACGCCCGTTGTTGCTTGAGCCCGGCGAGGGCAACGCAGATGCCATCATGGTCTTGGCTGCCGGCATCGGAGAAGACGCTCAACCGGCGTATGCCACGTATCAGCGTACGCTGCACGGTCTGAACCTGTTTCGCCAGAAACGGGCGCCGATCATTATTTTCAGCACCAGCAATCAGTTCGACGCCCGGAGCGGGCATCACGAATCGGAGTGGGCAACACACCTGACGTCTCTGTTCGGTCTGGCGAGCGGTTCGTTTCACATCATGAGCGAAGGGGGAACCACCCGCGGCGAAGCGGCAGGGGCCGCGAGGCTCTACCTACCCCTCGGCATCCGCCGTCTGCTGCTGGTAACTAATGGCCCGCACATTCGCCGGGCGACGCGGGTCTTCGAAAAAGCCGGGTTCGAGATCCTGCCGGCACCTGTTCAGACCGATCGCTCGATCCGCATGTATGCTGAAACCGGCGTATCGCGTTTTACTCAGGCGTTGCATGAATGGATCGGCTTGTTCATTTATCGAATCCGGGGTGACATTGCTGCGTTTTAATCTTCAGGGCCGCAACATCGGCCCCGGGGAGGTGTTTGCCATGAAATCCGTGAAACTCGCCCTGCGTCATTGTCTTCTCATGTTCTGGGTGTTCGCCTGTCTTGGGCTGCTCGCCCCTGGTTTCGCTTCGGCACATTATCGTTTTCCGGTCTCGGACGATCTGGTCGAGATCGAGATCTACGGCGACGATTCCGGACAGTTTCCGTTGTATTCCGCCCCCTCTGACTATGCTCGCGAAGGCGGTCGCCGTTGGTACCTGCCCGCCAGACGCGGAGAGCGATTCACGATCGAGGTCAGAAATCGCGGCGACAGTACGGTCGGCCTCGTCATCAGCGTCGACGGGCGCAATATCATTACCGGCGAACGGTCGTATCTGCGATCGCAGGAAGGAATGTACATTCTGCCGCCTCGGCGCAGCGGCCGATATTCCGGCTGGCGTTCAAACCTGCGCGAAGTGCAGCGTTTCTATTTCACCGAGGCCCCCGATTCCTATGCCGGCGCCTGGGGCGACTACAGTCAGATGGGAATGATCGCCGTGGCCGCGTTTCGTGAACGATACACACCCCCAAGATACGCGCTACCGCTTGATTCCCGCGAGTTCAACGCCAAAACGGCACCGGCATCTTCTCGTGCCGGCCGAACCTCTACCGAGTATCGACAAGAAAAAGCGCTGCGCGATGATTCCGAGGCGGGCACCGGGTATGGAGAACGGCATTATTCGCCGGTTCGCGAGGTATCGTTCGAACCCGAATCGTTGCCGTTTCAACGTTTGACGATTCGCTACGACTGGCCCGAGAACCTGCGTCGCATGGGCATCATACCGGGGCCTCGATACAGAGTTCCTTCCCCCGAATCCGATCGCCCGTTCGCCCCTCCCCCACCCCGCTAGGTCCTGATACCGGGTTTTCAGGCAGTTTACTCGCTCAGCGGCCATGAGATATCATGACGGAAATCTCATGCGGAGGACAAACGATGACCACCTGCACCAACAAAGCGAAGAACCAGGGCATCTGCACCTGCACCTACGAACCCTGCTCACGCAAAGGGGTCTGCTGCGAATGCATCGCGTATCACAAGCGGAACGGCGAAGTGCCGGGCTGCCTGTTTCCCCCCGAAGTTGAACGCACGTTTGACCGCAGTATTGACGCGTTCATCAGGGCGCACACGCGCAAATAGACAGCCGACCGACGGGAACTAGGCGCGGTTGCGACAGATGATCAGCATGGTAACATCGTCGTCACGCGGACCCGGGCGGCGAATCGCATCGAGGCGACTTACCAGGGCCTTGAGCAGAGCCGCGGCATCGATGGCTCGCGGCGCTTCTTCTCGCAGCACGGCCTCAAGGAACTCGGGGCCGACCTGCGTGCCGTCAGGCAGCAGACTCTCGGTGTAACCGTCGGTGTAGTAGACCAGCGCATCACCAGGCTGCATTTCAATCTCATGCAGCTGCCGCGGCACCTGCCGGCGAATGCCCAGCGGCAGACCCGGCATCTCCGGTGTTTGAACCGTGCCGGTCTGCGCCCGAAACACCATCGGGTAGTTATGCCCGGCGTTCGCCAGTACAATTTTGTGCTCTCTGAAATGCAGTCTGCCGGCAAGAAAGGTCATGAATCTTCGCGACGGTTTCATGTCCTGGAAAAAAACCTCATTCAACGAGACGAGAAATTCGGCCGGATCAGTTTCGCCATCGGCCGATCGACCGGCGATCACGGCTCTGGCCATGGCCATGGCCAGAGCCGCCGGAGCACCGTGGCCGGTCACGTCGCCGATGACGGCGAGCAAGGTATCATCGCGCATGGGTACCAGATCGTAGTAATCGCCGCTCAGCTCTGTTGCCGTGAGGTTCTCAGCCGCAATTGCATACCCCGGCACCTCGGGAATGCGAGCCGGCAGCAGCTGCGTTTGTACGAGTCGTGCCAGCTCGAGTTCCTGAAGACCGCTCAGCGTACGATTGAAGAGAGTTGCCAATTTGCCGAACTCATCGGCACGTCGAATCGGAAGGCGAATTCCCGTCTGCCGCTGCCGAATGGCTTCAATACCCGCGCGCAGATCACTGATTGGGGCGAGAACCATCGCCGTCAGTAACCGATACACGGAAACCAGAACCAGCAAGGTGGCCAACAAACCAAGTCCCAAAGCCCAACGCAACGGACGTAGACTCTCGAGAGCCTTGTCGGCGTCGGCAGCCCACGCCAGAATGTAGTACCCGGAATAGTTTTCCGGCATGCCGACGACCCACCAGCGCCTCTTGCCGGTATTCACCTCTCCTCGAACCGTCGCTCCGGTTTTGTCGGTCTTCAGCAGCAGAGGCACCATTGGTCGAATCAGCGAGCGCGAGACGGGAGCCTTGATCTCGAAGTGCCGCTGATGAATGCCGAAAACAAAGTCGGTCAATGATTCAGAAGAAGACATGACCGGCTCGAAGTACACTCTGACCAATCTGTCGGTGTCAATGGCACACGCCAGAAACGCCGGCCCTGTCGACAGTTGCGGGAATACTGTCCAGTACAAATTTCCAGATGCTCCGCCAAGTTGGTGTTTCTGGACGACATTGGGGTTCTCAAGCACCTCCGACCAGCCCAGCTGATTATTGGTCGCCACTTCCTCGAGAAAGACCTCGATGGTTTCGGCCTTGCCCGATGCCTGAATAACGCGATGCGGAGAAAATCGGCGCAACGCCAGGCGGCACAGTTTTTCCATCAGGTTGAAAATGTCCGGGCGATAGATCTGCATGTCACCGATGAGAAGCTGATTCGCGCCGTCAAAAAGAGCGAACCAGGCAAACGTACCGCGGTCTTCGTGACGCTTCCCCTCGCGGCGAATGAGCTTGAAATCTGTCGGATGCGAGGCCACGGTCTCGACGAACTCGCGCGACTGTCGGGCGGTGCGCACCAGATGCCCTTCCAGACCGAGATACAGCGATTGCAGTCGGGCCGTGCCGTCGCTGAAGGCTCGTTCCCGCAGGTCTTTCTCATAGTCGTCGGCCAGCATCATGGCAAGCGAAACGGCCGAAACCAGTGGCAGCAGCGTCACGGCCGCCAGAAAAAATCGCACCTGCAGTCGCAGGGAAAGAATGTGCCGCGAGCCGGCCTCGGCATCAGTTCTGAACAGGCTGTCGATCAGGCGCACGACCTGCCGGATCGCAAATGGCAGAATGACCCAGAGCAGCAATCGGAGGCGTCTGACCCAGGGCAGATCGAACGCAGGCTCAACCCAGATGTCGACGAATCCCTGGCGATTCTTCAACATCAGCCATTCACGACCGTCGTATTCTTTTTCCGTGACTCCCGAACGGGTCATCAACTGGTAGGCAAGACGCATGGCATCACTGCCGATTCCCGGCGGCGGCAGCCAGACTTCACGATCCGGCATCGCTTTTCCGGAAAAGGCGCTCGTTTCGTGAATCCGCTTGCGGTACTGGTCAAATTTTCTCTGGAGTCGCTCAGGCACGTCATCCATGAGGATCGCGATGCCGGTTCCGTCGCGCCAGACGCTCAGCAGACCGATGCCAGGTCTCCCATTCCTCGTGTAAGGGAAGTATTCCTCGAGATGCTGTCTCAGAAACGGCAGGCCCCCTGGAATTCCCCACTCGGAACTCAGGCGACTCTGCAGTGCCTGACTGCGAGCCGAAAAATGTGGTTCCGGCAACGAAATCGCGGTAAAGATTTCGCGAAACAGATCGCGCGTGGATGTTGACGGCGGATAGACCAGCAGCTCATGGGCTTCTTGAAACTGGATATAGGCCGCTTTCATGCCCAGGTGCCGCGAATACGTGGCGCAGAACTCCTCAATTTCGAGATGATTCATCCAGTTGTTGCGCACTCGCATCATCAGCTTCCAGGGAAACAAATCGAAAGCTTGTACGAACTCGCGATGGCAAACCGCCTCATCGAAACGCTGTCTCATGGCGGCTCGTTCCTGCTCGATCCGGCTGTTCTGCCAGAGGCTCAGAGACTGTTCGGCCATGCCGAAAGAGAACAGCACGAATCCGACGACCAGAATCAAATACGGCAGACGACCGCCGATTCGCCTCTCAAAACCGTTGATAGACTCGGTCATGAATGTGCACCGCCAAGCCTGACGATGGCAAGCAGGGAGACATCATCTTCCGCGCGGGTCGAACGGCGCTGATGCTCTGCCGTCAACAGTCCCACCATCTCGTCTGCCGGCCGGCCGGCATGCAGGGCCTCGTTTGCATGCTGTCGCAAAAAGGACTCCAGGCCGGAATAGGCAAACTCCTTCCCCTCAGAATCGCGGGCTTCGACGAGACCGTCCGTATAGAGAAGCAGCATCTCATCTGGTTTCAGCTCGTATTCAATCTGGACTCCGCCGCGCGCTCCACGGTAACTGCCGAGCGGGTACGCCGGTCGACCGTGCCAGGTGATAACACCACCGCCGGAGATGCTGACGGGAAATGGGTGACCGGCACACTGCGCCGTGATGCGATGCGATCGCGGGTCGAGCAGACCGCAATAGAGCGCCAGAAACAATCGTCGACCGGGCAACGTGCTCAGCATGACTTGCAGACGATTTACCAGCCTGGACATATCGCCCTGGCCGTCGCGAATCCAGAGGGTGACGATCGCTCGCGTAAAGGCCATGATCAGGGCCGAAGCGGCGCCGTGACCACTGACATCGCCGATAAGAAAAAACAGGCGGCCGTCCGGCAGCAGACGACAGTCGAGACAGTCGCCGCCAAGATCACCCGCGAACAGTACCCTGCCCTGTACGTCATACCCGGCAACGGCAGGGTATTCTCGTGGAATCAAGGCGGCCTGCACGGCGCCGGCCATATTCAGGTCCTTGAGTTCAACCGTCATCTGATTGAAGGCCAGCGCCAACGCTCCCAGTTCATCGTGCCGGCGTACCGGAACCGACACATCGAAGCGCTTTTCCGCCAGAGCGGCAATGCCCTCGGATAGATCCTCCATAGGTCTGAGCAGCGTCTGCGCCAGCAGGGCACCGACGAGAAGCGCCGCGAACATGCTCAGCCCCGCCCCCATGCGCAGTCGCCATCGTAGATCCTGCACGCGCTGTTCGATTTCCTGCACCGGGAAGAGAGCACACAATGCGTAATCTTTCAATTCCTGACCCGGTACGATCAGATAGCGAAAGCTGCCGAAGCCGCTGACCATCGTGCCGCTCACGGTGCTGCCGAGAACCGACGCTCGATAAGCCGCCTCGCGCAGAAAAGTTCGCGCGCCGGTCTCGGCGGGAATCTGCTCATGACGACGCAGATGAACCGCCTGCAGACGAATGATCGTTCCCCAGCAGTCATACCGTTCGGCAACAGCCTCCCGCAGATACCAGCGGACAAGATTCTCACCCGGCAGAATGGCAATGAACGCGGACGCCGGGTTCATCGGATCGGCAAAGTAGTGCCAGAAGAGATACTGCACTCGCTTTCCGGTCGTCAGCTCGAGCAGCCGTAGAGGCCGCTGCGCAATGTTCCAGAACCCGGTTCGCTGCTCGCGCAGAGCGCCGTCCAGCACAGGGTCGATCCGCGGTCGCACGGCGGGCAGACGTTCGGGAATAAAGATCTCCATCACCATCATCAGCAGGCTGTTGGCAACCATTCCCAGACCCCAGGGGCCGCCGCTGCCGATCAGGATCCTGCCTTCAGGGCTTCTCAAATCATAGTTGCCGCCCAGCTCGTTCATCAGCTTCTCAAGCACCTCGGGAACCTGGACACTCTCGCCCCGGTAAAATTCACTGCGCTGAAGAAGGTTCGCGAGCTTACGTTCCAATCTGATGCGAAAATCCTGAAAGCCCTGATCAAGCGCTCGCAAGGCTTCGTGCTGAGCCCGCAAGACTTCGCTTTCGAGAACCGCGCGGCGGAGCTCGATCGTCCAGGTGGTTTCGGTGACCAGCCCCGCCGTCGGCACCAGTGCGGTAATGAGAAAGAGCATGATCAGAGCACGGCGAATGGTGCCGAACCGATCGCGGCCGAAGCCGAAAGCGGCAACCAGAGGCAAACCGAGAAATAGACACCACAGAGATGCGGCCGACATCGGTCGAAGTTTCAGAGAATCCGGGACGGAAAAAGCGGCCAACAGCGTTCCACCACCCCGGGTCGATAGGACAAAGCATCGTCGTCCTGCCCATTCTGTCTTCGAGCGGTCTCCCGCTCGAAGCTGTCGCCAGATTTCCTGCATCTGCGCATCGCTGCCGCGGCCGCAGGTGGTCCAGTCGCGAACGCCCGCCGGCCGATAGCCGATGAGCGTGCCGGGCGGAATTCCATCCTGCGGGCGACTCATGCTGTCGCGAAAGCGTTCGAGATCGGACGGCCAGCGCCGGCAGACGACGAAGACCCCACCCGCGGTTCCGCGCTCCCAGAAGAACCAGGCCGCCTGACTCTTGTACATCACCGTTTGCGGACGTCCCTGACTCAGTAAAACATTGTTCAGTGAATGACCGAACCCGAAGATGGAACGCAGCAGTCGGTCGATTTCCTTTCTCCGTTCGTCTGAGATCTGAGGCGCTTCTCCCAGTCCGGCAACGATTTTCTTGAACATCCACTGATTTTCGGCCTTCTCTGGTTCGCACCCGATAAGCACTCCGGCATTTGAAAAGTAGTACAAGTTCACATCGAGGGAACCGGCAATTCGACGCGTGACCGGAGCGAGACGGCGATCGAGACTCATCCCTTTCGGCATGGGAGTGGTGATCAGATGGCCGATCTGCAGCAGGGGTTCGAGCACTCCCCGTTCCGTATCGATGCTTGCGGCCAATCGTTCGAGCGCTCCCTTTCCCCGTTCGTCAAAAAGCGCCAGAGCAGTGGTTCGCTCTCGTCTCGCCGCAACTTCAATCAACAGGACGAGTGCCAGTAACGGCACGATCAGCACGAGTCGGCGCGCCCAGAGGGCGGATCGTGAGACCGGCTGGTCGACGGCTGATCGTGGAATGGCTCTCTCTCCTCGGTCACGAAAAATCGGCGGCCGGGTCAAGCATAGCACACAGAAGCGGCAGAAAGGAAAAGCCCGCCCCGACCTGACGTCGAAGCGGGCCTTGTCGGCACAAACACTCAGACAACAAGTTTCAGCATCTGCTCCAATGCCTGACGACGCTGTTCTTCATCAGTGGTGCGTCTCATGAACTCCGCCGTTTTCAGCATCAGCTGGGCGTAGAGATTGTACGAGTCGGCTCTGGCCACAACCGGTTCCGGACGAGCAATAACAGGAGCCTCAACCGGTGTCGTGACCGGAACAGCCAGATCAAACGCCTGACCCATCTGCGGAATCACCGCCCGCATGTGCAGCTTTTCCGTCACAAGCCTGGCGAACTCCGCACGGGACTCGTCTTCCCCGTGAACGACAAAAACCCGGTCCTTCACCTTGACGTCTTTGAGCCACTCCAGCAGTTCTCGCTGGTCCGCGTGCCCCGAATACCCGGAGATTCGATCGATCTTCGCTTCGACGCGGACCTCTTCGCCATGAATGCGAACCGTCTTTGCTCCATCCAGCAACAGGCGTCCAAGCGTTCCTTCCGCCTGGTACCCGACGAACAGAATCATGTTATCCGCTTCCAGAGCTGGTGTTTCAGATGATGTTTGATGCGTCCGGCGTCGCACATGCCGCTCGAAGAAAGAATGATGGTGCGCTCAGCCTGATTGAGCTGCATCGATTCTTCAACATTCTTCGTGAACCGAAAGTTCGGATGGTCGAACAGATTGCCCTGTTTTTTCAACAACGCAGTCGTTTCCTCGTCGTAGTATTCCGGGTATTTGGCAAAGATCTTCGTCGACTCGCTGGCCAACGGAGAATCGACCACGACGGGAACCTGCGGAAGTTGTCCGCGGTCCATCAGCGTCAACAGATCGAAGAGCAGATCCTGCGTGCGTTCGAGCGCGAAGCTCGGAATGATCACGTTCCCACGCTTGGCGAGTGTCTGGCTGACGACGGTGCCCAGCTTCTGCAGTCGGCTTTCGGTGCTGTCTTCGTGGTGCAGACGATCGCCGTAGGTTGATTCAATCAGCAGCACATCGGTTTCGCGCAAAAGAACCGGATCTTTGATGATGGGGTGCCCTTTGCCGCCAAGGTCGCCACCAAACGTCACCTTTTTTGTCGTTCCTGACTCGGTTAACTCAACCTCGATAAACGAAGAGCCGAGCACATGCCCCGCGTTGCGCCAGGTGACGCGAATTCCCGATGCGGGGGTCACGGGCATGTCTTCAGAGACTCCGTAGAGCAACCGCAGAGTTTTTTCGGCATCTTCAGAGGTGTAGACCGGGGTCAGCGGCTCAACTCCCTTGCGTTCGTTGCGGCGATTTTTCTGTTCGACTTCCATTTCCTGAATCTTGGCGGAATCAGGCAGCATGAATCGCAGCAGATCTACGGTCGGGTCGAGACCGTAGATCTTACCGGTGAATCCCTTCTTGACCAGCTTCGGCAGCATTCCGGTGTGATCGATATGCGCGTGTGTGACCAGCACGAAAGCCAGCTTGGCAGGGTCAAACGGGAACTCGCGATAGTTGAGTTCCTTCAGGGTCTTTGACCCCTGAAACATCCCGCAATCAACGAGAAACGCGGTGTCTCCGCACTGCACGTGGTAACACGAACCGGTGACGCAACCGACAGCACCGTGAAACGTCAACTTCATGGGAACCCCCGAGTATCGAAAGTCGAACTCTCCAGCCGAACAGAAGTCGAGGAGCGGCTTACAGGCCTACCGAACCCTGACGTTGATCGGTATCTTCTTTTTCTTGGCGTATTCAAGCAACTGATCGCGTCGCACGGAATCAACAACCGAGCGGAATTCAGGGGTCTCTTCCGTCGCGTAGGCCAGTTCTCGCAGATTGTTCATCTGATCGTAGACGGCCGAAATCTTCGCGACTTTTTCCCTGGCCGGGGCGTCGAATGACTTGGGAACATGCACCACAACGCCGTAACGGTTGCGCCCGAAACAGTAGACCGCGGTTTTCAAGCGGGGCGGCAACCTGCCGTATTCGTCGCCGCTGATCGGAATGTACATGAACACCATGCCCCAGTCGCCCGGGTCTACCTGAGCGGCATGCGGTCGATTCAGGTTCGGCAGGCCCAGTGCCTGCGCCATTTCCTGCAGAATTTCAGGGGAAACAGGTCTCAATGCCATGGGCGTATTCTACGAATCCCCCTCCGACGATGCAAGCTTTTTCTGACCTGCAGGCAAGAATACTTTTTTGGTCAGCACCGGTTGAGGCGGAAGAAATTCAGCTCAATTTCCCATCTTCATATGCATCCTGCAGCTGAAGTGATACCATGAGTATCAGGGCGTCTCGACTCAGTTTCATGCATTCACTCTATCGATACCTGCTCCATCTTCTTCGCGGTGCCTTTCGCCGATCGCGGGCGGCTCCGGGGGGCACACCCGCCTTTCAGATCGCGGCGTTCATGAGAGAGTGGTGGCTGCCGCACCTTCGCGGCCTGCTCATCGGAGCAGGGATTCTGATTCCAGCATCTCTTCTGTCTCTGGTTCCGGCATTCCTGACCATCTCGTTCATTGACCAGGTTCTGCTGCCCCGTCACTCAGAATTGTTTGTACCGATCATTGCCGCCTGGATCGCTGCCGTATTCATCGAAAGAGCCTTGCACTTCTGCGGAGAAGCCTGGTTCTTTCGTCTGCAGCAGCGATTTACCTACGATCTCCAGCATCAATTGTTCGACCGCGTTCTGCACTTCCCCAAGACATTCTTCGACCTGCACCGAGTGGGCGAACTGGCATCACGACTTCTCGAGGATACGGCCGAGCTCAAGCAGTTTCTCTCTTCCGGATTCGCGGGCCTTTTCGAAAGCGCGTGTCGCGTGCTCTTCGCTTTTTTACTGCTGTTCTGGCTGGAATGGCGACTCGCCCTGCTGGTGGTCTTCGGGCTGCTCAGCGTGCTGGTGTTGTTGTCCCTGTTTTCGCCGCGCCTTGAAACCGCCGCCCGACGTGAACTTCAGGAACAGGCTCGCACGCAGGCCGACCTGCACGAGTCCATTTCGGCCATTCGACTGGTCAAGGCACTTGGGTCGGAAACCACCATGCTCGACCGGTTGTTGCGGCGGGTAGGTCACCTGCTGCGAGCGCAACGCGATATGACGGTCTTGTTTGAGACGGCTCAGCTCTCTCACTCACTGCTGCTTTCTCTCAGCCTGGGCATCAGCATCACGATCGGCGGCCGGCTGGTCATGCAGGGGTTCTGGTCCGTCGGCTCCCTGCTCGCGTTCCTGTATGCCGTGCGAGCGGCAACCGGACCCATTGAAACCCTGGCCTCGGCGAGGCTTCAGTTCAGTCGAGCGCTGGCGGCCACGAGTCGTGTCTCGTCTCTCTTCGATGTTCTGCAGGAAGCTGATGACACCCGGCCGGCAAGCAGCGTCACAACAGCGCCCCCGGGGGCATCGTCATCATTAGCTCCTGCGCTGAAATTGAAAGGGGAGATCCGTGCCTGTGATCTGTGTTTTGCCTATCGAGGCGGCGAAGCGGTGCTTCGGTCCGTCTCGTTTGTTATTGCCGCCGGGGCTCAGGTCGGCATTTGCGGCCCCAGCGGGGTCGGCAAGACCACACTGCTCAGCCTACTGCTCAGATTCTACCAACCCGATTCCGGTCTGTTGCTTTTCGACGAGCGACCGATCAGCGAGTATCGAGCCCGTGATCTGCGGCAACGCATCGGGTATGTCCCGCAGATTCCAGTGTTGATCAGTGGAACGATTATCGAGAATGTGAGGTTCGGCAATGCCGAAGCCACAGAATCCGAGATCAATTCAGTGGCGCGTGAACTCGGAATCGATGCATGGATTCACTCACTTCCGCGGGGATACGCAACCCCCGTCAACGAAGGGGGAGCAAACTTTTCTGAAGGGCAGAAACAACGACTGGGCCTGATTCGAGCGCTGGTCCGCAACCCCGACATTCTGATCCTTGATGAGCCGGGTGCCATGCTGGACGGCATCGCGTCGCACCAGATTCTGCACTGCCTTTCCTCATCTCAACGTCGGCGCACAACGCTGATCGTCACGCATGATCCGGTCTGGCTCGCACACACCGACACGGTGTTGTGGTTCTCTGAACCCGGCAGAATCATTCAGGATTCGCACCAGAACCTTCTCGCCGCGCACCCTCTGTATTGCGGCACTCTCGGTATCAGCGACGGGCGCATGTCTCGATGAAAGATCGATTCGCACTGACCCCGCAGCATCGTCTCCTGTCGCTTGCAGCGGTTCACGGGGCAGCTTCGATACACGCTGACAGGCTTCGAGAAATAGGTGTCGGCCCGATCAACTGGGACGATGTGCACCAACGTGCCTACCAACATCGTATCGGATGTCAAGTCTATCATACCCTGTCGATGGTTGTTCCTGAGCTGATCCCGGCAGCCTTTCGCCAGTACTGGCAGGAGATGACCGCGAAAAGCGCACGACACAATCTGACCATGGCGGGAGAACTGATTCGCATCGTCGATCTGCTCGGGCAGCACGGCATCACCTGCCTGTCGTTCAAAGGCCCCGTGCTGGCCGCCATGCTGCACGGAACCGTCGCCATGCGCCCCTTCGCCGATCTTGATCTGATCGTCGCGACCCCTGAAGATGCACACGCCGCCAAGCAACTGCTCGTGAGCAACGGCTACCAGGCACATGAAACGCTCACCTCCCGGCAGGAACGGATCCTGCTGCGGACTCACTGTGAGTATCACCTGCTGCATCCTGAAAGACAGATCTTCATTGATTTACACTGGAACGTCTTCTACGATTACTTTTCATACTCGTTCGATCTGCAGCAGGCATTTCGGCGCAGCATCACGATTCCGGTTGCCCACCATCCGGTTCGTTCGTTTTGCCCCGAAGACACGCTGCTGCTGTTAAGTGCTCATCATGCAAGACATGCATGGGAAACCCTGCTGATGGTGGTCGACATCGCCGACCTTCTGCAGGCACACCCCGATCTCGACTGGCCGTATCTCTGCACTCAGGCAGATCATCTGGGTGGGCGACGAATGTTGCATCTGGCCCTGCTTCTTGCCGAGCGAGTCTGTCTGAGTGTTGTTCCGGCATTCATCCGCTCTCAAGCTCGTTCAGATACCGCCGCTCGCCGGCTGGCCCGACTGGTGCTTTCTCGCTGGTTCGACCCCGAGACGGGGCCAGACACCCTGATCGCCGAACTGCGATTTCATCTGCGCTGTCGCGAACGATTGTTCCATCAACTGCGGTTTCTGCTCCTCGGACTCTTCACTCCTGGCCTGCATGATTTCGCCACGTATCCTCTCGCCGATTCGTGGCCTCAATGGTACTGGGCCTGGAGACCGGTTCGGTTGTTTACGCGGCTGTTCGCCCGAGGCGCAAGAGAGGACTCATCACGGTGATCAAACCGAAACACGAATGCCGATACCTGCCCCCGGAAAGTGCCGCACGATTCACGGCGACCATCGGTGGTTTGTCGATGGCTTTCGATCAGTCCTGGGAATTATGGCACGAGGCTTTTGCGGAACTGCGCCCCTTCGAAGCGTCAGCCGTAACCGCCCCAGACGTGTCGATCACCCTCGAGGCAAGTCCGTTGCGCTCAGCAGCCGACTTTTCCACCCGAGGCATTGCGCTGGTGTTTGATCAACCAGAACACCCGACATTCGTTCGGGTGTATTCAGCCCGTCCGACACCACCGTCGGTCATCTTGAAAATGCTGTGCGCCTGCCTGGTGCCTCGCCGGGGCGGGCTGTTCCTGCACGGTGCCTTGCTGGCGTGCCGCGATCAGGGTATTCTGGTCACCGGCACCTCGGGCAGCGGCAAATCCACTCTCGCCAAACTCTGGATGAAAAAAGAGCGCGATTGCGGGTCAGACGAGGCGGTTATCGTTCGGTGTCGCAACGGTCAATGGCAGGCGTATCCGACACCGTTCTGGGGGGCTCTGCCGCCGCGGTTTTCCTCGACACCCGGAGAGTACCGGTTGAAAGCTCACTATTCGCTTATTCCACCCGGTTTTCCCGCATTGATGAAGTGTGTGTTCTCCGGTGATGCACTCGCGAACCGGTTGTCTCTTCGCCACGCCGCTGCACTCCTTGCCGATCTGCCGGCTTCATTTCTTCCACGTCAGCGTGCTATCATGGAACGCATGAACATCATTGAGCGGTCTCTGCCATGTTGCGACTGAATCGCGTCAACCTCGCCTGGCAACAGTTCCAGGAACGCGTTTTCCTCTTGACGGTACGCGACAACCACATGCACGAACTGAACGCGGTCGCAAGTCAGCTATTCCTGTGGCTTTGGAACAATGAAGGTCTCACCGTCCCTGAACTCGTACAAAGAGTTTGCGAGACCTTCGACGTGTCACCGGAGCAAGCATCGAATGATGTCGAACGATTTCTCGCCGACCTGCAGGCCAGACAGATTGTCACCCGCGAATGATCGATTTTTTTCAACGTGTGAAGCAAGCCGGCGGCATCACCTCCTTCTTCTGGGAGGTCACGGCTCGCTGTAACCAGAATTGTCCGATCTGCTATCTTCCCGCAGCCGTTTCTGACGCTGAACTCCCGCTTTCGCTCGTGCCGCGACTGGCGCGAGAACTTCGCGATTTGCACTGCCTGATGATCACTCTTTCCGGTGGTGAACCCTTTCTTCGTTCAGATCTTCTCGAGTTGATCAAAGTGTTTCGCGA
>CAYYIY010000085.1:19416-19678 GCA_964472075.1 uncultured bacterium | reverse complement strand
AGCGGCCGGAATAGTCGACGCGCTTTCCGAGCAGGTTCTGGCGGAAACGGCCCTGCTTGCCCTTCAGCAGATCGGTGAGCGACTTGAGCGGGCGATTGTTGGGGCCGGTGACCAGCTTGCCGCGGCGGCCGTTGTCAATGAGAGCATTGACCGCTTCCTGCAGCATGCGCTTTTCGTTCTTGATGATGATATCAGGCGCCATGAGCTTGATCAGGCGCTTGAGACGGTTGTTGCGGTTGATGACGCGGCGATAGAGGTCGTT
>CAYYIY010000085.1:14912-19406 GCA_964472075.1 uncultured bacterium | reverse complement strand
GGCGAACCGGCCGCCGTCGAGCTGAACCATCGGGCGCAGATCGGGCGGAATGACCGGGATGACATCCAGGATCATCCATTCCGGGCGGCTGACCGAAGCGGCATACCAGCGTACCAATTCAAGTCGCTTGAGCAGATGCAGGCGCTTGGTGCCGGTCGAAGTCTTCAGCTGTTGATTGAGTTCACCCTCGAGCTTCTTGAGGTCGATCTCGGCCAGCAGCTCGCGAATGGCTTCAGCGCCCATCTTCGCGACGAACATGTCGCCGTATTTTTCGCGCAGTTCGCGGTAGCCCATCTCGCCGTTCGTGCCTTCCTCCGGCAGCAGCTGCTTCTTGGAAAGAGGCAGGTTGCCCGGGTCGATGACGATGTAGCTCTGAAAGTACAGAACCTTCTCGAGATCACGTGCCGAGATGTCGAGCAGCAGAGCAATGTAGTTCGGGCTGCCCTTGCCGTACCAGATATGCGCAACCGGCGTCACGAGCTGAATGTGGCCCATGCGCTCGCGGCGCACGGCCGACTTGGTGATCTCGACGTTACAACGTTCGCAGATGATGCCCTTGTAGCGAATGCTCTTGTACTTGCCGCAGAAGCACTCGAAATCCTTGGTGGGGCCGAAGATGCGCTCGCAGAACAAGCCGTCGCGTTCGGGCTTGTGCGTGCGGTAATTGATCGTTTCGGGCTTCTTTACCTCACCATACGACCAGGAGCGGATCTTATCCGGAGACGCGATGCTGATTTGAATCGCATCAAACTTATCCATTTCCAACATGATTATTTTCCCTCCTTCGTCTGTGTGCCGAGTGCTCGATTATTCGGCATCATCATCGGCGTCGTCGCCGTCGTCGTCATCGTCACCATCTTCAGAACCACCGGTCAAATCCTCGTCTTCCTCGTGATCGTCTTCCCACGAGTCTGAATCGGTTTCCCCGTCGGCCGGCAGCAGATGTCCGCCGCCTTCGAGAATCGTGACCTCACGCGAATCTTTCTTCAGGTCCACCTGCAGACAGAGGCTCTGCAGTTCCGAGACCACGACCTTGAAGGATTCGGGAATACCGGGCTTCATGATGTTCTTGCCCTTGATGATCGTTTCATAGACCTGCACGCGGCCTTCAACATCGTCCGATTTGACCGTCAGCAGTTCCTGCAGCACATGCGCGGCTCCGTAGGCTTCGAGCGCCCAGACTTCCATTTCTCCGAAGCGCTGTCCACCGAACTGGGCCTTGCCGCCGAGAGGCTGCTGCGTGACCAGACTGTAGGGGCCGGTCGAGCGGGCGTGCATCTTGTCGTCGACAAGGTGGGCCAGCTTGAGGATGTAAATCATGCCGACCATGATCTTCTTGTGATATCTGTCGCCGGTGCGCCCGTCATAGAGCCAGGTCTTGCCTTCCTGGTCAACCAGATGGAACGCATCCTTTTCGTTGGCGACCTTCAGTTGATCCATCACGAAGTCTTCGTTGGCGATATCGCGACCCGTGTTGAAGATCGAGGTGGCATAGCGCTTGTTGAGCTTCTCAGCCGCCCAGCCCAGGTGCGTTTCGAGAACCTGCCCGACGTTCATGCGCGAAGGCACACCCAGCGGGTTCAGGATGATGTCGATCGGGCGACCGTCGGCCAGGAACGGCATGTCTTCAACCGGAACAATGCGGCTGATGACGCCCTTGTTGCCATGGCGACCGGCCATCTTGTCACCGACAGTGATCTTGCGCTTTTGAGCGACGAACACGCGTACCAGTTTATTCACGCCGTACTGCAGTTCATCACCGTTGTCGCGGCTGAACACCATGACGTCGACAACCTTGCCGCGCTCACCGTGCGGAACGGTCAGCGAGGTGTTGCGCACTTCGCGGGCCTTTTCCCCGAAGATGGCGCGCAGCAGCTTGTCTTCCGCGGTCAGTTCGGTTTCGCCTTTCGGTGTCACCTTGCCGACCAGAATATCGCCCGCTTCGACTTCGGCGCCGATGCGAATGATGCCCTCGTCATCGAGGTTGCGCAGCGCTTCTTCACCGACGTTGGGAATGTCGCGAGTGATCTCTTCCGGCCCCAGCTTCGTGTCACGCGCATCGATTTCGTATTCTTCGATGTGAATCGAGGTAAACACGTCATCTTTCACCAATCGTTCAGAAAGGATGATCGCGTCTTCGAAGTTGTAGCCTTCCCAGGGCATGAATGACACCAGAACGTTTCGACCGAGCGACAGTTCGCCGGAAGAGGTCGCGGGCCCATCGGCCAGAACCTGGCCGGGGCGCACGCGGTCGCCCTTCTTGACAATCGGCTTCTGGTTGATGCAGGTGCCCTGATTCGAACGCATGAACTTCTGCAGGTGGTACACGTCGACCGATTCCTGCTGCAGGCGGATTTCCTTGCAGATCGAACCGAGCTTGCCCATGTAGCCCATCTCAAGCGGCATGCCTGCTTCGATGATAATCTCGCCGGTCAGCAGGTCGACGATGGTATCCATGATCTTGCGGCCCTGCGCCTTGCGGAACGCGGCTTCAGACACCGGAATCTTTTCATCTTCCTTGCGGCGGCTGGCACGGCGGACCTTGATGCACTCGGCGTCGACGAATTCGACGATGCCGTGTGTGCGAGAAAGCACCAGAGCGCCTGAATCATGGGCCGCGCGAGCTTCGAGACCGGTACCGACCAGAGGAGGTTCAGTTTTGATCAGCGGAACGGCCTGGCGCTGCATGTTCGTGCCCATCAGAGCGCGGTTCGCGTCATCGTGTTCGAGGAACGGAATCAGAGCCGACGCCACGCTGACCATCTGCAGCGGCGAGAACTTCACATACTCGACTTCCTCACGCTTGACGTATTCGAACTCGTAGTCTTCCCGGAAATACTTGATTGGAACGACTTCGCTGCCGATCGTGCCGGCATCATCGATACCGATGTCGGGCTGGCAGACCTTGAAGCGATCTTCCTCATACGCATCCTTGTATTCGAGCTTGTCCATCTGGATGCGACCGGTATCTTCGTCGATCTTGCAGAGCGGCGAGGTGATGAAGCCATACTCATCGACTTTCGCATACACGGCCATACTCGCGATCAGACCGGCGTTCGGACCTTCAGGCGTTTCAATCGGGCAGATGCGTCCGTCATGTGTCGGATGCACGTCGCGAACCTCGAAGCCGGCGCGTTCACGCTTCAGACCACCGGGCCCGAGGGCGGAAAGGCGGCGCTTGTGAGTCAGCTCGGCGAGCGGGTTGGTCTGATCCATGAACTGGGACAACTGTGACGAACCGAAGAACTCTTCCACCACGGCCGCGACGGGGCGGGTGTTGATGAGCAACTGCGGCGTGTAGCTGTCGAGATCGTGAATCGTCATGCGTTCCTTGATGACCCGTTCCATGCGGGAAAGCGAAATGCGGAACTGGTTCTGCAGCAACTCGCCGCAATGCCGGACACGGCGGTTGGACAGATGGTCGATATCATCGAGGCGGCCGATACCGTTCGAAAGATCGATCAGGTAGCGAATGACGCCCAGAATATCTTCGTAGCAGAGAACCTTGTCTTTGCGAATGCGAACCGAGTTGATCTTGCACTCTTTCAGGCGCTTGATCGCTTCTTCGGTGACATCACACCCCTTTTCGACCAGTATCTCTTTGGTGGTTTTGTCGATGACGGATTCATAGGCTTCGCGACCGGCGAGCGACATCAGGCCTTTCTCGGCATCCGCGATCTTCACATCAGTAAAGGGCGGGTTGTACATGATGCGATAGCCGTTCGGCTGGTCTTCGAGGCGAATGAAGATCGGCAGAAGCATGTGCTCAAGCTGTTCGGCAACGCGTTTGGCGATCTTTTCGTTCATCGGGGTCAGAATATCGCCGGACTTCGGATCTTTGATATCGCGGAACGCGATCTGCTCATCGATGCGATCAGCCAGGCGCAGCTTCTTGTCCATTTTGTAGCGACCGACATCGCCGAGATCGTACTTCTTCGGATCGAAGTAGAGGCTGCGCAGCAGAGCGCGGGCGTTGTCCTCGACGAACAGATCACCCTGGCGAAGCTTCGAGAAGATGACGCGCAGAGAGTCGGTGATGGCGCGCTGCAGCTTCTCGGGGCCTTCTTTGGCACTGCATGCCTGCTTATCGAACTTCAGCGAACTGACGATCGTTTCATTCTTGTCGAACAGGTCAAGCAGGTCTTCATCGGCGCAGTTGAACAGCGAGCGCAGGAAAGTCGTGACCGGAATCTTGCGTTTGCGATCGAGGCGAACGAAGATCGCATCTTTCATCAGATCCAGTTCGAATTCCATCCAGGCGCCGCGATACGGAATGATCTTCGCGCTGTACAGCTTCTTGGGGCGGTTATAGCTGAAATAGACGCCCGGAGAGCGATGCAGCTGACTGACCACGACGCGTTCGGCCCCGTTAATGATGAACGTGCCGCGCTCGGTCATGCAGGGCAGGTTGACCAGGAAGATTTCCTGTTCTTTGACTTCGCCGGTCTGCTGCATGATCAACTGAACCTTGATGTTCAGCGGAATCGAGTAGGT
>CAYYIY010000085.1:0-14902 GCA_964472075.1 uncultured bacterium | reverse complement strand
AATCGCGTTTGCGGCACTGATCGGGGCTGTGCTTCACGCGAAAGGGGTTGTCACCGACGAACGCGATCTCACATTCCTTTTCAGGGAAGCTGCAATCGTCGAACAAGCACTTCTTGTTCAGCTTGATCTGCGGACAATTCTTGCACATGCCCAGGCCCAGCGAGTAATCAATGAACTCGAGGCACAGGTTGCCGACGTAATCCTGAATCGGGAAGATCTCGTGAAAGACTTCCTGCAGCCCTTGCTTTTTGCGCTCAGACAATGATTTCCCCGGTTGGAGGAACCATTCGAAGGACTGAGTCTGAATCTCAATGAGGTTCGGGATATCCCGAAACACCCGCTTGTCAGCCATGAAGATACGATCGGTTCCAGTCGATTTCGAACTCCTTACCTCAGTTGGGCTGCCAAAGGGGCCTTAGCCCCGGATTTCCGTAACAAGGCGCACTGTCGTGCAGATGCGGGAAAAGCGCAAAAGAAGACCCCAGATGTACACCCCGGCTCAACCCGAGGGGTTTGCATCCCTGGTCTCTTCGTCGTTCGGTCCTGGTTGTTGAAATACCTGGCCGGCCTGTCAATCAATAGCCCCGCTTCCCCATCCGAAAAACAGAGTCAAACTTCGCGCCCATCCCTAAAAAAACCGCAAACAATATAAGTGGTCAGGCATTGTAACAGCGGAATGAGATTGTGTCAAGCAAACTCGGCACTTTTTTTGCTTACGAGAATTTGGGCGTGTTTTTTTCTTTGTCTTGGCGCCCGGTGTAAGGTATAATCCTGCCTCTCATGCAACTATACATCCAGATAGTCGAGACTTTTCTCGATCAGCCGGCAGGGGTTCTCTCCATTCATCAGATCGCCCAACGCCTGGAGCTCCCCTACGGAACCGCCTACAACCGCACCCATCAACTCGGCGGTATGGGCGTGTTGCGTATTCAGCCGCAAGGCAAGGCGAAACTCTGTTCTCTGAATGCCGCCAATCCGATGACCTGCAATCTGCTGGCTCTCGGCGCCGCGCAGCGGGCACATCAGTTTTTGAATTCCGGAACCCCGCTGGCAGACGTTGTCAGCAAGATGCGCTCGTTGATTGAAGCCTCGGGTGGCGATTTTCTACAGAGCGCTCTCCTTCTCAATCTTGATCATCTGAAGGAGATCGAGATTCCGGTGTTGAACTGGGAGAACCAGACCAATGCCGACCAGACAGCAACTCCTGAACCATCCGCGAACCATGAAGTCTCCCTGCCTCTCGATCTTTTTCTGATCACCGACGAAAAGCAGGATCTCGAATCACTGCAACACCGCATCGAGAGCCTTGCACCGCCAGGTCTCAGTATCAGTCCGACCCGCATGCAGGTCAGCCCGACGAATCTCATCGAGATGCTGCGCGCCGAAGAGAACGATGCCGGCGCGGCTGCCTACCAGATTCTGCGACGCGCTTTGCCGATCTTCGGCTTCGAGCGTTTTTATTCCATCATTCTCAGAGCATTTCCCAGTCACTGAGATCCGATCGCGTTCCCGAGAGCCTCTTCGAAATTCGGACGACTCTGCCGATAGATCGAGAGATGAAGAACTCTCGTTCTCTGCTCATGACGGCTCTGCTGATGGGAAGCCTTACCTTCACGGTCATCGGCCAGAACGCCCAACGCCCGGGGCAGACAACGCCGCCCCCGGCGCTGCCTTCGGCGATTCGCTCGGGCCCGGTTACGGGCACCCCGCAGACACCACAGGCAGACCAGGCGGCACGCACCTTCATCACGCAAGGCCAGGGGTATCTCGCTGAAGGCCGACTCTCAGAAGCAAAAGAAGCTCTGCGAACCGCTATCAAGCTTGAACCCATGAATCTCGAAGCGTGGTCCTGGTACGATTACGTCGTCGAAACCTCTTACGTCAAACGCGCGCGCGATGACAAACAGAATCCGGTGATCGAACGCGACCTGAAACCGACGTTTTCCATCGATAATGTCGACTCCTACCGCGAATACAACACCATGTACATCGTGGGCGAAGTTAAGAATACTTCCGATTCACTGAAAAGCCGCATCGAACTGACCGGCACCCTTCTCGATGACCAGAATGAGATCCTGCGGAAATCGACGGTTGGACTCACATTGAAAAGTCGCGGCCTGTTTCCGTCCGAGGTGTCACTCTTCGAGATCCCGTTCCCGGACCCGCCTCCGGGGGTTAAATCCATGCGTGTGCGGGTGACCCATTTCGAATAGCCCGCCCTGAAAAACCTGGAAAAAGAAAAAACCCGAAGGTTCATCGCCTTCGGGCTTTGTTTTGTGCGAGAAATCAATCTTCGGGGCAGGTCAGGCGAACGAGGGTGTGCTTGCCATCAAAGAACTTGACCAGATGAACCATCGCCACGACGAAGGCGACGAAGCCGATCCAGCGAAGCCAGGAGTTTTCGACCATATCGACCAGGTCTTTTTTGAATTCCTTCATTTCTTCAGGGAACGCAAACATGAGAACCCCGAACAGCGCGATGAACGGAAGCGTGCACAGCCAGAACAGCTTTCTAATAAGCCACACGGTGTATCTCCCTCTTGGTCAGGAATGGTGTCGGCAAAGGTCTTCCCTTTACCTCGTTTGCCACCTTTTTACCTGAAACCACGACCCTTGTCAACGTCAATGTTCTCGGCCGCAAACCTTGATGAGAACGATTGACCGCAACGACAGCCGCCCCTATAATGCTTAAATCTCCCATGAACGAACGACAACCGCTGACTTTTGTCGGACATCTCGAAGAGCTGCGCACTCGCCTGCTCTGGTGTCTGGCGGCTTATACGGCGGCATTTTTCGTCTGTTATTCCCAGACGTCGCTGTTGCTAAAGCTGGTGATGCAACCTCTCCGTGTCAACTTTCCCGAGATTCGCTTAACCGCCCTGACGATCACGGAAGGTTTTTTCACGACGATGAAACTGGCCGCCTGGACCGGTTTCATTCTGGTTCTGCCGATTGTCGCATGGCACGTCTGGCGGTTTGTCAGCCCAGGCCTGCTGCCGCGCGAGCGACGTTTCGCCGCCTGGTCGCTTTTGCCGATGCTTCTCTTGTTCTGCGCCGGATGCTGCGCCTGTTATTTCGGCTTCCTGCCGTTCATTCTCAAGCTGATGATCAGCAGCATGGGCAGCGATCTGAACGCCAATTTTTCCTACGCGGCCTACGTCGATTTCATTCTCGTTGCCATTCTGGTCTCTGGAACTCTTTTCGAACTCCCGCTGCTTCTGATTTTTCTCGACGCCACCGGCATCTGGACCGTCGAACAGGCCGTCGCCTATCGGCGGCATGGCATCGTCATTGCCTTCGTCATCGGCGGAATTCTTTCGCCACCAGATGTCATTTCGCAGTTTCTGGTGACCATTCCGCTGTTGCTGCTCATGGAAATTGGTATCCATTTGGCATTTTTTTGCAGGAACTTCCGAACTTCGACCGTACCTGCCGATGGATAGAATAGTATACTGTTCAGGAATCTATGGGCTGGTTTACTAGAAAAGTTACGGACCCGGTTGAAGCCTTCGGTCGACTCATGTCGAACGACAAACGGGTTTCATCTCAGGCGCACGAGGAATTTGCCATTTCGATTACTCACGAAATGGTCGTGTTTCTCTGCGAGCGCTTTGAAGAGAATCTTCCCGTCGAGAGCCGACTGAAGATTCTCGAAGTCTTCGGTGCGGCCAGCAAGGCCTTAACGATCGACGACCTGCAGGTGATTCTCAAACTGCTGGTTCACCCGGAAACCCTGCTTCGCCAGGCCTTCAAGGACATTCTCAAGACGCTTGATGAAGACCGCCTGCGACCGATCACCGATTACTTGTGCAAGACCACCGATCCTGACATCCGGTCGGTGTTGCAGACTGCCATCGAGGGTTCTGGCGTCGTCGATGCAATGGTGAAGAAGTGGGCCAACTATTCCGCCAAAGAGAAGATTCTATATCTCGAACAGATCGTGTTGTTGCAGAACCCCAAGCTCTATCCGATCGTCTTCGACATCTTGAAGGAAGAAGTCGTCGAGGCCAAGAAGGAAGAGAAAAAGCTGATTCAGATCGAGTTCACCAAGCACATCGACAAAATCAAGGATCCAGCCTTCCTCGATCAGGCTGTTGCGAATCTTCCCGCGATCGACTCGAATCTGTGGTACCCGGTATTCAAGTGTCTGCAAACCCACGGAGACGCGTTTTTCAAAAAGATCTTCGAAAATCTCGATCGAAAAAGCGAGCAGTATCGCATCAAGATCCTGCAGCTGGTCGAAAAGCTAAACGACCCGATCTCGTTTCCGTACCTGTTTCCTTTTCTGCTCGACAAGTTCAAGACGATCCCGCCGATCGTTCAAACGATTATTCAGAACATCGCCAAGCGTTTTGCCGACGAACTCGAGCAGATGGACCCTCAGGCACGGCAGTCGAAACAGACGCTCGAGCGCATTGCTTTCTTCATCACCCCGCTCGAATCGCACCTGAACGACACCTACGCTCACTCAAGCAAGATCATGTCCGAATGTATCTTGCGCATCGGCCGCTGGAAGCAGGAGGTCATCCTGCGCAATTTGCCGCGCCTGCACAAGTACAACGAGAGTTACCTGAACAGCTTTCTGAAGGGCCTCGAGGGGCCGGTGCGCAAGGATCTCCTCATTTCCGCCTGCACCTACGCGAAAACGGACACGGGGCGAACCGCGCTGGTCCTGCTGAGCAACCCGAGCGAGAACTTCATCATCGAGACTCTGAACTCGCTACTGCTCGAGCACTTCATGTCCATTCCGCCCGAAATTCAGGCCGAGATCATCAACCTGATGATGGATCCTCGTCTGAAGCGATTCGTCGAAGAAGTGCTCTACCACCAGGACCCGCAGCTGCGTTCACGTATCCTGCAGATTCTTGGGGAATCAGGGTCGACGAACGCTCTCAACATCCTGCTTTCAAAAGTTCATGACCCGGACTATTCGGTTCGCGAGGTCATCCTGAAACTGCTGCAGCTGAAACACTTTCAGAACGAACGCGGCACCGAGGTCATGCTCGAGTTTCTGAAAGACAGCGAGCCGACCATGGTCATGAAAGCCATCGAGATTCTACGCGAACGCGATCACCCGAAACTGTTGCCAAATCTAACGAAGCTGATGGCCGCCAAGGATGACAAGGTGAAAAAGGCCGCGCATGCGGCGATCAGTTTCATCACGCGACGCAAATTCATGGCCAACTTTGATCACATGCCGCCGGAAACGCGCTATGCCATCGGCATGTCGCTGATCAAAATGGACCAGAACTTTCTCTACGATATCACGCAGGACCTGTCATCGATGGATCAGCGCACCCGCGTCCTGGCTGCGCGCATCCTCGAGGTGCTTGTCGAGCATATTCCACCCGATGTCAAAACCAATCTGATCGTCGCGATTCAGGATCCGGACCCGCAGGTTCGAGCGGTGGTCGTCATGGGTCTCGGGAAGATCGGCGGCCCTTCGGTCGGCAACATGCTGGTCCAGTTCCTCCAGGACCCGGACGATCGTGTTCGCGCCAATGCCGTCGAAGCCATGGCCTTCGTCGGTGATCTGTCGTTCGTCGAGCACATTCTTCCCTGTCTGCACGACAAGAACAACCGGGTACGCGGGAACACCATCGTCACCCTCTGGAAACTCGGCTACTATCAGATCTACGATTCCGTGCTCGAAATGCTGCGTAACCCGGACAAGTGGATGAGAGCCTCTGCCGCTTTCTCGCTCGGCGAGTTGAAAGACATGCGCTTTTTCCCGGTGTTGATCCAGTGTATGCGAGATCCCGACGCGGACGTTCGCCGCAATGTCGTGACGGCCCTGGGCAAGCTGGCCGATCCGTTTGTCCTGGCTCCGTATATTCGCCAACTGCGATTCGACCCCGATGAGAAGGTCAGAAAAGTCGTACAAGACATTTTGTCCGCACCCCAGAAAAAACCGGCGGCCAAACAATGATCTGGCCTTTCAACTCGCCACGCGCGCCCCAGGAGCTGATCAAGGATCTCAGCCACTCGGACGCTTCCACACGCGAGAAGGCCGCCCGTGAACTGATCGAAACCGAAGCACCACAAACCGATCTCTTGTTGATCGCTGCTTTGAAGAGTTCTGACGATGATCCCAAGCCGACGCGACTCAAGCTGGTCGAAGTCATCGGCAAGCGCGGCATCGAGGAAGCGGTCGATCACCTCAAGCCGTTGCTGACCGAGGAAGATCGGGACATTCGCGCCGAAGCTCTGCACGCGCTGATCCGCATTCCGACGCAGGCGGCTCTCGATGCCATTTTGCCGCTCCTGATCGATGAAGACAATGCGATCAGACGCGAGGCACGTGAATCGATTCTGCGTGTCTTCGGTATGAAAGCCATGGGCGCCATTCTCCGAGCCATTCCAGATGACAAGACATCGCCTCTCTACTTCGAACTGGTTTCGTTGTTCGAGGAGATGGGCTTCTTCGACGTGCTCAGCGAGAACTTCGCCCATGATGACGAAGAGGTGAAAAAATTTCATCTGCCGAATCTCATGAAGTTTCACCGTCCGGACTTCGTACCCATGTATCTGAGCCTGGCCGATACCGCATCGACCTCGATTCAGGCGCAGATTCGCGACGCGCTATGCGAGTACACACCTGACGAGCTTCTGCCCCACATCGAGGCCTTGTTCCGCCAGGGTGTGCCGAATCGCCATCAGCTGCGTATGATCGAAGATTGCCTTTTTCAGCAGCATCCGAACGCCAAGGAAGAACTGCTGCATCTGGTCATTCGCATTCCGAAAAACGAGATTCGCTACGAGTTCGCACAGAAAACCCTGCGCAAACCCGACACCATCTTGTTTCTCCCTGCTCTGCAATTGCTCGAAGACCCGTATCCCCCCATTCGACAGACAACGATCGACTCGCTCATGCAAGTGATTCGTCAGACACGTCAACGCCTCGACGACCCCTCCGAACCGAACAAATCGTATCTGCGCGAACTGATTCAATCCTGGCGCAACCGGGTCGTCGAAACCATCAAGCTTTCCCCGAGCCGCGATGCTCTGATCTCTCTTTCCCGAGTACTGTTTGCCCTGCTTGACACCAAACACCTCGAACCGGTCATTCAAGCGCTGCCGAAACTTTTCGAAGAATGTTTCATCGATACATGGCGCAACTTATCGGGGCTTGATGCCGATCTTCGCAACGCCCTCCTCGGACAGGCGCTGAAAAATGATTCCGGGTTCGTCGCGCAGATCCTCGAGATGTTAAACCGCCAACCCAACCCGGACCTGATGAAACTCCTGCTCAAGAACATCGGGAGCCTCAATCCGGAACACCAAATCAGCTTTCAGAAGCACGTTTCGAAGAAAAGCGGCTCGTACAAACTTCGAGAACTGCTTGACGACCCCGATGCACAGATGCGGGCCTCAACACTCGACTTTCTTTCTCAGACATCGTTTGACGGCATCAACAACCTGATCAGCCGTGCCGTGACCGACCCGTCTCCCATTGTGCGTCAGAAAGCTCTCAACCTGGCCATCGCACGCCGGCATCCCGACCTGTCCCACATGACGGAGAAGGCAGCCCAGGATCCCGACCCAACCGTGGCGCTGACCGCACTCCGGCAAGGCAAGACCTCTCTCGACGAGGCGCGCCTTGCGCCGATTCTGGCCAAAGCCGTACAGAGTCCGTCCGAAGAGCTTCGTGAGTTCGCTCTGCGCGAAATCGCCCGCATCACGCAGAAAAGGTATGTCGAGAACTTCAATCGCATGCCGCCTCACGTGCGCAAACTGGCCGGCTCAGCCCTGCTCAAGCTCGACACAGGCTTCGTCGACCAGTTGCTGGGCGATCTGCGTTCGCTGGATACCGACACCCGTCTGCGCGCCGCCATGATTTTCGAGAATCTGCAGGCCGCCGGAAAAGCTCGCGAAGGCCTGCTGGCCGCCATGAAAGACCCTTCGAACAAAGTGCGCGCCGCGGTGGTCAAGAGTCTCGGCGTCCTGGCCGATCATTCATTGCTGTCGCATCTGATCGAGTTTTTGAGCGATCCGGATGAACGTGTGCGCGCGAATACGATCGAAGCCATCGCCGCCGCGGGCAATCGTGAGGCGGCCAACCTGCTGGTCCCCTTTCTCGAAGACGCCAACAACCGTATACGCGCCAATGCAGCTCTGGCCGTCTGGCAGATTGCCCGTTTGAATATTCTGCCGGTCCTGACCCGCATGCTGCGCGACAAACAGGCGGTGATGCGTGCGAGCGCGCTCTGGGTCTGCGGCGAAATCAAGCAACCCGAACATCTCCGACTGATCATGACGTTCCTGAACGACCCCAATGATCTGGTCAGAGTCAACGCCGTAAAGGCCGTCATGAAAATTCGGCCGGACGTCCTCAAGCCCGTGCTGCCCAAACTGCGCCGGGATTCATCCCCAGAGATCAAGAAGCTGGTTGCCGAACTGAGCTTCAAGATCATCTAAACGGAACATTCGCGTGGAACTGACGCTCTACGGAAAACTGGCCCGCGCACTGCAGGAGTATTTCTCCACGGGAGACGATACCGGCGTTCTGATCGCCTGCTTCATCGTCGGCATCATTCTTCTGATTCTTATCCTGC
This sequence comes from uncultured bacterium, assembly GCA_964472075.1. GTDB lineage: Bacteria > Muiribacteriota > Ozemobacteria > Ozemobacterales > Ozemobacteraceae > CAYYIY01. The sequence continues at coordinate 6,347 of CAYYIY010000085.1, read as the reverse complement.
AAAGTGCTCTCTCTCCGCGTGAAGAAGAGGCCATCGCCTCGGACAAGGATCTCGACTTTTTCGAAGTCGTCATTCAACAGAAGGGCCTGGAAAACTTCGACCGCGACCTGCTGCTCGAACTGGCCGAGTTCGGCAACGTCAAACCGATCTATCGGATTCTGATCGAGATTCAGGCATTCGAACGGGCCCTGCGGAAAATGGAAAAGGAAATTCCATCGCGCCTGCATAATGCCGACGAGATTCCCATCCGTCTCGACTATCTTCGCCGCCTCAAGAAACGGTTGTTTCAGTAATTACGACATCCCGAACAGACCCGCAGCGGCGCGATGAAAGTACGGGTCTGCTGATTGCCACAACATCATGAACAGCACACAAGAGGCCGTTCATCTCCACGCATTCCAGGAAGGTCGGCGATCTAAGAAGCGGTTTTCAATCGCGAGTCGAGCAGAATCGTCACCGGACCGCGATTTTCCTGAGTGATATGCATGTCAGCAGCGAAGACCCCGCCGCACACGCGACGAACGCCGGCCTGCCGAAGTCCTTCCATGAATCGTTCATACATGAGACGAGCCGGCTCAGGAGCTTCTGACTCGGTGAAACTCGGACGAAACCCCTTGCGCACATCACCAAAGAGCGTGAACTGCGAGACAACCAGTATCTCGAGGCCGAGATCGAGCACGGAAAGGTTCATCTTGCCTTGAGCGTCCGAGAAAACACGAAGGCCTGAGACTTTCTTGATCGTCCAGGAGAGATCGTGATCCGAATCTCCTTGCTGGACGCCCAGATAGCACACCAGGCCTTCGGCAATGCGAGAGATCTCGCGGCCGTCGACCGTCAGGAAGGTCGGCCCAACCCTTTGGACGACGGCGCGCATGATGCGATCAGGCAGGCACCTTCTTGCCGACTTTGTCCCCGGTCATCAGCAGCAGAACGGGAGCAGCAATGAACACGGAAGAGTAGGTGCCGAAGACGACACCGATCGTCAGGGTGAGAGCAAAGTTGTGAATCGACTGACCGCCGAACAGCAGCAGGGTCACCAGCGTGAACAGCGTGGTGATACTGGTGTTGATGGTGCGGCCCAACGTCTGATTGATCGAATCGTTGATCAGGTCGGCAAAGCTCGCCATGCGTACCAGTCGTCGATTCTCGCGAATGCGATCCAGAACGACGATCGAATCGTTGACCGAATACCCAAGCATAGTCAGCAAAGCCGCCAGCACGGTCACGTCGAATTCAATACCCAGCAGGCACACAAACCCTGAAACGACAATGAGGTCATGAATCAGCGAAATGATCGCCCCGGTCGCCGACTGGAACTCGAAACGCCAGGCCAGATAGAGCAGAATGCCGATGATGCTGATCACGGCAGCCATAAAGCCCTGTTGTTTCATCTCGCCACCGACGGTGGGACCGACGTTGGCAATCGAGAGAGCATCTTCAGAGAACGGAGCCAGTGCCTTCAGCTGTGCCAGAATCTCACTATGAACTTTGCTCGATTCAGAATCCTCGCGAACCAGAGCCGGATACTGCACAATGAATTCGCGACCGGTCGCATCACCGCCGACCGCCTGAATCACCAGCTGATCGGGCTTGAAATAGAGATTCGTCATTTTGCCGAACACTTCGCGAATCTTGGTCTCATTCATCGGGTCGTTGAACCGCAGATGCAGAATGGAACCACCTTTGAAGTCGATGCCGTAATTGAACCCCTTGCCCACGAAGAGCAGCAGAGAAAGGATGGTCAACACGCCGGAGAAGATGAAGAGCTGATTGCGATAATCCATGAAGCGGAATTTCATATCGTTGTTCCTTCCTGTTCCCTTGTTCTCAGATGCTCATTTCCACGGCTTTGGCGCGCCCGTAGAAGAGATCCATGGCCAGCTTCACGCAGATGATGGCGGTGAAGATGTTGGCCACCAGACCGATGCCCAGCGTGGTCGCGAAACCGCGAATCGGGCCGGAGCCGAACACATATAGCACGATGACGGTCAGAATCGTGGTGACGTTCGAGTCGACGATACAGGTCAAAGCTCGATCAAACCCGGCCTCGATAGAAGCACGCACGGTCTTCCCCGTGCGCAGCTCTTCGCGAATGCGTTCGAAAATAATGATGTTCGCATCAACGGCCATACCTACGGAGAGAACCAGACCGGCGATACCGGGCAGGGTCAGCGTGCCGCCGAAGAAGACCAGCGCGGAGAAGGTGATCAGAATATTGAAGATGACGGCGAGGTCGGCCATCACACCGGCAAACTTGTAGTAGGTGATCATGAAGACCACGACGAGGAAGGCCCCGACCAGACCTGCCTGCCAGCCGGCCCGAATCGATTCGGCACCAAGAGTGGGGCCGACCACGCGACTCTCAATCAGATTGAGATTGGCCGGAAGAGCACCGGCGCGCAGCACGATAGCCAGATTCTTCGCTTCATCAAGAGTGAAACGACCGGTGATCTGAGCCAGGCCGCCGGTGATCTTGCTCTGAATCGTCGGCGCACTGTGCACCTTGTTATCGAGCACGATGGCCAGCTGCTCGCCCAGATGCTGACCGGTTGCCTTGGCAAACTTCAGCGCACCTTCGGGATTGAACGCCAGATGAACCATCGGGCCGCCCATGTCATCGAACCCTTCCTGAGCATACTTCAGGTCGCGACCCGTGACTTCAGGCTCTCTCTTCAGCTTGTAATACACTCCCTGGCTGACCCCCATCTCCGCCTGGGCACTGCGCTGTGCGGCAGAGAACAGCACCATCTCCGTGTCAGGATTTACCGGTTCGAGATCGGCTACTGCCGGAGCCTGCGCCAGCACGATATGGAACTTGAGCATGGCCGTCGACTGAATCAGGCCCTTAACGCGCTCGATATCGCGCACGCCGGGCAGCTGAATGCGAATGCGGTGGCCTTCCTGTTCCTTGATCTGTGGTTCAGCCACGCCGTAGATGTCAATGCGGTTGCGAATGATCTCGACGGAGCGCTTCACGGCATCGGCCGGGTTGTCGTCTTTGGAAACGGAGGTGAGATCAACCTGATAGACCAGATCGATGCCGCCCTTGAGGTCGAGTCCGAGGGTGATCTTCGACTGCGGAAAAATGTAGCTCAAGCCGAGGGGGAGAGAAGCGTACAACTTCGTTTGCGCCATAATTTTGGGCAGATCAGCTTTTCCGATCTTCTGATCTTTCTTCGCCACGCGAATGGCGAGGGTGCCCTTCGTGAAATCGGGGTTCACGATCTTCGCTTCGTAGCCGAGTTCCATCAGTCGTCGACGCGACGTGTCAGCCACGCTGGTCAGCACGTCTTCCGGGCGCAGACTGGCATTCTTCGTGAAGATGGCGGCACCCTGAACCACTGCGAACTCGATAATGGCGGAATTACCGTCGTCGCCGTCTTTGAAAACAATTTGCGACTCGGGAACGGCCTGCTGTTCATCACGGGTCAACAGCCCGAATGCGCCTTCCCACCAGGGTGTCGAAGGGAAGGTGTACAAGAGCGTAAGAAGAAGCACGACAAAGATGACGACCAGCTTGAACTTGTGATCACTGCGCATGAAACGAAGCCCCCTAGAATATGGTGCAACTGTAAAGAGGGGCGAATTATACCCAAGCCCCCCACCCAAGTCAAACAAATTGCGCCCGTTTTGCCCCCCGCGAACACGAATGCACGTTGCACCCCTTCATGCGCTGCTTCGGAGAAACTCCACCAGCAGTCACGACCATACGTATCGTGTGAGAAGTTGAGCCGAGAATCAATGATTCCGGTTGACCCCCGTTTTCGGCTCGTGCTATCGTTGCAGCATGCCACACATGTTCCGAGCCGCGTGGCGGCGGGTGTTCGCCTGTCTCGCCATTTTGTCGACTGTCGGCGGTCTTGCTTTCGGGTCTACCTACGACAGCATGGTCAAAAAAGGGCGTGACCACTTTGGGTTGTACCAGTGGGCGCAGGCGCGCAAGAGCTTCGAACAGGCGATATCCCTTGATCCAACCAACCCGGACGCCTATTACCATCTGGGTCTGACGCTGCGCAAACTGAACGACATCACGGGCGCCATCAACGCCTTCGAACAGGCTCTCAAATACAAAACTGATGAGATCGATTGTCCCAAGGCTCTGGCATCGATGTACATCCAACTGGCGAAAGACGCCAAGGCCCGCAACGACCACGCCGCCATGATTGATAACCTGCGCAAGTCGATCGTGGCGTTTCCCAGCAACACGAGTGTTGCGGCAAGCCTGTTCGAGTTTCTCGCCGCCGATGGCGACTGGAAGGAACTGGCCCGCCTCGGCGAACTGGTACGCAACGGCAATCGCGAAGCTCTCGACAGCGGCGACGACAAGGATCTGCAAAAAGCACTCGTCCTGACGGCCAAAGCCTACATATCACTAGCGGAACATTCGAAAGCTCGTGACTTTCTGCGCCTGGCGGAACTGATCCGCAACCCCAACGAAGAGATTGCGCGCCTCCGAGCGCAGATCGGCCAGACTTCACAGGCCGTCGCCAACAATTTCTTTTCCGAAGGGAAAACCCTGTTCGAGCAGGGAAAATTCAAGCAAGCCCTGGAAGTCCTCAAGAAAGCCCAAGGAGCAGAACCAGGCAACAGCGAAATTTCCAACCTGATCGATCTGACCGAAAAACGCATTACCGTCGCCGATTTCACACAACTTGCCCGCGATGCCGAAAAGGCCGGAAAGTACCAGATCGCACTCGAGAAAATCGAGCGGGCATTGCAGTTTGACGAAGATAACGAATCGCTTCGCACGTGGTATGCCTCGATCACGGCTCATCTCGACAAGATCGACAAGGCCCGGCAGGCGGCGAAAGCACGCGAACTGAATCGCAAGCAGGCCGAACTCGAGGCCGAGAAGAAGAATGCCGCGCTGTTGGGTGCCGCAACGGAGGCAGAGCGCAAAAGATCATTCGATGCCGCTCTCATCAACTACGAAAAGCTGTATGCGATCGACCCCAAGCCGGCCCTGGCAGCCAAGATCGAAGAGTTGAAAAAGACGATTGCAGCGGTCAAGGAAAAACAGAAGAAGCTTGGCAACGACCTTGCCAATGCCACCACCCTGTTCTCCCAGGAAAAGTTCGACGAAGCATACACGGTGTTGAAGGAGGTCGCGGAAGATCCGGATGCTCCCGCCGAAGAGTTGGTTGTGAAGCTGGTTCAGTGTTGTTTCCGCCTGGACAGACTGGAAGAGGCGCAGAAATACACGCTCAAACTGGAATCGATCAGCAGCTCTTCCCGCTATCTTCCCTACTTCAACGGCTCTCTCGCCTACCGACGCGGAGATTACTACACGGCACTCGATCTGCTCGCCCCCGTGTACAGCCAGAACCCCACCATCGGAACCGACCTGGGACAAATGGTCTGGATGTCCCGCCTCTTCAAATATAAATGGTTTTTCATCGTCTTCGGACTGATGATCGGCTACAGCCTTCTGGGTCCCATTCGCTCATGGCTGGCTGATCTCAAGGCCGCCGGACTTCAGCACCGCATCAACTCAGCCATTGCAGGCGCCAACTGGGCGGCGGCCATTCCTCTGCTGCAGAAGCGTCTCGAGGCCGATCTGCCCCTCTCAGAACGCAAGACAATCATGGTGCAACTGGCTGACTGCTGCCTCAAAGCCGGACAGCCTCATGAAGCAAAGGCCCAGGCGCTCGACGTGCTGGCCAAGGATAGCAAACACGCACAGGCCACCCGCATTCTCGGCGAAGCCCTCTTTCAACTGCGCGACAACGCCCCGGAAAGCATCGACCGCATCATGGCGGCTTTTCGACTCGATGAGAATCGCAAAGATCTGCTGGCCTTTCTGGTCGAGCATTTCAAGAGTCAGCAGGCGGACAGCAAAACGGCAACCGACATTCTGCTCAAGCATACGACGGTCGCTCCCGAAGATCGCGATACGCTGATCTATCTCGCCAAAATGTTTTTCAAACGCTCCGAATACACGGCCGGCTCTTTGAAAGTATTCGAGAAAGCCATGAAAGTGGCTCCAGATGCTCCGGAATACTTACACGGACTGGTACAGTGTCTGACCGCCATCGGAAGAACCGAAGATGCCGCCAAATGGCGCGACGTCGGCCGCCAGAAATGGCCTGACAGCAGCTATTTTTCAACCATGACCGACCAGTCGTTTTCAGCAGGCGCCGCCATTCCCGGTGCGGCCAAAATCGGTCTCAAGCGCGACACTCCCGCGACACCATCGCAGCCGGAGGCCAGATCGACCTCCAAGCCGGGTGCTGATGTCGTGTGCAAAAGCTGCGGAGCCGGCAACCCCGCGCGGGAATACTACTGCACGAGCTGCGGCAAACCCCTGAAATAATTGTTCACCGCAACCCGGAACAACGCCGGCTCAG
>CAYYIY010000084.1:0-20931 GCA_964472075.1 uncultured bacterium | reverse complement strand
GTTTCAGGACACGAAAGGTTTCTTTCAGAAGAGGTCTAGGGTCGGGAAGATGGTGGATGATGCAACTAAGAAACAGGTGATCGAAACAGGCGTCGGGAAACGGAAGTTTTTCGGCATCGGCATTGATGAATAAAAGCGAGTTATTTTTCAGGCGCCCTCGCAGCAGGAGGCTATGCGAGAGATCGACGCCGACGACGCGCAATCCGACCTGCGAAAGCAGGTCGGTGAATACTCCCGTTCCGCAACCCAGATCGAGAACCAGGGACTGAGCCTTCAAACCGCCGAAGGAGACAAGATGATCGATCAGTGCTCGGTTGCTGCGTGGGGTGAACACATCATAAGCCAATTCGTGAAACGCGTCTTGAAAAAAGGATTTTTCGGCCTGTTTGTCTTGTGTCCTGCAGTGCATGGTTCTCTTGTTTCACCTGTGTTCAATAAGATGGATTGTCATCACCGACTTGCAACTTGCAACCTACGGCCTGGACAAATCACGACACACCCTACCAGATAAAATGATAGAAAAACGTGCGGGAATCAATTTTGTGAATCTTTGCTTTACTAAACGCCTCCTGATAGAGGGTGCGCGGGAAGGGATTTGCTTCCTGAAACCAGTTCTCGGTGTCGGCCGGCAGGCTTTCTGACGACCAGACACTGCAGAGAAGCGACTGGTTCGGGCGCGAGGCATGTTGACGGTCGAACGGCTTTGGAAAACCGATCAGCCAGTACACATGGCGACCTTCGGGAACGAAATCGAAAAAATGGTAGAACCCCATCTCGATAAAGATTCCTTTTGCCGGCTGCTCGTTTCGGTTTCTCACCATGGCAAAATGTTTGATCAAAGCCCTGTGCCGGGCCGCCTGTTCGGGACTGAAATAAAGAAATTCGTTGTTGGGAAAGACGACCTTCTCTTTCGGCGGAGAAGGTCTTGGAAAAACCAGGTTTTTGGCATAACTGACCACCGGAAAAAGAAGGAGCAGGAGAACGGTCGCATGGAGATATTTGCTGCGATGCAGATGGGGGAAGGCAAAGAAAGAGAACAGCATGGCGAAATCATAACCCCAGAAATGATACTTCAAACCGAAGATCGTGAAACCGGCCAATACGTAAAAAACCGGGAGAATCGCCCATGAGTGGCCGGCGATCGAACGCGAAAACGCAAACGAATGGATCAGATACCACAAGAGCAGAGTTCCACCGAGAATGAGGGGAAGCTGTTTTCCGATGAAAAATCCCAGATCCATGTATTCGAAAGGATTTCGTGAGTCGTTGTACGCTGCGTAGGCTTTTAGAAAGTATGTTGGAAAGACCTGTTCCCAGGCGATTTCGGGGGTGTAATGTGCGAATGCGAATAAGATGAGAGCCGACTGGAAGGAGGCGGCCGCGATACCGATGCGAAGCCAGGAACGAAGAAGAGCTCGGTAGTTCGTGTCGCCTCGAATACGCGTTTCTGCGAAATCGAGCAAGGCGGACGATACCAGGAAAAGAGGCCCTACACCGAACTTCAGCCATTGAAGCGCTCCGAAAATTGCTCCAAGAAGATAATCACGAGCTGCCGTTCTTTGATGATAGACATTCCAGAAGAGGACGATCAGACAGAAAAATACCCTCTCGAGGCCGGCATACGAGCCGAAGACCCCTTGATATCGCACATAACAGCCGATTGCGAGAAGCAACAGGACGTATGTTGAGAATCCGTTTCGGTGGGCAACATACACGACACATAGCTGAGCGATCAAAAGGCAGAACATGTCGAAACAATACAGGGCGACGATTCGGCTTTCAAAAAGCTTGGAGAACTGCCACAACAGGGTGGGATACAACGGCCCGTACTGATAGAAGACGTCGGAATACAGTCTGCCGCCGTGTTCAAACACCTTCAGGACGACCAGACTGAGCATGTTATCACCGGAAAACAGGTTGCCGTCGAATATGGATTCCGAACCGGAATGAACGTTCCAGGCGCAGAGCAGCAGGTTGGACAACACAATGACGAAAAGCACCAACCGGCTCACGGCATCGGAGGAATCGCCCCTGCTGTCAGGCTGCATCGTTCAAAACCCAGATTCAGGGATTAGACCCATGCTGCGAGCGGGAACGAACCCCCTGAAATATCTGTACAAGAATGTCTTTCAACGAATACCGATAGTTCCAGTCGGGATAGTGTTTTTGGAACTTGCGCACATCGCTGACATACCAGATATGGTCGCCGATGCGATTGGTCTCAGAATAGCTCCAGTTCATCTTTTTGCCGGTGATCTCCTGGCACAGCTCGATCGCTTCGAGCATGGAACAATGAGAATGCCGACTGCCGCCGGCATTGTACACCTCGCCGATGCGCGGCTTCTGGAAGAAGTGCCAGAACATGTTGACCAGATCGTGACTGTGGATGTTGTCGCGAACCTGCTTGCCCTTGTAGCCGAACACGGTATACCGATCGCCCGTGATCGCGCACTTCATGAGATAGGCCAGAAACCCGTGCAGTTGAGCCCCGGAATGATCGGGGCCGGTGAGACACCCTCCGCGAAAACAGGCCGTCTTCATCTCGAAGTACCGGCCGTATTCCTGCACCATCACGTCTGCAGCAACCTTTGAGGCACCGAAGATACTGTGCTTCGACTGGTCGATACTCATCGTTTCGTCGATGCCGTGCGTAAACCAGGGGTGCTTTTCGTCGAGCTCCCAACGCGTTTCCTGCTCGACCAGCGGCAGGAAGTTCGGAGTATCGCCGTAGACCTTGTTGGTCGAGGTGAAGATGAACACGGCTTGCGGACAGTGCAGGCGAGTCATTTCGAGCAGATTCAGAGTCCCGTTGGCATTCACGGTGAAATCGGTGAACGGTTCTTTGGCCGCCCAGTCATGGGAAGGCTGCGCCGCCGTGTGAATGACGACCGCAATGTCGTTCTGATAGGTCTTGAAAACCCTTTCAAGAGCAGGAACATCGCGAATATCGATGTTATGGTGTTCGTATTCGGGGCATTCCTCTTGCAGTCGGCGTCGATTCCAGTCGGTGGATGCTTCGTCGCCGAAGAAATAGCGGCGCATGTCGTTGTCAATGCCTACCACCTTGAAACCCTTCTGAGAGAAAAAACGAACGCTTTCGGCGCCGATAAGGCCTGCAGAGCCGGTGACCAGGGCAATCTTCATGCTGTTTCTCCTGATTCGCCCGTCAGGGGGCAAGTATTGGCTGAAGTGTGTTGCGGTGTTGAATGATCCAGTCCGTGATTTCCGCGACGATCTCCGGTGCCGTGGTTTCGGGCTTCCAGGAACATCGAGCTCGGACTTTCGAGCAATCGGAAAGATACCACGGAATGTCGGCCTGGCGATTTTCCGGAATCGATTCGATCGGAATCTCTCTTCCGGTTGTTTTTCGGCACAGCTCGGTCAGTTCGCAGAGGGAAACGGAGACGTCTCGACCGCCGCCCACATTGAAGATCTCTCGATCAAATGCTTTCCAGTTCTGTATTTGAATTTCGAGCAATTTGTACAAATCGCGAATGTGCAGAATGTCGCGTACCTGTTTGCCGCGACCGCCGAAGCCGAAGTAGGCGAGTTTCTGCCCGAACACATGGCGAGCGACCCAGAGAACGACGACCCCCTGATCGACTTTGCCCATTTGCCACGGCCCGGTCAGTACCCCGCATCGGTTGATGATCGCGCGAAGATCGTACATGTCGGCATACTCGAGAATAAGGAGCTCTGATGCCAATTTGGTGGTTCCGTAGAGCGAGCGGGGGGCATCGAGTGGAAACCATTCCTGGATGCCGTTCGCCGTCACCCCGACGTCGAAAAAACCCTCGGGCAGGTCGAATCTTGTTGCCTGTTCGACAAACGGTAGGGCGGCGATGGTTTTCATCGGGTAGACGCGGCTGGTCGAAAGAAAGATCATGGCGGCGCGGTGTCGACGAACGGCTTCGAGGCAGTTGATCGTGCCGACCAGATTCGTGTCGAGAACGTAGGCTGGGCTGTCATTGTAGCCGGCTAAAACCGAAGGTTCGGCAGAACATTCGAGCATCAGATCGAACGGGCCGACGGCGTCGAGATCACTACGGTGTCGCACGTCTCCGTGGACGAAAGTGACGCCGGCGTCGCGCAGTCTGGGAAGATTGAGTTCGGAGCCGCGTCGCTTCAGGTTGTCGAAGGCGACGATCTCAAACTCGGGGTGTGCCTTGCGAAAAAAGAGGCACAGGCTCGACCCGACAAACCCCGCACCACCGGTTACCAGAAGTTTCATGCGAATACTCTTTTCGAAACAGGTTGAAAAATAGCATCACATCTTATCATGCCGCCCACAGAAAGCCAACGAGGAACAAGGGTTGCTGCGCGAAAACGTCTCTCTGATTGCTGTCATCGAATATACTTAAGGCCTTGCTGTGGTCATGAAGATCCATCGCTGAATCGACAGCTTCAGTACCAGTGGAAATCCGTTGAGGTCACGCCCAGTCGAGCCGGGCCGGTGCTCTGAAATCGAACAATCTTGCGGGCTTGACTGAGATTGGCCAGTGATTCGTAACGCCAGGAATCGTCAACGATGATCAGTTTTGCCGTCCGGCATTGTTCCTGCACATGGACAAATGTCACCGGCCGGGTGTGTACATCTGTCTCATAATGATCAATGATCACTACGTCAGGAGAGTATGGGTCGATCGAATGAAGGAAAGCCGTCTGCGAATACTGGGAAACACTGGTGAACGAGGCCGGTTGCAGCAAGATATCGACATTATCGGCCCCTCGGATTCCACATGCCCGAATGACTTTTTCCGCCCACTCAGGATCTGATTCTGCCGCAATGACTTTTTTGCATCTCGACGCAAACCACAGGGTCGATCCGCCGCTTCCATACTCGAATATCGTCTTGTCACGCAGATTCATGAGAGAAAGATGTTCGATTGCGGCAAAGGAAAACCAGGGCAAAGCAAGATCAAGAGGGGACGAACGGAAAAGGAAACTCTTTGAAAGCCAGGGAAGAATGAAACGCGGCTGTCGCACGTGAGAAGCCAGTAATCTCAGCAGTCGTTCGTGATTCGTACCGTGCATTTTTGTCTCTCGATTGCGGTGAATGGTCTGCCGGTTCAGGGTTGCCGGCATAATGTGCTTTTTGGTTCGGCATGCAACCAGGAAAAACCATCGGTTCGTGCTTCGTCGACGGCAATGCCTGCTTCTTCAGGACGAAGGTCGACTTTCAGGGAGAGGTTTTGTGGAATTCTGTGGGAACTCTTGATCCATGAAAGATGATGCGAATCGACAAATACGTTGCGCAGATGCTCTGGAAGTCCTTCCCGCTTCCCTTCGTGCATCTCGATGACGAAATGTGCGAGCGCATATTTTGTCCGGAATTCAACCGTGAACAGTTCTTTTTCGTATCCTTCACAATCGCAGAGGATCAAGGTGTCAGGTTCGATCAGCTCTGACAAAAGCTGCGGAGTGCACATCGATTTGACGCTGACATGCCCGAGACGGTTCAGTTGTATTCCCTCACGTATCAGAGACCGAAGGAATGGGTCAGGCTCAAAAGCGATGACGGGGGTTTGGGGAAACCGAACGGCAAAGCCGAGCGCGAGAAAGCCGATCGAGGCTCCGATGTTCAGAATCAGAGAAAAATGCTGCTGAAACAGCCGTTCAAAGACAGGATACAGTTCCATTTCGTAGGTGCCGAGAAGATGGGGAGCGATCGCATGAGATGCCGTTCCCGGAGGCAAACGCAGGCCGGAAAACGGACCGGCGGTGACTGTACCGTTTGGTTGCCGATAGACATTTTGCGCAACCCTTAGTCGACCGGCCTTTCGATGCAAAGAGGAAATGTACCGGTTCTGTCGAGTGCAAGTCAGCATAAGGAGCAGATGCTGCGGCAGAAGATTCCTGGTTGTACGTTTGAGAAAGGATACGATGTTCATCACGACTGCTTAAGACTCTGAGATCCGGCTGACGGGTACATGGCTCTGAAACGGCCGCAGTGCGTCTTTTTTGCCGGTCTTGTGAGGCCTGAAGCCCCCAAAACGCTGCCGACACCCGGACCTATCACCTGTGGGTTTCTCATTCACGCTCCTGATGTTGAAAAACGTTCGTTGAAATTCTATCATGGCGACAAGGGGACGCAAAGGGTGGGACGAATGACGAATTCGCGTGCGGCTATCTGCATACCGACGTATAACCAGGCGGACTTTCTGAAGATCGCTGTCGAGAGTGCGCTGGTGCAGGATTATTCCCCGATCGAGATCGTGGTGTCGGACGATTGCAGCTCGGATCATACGGCCGATGTCATGCATGAGATCTGCAGAAAGCACCCGCAGGTTCGGTACAAAAGACAGGAGAAGAACCTGGGGATTGCCGGGAACACGAACTGGCTGCTGAACAACGTCGAAGCCGAGTTTGTAATTCGCTTCGATTCCGACAACGTACTTCACCCGACCTTCATTTCGCGTATGGTCTCTGAATTGCGAAAGCACCCGCGAGCTGCGTATTGCCATTGTGCCGTCGATGAGATCGATGCGGCAGGCCGCAAGCGTCGGACGATTCGCCTGGCGCGAAAAGGCGGATACCAGGATTCGGAAGAGGCCTTGAAAGGGGCGCTCTACGGAATGCGCATGACGTCATTCATTTCGCTGTTTCGGTTCAGCGCCCTGAAAGAGGTTGGTTTTCGACCGCAGATGAAGTTTGCCGAAGACTGGGACTGCACCATTCGCCTGGCCCTTGCCGGGTGGGGAAACGTCTATATTCCCGACGTGCTGGCCCTGTATCGAGTCTGGGAGGACGCCGGCGGAGTGCGCGTGCGGCGAAAGTGCAACGAGTTGCATGACATGATTATCATCTACGATGATTACGAGCGAATTTTTCAAGAGCGCGGCTGGGACGTTGAGGAAGTGCGACGAGTGCGACGCGAACGAGCCTGCGGTCACGCCGTGAGTCTGGCCAACCCCGCTTTCTCTAAAGAGGATCGCAGGGAAATCATCGCGCTTCTGAAGAAACTGGGCGATTCGAAGGCGCTTCAGAGAAGACTCAAACTCGTCAGACTCGGGTTGGGGCCTCTAATACAGTGGATTGGAAAGCAGGAACTCAAGTGTGTCGATTTTCTGAAAGGACTTCTCTACTCCACGTCATGAGGTGTCGGCGTTATTTTGGATTACGGCAGGAATTCATGCGTTCGAGATAGAATCTGTATGTTTCTTTCAGATACGGTCTCGCATATTGAACATAATTGATAAAACGCCAACTGGAGACAACGGAAGAGGATCCGTTGTGAGGAATATTCCAGAACAGGCAGTAACAAACCAGAATGGCAATCGCCATTCTCGGTCTTCTCTCAAGGGCATACTGCTGAAGCAAGGTTGTTTCGGATTTCTGCGCAGGAACGAGGAAGGTGAGAAGAAATGTACACACCAGATGAATGTACACATATCTCCCCCAATCGAAACCGCTCACGAAAAGGGGAAGAGTGCCGGCAAGACAGAAAAGATACAGTTTTCTGTTCGGCTGAACAGAAAACAATTGCTGAAGGTGCGGCCAGACCGGCTTGAAGGCGACACCGGCGAACAGAATGCACAGGAAGGTGTGAAGGATTTTTCCTGGATTGTTCACGACGGAACAGGCGATACCATGTATTCCTTCGGGTAAGGAAACCATGAGCCAGCCTATCGCTGCGGTGGGAGAAAACTCGTGATACCCAAATGGTCGAAGAGAAGCATAAATGTTTTGTATAACGCCCTCGGTCGGCGTGTAAAAATGAAAAATCGGGATTACAAGCAAGCTGGAAAGGGAGATGAGAATATCATGCCATCGGATTTGACTCTGCGAATGGCCGGCATACAGTATGAACAGATACGGATAATAGAATATTGCCATTTCATGGCATAACACGAATGGCAGGTAAAACAACACGAAGAGAGAGAAATAACGAGTAAAGTGGCGAGGATACTGGATTGAAAACCACGTGCAGAATGTGTAATAAGCAATAAAGAGAATTTCCTTGCGAAAACCTCCGTGTGGATCATGGATTTGAAAAGTGAAAAGAAATGGACTCAAAATCAGGACAAGGTATTTATCCATCCTTTCCTGCAGAATGAGCAGCTTATATGAGACGAGAAAGAATATGAAATAGCAGATGACATGCACGGCGACCACAAACATTCCCGGATCGATATTCGCGAGAAGTGCTGCCTGGTAGAATATCTCGCCCTGCAAGCCCCGTCGGACAAAACCGCCCTGGTAATTGATCAGCCACTCTTCAATGGTCCAGCCGTGTGCTTCGAGATAATGAGAAATGGAAGTTGTGACCGACATGAGAAAAATGATGGTGAACCACCAGGGCAAGAAGCGTCGAGTCAAAGAATCCAGTGACGTGGTTTTTTCGATCGTGACGGATGTTTCCATATGTGGAATCGCTTCTGCGGCTACTCCTCGTGCAGGATTTCCAAAAGTGTGCGTCGATAGTCGGCCCAGGTAGATAGCTTCTGAGACGTCGTTGCTCGGCGCATGCGTTCCAGAGTTGCGGGACTTTCGAGAACGTGACGGAGAATGTCCGCCATGGCTTTTTTATCGCCTGGTGAGATGATCCAGTCGGAAAAAGGCTTGGCAAGAAGATCCGGTGCGCAGGTGTGCGTGGTGGTGATGACGGGAAGGCCTTGGCTGAGAGCCTCGGTGATGACCAGACCGAACCCTTCGAAATACGAGGGAAACAGGAGCAGGTCGTGCTCGCGCATCAGGGCGAGCAGCCGTTCGTGCGCCAGAGAGGGAATGTACCTGACGCCGAGCCGGTCGAAATACGGTTGCACTCGTTCGAGTTGATCGGTCTGCCCGACCACAGTCAGCGCCATTCGCTCCTTGAACGACTCCATGACCTGCATCAGGTCGCCGAACCCCTTGCGCTGCGACAGACTGCCTACATACAAAGCCTTGATCGGTATATGTACCGGGCGGTGAATGTGAGAAACAGGCGGCAATGCCTCTGAGCCGTAGGGAATGACGTGAATCGGCGCCGGCGGAAACGGTGCCTCGGCGAGCGTCTTCTTCGTGAAACTGCTCGCGACGATGATCAGATCGGCCAGACGCAGTTCTTCGTCTTTTCGGGCGCACTTCTCGGCCGAGTCGGACAACCCCGGCATCGACCACGCCCATTCGGGCGAGTTGCGGGCGACCTCGCCGAGAATGCGTTTGGACGCCCGCCAATACCCGATCGGGAGATCGTAAATGCAGCGGATTCCCAGTCGTTTTGCCGCGCGAAAGGTCTCGAGCGCGCCGTCTTCATACGCGTAGACGGCATCGAGACGCGGAAGCCGCGGCAGGCGGGCGGCGACACGACGATCGAGAGAACGATAGACGGCATCGACGGAAAACAACGGATGTTCGCCGGCTGTGCCGGCGCGAATTCCGAATCGGCCCAACAGCAATCTCATAGACTCTCGAAACGGGAAGAGACGCACGTGAGGCAGAACCGCATCTGGGACGCAACGGCGTCGAAGTTCTCGAGCGAGAAAATCAGGCAGAACCGACCAAACCGGGTGCCGCCTCGGGAACGCCAGACAGGTGTGAAACTCGGCGAGCATGCCGGCCTCGGCCAGCGCCAGCGCAGCGTGCCGTGCAAACTCGTTTCCGGTCGGGTGCGAGAGAAGAATCCTCATGCCGTTTGCATGATTCGGGTGAAGTCTTCGAGATAGAGGGCGGAAATACGCGACAGAGAGAACCGGTCGGTTGTCTCTCGTGCGGCCGCTGATGCCGCTTCAAGAAGCTCGGGGTGCGAAAGCAGCTCGGACAGTTTGCCAGATAGGGTCGCGTACCCGAATTCTTCCGTGCAATGGACGCTCCAACCGTTGACACTTTCGCGAAGAAACTCGCGAAAACACGGAAGGTGAGACACCAGGACAGGGCACCCCCAATACAGCGCCTCGAGCGGCGCGGCACCGAATGTTTCGCCCGTCGCGGCCAGACTGGGATACACGAACAGTCGAGCGGACGCATACAGGCGAGCCAGCTCATGATCGTCGGCGACATGGCCGATGAGACGAATTCGGTCGCCTGAACGGGCGGCAAGGCTCTGCAGGCGTTGTTCGTAGGCCGGGCCGCCGCCGCCGTGCGAGGCGTCGGCCGACCCGGCGATGAGAAGCCGCCATAGATCGCGAAGCGACGAAGGCAGGGCGAGAAATGCCTCGCAGAGCAGATGAACCCCTTTTTCGGGGTGTACACGCCCGGCGAACAGAAGCACAGGCTCTCGCTTCGGCAGCGGGTTCAGGCGGATGTCTTCCTGAATGTGCGGATTGGGAATCACATGAACCAGATGCGCGAGTTCGGGGGCCTGCGCAATCATGGCGTCGGCGACCGTCTGAGAGACGGTCTGCAGGCGTCGGGCGTGACGATACCAGCGCAACTGCCCCTTGGGAAATCGTGCCGCATGTACGTACAACCTGCCGAGTCGCGCTTTGCGGATGAGAAGCGGAGCGGTAATCGAATGAGTCACGATGATGTCGGCGCAGGGCAACTCCGATAGAGCACGAAACGAGAATAGCAGTTCGCGGAGGAACAGTTCGCTGAAACTCAGAGGGCGCTGATACCCCTCGAGGCGCCGATGTTCGACCCCGTCGAGCAGCTGTCGTTTCGGAAGACCGGCAAACGTTCGGGACACCTGGACCACTCGATGACCCTGTCGGGCGAATTCCCTGGCCAGCGCAAACCAGATCTTTTCGACCGCACCGCCGAGCAGGGGCGGAATCGGAAAACACCCCCCGTGCAGAATCGTGATTCTCACGGCCGGTCTCTCGGAGCCATCATCTGCTGCACGATGCCGTGCAGACGTTGTGCAAAGTTCGGAAAGGCGAAATACTCGAGCTCGGCCGGACGCCGGCGTTCTGATGACAACGCCTGGCGAATCTCCGCGGCCAGCTGTGAAGGGTTGTCGGGGTCGACCAAAGGCCCCAACCGCCCGTCTCGCAGGGCTTCGCGCGTGCCGTCGACGGTACTGCCGATCACCGGAATGCCGCAGGCGGCCGCCTCGAGCAGAACAAAGCCGAACCCTTCGCCGCGACTGGGCATGACATAGACGTCGGCCGACCGGTACAATTCGACTTTCATGTCTTCATCGACATACCCGGTAAACACCACGGTATCTTCGAGACCTTCGTTCTTCGCTCGAAGACGCAATCTCGGCATATCATCACCAGTACCCGCAATGACATACACCAGATTCGGAAACTCGACTCTCAGTTGCGGCAGAACGTTCAAGACCTCGTCGAACCCTTTGTACTGCTCGTGCCGAGACATTCGCCCGAAGGTCAGAAGAACCTTTTTGCCGTTCAGATTGAACCGATCAAGCAGGAGAGGGGACTTGGGACCGGGAGTAAACCGATCAAGATCGATCGCGTTCGGCAGAACAAAACAGGGCTTATCGTTTACGGGTGCCCATTCGCGGAAACGCGCCAACGTTACCTGACTGATCGATACGATTCCGCTCGTTTGCGCGATGCACCAGGAATGCCATGAGCGCAGAGGCTTCCATGCGTCAATGCCGTAGATGAAAAGAATCACCGGCGCACGTGTGCATCGTGCGGCAACAACGGCCAAAGGAAGCAGATTCAAATGTCCGCACAGGATGAGCTGCGGCGCAGGCGGACGAGCGATGACTCGAAGAAGCTGCAGGAGATAGGCCGTCTTGCGGCCGCGTGCGCAGAAAAACCGCGTTCGTGCCGGAAGACGGTCGATATCGGATCGACGGTGCAGGGCGAAAAGAGTGGTCGATTCATGCCGCGGGTGTTGGGCCAGAGCATGCGCGATATCGCTGCCGTATTGAGAGATGCCGCCGAAACCGCCCAGTGAGTCGAGTGTCAGATACAGAATTCTCATGCCGCGGAGACATACCGTTCGTAGACACGCTGTGACCAGGCTCGCAGACCGCGACTGAAACTTTCAGTGCTGCTGCCTGCCTGAACCCATTCATTAACGGGAATCATGAACCCGGATTTCGGACGATTCAGAAGGTCGCCTTGAGACGGCTGAACGACGGTTTTCCCGAAATCTCGCTTCGATGGCACGGCGTTTCCTTTGCTCAGGCCGACCACCGTCTTGAACACCTCGATATCGACCAACGGACAGCGGATCTCGAGCGAGTGAGCCATGCCGGCCCAGTCTGCGTCACGCAACAGTTGGTGCCGCATGTACCGGGTTATCTCGAGCGACATGACCTTCAGATAAGGATCTGCGAGACGCGGAGTTGCGTTCTGCGGTCGGTCGACTACCGGAAGTGCGTGCAACCCGGCGTTGGCAAAGTCCGAGTCGAAACGGCCGAGGTGAGCTATTTCCCATGGGTTAAACAGGCCGCGACGGAGAAAGTAGGCTCCGGCATAGGTTGAGCCCAGCTCAAGGAGGCCGGCATACTTCGGAGAAACCCAGCGTTCGAGAACGGGTGCAAGAAGCTTTCTGATGCCTATTCCGACAGCAGGAAGATGTCGCAACGGCCCAAGCAGGCGCACGGTTGGGGGAATTTGCCTGAATGAAGGATACGACCCGAACAGCTCGTCGCCCCCGAGACCCGACAATGCGACCTTGAGGCCGGTTTGCGCCGCGACTCTGCTGACGAGAAAGACGTTGATCGCGTCGATGGTGGGTTGGTCCATGGCGTGAAAAAAGCGATCGAGGTCGGCGAAGAACTCCTGCCGAGCGACCCAGACTGTCTGATGCGGAATGCCGAGTGTCTGTGCCGTCTTCTGCGCCTGAATCGTCTCGTCAAGCGGCGTGCCGATGAACTCACGAAAACCGAGGGTGACCGACCGGAGGTTATGATTCTGACGGCGAGCCGCCAGACTGGAGATGACGGTCGAGTCGATGCCGGCTGACAGAAACAGGCCGACCGGAACATCGGCCAGAAGATGGGCGCTGACACTTTGGTCGAGAACTTTTCTGAGTCGCTCGATTTTGTCGTGGGGCGTTCGTACTTGCAGAGCCGGCTGGTCGGCGATGGCCCGAGAAACGCTGAACCAGGTCGATGACATCGGAGCTTCGCCCGTTCTGACCAGAAGCGTCGAACCTGCTGGAAGACTGCGAATACCTGCATACAGGGTTGCGGGATCAGGAACATGACCCCAGAGAAAAAAACCGACATGGCCGGCCGGGTCTGGTTCTCGTGAGATCTCAGGGTTCTTGAGCAATGCTCTGACTTGCGAAGCGAACCAGATACATCCGTTTGAAAATGAGTAGTAGAGGGGTTTCTGTCCGAAATGATCTCGGACAATGAAAAGGTGCCGGCGGGATTGGTCGAAGATGGAGAAGGCGAACATGCCACGCAGGCGCACGGGAAAGCTTGTGCCTTCCAACTGGTACAGATGCAGAAGAATCTCGGTGTCGCAGTGACTGCGGAAGACCACGCCCTTTGCTTCGAGTTCCGTGCGGAGTTCGGGGTAGTTGTAGATCTCACCGTTGAAGACGACGACGAGATTGCCGTCAGCCGAGAACATGGGCTGGTTGCCGGCTTCGCTCAGATCTTGAATCGCAAGGCGGCGGTTGGCCAGGCCGACCCGGCGATCGGGCGAGAGCCAGAGTCCTGCGCTGTCTGGGCCACGCGGTGTCATGTGATCGCGAACGGCGAGCAGGTGCCGCTCATCGTTCAGCTGCGGCCGCGAATCAAAGCGAAAGAACCCGGCTATTCCACACATTTCTGAGCGCGCCTCGCTGATCGAGTTTTAGGCCAGTGCCGGCTACCTCGGCTGAATTTACGAAACTCACGCAAAGCTTGCGCAAGAGAGCGAATCAGTTGATTTCTTGTTCTTGCCTGCGCATTCACCCCCGGCACTTGTTCGATCCAACCGATCCACCAACGATCAGTTTTCCGGATGAAACAGGTGAGCGGATGTCTGGCCATTTTTGCATACCTTTCAGGAACTGAGCGATTATGGTATTGTATCAGAAGAATCACTCACTTGGTGGACAGATTATGAATCTTACTTTTCATGTCATTCTCGAAAAAGACGCGGATGGATACTATGTGTGGTGTCCTCGATTGAAGGGGTGTCATTCGCAGGGAAAGACCGTCGAAGAGGCAATGGAAAACATTCGAGAGGCTGTTGAACTCTACCTCGAGACCTTGTCTGAAGACGAGATTCAACGAGCGGTCAGCAAAGAGATTCTCTCGACAACGTGCGAGGTGAAGGTTGCCTAAGTCGCCACGACTGACGGCCGACAAAGCGGAAAAAATGCTGCTGGAAGCCGGTTTTACTTTGTTGCGCAGCAAGGGAAGCCATCGGGTGTATGGGAGAAACTCTGATAGATTCATTCTCCCATTTCATGCGGGAAAAATTCTTCATCCGCGTATTATTCTGCAGCTTCTTGCGATCGTGACCAAGTAAGAGATGCTGACGCGGTCGAAGGTGTTACTGGCAGGGGTCATTCAGATCGTCGACCTTCTGCTGGTCGCGCTTACCTTTGAAAGTCTCTGGAGTGCCAGTGGCACCGGGTTTTTGCCCTCGATTCCGACCTTTCTGCATGCGGAATGGGTATTGCCCACGTTCTTGCTGGTGTATTACTTCACGTTTCGTCTGTTCGGATTGTACGAGTTCAATCAGGTGCTTTCATCGAACGACCCGACGCATCAGGTGTTTCGAACATCAATCGTCGCCGGAATCGTCTGTGCGACTCTCTTGTACTTTTCGAAAACGCTGATCTCGCGCACTTTTATTCTGACATTCATCGTTTCTACAGCCGTCGTTCAGAAAGTCGGGCGGTATCTGCTGATGTGGGCGCTGAAGAATCTCGAGGTCAGCTCAAACGCTCGGCGACACATTCTCATCGTCGGGCCACGGGTACGCGCGGTGCAGTTCGTGCAGGCGATTCAGCAGAACCAGGGGTGGGGCTACGAGATCGTCGGGATCGTCGATACCGATAGTGATGCCGTGAACACCCGGATCTCAGACGTGCCGATTCTTGGAACACTCGACAATCTTGATCATTTGCTGCGGGCCGCGCCTACCGATGAAGTGCTGGTCTGTCTGCCTCGCCAGATGCTGGAACAGACGGAAAAGCCGCTGCAGTTCTGCCAGGAGGCGGGGATCTCGGTGCATATCGTGCTCGATTTCTTCTCGACGGCCCTGTCATCATCGCATCTCGAAGACTTTTTCGGGATTCCGATTCTCTCGTTCAGACCCCAGATCGGGAATGCCATCGGACTCTATATTAAGCGGCTTATCGATATCGTCGGGGCGCTCGTCGGAATGATTGTGCTCTCGCCTCTGTTGCTCGGCGTGATGATTGCCATCAAGATCTTCGACCCCGGCCCGCTGTTTTTCGGACAGCTGCGATGCGGACTCAACAAACGACGATTTACCTGCTGGAAGTTCCGGACCATGGTCGAGAACGCTGATGAGCTGAAGCAGAACCTCGCGGCTGAGAACGAGATGGACGGCCCGGTCTTCAAGATCAAGGACGACCCGCGAATCACCCCGCTCGGACGCTTTCTGCGCAAATACTCGCTCGACGAGTTTCCTCAGTTGTGGAACGTGCTGGTGGGTGACATGAGCCTGGTCGGCCCGCGCCCGCCGACCCCCGACGAGGTCGACAAGTACGAACGGTGGCAGTTGCGCCGCCTCTCGATGCGGCCGGGCCTCTCGTGCATCTGGCAGATCAGCGGCCGAAGTCTCGTCGGATTCAGAGACTGGATGAAAATGGACTTGTACTATATCGACAACTGGTCTTTATGGCTCGATCTGAAAATTATCTTACAAACGATCCCGGTGGTGCTCACCGGCAAGGGAGCCTACTGAGATTTTTCTTGAAAAGGGTTTTCGGTTCTATTTTCTGTCGCGCGAAGAAGATCGCATGCATGTGCATGTCACGTGTGAAAAAGGCGAGGCCAAATTCTGGCTAGAGCCGCTCATTGCATTGGCAAGTCACAAGAATTTGAATGAGAAGACCTTGAGAAACATTCAGCGAATTGTGGAGAAACACCAGGATGAGATCATCCAAACGTGGAAAAAACACTTCTGTTAGCGTCGAAGGCATTACTCCGTGGGGTCTGTGGCTTTTCGCAAACAACGTCGAATACTTCGTTGATTTTGACCTGTATCCGTTTTTTCGCGATCAGACCCTGCGCCACATTCAGAACGTTGCTTTGATCCACGATGATCATCTCTACTGGCCCGATCTTGATGTCGATCTCGAGATCGATGTCCTGCAGAATCCGGAAAAGTATCCCCTTCTTTCAAAGGAAAAGGTGAAAAAGACTCTCGCGAAGGGTCGAAACGACCGATCAACAGCTCACCCGTAGAGTGCATTCCCACGTGATCTCGTTTCTGATACTGACGCTGAATGAAGAGAGGAACCTCAAGCGGTGCCTCGAGGCGATCGCCTGGGCCGATGACATCGTCGTTCTCGATTCGTTCAGCTCGGACAAAACCGAAGCCGTCGCTCGGGCCGCCGGTGCGCGCTGGTATCAGCGGACGTTCGATGACTTTGCCGGCCAGCGCAACCATGCTCTCGACCACCTCTCGTTCAAGCACCCGTGGGTCTTTCATCTCGATGCCGATGAAGTCGTTACCCCGGAATTGCGCGCGGAGATCGAGGAACGGGTCGGGGATACGCATTATCTCGCGTTTCGGGTGCCGGAGAAGCTGATGTGGGGCGAGACCTGGCTGAAACACGCCGGATGCTGGCCCAAATACCAGGTGCGACTGGCACGGCGCGACGGATTTCGGTTTGTCCAGGTCGGGCACGGGCAACGCGAGGGTGTCGCGCCCGAAAGCGTCGGGACGTTACGACACCCGTATCTGCATTTCAGTTTTTCGAAGGGCCTGTCAGACTGGCTGGAACGCCACGACCGCTACTCGACCGCCGAGGCTCGCCGGTACCGCGAAGCTCCGTCGATCGCCTTCTCTCGACAGATGCTCTCGGACCCGATGCTGAGACGACGATGGCTGCGCGATCTCAGCTTTCGCCTCCCCGGACGCCCGCTGTTGCGATTCCTCTACGTCTACCTTTGGCGCTTCGGCTTTCTTGACGGCCGCAAGGGCTTTCAATATGCCTGCCTGCAAGCGTTCTACGAGTTTCTGATCAACCTGAAAATGGACGAACAGCGCTGAGTCATCGATTCAGCCGACCGGCGGTGGTTTTTTACGGCGAGAGGTGGTCTCTTCTTTGGCGCTACAGGAGGGCGGAGAGGGGAGTCTGCAGAAACTCGGCGATCGGGATTCCGTCGCCGCCGACGAGGAGAGGGCGAACGTTGCCCGTGACCCGGGAAAGCGCTTCGAGACCCGGATGACACTCTTTCCCGCGACCGCTCTTGACCTCGATGGCCAGCACTTTTTCGCCGCGGCGAACGACGAAGTCGACCTCCAGATTTCGGTCACGCCAGTAGAAGAGTTCGGCTCCGCAGCCGTACGCTTCTGCGGCGAGATGGGCGCCGACCGCTGATTCCACCGCCCGGCCCCACCATTCCCGATTTGCCTGTGCCTGCGTAAGGGTTTCGTGACAGGTTGCCCCCAGGAAAGCGGTGTTCAAGACCTGGAGCTTGGGACTGGACGATCGTTGTCTGATAAGCTGCGGTGCGTATTTTTCAAGCCCCTGAAGCATTCCGGCGGATTGCAGGAGGGTCAGATAATGGGAAAGTGTCGTCGTGTTTCCCGCATCCTGAAGCTGTCCCAGCATTTTCTGATAGGACAATTTCTGCCCGGAATACCGACAGCCCAGGAAAAACAGGGCGCGAAGGAGAGCCGGTTTATGGATGCGCTCCAACATCAGGATATCGCGTGATATCGTCGGTTCGATGAACGAATGCAGGATATACCGGCGCCAGCGGTCGAGGTCGTTTCTCAGATGGGCGGCTCCGGGATATCCGCCGAAAAAGATGAACTCTTCACAGGAAAGACCAAACGCCTTCGACATCTCGGGGAATGACCAGTGCGTGAGATGCTGCAGCTCGAACCGTCCAGTGAGGCTTTCCTGCAGGCCCTGGTGCGGAAGCAGGGTGGATGACCCGAGGATGAGGACGTGGAGACGGGTCTGGGCTCGCTGGTCTTCGTCCCGGAGTTTTTTCACCATGCTGCTCCAGGACGGGATTTTCTGAATTTCATCGATGACCAGAAGAGCTTTCCCCCCCTTACGGGATGCCAGCAAGCGTCCGGTTTCCCACTGTTGCGCCAGCCACATGGGGGAGTGTGCTTCGGGGGCATCGGCAGAAGCCAGGTGGGACGGAAACGCCAGTTTCTTGATGAGCTGGCAGGCCAACGTGGTTTTTCCGACCTGCCGCGGACCGGTCAGAACCTGAACAAAACGGGGTTGAGGCTCTTTGCATCGCTTCAGGAGCTGGGCGAGACCTGAACGTTCGAACATGGCGTTTCTCCGGTGGGGCCGGACGTTGTTACAAATTACTCAATATGCTGAGTAAAAATACTCAGCACATTGAGTAATATTACGGCGCGGAGACAGGAAAATCAAGCCGACTGATCGTTGGGTCAGGGCAAACGGGAACTTTTTCCGCGAGGGACGGGCCTTTGAACTCCCGTTCGTCAGACCGCTCCATGCTCTCTGAGTGCTGACCAGTCGCTTCGCGGGATGGCACCGATTTCCCTCGAGAGACACCTCCTGGTGTCGCTCTCGGCGACGTCCATCGTGGACGTCGAACGGTGCCATCGACTCTTGCTCCTGGGGCACTCAGGAGCACTCCGCTTGTCTTCCTTCACGTGAGTCCAAAGTCCCTGTTGGTGGGCGAGGAGTTCCCGTTTGCCCTATCGTTGGGTAGAGGCGTTCCGGATGCAGATGGGGTTACGCGGCGGTTTTCCTGCGGTGGATCGTGGGCTTCGCGGGGTGGCGAACAGCATTGAAGGGGGCAGGGGTTTCACGCACGGAGGAAGGAGTTTTCTGGTGCCGCACCCGTTTGAGGAACTCTCGAGGATTCAGAATCGGGATTCCCAGGTAGTTTTTCAGGGTCAGCAGATCTTTGTCGCCGGAGACGACAACATCAGCCTTCAGGGCGACGGCACAGGCGATGAACTTGTCGTCATCGGCGTCACGACAGACCGCGAGAGCGGGAGGATTCGCGAGGAATGACAGAGAATACGATTGCCGAAACAGGTCGAGCAGTTCGGCGCGCAAGGTGACATCTTTCAACCCCATTCTCGTGAGGACTTCGAGATACTCCTCGACAATGGCGTTGGAAATGCAGAGCGTTAGCTGTCGCTCTCGCCACAGGTCAATAATCTTTCTCGGGTTGCCGCCGAAGAACGACGACACAAAGACGTTCGTATCGAGGACGACCCTCATTTGCGACGCGCCCGAACCTGTTTGATGACTCGATCGATCTTCTGTGACGGAGTGGAGCCGCCGTCAAGCTGTTTGCCGATTCTGACCCAGAGGGAGTCTATGTGTCCCGAAATATCCCGTTCCTGGACATAGTTGAAGATAATCTGACGAATGAGCTGACTCACGGTTTTGCCCTCATAACGCGCGCATTGCACCACTCGTTCTCTCAGATCGTGGTCAAGCCTGAGAAGAATCGACTCTGCCATGAGGAACCTCCAAAGATATCTTTTATATCAAGTATATCTCAAGCACGCTTTGTCGGCAATCCTCGATTATCGACTCATCTCGTTTCTTTGTCGAACCTCTTCGAGCGAGTTTCCATGGGCGCACTCAGAGGGATCTCCCCATCGTGGCGCGAGCCGGCGAAGAATCCTCGCTCTTGCCGACGGAAAAACGATGGAGAACTGAATGACTCACCAGGATCAGCAGAACCTTGAACTCGGCGTTTTCTGACCTACGCGGTGGGTTTCCGGCGGCGGGTTGTGCGCTTCGGCTGCGTAGTGCGGCGCGGGGCTTTGAAGGGGGCGGGGGAGGGTTCGCTGACTTTTGTCGTTTTGGGTGTCTCTGAAGGGGGGGCTTTGCGGCGGCTTGAAGCCTCTTCGGCGAGTTGATCGACCTCTTCGGGCGTCATGCCGGTGACTTTGGCGATCAGGGCAAGATTGAGTCCCTGTTCGATCATCGCCAGGGCGATCTCGCGCCGGGATTCTTGCCGCCCTTCTTGCCGCCCTTGTTGTCGCCCTTGTTGTCGCCCTTCGGCCAGGCCTTCGGCTTTCCACTGCTTGACCCATTGTTTGACGCGTTCCTGGAGCATGTTTTGAACCTCCCTGAAATCTTCGAGCTTGTCCGGCGGAATCTCGAGATGGTGCGCGGGTAGAAGCGCGCGATTCAGCCAGACGGAAAACGCCCGCATCAGAGACCGGTTGCGGGGCGCACGGAAAAACGGACCGAGTGCCGCCACGATATTGGCGACTTCCTGAACCGTAAAACTGCGTTCCAACGCGAAAAGTGCCTTGGCGAGATTGGACTTTTCAACCTCTTCGAGCGGAATGCGACTTTCGTCAAGCAGCAGATACTCAAACCGCGGAATGAAGCGTTCGAGGCCGCGCGGTGCCTCGGACATCAGATCGGTGAAAGCAATCGGCTCTCGCCACTCGCGACTGCCGTTATAGAGCGCGATCGGCAGGACCGGCGGCAATCGATCGTGAGCCTTGATCTGCTTCTGCTTGATCAGATCCTGATAGAGCAGAGAAACATAGGCCAGCATGCGGAGGCTCATCCATCGGTCCGGCTGTGACTGAAACTCGATGAGAATCAGAATGAACAGCCAGGTGTCGCCCCAGCGGACCTTCCAGGTGATGTCACCCTCGCGGGAGTCGGCCTGATCCGTGACAAACCGGGTATTCACTTTCTCGAGTGTGGAAAAATCGAGCCGGCGCACCCACTCCTCGCGGACGAAGCCGCGCAGAAGATCTGAAACCATTTCCGGGTGGCTGAAGAGGTTTTTCAGCGTCTCGTCATGCTGGACCATGCATTCAGCTTACCTTGAATGACATGGTGTTTCAATACGTGGCGCCGTATAGTCAGGGTCATTTCATTCTCTCGAAACTCTGCTTTTCCGCCGGCATCGCTCAACGAATTGCCATTGCGGCAGGGAGTGCTCTCTCGTCTCGA
>CAYYIY010000083.1:0-21034 GCA_964472075.1 uncultured bacterium | reverse complement strand
ACCTGTGCAAGGCCACCAGCATCTCGATTCTCGAGTTCGAGATCTTTCCGAAAAATCCGCATCTGCAGAACATCTTTCGCTTCGCCAACACGCGCAGTCACGAGGAACTCACCGACGCCCTCGAAGTGCACTTCCTGGAACTGCCGAAGTTCAGCAAGGAAAAACCGCGGCAGTTGAGCAGTCCGTTCGAACGCTGGTTGCACGTGCTCAAGTTCGGTGACAGGTACCCGCACGATCTCCGCCTGCCGGCGGAACTTTTGAAGGAGGATGGAATAGAAATGGCCATCGCTGAGTTACAGAAAGTCAATGCCGACCGCGAAATGCGCCAACTGATCGAAGCCCGCGAGAAGGCGCGTCATGATGAGGCAACACGCTTCGCTGAAGCAGAACTGCGCGGCAAGGTACTCGGCCTCGCCGAGGGCATCGAAAAAGGAAGAAAAGAAGGCATTGAGAAAGGCAGAGCCGAAGGACTCGAGAAAGGCAGAGCGGAAGGACTCGAGAAAGGCAGAGCGGAAGGAATCGAGAAAGGCAGAGCGGAAGGCATCGAGAAGGGCAGAGCCGAAGGAATCGAGAAAGGCAGAGCGGAAGGCATTGCCGAGGGAGTGGAGCAAGGCGTGAAACAGGGAATGCGAATACTGGCCGCTCGTCTTGTTGGTTCCGGCCTGCCGATCGAAGAGGTCGTTCGCCTGACCGGCCTGTCTGAAAACGAGATTCGCGAAGCCGCATACCCACCGCCGACTGATCCCGACAAGAAAAGCCGCGTAAATGAAAAAGCAGGCATCTATCGCACCAAAGAACAACGTGTGGCACAGAAGCCAGCGAGAAAACGCTAAGCGTTCTCCGGTATCCCTGGCTCAAATCCACCGAAGTACGTCGCATCATTTGAATCGGCAAGGAATCAGCACCTTTCGTGTTTAGACATGGAGGTTTTTGTGCCGTTCAGCATTCTGGGCGATGTTATGGGTTCTTCCATACGAATTCAAACGCAGGAAACCTGCCATATCGATAAGGCACCTAGGCCATTCGGTGCCAAGCATCCGACCCCAGTCGGCGAATGACCGTCAAGTGAAGCTGTTTTTCAACCGGTCCAGTTCGTCGCGGAGACGCGCGACCACCAAAAGAGCCTGTTGAGCCGCATTCGAGCCTTCCTGGGCGTCACTTCTGCATGATTCGAGTTCCACCTCGGCCGGCCGAAAAGCTTCGCGCAGTTCCTCGAATGCCTGATTCAGAACGGTCGTCTGCAGGTGCTGCACGACACCCTGCATCTCCGCAACCACGGCCTGATGCCGACGAATCATCATGTCTTCATATTCCTTCTGTGCCCGTTGAGCCTCGCGATACTGCCACACCATGAGCGCGACCTGAACAAACGACCCGACGCCCCTGGCCAGATCTTTCGACCAGCGGGTCAAGGTAAAGGTCCAACGCCCCTTGATGCCCGGAATGCCGGCACTTCTCAGCTTAAGCAGAACCGAGCGTATGGCCTCGGCCCCCTGCTGACTGCGAATCGCGTCGCCGACATGTGCGGGGTCGAGACGGCGCACAAGATCACGCGAAGAACTTTGGAATTCCGTGCCAGATCGTTTTGAATCAGCGCGCGGCTCACGCGAACCTGAAAAATCTGCCGTTCCGTAACTCCGGCTGTCTTCGGCACACCGGTCGAAGCCGGTACGTTCCGTGTCGAGAGTAACACCCAAATCGTCGGCGGCGTCTTGCAATCGGCGTTGCAACAACTGCCCCGCGGTATGAATGTACTTGTCCATCTCCGGCTCGAGACTTTCCCCCTGTTCGACACGCGCCACAAAGCGACCAGTAAAGTGACCGATCATGCCGGAAAGATCGGCCGTGAAGCACCGCATCAGGTCGGCGCGAGTTCGTCGCAGCTTCGCCAGATCGTTCAACATTTCAGACAACCTCTCATTCCTGTTCGACTGAGCACCGGTCAGTTCTTTCTCTGTTTCATCGAGCCATCGATCAAGTCGCTCGATGATCGGTGTCAACAATCTGCCGCCGTTCGCCCGGTCGAAAACCTCGCGCAGAGACTGCTCGACATCGGGCATGCCGCTCATGGCATAAAGGGCGGGTTTGTTCTCGAGACGCGCTTTGAGCGCCGTTCTGGCATTGACGAGAATGATTCGGGGCCGTCGGTTGTCAGGCCAGGACACGCGATTGAACAGCGCATCTCGCAGTCGAGCCATTTCGGCTATCGCCTGCTTTTGTTCGTCAGGCTTCGAAAAGTCGAGCCCGGATTTGTTGTTGAGAATGATCAGCAGATCCTTCTTCCACAATAGCAGACGCTCGATTTCGCGAATCGTGCGTTCTTCTTCGGATCCGCCGGCGGTACTGATCACGAAAGCCACCGCCTGAAAACGTGCCAGATGCTCGTTCGTCACTTCCTCATGCGCGATCGGGGCGTCGATTCCGGCGGAATCGTACAAGTCGATATTCTGCCAGCGATACGCTGAGACACGATCAGTACAGGGAGCATCTCGCACTTCAGCCTTTTCCACACCGAGCAGGGCATTGATGATCGTGCTCTTTCCGTGGTTGTAAAATCCGTAGAAAAGCACTCCCGGGCGCACCAGCTCGAGATCCCGGCCGAGGCATCGAATCTTTCGGCCCTGCGGCGATGACGATTCGACGACCTGCTCTGCTTCCTCGATCAGTTTTTCGAGTGCTTCATGCAGCGTTCCGTTCATGGCTATTCTCCTTCCGATAGGCGATTGTCTGCAGGAGCATCAGCAGTCTGTTCACGGACCGCCGCACGCCGAGACAGTGATTCTCTACCGGGTCAAAGATTTCTGAGGCAATCTGGTTCAATCGACTCGTCACCATCTGCATGACCCGCTCGTCAAGCTGACCGATCACGTGTTCCATGATTTCTGCAACGTTCGTGCCCACATGAACACGAATCGTTTCCGTTCCGGCGCTCCGACCGCCAAACCAGCCCCCGATCTTCGCCCCAATCACTCCTCCGAGAAAAGCGGCCGTGCCTCCGCTCAGCAAGCCACCGATCGCACTACCGACAATTCCGCCGGCCATTTCGCCAAGCGTTCGTCTCCGCACTTCCGTCGACACGGAAACACGATCGTAGACATCTTCCATTTCGGGCAGTTCAAATCGGAATCCAGCCTCGTTCCATCGCGCCAGGGCGTTCTTCTCGGTCGTTTGCAGAAACTCGCTGATTTCTTCGCGCAGAACTTCATCGGCTCGCGTTTCGACCGCATCTGCCAGCTGTTTCTGCCATACTTCGGACGGTGCGCGCTCACTTTCTGCGCGTCGCAGGATCATTTCACAGTCGGGAAACACCTTGCTCACGACGCGACGAACGATCAATTTTCCGCGGCCTTGAAATGATTGGCGCCGGCGGCGCAAATCAGCCAACGTCTGTTCGTTGATTTCGAAAAGCTTTCGGCCGGAAGCGGCAAGCTCTTGAACCAGCAGATCGAATTTGCGACGTGGGGTCTGGGTCTTCAGAGAGACCGCCTGTTCGGTTAAAACGGCATGCAACTGCTTGTACAAGGCCGGCATCCCCGATTGTTCGAACAACTCCGGATCACTTCTCTCGATCGCCTGCCGAGCCAGTGATGTAGAGAGAAAGACATACTGCCGATCCTGGAGGATCTCAGCCAGACCCGATTCCTTCACCTGTTGTTCGATGTACGCCAACTGTTCACGTTTCGCCTGATCTCCTTTGGCGACTCGTCGGGCGACAAGATTTCCGGCATCGTCGAGATCTTCTTCAACCGTATCAAAGCGAGACACGGCGATCAGTATCGGCTTTCTTCGCGAGAGAAGCCCCTTCAGCTCTTCGAGATCACTGCGACGCAGAGGGGAATCAGAGGACGTCAAAAACACGACCAATTCGGCATGATCGGCATACTCACGAGCCAATCGGCCATTCGCTTCGGTCATTGAGTGCAGACCGGGGGTATCCACCCAGGTCAGACCACCGATGGTAAACTCCTGAATCTTGTCCGTGCATTCAGTGATGTCGACGGGGAAACCGGTATTACTATCCAGGACAATCGGCTCAACCGGACGACCGTCTCCCGCGAGAGCATGGACACGAAACACCGGTTGCAGATCTCGATACGGGTTGTTCGCACATCGCGAAAACGGCAGTCCGGCAAGCAGATTGCCCAGACTGCTCTTGCCGCTCTTCACCTTGCCATACACGGAAATGATCAGAGAACCATCGAATCTGCCGATGAACTCACGGCCGCGAATGTTCATTTCCATGAGGTTCTGCCAATTTTCGATCGACGTTCGGATGGCGTTCATGAGGTTCTGATAGGGAGTTCGCACGGTATCGGAGGTGGTATCCACCCCACTTTCAATGCCGGCGGCCACTTGTCGTACGGCCTCCACCAGTGTTTCTTCGCGACAACCAATTTCAGACGCACAAGCTTCGAGTTCTTTTGAAACGCCCACAACGGCCGACAACAGCTCGGACAAATTCTGAAAGTTTGTCATGTCTCTCTCCTTACCTGTTTTTCAAACGACGCCCGACCATGATCACCTGACGACGAAGGTCGCGCAGTTGCTCGAGTGGATCGATCACATCACGGTTCGGCAGCCGGCGCCGATATTTTTGACTCAGGGAATTTTTCAGACAGCAAGCAAGCTCGCGGTCGTCATCGGGCAGACCACCCGAGAGCAGATCATGCTCGAGACACTCCTGACGCACGAATTCCCGCACCTGCCGTTCACGCCACTCCAGAAAACGCTTTTTGGCTTCCTGCTCGGCGCGGCGGCGAGCCTGCTCGCGAGCCTGTTCCGCTCGGCGTTCACGCGACTCGGTATCGGAAGACCGCGACGAAGACGAATCGCCGGAAGTCGCTACGGCAACAATCGCACCAATCGCCCCAAAGACAAACCACCACATAGAGTTCCTCCTTGTGTATTGCAGTCCTGGTCAGAAGTTGTCTCGCCCTCTCTCGATCGACTCCAACAGTTCGTCGAGACGCTGTCGACACCGACGGTTTTCTTCCTGGATCCGCCTTTTCTCGATGATGACCTGCCGCACCCGTGCCTGTTCCTCGGTTTTCAGCGATCGCAGAATCTCATCGATCGTCCGTGTCGCTCTGGCCCGTGCCAGATGCGGCAGTTGGTCATGCAGAATCGCGACGCGCTGTTCAAGACAGGCTCGCAGACTCGGAATTCCACTCAATTCCGTCCATCGAGGGTTTCCCGTTTCGAGTCCCTTCACGAATCGCGGCGCAGAGGTGCAAAGCCAGTCTGGAGAAGATTCGTCAAAGGCATTGTTCCATTGTTCACGAATTCGTTGCATCAACTGTTGCTGATCAGTTTCCCCATTTACTTCATCACTGCGGGTGAGCACCGGAATGATGGTGCTTTCATTGAGACCCGTCGATGCGAGATGGTTTTTCAGCCGACGCAGAAACTCGATCTCCTGCATCTGGAGTTCACCCTGGCTCATGCTGTGGACGAAGACGACCAGATGTGCTTCGCTCAAGGCTGTTTCTGCTTCAGCCTGATCGGACCGATTCGCATCAATTCCGGGTGTATCAGCAAAGTCGGCCTCATGCGCCCCCAGAACGACCCGGCAGGTTTCCGTCTTGATCGTGCATCGAGCCGCTCCAGAGGCGAAGCGTTCGTGCATTCCGCTGAGATAGCGAAACAGCATGCTCTTGCCTGCCTTGAGAAGCCCGGCATTCACAATAAGCGCACAGTTGTTCCGGCTTTGCGCAACAGCATGCAGCGTCTGAAAGAGCGGTTTGATCCGCTTCGTCAAGCCAACCAGTTCCGGGTGTCGAAGCCGACTTCGCCAGCTGCCCAGCAGTTGCCTGACGATTTCAGGCACAGTGTGTTTCCTCATGTTCTGCCTCCGGGTGTTCACTTTGTTGCCACAGCGGCGGTCAAACCGCCGATGATGCCGCCGATAATCGCACCGGGAACTGTTCCGGCCATTCCGCCCAGTGGTCCCATGACCAAACCGATTCGCATACCGATCGATGCTCCCAAGGTCGCTCCTCCAGCCACTCCTGCAATGATGCTGACGTTGTTATTCATAAAAAACCTCCTGGGATTCGGTCGATGTTTCCTGGGGGGTCACCCCTGAAAAGTCCCTTCGCAGTATTCGGTTCAATAAAAATGTTCGCTGTCCGGATCTTCCGAAAGACTTTCCCCGCGAGGAAATCCTCGACTCTGCTCACCTGCTGACTCGAACTCGACGGCGGCTTCTCATGTGAGCACTCAATATGTCATAACGGTGGTATACTGGCAGCGTGGAGGACGGTGATGAAGACGTATTCCTTTTTGAACGATTTCGTGTTCAAGTATGCGTTCGGGAGAGAGAAGAACGAGCGCCTGCTCATCTGCCTGCTCAATGCGTTGTTGAGGTTTGAAGGTCGAGATCGCATACAGGAACTGCAGATTCTCAACCCGTTCAACCTGAAGGAGTTCGCTGATTCAAAGCTCTCGATTGTTGATGTTAAGGCCGTAGACGGTCATCGCAGGCGGTACAATATCGAGATTCAGGTGAACCCGCAGTCGAGTTTCGTTCCACGCGCGCTGTACTATCTGGGAAAGCTGTTTACCGAGCAGATCTGCGAAGGCGAGCCGTTTTCAAACCTGTGCAAGGCCACCAGCATCTCGATTCTCGAGTTCGAGATCTTTCCGAAAAATCCGCATCTGCAGAACATCTTTCGCTTCGCCAACACGCGCAGTCACGAGGAACTCACCGACGCCCTCGAAGTGCACTTCCTGGAACTGCCGAAGTTCAGCAAGGAAAAACCGCGGCAGTTGAGCAGTCCGTTCGAACGCTGGTTGCACGTGCTCAAGTTCGGTGACAGGTACCCGCACGATCTCCGCCTGCCGGCGGAACTTTTGAAGGAGGATGGAATAGAAATGGCCATCGCTGAGTTACAGAAAGTCAATGCCGACCGCGAAATGCGCCAACTGATCGAAGCCCGCGAGAAGGCGCGTCATGATGAGGCAACACGCTTCGCTGAAGCAGAACTGCGCGGCAAGGTACTCGGCCTCGCCGAGGGCATCGAAAAAGGAAGAAAAGAAGGCATTGAGAAAGGCAGAGCCGAAGGACTCGAGAAAGGCAGAGCGGAAGGACTCGAGAAAGGCAGAGCGGAAGGAATCGAGAAAGGCAGAGCGGAAGGCATCGAGAAGGGCAGAGCCGAAGGAATCGAGAAAGGCAGAGCGGAAGGCATTGCCGAGGGAGTGGAGCAAGGCGTGAAACAGGGAATGCGAATACTGGCCGCTCGTCTTGTTGGTTCCGGCCTGCCGATCGAAGAGGTCGTTCGCCTGACCGGCCTGTCTGAAAACGAGATTCGCGAAGCCGCATACCCACCGCCGACTGATCCCGACAAGAAAAGCCGCGTAAATGAAAAAGCAGCCACCTTCCGTGCGACGAAATCACGCTCGTCATCCAAGCCGGCGAGAAGACGCTGATCAGGCTCCATTACCTTCCTTCAACGAACGAAATGTCGCCCTCGAGGCGGTTGAGAATCGTTGGGAGTGCATGTATGCTGTCGGCGGTCGGATACATTGTGAAGAGGAGGATGCGATATGGCTCAGTTGACGCCCGAGGAAGTGCAAAAAGGGGTCGAGGCGACGACCGCGAAAGTGGAGCGGTATCTCAAGAAGATGGGAACCTATGAAGTCGTTGGGGGCGATACGTATCGGTTTCGCGGCGAGTCGACGGTCGTGACAATTCGCGTGCAGACGTTTCACAGCGGAGCGCCGTTCGTGCGAGTGCTGGCGCCGGTATTGCGCGAGGTCAAGAAGGCCGGAAACGAAGCGATGTTCGAGGAGTTCTCGAAACTCAACTCGGACGCCGTACTCGGCAAGGTATATTGGGAGGAAAATCGAGATACGCCCGGTGTCGGGTTCATCTTCGCGGAACACAATCTGCTCGGTGAGTTTCTCGATTATGAGGAGTTGTTTGCGGCCGTTCAGGTCATTTTCGGCTGGGCCGACGAGATGGATGACAAGATGCAGGCGAAATACGGCGGCAAGCGCTGGATCGACGGCTGATTCGTCACCGCAGGGCTCGGACACGGCATAAAAGGCGACGCCCTGGTGCGGACGCACATTTTGATGTTCCCTGAACGCGGCTGACCGGCCGGGGAAGAGCTTTCGTCACAAGGAAAGGACACGCATGGCTGACAACAAGATGCTTCCGATTCATCAGTATGATACCTCTGCTCTGCCTCTCGGTATTCAGAACGCCCTTGATTCGGCCGTTGCGGTCTGCAAACGACTCGGACACACCTGTCTCGGACTGCCGCATCTGGTCATCGGAATTCTGCAGAATTGTCCAGTGTTGCTCGAAAAGAAAGTCTCTTCCCAACAACGTGAGCAGGTCGAGAAAGATCTACTAAAGACACTCGCCGCGCACGGTCAGGAGTTCGATCAGGATCTCACGTATGTGTCGATCCCCGACTCGCTCGACCATCTCATCCGGCGCGTGTTTCAGGCCGGCGGCAAGGAAAGCGGCAAAGCCGACTTTCTGACTGAAGTCGAGTCGCAACTGCCGGGACAGCTCGATCGCTGGCTGAAACTTTCCGGACCGGCATCCGCTTCAGGTGCCGCCGTGCCGCGTCAGAGCGACTCGGCAACCCAGAACCCGCCGCAACCGATTCATACCGGCATCAATTTGATCCCCATGCCGCCGCAGCAAAAGTCCGAGCCGCCCAAGCCCTTTCCCGGCCCGCGACCAGGTTCAGAGACCCCCGCGGAGCCTGCTGCCAAAGGCGAGGTTAAGCAAACGTCGGTCGTGCGACCGCCCTATACACAACTTTGGGAAGCGGGCGACATCGCCGACTTTCCAGCCGAAGCCCCCGGCCGCGACTGGGAACTGCAGGCCCTCGCCCTTGAACTTTCGCGGCGCGATGCCTCGGGCATCGTGGTGAGCGGACCGGCACGGTGCGGCAAGTCGTCACTCCTGAAGACATTTGTTCGCAAGGCGATCAGCGGCAAGTGGAAATTCCTGGTTGACACACGGTTCTTTCAGCTCGACGTACCAGCGCTCACCACCAACGTACTTGCGGGCAAAGTGAGCCATGCCGATTTCGCCGAAACGCTGGGCAAACTGGCGCAGATTCCGCATGCCGTGCTGATCGTGGACCCGGCGCACGTCTTCTTCGGACTCGGCGGACCACCGGGGTATCACGACCTGTATGCAGTCTTGCGCGGTATTCTGCTGCAGAAGTCGCTACGCCTGGTGTTCGTGACCACCCCCGAGTTTCTGAAGTCGGTGTCGGTCGACCTGATCTTCAGCGCGTTGCCGCAGATTCAGCTAGGACTGCTCGAAAGCCCCGACATTGTACGAACCGTCGAGCAAGGCATTTCGCTTCTGGAAAGAACATTC
Organism: uncultured bacterium; assembly: GCA_964472075.1. GTDB lineage: Bacteria > Muiribacteriota > Ozemobacteria > Ozemobacterales > Ozemobacteraceae > CAYYIY01. Next base: position 11,685 of record CAYYIY010000083.1, on the reverse strand, counting down.
AACGTCGTGATTCCGAAAGCGGTCGTACCGCGCGTCGTGAGCCTGCACGAAGAGAACGGCCGCAAGCGCATTCTTCCGTATCAGGCGTTGCGCACGCTCGAATCGGCCTGCATTCTTGCCGCGCAGAGCGGAGCCGGCAAGATCACCGTCGAGCATGTGGCCGCAGCCTTCTCACGCGAGAACCGCTCGATCGACGCGGCTTCGCCCGAACGACTCGGACACATCGAAGATGAGCTGGGCAAGTGGGTGAAGGGGCAGATCGACGCGATTCGCGCCGTCGCCCCGCGGATCCGCATGACGCGCCTGCAGCTCGATCGCAACCCCAGTCGGCCCGACGGCGTCTTCCTGTTTCTCGGGCCGTCAGGTGTGGGCAAGACGGAACTGGCGAAGGCGATCACCTGGGCGTTATACGGCGACCTGACGCGGCTGGTGCGGGTCGATATGTCGGAGTTCATGAGCCAGCACGAGTACTCGAAGCTGATCGGCGCGCCCCCCGGGTACATCGGGCACGGCGAGGAAGGGCATCTGACCGGCCCGGTGTCAAAACTCGGACACGGCGTGATTCTGCTCGACGAGATCGAAAAAGCGCACCCGTCGATTCTCAAGATGTTTCTGCAGGTCTTCGATGAAGGATTTCTCACCGACGGGCAGGGCCGTCGCGTCGACTTCAGCTCCTTTGTCATCGTCATGACCTCGAACATGGGGCGCGAGTTGTACGCTGAAGGAAAGTCCAGGCTCGGATTTCTGTCAGAGGCTTCAAAAGACGAGATTCCGGATGCGGATGCGGCATTGCAGTATCTGCTGAAAGTGCTGCCCAGCGAATTCATCAACCGTATCGATCAGGTGGTGCCGTTCAAACCGTTAACCCGCGAGCATCTGGCCGAGATCGCCCGCAAGATGCTCGACGAGGAAGCCGCCCGATGGCTCAAGCGCGACCGCGTGCTGACTTTCGGCGAGGGCATCGTCGACTTTCTGGTCGACCATGGCTACGACCCGCGCCTCGGCGCCCGCCACCTCGCCCGCAACTTTGAGCGTACCATCACGCAGGCTCTGTCAGACGCATTCTGTAAGCAGGACTGGGGTGAGTATCACCACCTGAAGATGGATGTCGAAAACGGCAAGGTCACGCTGTCAAGAACGTAACCCCACGTTCCGGTCAGCGGCGACGGCTCATCCGGACGCTCTTCCAGACCGCCTGGGGAAAGTGCTTCTGGATAACCCGGTCGCTCGTAAGCAAGGGCACGCCTTCGGCGACGGCAGACCCCACAATCAGGCGATCGAACGGATCTCTCGGCCAGCCCACGTGGACAGCGCCGGAGACAGCATCAGAAAACGAGAGCCCCGAAACACGCTGCCCACGTGGACAGCGCCGGAGACAGCATCAGAAAACGAGAGCCCCGAAACACGCAACCCTACCCGGTCAACCAGATCAGCGATGATCTTTTCGGGGGTCTCTCTGAGGCGACCGATTTCAGACAGGAATGCCAGCTCCAACCGAACCATCGGCGAGATAACCAGCTCATGGCTGTCAATCCACGACTTCGCCGGCTTCAGTCGAGTCACATCGCCTGCTGCGAGCCAAACGACCACATGCGTATCAAGATGAACTACGGCTTCCACGAGTCTGACCAATCCATGTGAACCAGGTCGTCCGGATCACCGACGACAAGATCCGGATTCGACTTCAGACGATCCAGCTTCGACTGCGGAACGGCGGGAACCAGTCTGATAATCTTGCCATGACGAAGGATCTCCACCGACTCACCAGTCTCGAGGACCTTATCGAGAACGCGATAGAGTTGTGCACGCAACGTTGTCGCCTTTAAAGGCATAGCGATTCTCCATACGTACGAGTTATACGTACGTATTTTACCCGAACGGCAGTTAAAGGCGCAAGAAACCTGGAATGTTTCGACGTTCTGCAGACAGACTCACTTACCCGCGGCGATAAAGTGCGCCAGGGCGCGGGCGGCCTCGGCGGGAAAAACCTGAGCCAGAGTGCCGAGTGCGGAAAACAGGTAGTTGCGATCGAGGAGAATCGTGGCGTCGGGTCGCGGCAGAAGATGCTTCTCGGGGCCGCGGCAGATCGAACGCAGAATCTCGTCGCCGCCTTCGATGCGGGTCAACGCGCCACCCGTGCCGATCACCCATCGCACCGCAGTCAGGTCTTTGCCGCGCACGATCTGCTTGCGTCCGGTGGGAGTGTACAAGTCGGACAACGTGCCTGCATGGCGTCTGGCGCCAATCTCAACGGCTTTGGCACAGAGACGCCGGGTGAAGGCTTTTTCGCGCTCACTGTGCGGCATGGCACGCAGATCTTCGAGATGCGAGGCCAGATCGGGGTCGTCAATGTTTTCGAGTATCTGCTTCGCGTTGACGTAGACGCCGAGATCGCCTTCAACGGTGCGTTTCGCCCGGGGTTCGGGGTCGACCAGTTTCGTCATGAACTCAGAACTGCCCTCGGTCACCGAATGAACGTCGGTGGTGGCGCCGCCGACATCGAAGATCAGCACGTCGCCCGACGTTTCCGCCAGAAGTTCGGCGGCCAGCAGCACGGCCCCGGGGGTCGGCAGCACCGGGCGTTGCGTGATGCGCGAGAGTTTTTCCATGCCGGGAGCATGAATGATGTGTCGGGAAAAGGCTTCCTGAATCAGCTTGCGAATCGGGTCGACGTTCAGCACGTCAATGTCGGGGAAGACGTTCGGCGCGACAATCAACTCTCGCTGATGCTTCGCGAAAAGATCAGCGACTGCCTTCTTCAATACGACGTTTCCGGCATAGATGACTGGGACTTTCAACCCAAGCGAGGCCAGACGCTCGGCGTTGCGAAAGGTGACCTCGCGCTCTCCGTAGTCGACGCCGCCGGCGAGCAGAATGAGATTGGGGTTGATCGATTTCAGTTCGTCGAGATCGTAGTCGGTCAGCGCACCGGCCGTCACCTGGCGGATGATGGCTCCGGCCCCGAGGCCGGCTTCGCGCGCCGCGCGCGCCGTCATGTTATACGTGAGGCCGTGAACGGTCATGCGCAGGCCGCCGGCAGCCGAGCTGTTGAGAAAGATTTCGCCCGGTTTCGATTCGCTCGTCTCTGAGCGGCTCTCTTTCTCGACAGTCGATTTCACCGTCTCGGACTCTTCGATGCCGGGCACCTGCCAGTCACTTCGGCTTTTCAAATCTTCGAGCGCCTGGCGGACGCCGACGGTCACATCGCCCTGACCTACCGAGGTCGGCGCAAACCCCTGCGCTTCATGGTGCAGAGAGCCGTCATCCGCCAGGACAAATCCGTTGGCTTTAGTGATAGTACTACCGACCTCGATGGTAAACAGCTTCTGCATCAGACTCTTCAGCACCAGCCTTTCATCTTGCGCATATCACCGAACCGTGAAACACCCGCGGGTGCCGCCGATTACGGCTTTTCGACCGCCTGCTTCCTTCCCGTAAACACCATGATCAGCCCAAACAGAATCACCGCGGCAATCGTCCCGATCACAATGATGGTCTTCATCTTCTCACTCTGATAGTACTCAGACGCAAACTTCTGAACATCGGCGACCGTTCCGTGAACGACACACCGAATACATTCATCGGGATTGGTGGAACGCACCAAATCTCTTCCGGAGTAGGAACACCCCGGATCGGGCCGAGACAATGGCATCTTGAGGTAGCTTTCCCGTACGAGTCGGGCGATCACTTTTTCATCGACCATATCGAGCTTGACCGGCTTGTCCATGTTGTACATTTCGACGGCCCCGAGAAGAACGCGCATGTTCGCGGCACAGGCTTTGGCTAGCCCGGCAGGTGTGGTTCTTCGTGTAGCCGTCGCCGTCTCAGGCTGCATCAACAGAATCGAGATCAGCAGCAGAAAACTGAGTGAGCTTCCTCGTGACATGATCATGCGGCTGATCCTGTTTCTGAGGGAGGCTCAGCCTCTTTGCGACGAGGATGCCTTCCCCAGAAGATAGTACCGAGAATGATGAGCAGCGCCATAGCCACCGTACCGAAAATGATAATCTGTCGCAGCTTCGCCACCTGCTGTCGTTCATCGTAGAACTTCTGCACATCAGCGGCGGTTCCGTGCACCGGGCAGCGAATCGCGCTCACGAGGTTAGAGACCCGGTCGAGGTCGCGCCCTTCATACATACAGCCGATATCAGGCGGTGTCGGATGCGTCTTCAGATACGAATCTCTGACCAGTCCCTTCAGCGTCACGGCGTTCAGCTCACGCAGGGGCACTTCGTGATCCATATTGTACATTTCGATCGCGCCGGCGATCACCCGCATATTCGCCGCACATGCCTTCCCTCGGGCCTGCTCACGAGAAGCCGCTGCCGGCAAAATCGCCAGAATCATGAACACCGACAACAGCAGGATCGCCGGGCGACCGAGAATCATGTTGCCGAACGATCGTCTCATGAGTACAAGTCCTTGTCAGGTAACACGCCCTTCAGTGCAGTTTGAAAGCCGCACTGAAGGGCCATATTCCCTACTTCAGCCAGCCTCTGGCGCGGGCGATCTTCACCATCGAGTTGCAGACGTGAATGCCCTTGGTGCCGCGGCCGAAGCCGTCGTCCATGCCGGCCTCGCGCGCGATTTCGCGGGTCACCTGCGTGCCGCCCGAGATGAGCAGCAGCTTGTCGCGCAGACCCTTCTCTCGGCACAGTTCATCGAGCTTGCGCATGTTCGTGCGATGCACGTCGTTGTGCGAGATGATGGTGCTGATCAGAATCGCCTGCGCGCCGGTCTCGACGGCCGCGTCAATCAGCTTGCCAAGCGGCACCGAGGTGCCGAGGTAGTGGTACTTCACGCCGTATTTCTCAATGCCGCCGTGCTTGATATCGAGAATCTCTCGCAGACCGACGGAATGCTCGTCTTCGCCGACGGTGGCGGCCACGACCTTGAGGCCCATCTTCTTGATCTCGGCGCGAATCTCTTCTTCGGGCAGCATCACTTCTTTCGGCGGAACCTTCAGAGTGCGGCGATCGATCGAGAACCCGACCTTGCCCTTCACTTCGAGGAAGGTGCCTTCAGACGGGTGCATGACCTGGGCGTTGATCACCTCGGGGTCGTTGAGGCCCATCTTCTTCGCGACTTCCATGGCCGCGACACGGGCAAGTTCGATCTCTTCCGGCAGGAACAACTGGATCAGCACCGTGCCGTCGCCGGCCCATTCCACCTCGGGCTTGATCTCGTTGCCCTTGCGATACGGCAGGGTCGCCGCGAGACGCTTGTCCGCCGAATCGTTCTCGTCGAGTTCGTTGATGAAAACAATCTTTGAGCCGTCGCACAAAGTACAAGCTCCGATCGGCTCACACGGTTTCTTGACGCCATTCGGCAGGTTGTTGTTTCCGAAGTGCGAACAGACCGGGGCGAGATAGTCGGCCGCGCGTTTCACAAACGTGCCGGCCCCCACCCCACCCTTTCCGTCGCGCGCAATACCGTCGCCGTTGCGTTGCGGGTATTTGGCCGAGTCGACGAAGAAGCCCTGCTCGACGGCGGCGAAGTAGCCGCCTGCCTCGATCATTTCTTCCAAAAAGCAGATCGCCAGTTCTTTCAGTTCGCGCACCATCTCACCGAGCGGGCCGTCGCGGTCGAGCTTGACCAGGTGTTTGATGCCGTCGAGCGCGACGAGCGTCTGCTTGGCGGTTTCGATACCGCGAATGTTGTTGTAATGCCACGGCACGTTGCGACCCTCATCGGGCGTGATCGTCGACTGAATGTCTGCCTGGGTCAGCGCCGAGATCAGCGTATCGATGACATGCGTTCTCGTCGCTTCTTCGATGTCGGCCTCGATGTAGCGCGTATTCTGCTGAGCGCGGAACTTGTACTCACTGAAGAAATCACGCAAGGCCACGGCATAGGGAAGATCGTACCAGAGCTTGGGTGCAGGAGGCGCACAAGGCGGCACGGTCGAGAGGCCGATGAGATCTTTCGGCATACCTGCCGCCACCGAGAACGCGCAGTTGATGCCGTGCTGAACCAGCAGTTCGGGCATGACCGACCAGCCTTCCTTGGCCGTCGCGTTGGCGTTGTGCGCTCCGTCGATCTGGAAGATGCGCGCACCGGCCATGACCTTCTTGGCCTCGGCGGCGTCGATGAACGAGCGGTACATGTTGACGTTGCGATAGAGCACGTTGTACTGCGGGTCCTGATGGGCGCCGTTGACGCCTTCTTCGGCAAACAATACGGCGACTTCGGGACCGGCGACCCCGGAAACATACGAGTGGAAGTTGATCGGACGGCCCACTTCTTCTTCAATAACGTCGAGCGCCTTGCGTGAGGCGCGAATCTGCTTGCGGGTGATCGGCACGCCGCCGACGCCTTCAGGACTCCCTTCGAGCAAACCGTCAATGTGACTCTGGCCGGTGGTTCTGATGACCATAATATGATCGGCGCCGTGCCAGGCGGCCATGCGCATGCGGCGAATGTCGTCTTCAAAGCGGCCCGAGGCGATCTCGGTGGTAATGACCGGTTTCGGCTGGGGGTCGATGTTCTCAAAGTACTTGGCGGCCGGCATCGGCACCGAGTTCTTGAGCGGCTTTGACATATCCTTGTAGTGAAACTTGAACATCTTCACGCCCTCGGGTGGGGCTTCGCGCCAGGTCCAGCCGCGGCGTTTGGGCCGGAATTGATCGAGGTCTTTCATGACCTCTTCGATATCGATCTTCTTGTGCGGGTCGAGTTGAGAAAGGTATTTCGGCATGGTTCAGCTCCCGAACAGGCCCTTGAGGGCCTCTTTGTCGCCGGCGATCTTTGCGGCGGCGGCGCGCAGGTCGGACTTGTCACGCTGAGAGAGCTTCAGAACAGCGTTTCCGGCCCCATGACCCAGCACGCCCATTTCCACACAGCGCTCGACAACGCCCTTGGCGGTGAGGCTGTCGATGCCCATGCGCAGCAGCACGGCGCGCTCGATCGAGGGCGAGGTGTGCGTCTTCGCAAGTTCGACCATCGGTTGAACGGCCTTCTCGCATAGTTCCCAGAATCGCTTCTTCAGCTGTTCGTCAGAGAGCTTCTTCAGCTCGGCCCGGCGCTTCTCATACGCCTGCAGTCGGTCCATGTTCGGTCTCCCTTCCTTGAGTTCCTTGAATCATTGTCGCAGGGAAATTCCCCGGCTTGTCTGCCTCAGATACTCTCATAGAGCGGCTCACTTGGCAAGTTTCAGCAATTCTCGGTGAGAAAAACGCGACTGGTCAGGCCACGTTGATCCCCTGTCGCTTCGCACGAACCACTTCGGCAACTTCGATCATCGACTCCTCTCGCTTCTTCGTCGAACCTCTTCGAGCGCCCATCCCTGGGCGCGCTCAGAGGGCTCGCTCCATCGTGGAGCGAGCCGACGAAGAAGCGGATGACTCGACGATCTCATACGCCGAGTGTTTCGGCGACACGCCGGCAGGGATCAGCGTTCGGCCTGTCCAGGCACCTCACCGAGAATTGCCGGGCAAGTTCAGGCGCGGCGGAAGACGAACTGCTGCGAGCCTTCGCCGCACTGATCGGGCTTCTCGAGTAGAATCTGAAGCTCGTCAGGGGCGGGGGCGCGAAACGTCAGGGTCGTGCTCGACTCTTCCATCTCGAAGACGGCATACCCGGTGCCGAACTTGCGGACGTGAAACCGCAGGCACTCGTTCTTTTCCTCCCAGCCGACCAGGCCGGGGTGAAAGTGCTTGATGCGCAGTTCAAGCCCGGCGCCGGTCTCTTCGAGGGTCATGAACTCATAGAAACGAGGCTTGCCGTCTTTGACAAAGCGGAACATGCCCATCATACACGCACCCAGAGCGTCAGACCACTGTTCCTCGATAGTACCGCCGTGTAAATCTCCGCGCCAGTTGCCACGAACAAAGGTCATATCCTTCAGACTCGACGCCGGCATGTCATCCTCCGATCAGATGTGGAAGCACTCGCTCAGTCACGAGTTACAGAAATCGCCCACCAGGTCAAGGCACACATGAATATCACAAAAACCGCCCAGCACGCCCATTTCATATACCGGTTTTCCGGACGCATGTCGACGGATTCCAGTGACACCTTGCGCAATGCGGGCGGCCGCCCTGATTTCACTTCAAAAAGGAAGCCGGGTTCAGCAATGGATACGGAACAACCCAGTGCCTGACCGAGCAATCGGGCCGCCTCAACAAGATTCAACGTTTTTTCATGGAAATAGTCGGTCAGGAACACGAGCCCCCCATCAGTTCGCAGCGCCTGCAATGCTCTGTCCCAGCCTGAAAGCGTATCGTTTTCCTCGCGAGGAAAGATCTGCGCGACGAAGAGCCAGAAGACCTGCATCAGACTGACGGCGTCCAAATGCGCCGTTCGGGTCGGAACGGCGATGGCGAGAACTTCGGAAAATCCGGCAATTCGCCGTTCATAGGCAAAGTCGAGAAACCTGACTCGCTTGAAAAACGCCTGGCGCTGGAAGTCAGCCACAAGATGCGCCTCGCCCGCTCGGCGGATCAGCCAGGCCGCCAGCATGAAGAGCGCGCCCGCAATCAAGAGACCGATCACGACAGTTCCTCCCAGCTGATCCGCTTCCCCTGTTCGCGGGTTCCCATAGTGGTCAGCGGCCACAATCAGCAAGGGGACCGAGCCGAGAATCCAAAACAGACCATGAAGAGCCGTGAGCCACGACTTGTCAGGCAGAATCAGACGGCGTTCCGGCTCGGCCTGCCAGATGCGCATTCTGACGCCGTCATCCACCAACCGCTGCGTTGGATAGGGAATCAGATCCGGCATGGGACACCGCCAGGTCGAGCCTTCACGACACCACCCGTCTCAACTGCTCCAGCCGGGTTTTTTCAGCTGCTCGCGCACCCAGTTCACAGGCTTTTTTACGTCCGCCGCAAGGAACTCGACATCCTTATCCGTCCACTTGTCTGACGACAAAGCCTTTGCGGCATTTTTCAGGTAGGACATTCGCAGTTTGTCCATCTCCTGGGTCTTGCCGCACACCTGGCTGAGCCGCTCGGGAATGCAGATGCAGACGCCGGGTTTGTCGTGCCGGGCCGGGTCACCACGCCGCACCTCGACGCCCATCTTGCGAGCGAAGCTGAGTTGCGAATTGTGGTGTTTGCCGGCGCCTGTATACTCCGTTTCCTGAACCACGATCAGCTGGTCGCGATCCATCTGTCGGGCCAGCGCGACGGCGGCGGTCAAACTCGTGTTGCCGGCCGGGCCGCGTTCAAGTCCCTCAAGCTTGGCGAGCAGTTCGGTAATGTAGAAGACCTCGCCCTGATTAACCAGCCAGTATTCATCGAGATAGCGCAGACTGCGCGCGGCATTGCGCGGCACGTCGACACGATCGGGCCAGGTGGCGAACGGCACGCCGAAGCCGGTGTGGCCGGTGGTGAACGACTTGCGATTGAAGTCGTTGTCAGAAGCCATGTGCAGCCCGCTCAGATCAACCGAGCATCCGATCACACGCGTGCCGGTACAACCCGCCCCGATCAGGCCGCGCGCCGTACCAGTGACATTGCCGCCGCCCGCATGCGTGATCACCACCGCATCGGGGTCGCGATGGTACCGGTAGCGAACCTGTCTTGCCAGCTCAGCACCCAGGGTTTCAACTCCGCGAATGCCAAACGGTGTGTACAAGCTGGCATTGAAGAAACCGGTCTCTTCGAGCGTGGTCAAGAGGCAGTAGAACAGCTCGGGACCGACCGTGAGCTTATGGACTTCGGCTCCGTAGGCCTCGCACTTACGGCCTTTTTCGACGATCTCGGGCTGGCCGATGCCGCGCGAGTCGTAGACTTCCTGCAGAATGATCGCCTTCAGGCCGCGCTGACGGGCCTGAGCGGCCACCGCTGCCCCATAGTTGCCCGAGGTGGCAGCGCACATGCCGGCGAAGCCGCGACGTTTCGCCTCGTATGCCGAGATTGAGGCCCGGCGATCTTTGAAGCTGCCCGACGCATTCGCCGCCTCGTCTTTCAGCAAAATCATCGCGCCCTTGCCCGCCGGAGCCGTTTTGCGAACGGCTTCGGTAAGATTGCGCAGTTCGAACAGCGGCGTGTCGCCGACCTTGGTCTCGCGCTGAATGCGAAAGATATCCTCGATATCGAAGCCGGTGTCGGCCATCATCTTCTCGTAGTCGAAGGCGATCGGCGACCACTCGTAGCTAGAGTAGTCGATGCCGAGCGAGGTCTTCATGATCTCGTTCTTGCGCGCCATGACGGCGGCGTAGGAAAGATCGCAGCTCATGTGTTCTCCTCTCCGGTGCCGATGGTCAGAAGTTCCGGGACGGTGTCGCCGAAGTCATGGTGATAACTCGGGTTCACGCGTACCAGCCGGCCGCAAAGCACACGCCCGATCAGCGAGCGAATGCGCACCTCATTTCCAACAACCCCATCTTCCTCGAGAAAGCCGGAAATCCGCAAGACGTACGGCGTCTTGCGGGTCTCTTCGGGAAGGTTGGCCGCCCGCTGTTCCGGCGGGAGGATCGTGCGTTCCACTTCAACCCAGGTGCCCGCGGGAACGGTTTGCATGGCTTACACCCGGCGAGTATACGCTGTTTCGCCCATGAGACAGGCGGGAATCGGCAGGTCGATCATGCGCTTCACGCCCGGCGACGCCTTATGCAGATGCGGAATCATGTTGACAGCGACGCCGATGGTGCCGATGCCGCCCGGAATCTCGGGTTTAATCGAAAGGTTGATCTCAGGCACACCAATGATCTTGATGTAATCGCCCGTATCGACCTTCTCGAGTTCGGGGCGAATCTGCTGCGGGTGTACCAGTTCGATGACCCTGGTGTTCCCTTTGTAGCCGATGCCCGTATGCTTGCACCCGGCGACCATACCGGCTTTGATCTTGATGTATTTCGTCTCGCGGTCAACGGTACTGATGATCGGTTCGCGAATCTCTTCGACACGATCGACCCCGAGGCCGAGTGCTTCAGAGATCATGTGAATGCTTTCGCGGAACCCGATGTGACCGACGATGGTTCCCTGAGCGAGGCCCTGCTTGAACTCTTCAGGGGTGCTGCCGACGCCCTGCGTGCGCATGACAGTCGGGCCGAACGGGGAAAGATCGTTGATACGGCTGGCTTCGACCTTCGTCACCTTGTGACAGACGCCGCTCATCATGATGATCAGGGCATCGAGCACAAAACCGGGATTGATGCCGGTACCAAGCACACGGCACTTCTTCTGCTTGGCCAGGACATCGAGAGACTGGCTCAGCTCATATTCGCCCGCATCAGGATACGCCATTTCTTCGGCGATGGTGATACAATCGATGCCGTGTTCGACGACCAGGTGCAGATCGTCGAAAACCTCGCGGGTAAAAGAGTTCGTGGCCATCAGAACCATATCCACGTCGGATTTTTTCAGGACGGCTTTGGGGTTGTCGACGACCTTGATGTTCAGCTTCTTGCCGGCCTCGACGACATCGCCGAGATCCTTGCCGACGTATTCCTTTCGAGAGTCAATCGCCCCGACCACCTGCAGGCCTTCTTTCTCGAGCATCAGCCGCACCATGCCGCTGCCCATGGCTCCAAGGCCCCACTGTACGACGCGGATCCGTTTCATTGCCGATGAATTCCTTCCGTTTTTGTCTTCTCTGATGAAGAATATCGCTTCGGGAAAACGCCCGAAGACAAGAGGAGTATAGCATAGCTCCAATCGGTGTCAACACCTGGGCGACGAAGCCAGGGTCATTTCGTTCTCTCGAAGCTCTGTTTTTCCGCCGGCATCGCTCAACGAC
>CAYYIY010000082.1:0-21501 GCA_964472075.1 uncultured bacterium | reverse complement strand
TCACAAGTTTCGCTCTTGCCAACGGAAAAACGAAGGAGAACGAAATGACCCTGCCGTGCGCGGTCGGCAGGGAAGATGATGTTCCTGCGAGGTGATGACACCGGTTGTTTCAAACGAGAGAGCGCGGTATGCTGACGGCATGGAAACCACTGAATCAGCGAAGAAACTTCTTGAAATCGACCGAATGCGCGATGAGATTCGCACGACGGAAGAGCAGATCGGCCAGATGGGCGATCGCGTCTACAAGTGCGGCGGCAACGACGATGCCTATCGTCAGATCGGCGAATGGGACCGTCACGCCGCTGAACTGCGAAAGTCTCTGACGAAGCTGATTGCCGAAGTGCGCGCCGCTGACCCCACGGCGTTCGCGGCCTGGGTCGAGCGCAACCGCGAAGCTCTGCGAAGGCAGATTCTGGCGATTCTCGCCGGCGCGCGCCCTGAGCTGAAAAACATCGAAGACGCCGTGATGCAGATCACGCTTGATGCAAAGTTCTCAGACGATGATCTCACCGTGCTGAGACTCGCCGGCTACCTGGACGAATGGCGCGACGTTCTGGCCGGAACCCGCCCGTATGCGCTTCAGCCGCCCTCGTGGGAAGTGAAAGCACCGGAGGCGAAACCGGCGGAGACGTGAGCGCTTCGTTTGAACTGCCTACACGCTGTGGCGCGTGAGAAAGTACAGGTGAGAGCAAACGCAGGAACTCTGCTGAAGCGGAAGAGCGTCTGTGCCGATTACCGGTGCAGGCGCATCTCGATCTGATACGCGCCGCAGCTGGTATCGAGCAACCGGCGCAGATCGGTCGTGAACGCGGCGTCTGGTTTGACGCCGTACAGATGCCAGACTGCCTGGGTGAGATGCGGCGCGTCGTGTAACGCCATGCGCGCAGGATCAGCTTGACCGTAGCGCCGACCGTTTTGAGTCCGAGTACCCGTTGAGACTTCGGTGCCGGTCGATCAGATGCTGATATGACGGTGTCTGAAACGGCCGTACGGCGGGGTGGGGCAGCGGCGTCGAGTTCCTCGGCCAGTCGGGTGCCGTGCGCGATCAGTCGGTTTTCGTGCCCGTTCGGCTCAGAGCGGGCGACATCACGAAAAAAGTCGAGCAGGGTTTTGACCACCGCCCATAGATACCCCGGCACTTCGCCGGTTTTCGATGCCGCGAACCCGTCGACCCCGGCGCCGTTGTTGTGCGCGATCTTGAGCAGATACCGCTTGCGCAGCGCGCCGTTCTGCGTTTGCTGCCTGACCTGTCGCTCGACCCCGGCCTCGACCAGCACGCGCCGCAACGCCTGCTTGACCTCATCAGCTGAAACACTCGTTCCGCGAGTCGACGGCCCGAGTGCCGAGGTGTACACCGCCGTCGATTCGCTCGCGGTGGCCGTAAACCCAAAGCCCCACCAAGATGCGATCAGCATCAAAAACATCTTCTTCATGCTCAAAAGTATACAACACCTGAAACTATTGTGTTATCGGTCTCTCATTCTCATGGCTACACGACGTCATCTCGCCTGGCACATCTTGTTCTGGAATGGTTTTGCGACGGTTGACGTATGGAGACGTTTTCGCTATGATCGTCTCACAGTTTTTCAAGGAGAATTGCGATGAGGATGAAGGGAACCCTCTTGTTTCTTGCGTTTGGTGGTGGTCGTGGCTTGTACCTTTTCCGGTTGCCGTATACTCGGCAACGATGACGGAGGTTCGTACACGTCGGGGAACGGCACGATTACCGGAAACATCACTCTGGGCCAGGGAACCGGCTCGATCCGCGCCGGAGGCAGTGGCGGTCTGCAGGGCGTGCGGGTGTATCTGGAGGAGCGAACGGATCTCTTCGGCCTGACCGACGAGAACGGGAACTATCAGATCCTGAACGTTCCGCCCGGGATTTTCCATGTCATCGCGAAGCTCATGGCTGAAGGAAAAACGCATAAGATGCGGTCGGGCGCCACAACGGTCGATGCCAATGGCAACCAGAGTGTTGACCTGGCTTTGCGTGAAGCGACCATCAAGGTAACGGGCAAGCTGAAGATTCCTGGAACCGACTCGATACCGGCTGGTACAAAGCTGTGGCTGTGGGGCGAGTCGTTCGACGTCGGTGCCGATGGCAGCTTCGAAACACCGGAACTGCCTGATCTCAGCTTCCTTGATGGGCTGGCTTTTCTGCAGGACATCATCTTCAACCCCGGCCAGACCACGGAGTTCCGTATTCCGGTGGCGTTTGTCGCCGGTCAGCCGATCAGCATCGAGTTTACCGTGAGTTCGTCGGGCTCGACGGCAGAACTGCCGAAGGCCGCTCTTATGGCTTTCGATGCCGCTACCAATGGCAAGCTGGCCACGGAAACCGAACATGATACGACCCTGTATCTCACCGCGACGGTTTCGCCTGAAGAGCCGACATCCGTTGACTGGACTAACGACGGCGGCGAATTCGGCACTGAAACGGTGAACGGCGGAACTCGCACCCGAACCTGGAAAGCTCCGGCAGTCGCTGGGACTTATAACATCACGATTACGGTGACCAACGACGGCAAGACCGCGAAGGCCGTTCTGCCGATCGTGGTAAAAGGCGCGCAGAACTACACCGTGACGTTCAACTCGAACGGCGGCACGGCTGTGCAGGCGCAGACTGTGGCGCACGGTGGCAAGGTTACGCAGCCGACGGCTCCGACAAAGGCCGGCGGCATCTTCGGCGGTTGGTATAGCGATGTCGGCCTGACGACGGCCTGGAACTTCGATACCAACACTGTAACGTCGAACATGACCTTGTACGCAAAATGGACGCAGAGCCAGTATACGGTGACGTTCGAGAAAAACGGCGGAGTGGGCGATATTCCGAACCAAACGGTGGCGCACGGTGGAAAGGTTACTCAGCCGGCGGCTCCGACAAAGGTTGGTAGCACGTTCGGTGGTTGGTATAGCAACGTCGGCCTGACGACGGCCTGGGACTTTGATAGCAACACTGTAACGTCGAACATGACCTTGTACGCAAAATGGACGCAGAGTCAGTATACCGTGACGTTCAACTCGAACGGTGGCAGTGCGGTTCAGGCGCAGACTGTGGCGCACGGTGGCAAAGTTACGCAGCCGGCGGCTCCGACAAAGTCTGGGTATTTCTTTAGTGGTTGGTATAGTGATGCCGAACTGACGACGGTCTGGAACTTCGATACAAGCACGGTTACGCAGAACACGACATTGTGTGCCAAGTGGGTGTCGGTTCTGTCGGCGACGAAAGGGGCCAACGGAACGTTCGACATTACGATTGACATCAACGTCAGGAATGTTGATGGAACGCCGAGAACCGGATTGGATGCCAATCAGGTCAGTCTGAGTTATTCGGCCGTGAATCCCGCCGTTGAAGGGACAAATGTGTTGTTCAGCGCGACGGCTGCTGGGACGTTTCACAACTTCGTCGAACTGGGTGGGGGGGCGTATCGGGTTACCTACACCGGCTCACAGGGGAACCATCAGACAACCTTCACAGGGTTGCGGGTATACACGGTTCCAGGTGAGTTCGACACGTTTACAAGCTACGATGGGACGGTGACCGAGACAACCCCTTCCAATCTATTGCTCAGATACAACTTCAATTCTCAAAACAGCGATGATTCCAGCGGAGCGGGCAACCACGGCGTGAATGTCGGCGGGGTCACGTATGAATTGGTTTCAGGTTCAGATTATGCGTTGAAGTTGGATGGAAGTTCAGGGCATGTAGTAATGCCGGACAATCTCATTACTGCCTTGACGACATACACCGTGTTTATGCGTTTCAAGGCAGCTGCAGGCAAACGAGGTGTATTGATCGGATACAGCAGTGAGGCGGTCGAAGCAGATTGGGCCGGTGCTTACGTGCCCATGATCTACATCGATACCGATGGCAAACTTCGAGCCGGCGACTGGCAGGAGTCTGGACGTACCCAGATAGTCAGCGCAGGAACTGTTGACGACGGGAACTGGCATAGCGTAGCCATCACCTTTACAGATAACGAAAAACTGCGCGTGTATCTGGATGGGGCAAAGATCGGTGAAGCTGCGTGGTCAGATCCAGATCTGGTGGTTGATCCCCTCAATCCAACGAAGACGTTGTCGGGATATGATGCCTTGTCGGCCATGGAAAAAAACCAGATCGGAGTGAACAAAGCTGATGCCTGGGCGCTGACCTCCGGCATATACTTCTACTACGAGGGATTGTTGGACGACGTGACGATACTTAATGGCGCGTTGAGCGACGCGGAAATTCTCAACCTTCACAACAATTCTTATTCAGTTCATGGGCGCGTTCTGCGTTACTCCTTCGATGGTCAGAACTGTGCTGATTTGAGTGGGTATGGGCGCGATGGTATGCCAACAGATATGACCTTCCCGAATGTCTCGGGCAGCAATTACGCGGCGAGTTTTAACGGGGCGACCTCATATGTAGCAATTCCCAACAACGTCGTTTCGCCTTTGACGAACTATACGGTTCGCATGAAGTTCAAAACCAACGGCGGAAAAGGCGTGCTGCTCGGGTATCAGCTGAAGGCGGTGGGCGAAGACAACTGGGCAGCGGCCTACGTGCCCATGCTCTACATCGGATCAGACGGGAAGCTATACGCCGGTGATTATCACAACCTCAATGGGAAAACTCAGGTCGTAAGTGCGGCCGCGGTGAACGACAATCAGTGGTATGACGTGGCGATTGCTTTCACCAATAATGACAAGTTCAGAGTCTATCTGAATGGAAATTTCATTGGTGACCAGCCATGGCAGGAGCTGAACCCGGTGACAGTGCCGATGCCCTACAATCAACTCGGGGTCGGGTACTCGACGTTGTGGGCAAACGCTGGTGACGAATGGCAGTACTACACAGGCTGGATTGACGACATGGAAATCTATGATTATCCACTGTCAGCTGATGAAATCAACGCGTTGGCTAATCCCTGAAAATGATGATTGAGAAGCGGCTGGGGAGAGAGTTCCCCGGCCGTTTTTCTTTTCTTCGGTTAGGCGTATGATGGAAGTCAGTTCGTGGGGGAGTGTTCAGCAGACAGGTGCGACATCGTACATGAACTTCAAGAAATTGTTCGGGGGCGCGGCGAAGGCTGAGAAGCTCGGGCAGGAAGCGATCGGGCTGCTCGATAACTGGCAGCCGAACGAGGCGCTGGCGAAGGCACGAGAGGCGCTCGAGATCGACCCCGACAACGCCGATGCGCTCACGGTGTGCGGGTTTGTCTGCAGTTCGCAGAAGAACCACGGCGAGGCGTTGCAGGCCTATAAGCGATTGCAGAGACTCGAGCCTGACGTGACGGAACACTGGCGATTCGCGGGGGAAGAACAGATCGAACTCGGACAGTTAGAAGAAGCCGCCGCATCGTTTCGGCAGGGGTTGGTGCGAGCCCCGCGGTCGCTGCCGCTGCAGTGCAAGCTGGCGAGCGTCTTGCGAAAACTGCACCAGCAGGCCGATGCGGAAAAGACCCTGGTCACTGCCATTTCACTCGCGGCTACCGAGAAAGAGGGATTGTACGAGTTGATTCTGACTCTGGCGATCTTCGGGAAAGACGATCAGATGGCGTCGATTCTCGAGAGACTCGAGCAGGTCGACCCGGAAAAAGCTCAGGAGGCGCGCCGTAATCTTGCCATTCTGCCGTTACTGCCAAAGTAGCCAGAATGCCGACGAGAATCTTTCCTGCCATGAGCTATTGCCAGTTTGTGCGTCGGAGTTTACGGACCCACCGAACACTCTGTTCCATTTGCTGGCGATTGGCCCACATGCCGACGAAAGTTGTTTGCAGAATGGACTTCTTCCGACGAATTGGTCTTGCAGACTGACTCGCATGTCTGGCGCTGAGAAATGCCACGAAATCGGCGACTTCACGCTGAATTTCGGGTGGAAGCATCTTGATATGGTGGATGAGCGTCTCTGTCTTCATCTTCAGGGTCTCCCGACGGATGAGCTACTCAGCAAAGCTTCTTGCATCCATTTTACCTGAATTCAGAGTAGCAGGTTTGATGTTTCTCATCAAACCGACAAGTCCTTGCATCCCCCGCGTGGTCAGTCGGAGAGAATGAAGATCCAGCGGGGGTTCAGGTTGATTTCGAGCGCGGTGTTCTCGGCGATGCCGATCTTGCGGGCCGCCGCGTCGTGAATATCGATCTCGATCGGCAGGCGCTTGTCGCCGAGTTCGGCGAGAACGGTATGCAGCTTGCCCCGTCGATAGAGCGTCTTGACCGTGATCGGAAACACGCATTCGCGGTGTTCGCTCTGGTGGTGCGGCCGCAGAATGTACACCGACTCGGCGCGGATGCCGAATCGTACTTGTTGGCCCACCTTAAAACGCTTTTGGCTACAGCGACATGAGACGGTCAGTTTTGTGTTCAGGTCTTCCCAGTGCAACAGGACCTGCTCGGGAACGACCTCTTCGACGCGTCCGTGAAAGATATTCTTGATACCGAGAAATGACGCGACGGCAAAGGTTTTCGGATAGTAGTACACATCGTCGCGAGTGCCGGTCTGAACAATGCGCCCGTCGATCAGAATCGACAGCGCGTGACCGAGAAAATACGCTTCATCCAGATCATGCGTCACGATCAGGGTGGTGGTCTTGAACTCCTCGAGCAGTTGTTTGATCAGGCGACGAATCTCTTCGCGCATCGAATGGTCGATGGCCGAGAAGGGTTCATCGAGCACCAGCAGTTCGGGCCTGGGAGCGAGCGCTCGCACCAGGGCCACCCGTTGCTTTTCGCCGCCGCTGAGATTCTTCGGGTATCGATCGAGCAGCGGCCCGATCTGAAAAAACGAGATCAATCGTTCGACGAAAGCCTTGGCATCTGTGCATGACAGATGACGAACTCGTACTCCATACCAGATGTTGTCGCGCACGGTCATGTTCGGAAACAGGCAGGTATCCTGCGGCACATACGAGATGCGCCGCTCGTTGGGGGGCAACCCGGCGACGTCCTTCCCGTTCAAAGAGATGGTGCCCGAGGTGAGTGGTCGAAGACCGATCAGGGTTTCGAGCAGCACGGTCTTGCCGGCACCGGTCGGGCCGACGATGACGTGACATTCCCCGGCCGGAATGACGACGTCGACGTGCCGCAACTCAAACGAGCCGACCCGTGAGCAGATCGAACGCAGTTCAATCATGATGCCGCCCCAACCCCAGGCGAATGATCAAAAGCACGGAAAGCCCGACGGCCAGCAGCAGCAGAATCATGACGGCCATGCCCTCGATGTCGGCGGCGCCCAGCCGCAGAAAGATCGAAATGGGCAGGGTTTCGGTGCGCATCGGCATCGAACCGGCCAGCATGACGGTCGCGCCGAACTCGCCGATGCATTTGGCGAAGGTGAGAATCATCGCCGCCAGAATGCCGCGGTGCGCCATGGGCAGGGTGACGGTGCGAAATGCCTGCCAGGGAGCGGCTCCGAGTGTGCAGGCGACGATTTCATACCGGGCCGGAATCTCGTCGAAGGTCGATTTGATCATGCGCGTGGCCAGACCGACCGTGGTGACGAACTGGGCCAGCACGATGCCGGGAAAAGCGAAGACGAAGGTCAGACCCGCTCGCTGCAGCGACTCGCCGAACCGGGTGTTGAAGAAGATCAGCAGCATGGCACCCAGGGCAATCGGCGTGACGACCATCGGCACTTCGAGAATCAGGTCGATGAGCCGTTTTCCGGTGAACTCATGGCGCGAGAGCGCATACCCGGCAGGAATGGCGAGAATGATGGAAAGGGCCGTCGCCGGCAGGGCGGCCGTGACACTGAGCCGCGGCGAAAACAGCACCCGCTCGGAACCGAGAATGCCGAGAAACCGGGAGAGGTCGGTAAACCCGAACAGGCTGATGATCAAGGCAAGATACAGCCCGAACAGGGAGACCGCCGCGGCGATGGTCAGACGCTGAAAAGACACGATACTCCTGAAGTGCCGGCGAAAGCCGTTCGGCGAGACTACTTCATCCACTCCGGTGGTACAGAGTAGCAATCGCCGCCGATCGGTCTGGGTTCACCGGCAAACTCGATGGCTTCTTCCGGAGTGACAAAATACTTGAATTTCTTGAAGAAAGCCATTCCTTCGTCAGATCGCATATAGTCGATGAACTCCTGCGCGCGCTGCGGATTCTTCGCATACTTCGTGACGGCGACGGCTAGATAGCTGAGGCGGATGATTTCGGCGGGCGGCAGCTTGACGGTCTCGATCAGTTCAGGGTTCCAGTGTTCGAAGACGCTCCAGCCGAGAATGGCATCGGCACTCTTCAGGGCGATACTGTTCGCGGTTTTCTCGCAACTGTCGGCGTAGTTCACGATGTTGGCCCGAAACGCCTTCTTCTCTTCGGGCGTAAACAGCTTCTCGACCAGTTCAACGGCGAAAACGCCGAGGCAGACGGTCTCCGGGTTGGCGATGACGACCCGCAGACCGGGTTTGCACAGGTCTTTCAAACTCTTGATCTGATGCGGATTGCCTCGCTGCACGTTCACGGCGGGCACCAGGTAGACCACCGGAACGACCGTCGAGGCGATGATCTGATCTTCCCGTTTCGCCTGCTCGATAAAGTCGATCGACCCCGGAAAGTAGACGTCGCCCTGCTTCGTCAGCTTGATCTGCGAAAGCAGACCACCCG
Organism: uncultured bacterium; assembly: GCA_964472075.1. GTDB lineage: Bacteria > Muiribacteriota > Ozemobacteria > Ozemobacterales > Ozemobacteraceae > CAYYIY01. Next base: position 12,909 of record CAYYIY010000082.1, on the reverse strand, counting down.
AGCCGCCAATGTTGGTATCGACTTTGACGCCGGTCTTCGCTTCGAACCCTTTGGCCAATTCGGCCACGACTGGTTGGGCCGCTGCGCCTGCCATGAACAACAATCGCTCTTCGGCACGCACAGGGGCGCACAACAAGCAGATCAGCAGAGCGAAAAAGCCGCCGAAACGAAGAAGACGGTTCATGATGTTCCTCCCGGACCAAAGTTGAAGTTTGTTAGATATTGCATGGTTACGCAAAGTAGCACGCTCCCTGTTTCTAGAATAGTCTAATTAACTACTCCTGTCAACAAACAGAACGCGCCTATCAGACCGGATCACTCTTCGGAGTGACGCGATCACGCATTCCCCCTCACCGTTCGCGGGCTGTGCAATTCCACCAGCGAGTTGCCCTGGGCGAGAACAGGGTCATTTCGTTCTTTCAAAGCTCTGTTTTTCCGCCGGCATCGCTCAACGATTCGCCATTGCGGCAGGGAGTGCTCTCTCGTCTCGAGAGCGAGGCTGAAACCTTGTCGACTTCGCATCCATGCGAAGACGACAAGGCCGAATCGCCTCCTGCGATCCGGCAGCCTGCTCTCGGACTCCGTTCGCCTCTTGCCGAACGGCTCACAAGTTTCGCTCTTGCCAACGGAAAAACCAAGGAGAAAAAAAGACCCCGGGCGCGAACGGGTGGGTACACAGAAGGGGAGTGATCTGTGATATGTTTTTCTCATGGGAAATCTTGATTCTGTTTCTGTTTTTGTCAAACGCGGCACACAGTGGTTCGAGCGGCTGCTTGCCGTCTGCATTTTCATGGGGGTGATCGTGTTCACCTTCAGGTCGGCGATCGCCTTCAGTCAGATGGACTGGGGCAGCACCGAGGCGATCTACGAACTGGTCTATCGGGTGCTGTTGGCCGTCATCGGCCTCGAGCTGATTCGCACGCTGCTGACGCACAATCTGCAGTCGGTTCTCGAGCTGCTGGCCTTCGTCGTTGCGCGCAAGACGCTGAAACCTGATCTGACGGTCGTGGATATTCTCCTCAGCGTGCTGGCCTTCGCGGTGTTGCTGCTCTGCCGCCGTTACCTGGTCGTCTGTCCGGTCGAAGACGAGACCGAGGCGGGATCGCTGCGTGCCGCGCCCGGCGCGGGAGATTCCAGCCATTCCGGGTAAGTGCCCTTGATGAAGCCGATGAAGACGACGGTCGCCAGGCCGCTCGCGAAGCCGCTGTTATAGAGATTCATCGAGCCGTGCAGGGAACCGACATGCATCGCCATGGGCACGTGCAGCGCGCCGGCGATCAGCCCGGCGACAATGCCGAATCGCCCGCACAGCGGAGCCAGAGCGGTCGAAAACAGCACTGCCAGCACGGCAGGCGGGTCTGACGGTGCCCAGGTTTTGGGCAGACAGACCAGAAACGCGCCCAGCATGACGGGAAGCACGTTGCGCGGGTGTTTGCCCATGGCTCCGAACCCGGCCATCGCCAGAACGGCCGCGACGATCGAGCCGTTGATCGTGCCGCCGACGAAGAGAGCATACGTGATGCCGATCAGCCCCAGTGTGCCCATATTGAGAAAGACGGCACCGATGCCGCCGACCTCGTAGAAGTTCTCGGGCAGGCGCCCCGGCCGCTGCATGATGGCGATCCAGCCGCGAAGGCTGTGTTCCTGGACCAGACCGATCAGTAACAGCAGCATGAACCAGACTCCGAAGAACAGCGTCAGAAACAGCGTGTGCTCGGTGCCCCAGGTAAGCTGCGGTGAAACGACATATCCCAGCCCGCGCAGGAACATGTAGACCACGGTTCCGACCAGACCGCCGGTGGTTCCGATATTGTACAAGCTGTAGCCGAGATGCATCGAGAACACATGCGTGGTCAGGGCGGCCAGAAGAAACCCGTTGCCGATGCCGATCAACATGCCGCCGAAGAACCCCGGCCACCCCCAGTCGAAGCCGAGGGAGATCTGGCTGACCATCGGGGCCAGCGTGGTGCCGAGAAACAGGCTCGGAGCGAGGTCGCGCAGCGGCTTGCGCTGATGAAACCCATACAGGGTGACGCCGACGAAGTTCGGCCAGATGTTGAACAGATCTTTGCCGCAGAAACCGAAGCCCGTGATCATCAGCGTCGATACGGTAAGGTAGGCCAGATGCGTCAGGCCGATCAGCCGTGCCAGCGCCAGAGAGACCAGGCCGAGGACCCCGGCATTGACCAGTGCGCCCGCGAGACCGCCGACGGCGGTGAAGTCCGTGATCAGCGTGCCGGTCGACGTGAGGATGCGCCACCATTGAGCGGCCGTCTCGGCGGGACTTTCGATCAACAGACCGGTGACGACCAACGACCCGCAGAAGGCGGTCAGCAGCAGCCAGACCTGATACTCTGACGATGCGTGGTTCGATTCGTTCGACATCGGGTTCAGTTATAACACAAGCAGGAATGTGCTCTCACGATTCTCGAGGCCGGCATCAGGAGAAGTGCACGCTTTTTCCGCGTGGGACGATCTTTTCGGCTCGCACGAATGAAGACAAGTGCAACGCCCCTGAGTGCCGACCAATCGCTGCTTCGTTGAGCCTCTTCTGAGTGGCCCGGAAACGAGAGTTGATGAGCCCGCGCGGCTCAATCGAGAAAAAAATCTTTTTATGCTTGACTCGAGAAAGATTTCTCGATATATTTAAATCGAGAAATAAATCTCGATAAACGACGGCGATGACGATACCGGAGGTTGATATGCGGCAGAACGCGGAACGGGACGGAGTGAACGAACACGCGGGGCAGGGGGCGCTCACGGCTTCTGAGCCGACGTTGCGACGGCTACCCGTGTATCATCACTATTTACAGGACATGCTCGATCACGGGCGTGACGTGGTGTCGTGCACCCACATTGCGACCGATTTGAAGCTTGATCCGACCCAGGTTCGCAAGGATCTGGCGGCGACCGGCATCGTCGGCAAACCGAAAGTCGGGTATGAGATCACGGTGTTGCTCGAAACGATCGAAGCGTTTCTCGGCTGGAACAACGTGCACGAGTCATTTCTCGTCGGGGTCGGCCATCTGGGGGCAGCGCTGCTGGGATATACCGGCTTTGCGCGCTATGGACTCAAGATCATTGCCGCATTCGATGCCGACAAAACGAAAGTCGGAACCACGCAGCACGGCGTCGAGATCTTTCCGATGACCAGGCTGGCGAATCTCGCCAAACGCCTGCATGTGCGCATGGCCATCATGACTGTGCCTGCCGCGGCGGCGCAGGAAACGGCCGATCAGCTGGTCGAAGCAGGCATCGAAGCCATCTGGAACTTCGCTCCGGTGCAGATTCAGGTGCCCGATTCGATCATTGTGCAGCATGAGAATCTGGCCGCCGGCCTCTCGGTGCTGTCGGCGAAACTGAGCAAGTCGAAGCCGCGCGTGCGAAGTCCGTAACCCCCGACTCGCAGCGTCCGAGTTCTCTGACCGAATAATCGGCTGTTCATCGAGATATGCTCGATATGTCAGTCGACAGGGCCCTTATCGTCTCTTTTTCATGCGACCGTGACAGGTCGATCGCTCAAGTTCATCGAGGAGGTATTCACCCCACATGCATACAGATACTTCAACACTTCCGGCTTCTGTTCGCCAGTTCGAGAAGGTGTGCGAAATTCTCGACCGGTACAATCGTGACTCGTCCAAACTGGTGCCGATTCTGCAGGCGGTGCAGGAAGAGTATCGCTATCTGCCCGAAGAGGTCATGGCGTTCGTCGCGACCTCGCTGCGCATTCCGCCCGCTCAGGTCTATGGTGTCGCGACTTTCTACGCCCACTTTGCGCTCGAACCCAAAGGCAAATATGTGGTGCGTCTCTGCGACGGAACGGCGTGCCACGTCAAGAAATCGATTCCGATTCTCGAGGCGTTGCGCAAACGTCTGAAACTTGACGGCGACCGAATCACCACCGGCGACATGCTGTTCACCGTCGAAACGGTCTCGTGTCTCGGAGCCTGCGGCCTGGCTCCGGTGCTGGTGATCAACGATGAAGTGCACGGCCAGATGACGCCCGAATCGTCGCTGGCATTGATCGAAGAAATCATCAGGAAGGAGGCGGAAAACCGATGAACCCGCATACCGTCAATCTCACCGCCATTGCCGAGCAGTATCGAGTCGCTGTGCAGGGTCTGGCACAGCGGGTCATTGTCTGTGCCGGAACCGGCTGTGTCGCCAACGGCGCGCTCAAGGTGCTGGCCGCGCTCGAGAAAGCGATTCGTGAAGCAGGTCTGCCGGTCACCACGCAGTTGAAAGTCGAAGAAAAGCCGCAGGGAACGTTTGTGTCACACAGCGGCTGTCAGGGCTTCTGCCAGATGGGGCCGCTGGTGACGATTCTGCCCGCGAACATTCTCTACTGCAAAGTGAAGCCCGAAGATGTTCCGGAAATTGTCTTGGGAACGCTGCAACGGGGTGAGGTGATCGATCGTCTGCTGTACCAGGACCCGAGCACGGGGAAGCACTGTCGCGGGGCCGACGAAATTACCTTTTACAAGCGCCAGAGTCGTTCCGTGCTGCGGGAATGCGGTCTCGTCGACCCGGACGATATTCGTGAATACATCGCCCACGGCGGATACGAGGGCGCGCGCAAAGCCTGGCTTGATCTCAAACCCGAAGCCGTGTGCGAGGAGGTGACGGTCAGTGGTTTGCGCGGGCGTGGCGGCGGTGGGTTTCCGACCGGCAAAAAGTGGGAACTGACGCGCGTGCAGCCAGGCCCGAAAAAGTACGTGATCTGTAACGGCGACGAGGGAGACCCGGGCGCGTTCATGGACCGCAGCGTCATGGAAGGGAATCCACATTCGGTCATTGAGGGCATGATGATCGCTGCGCGTGCGATCGGAGCCGACGAAGGGTATGTGTATGTGCGAGCCGAGTATCCGCTGGCGGTCAAACGGATTCGGCATGCCGTTGACGAAGCGCGACGACTCGGACTTCTGGGAAAGAACCTGTTCGGTTCCGGGGCTGATTTTGATCTGCACGTCATGGAAGGGGCGGGCGCGTTTGTCTGCGGCGAAGAGACAGCGTTGATGGCTTCGATCGAGGGACAGCGCGGCATGCCGCGTCCGAAGCCGCCGTTTCCGGCCAAAAGCGGGCTGTGGGGCAAGCCGACCGTGATCAACAATGTCGAAACGCTGGCCAGCGTGCCGCTGATTCTGCGCGATGGGGCGGCGAAGTTTCGCGCGGTCGGCACACCGTCGTCACCGGGCACCAAGACGTTCGCCCTCACCGGGCACGTGGCGAACACCGGCCTGATTGAAGTCCCGTTCGGAGCCACGTTGCGCGAGATCGTCTACAACATCGGCGGCGGAGTCACTGATGCGCAGGGGCGCATTCAGGGAACGACGTTCAAGGCGGTGCAGATCGGCGGCCCGTCGGGCGGGTGTCTGACCGAATCGCATCTCGATCTGCCGCTGGATTTCGACTCACTGCGCAGTATCGGCGCGATGGTCGGTTCGGGCGGGCTGGTGGTCATGAATCGACAGACCTGCATGGTGCAGGTGGCGCGGTTCTTCATGCAGTTCACGCAGAATGAGTCGTGCGGAAAGTGCGTGCTGTGCCGCGAAGGCACCCGCCAGATGCTTGCGCTGCTCGACGACATCATCGAGGGAAGAGGCACGAAGGAAACACTCGATCTGCTCGAGACGCTTTCCGGAGCCGTGATCAAAGGCTCGCTGTGCGGTCTCGGCAAGACGGCACCGAACCCGGTCGTCTCGACGCTGAAACACTTTCGCGCGGAGTACGAGGCGCATGTCTTTCAGAAACGCTGCCCGACCGGCAACTGCAAGGCTCTGGTCTCGCTGAGCATTGACCCGGCCAGGTGCAAGGGCTGCACGATCTGTGCCCGTAAATGCCCGGTCAACGCCATTTCCGGCGCGGCGCGACAACCCCATGTCATCGACGGCTCGCTTTGCATCAAGTGCGGGGCCTGTGTCTCCGCGTGCAAATTCGGGGCGATTTCGTAAACCACGGAGAAACCACCATGAATACGCAGACTATTCCGAACACTCTGATCGTCGACGGTCGAACAGTACCGATCAACGGCGAACGTAATCTGCTTGAGATCATTAGAAAGGCAGGTATCGAACTGCCGACCTTCTGTTATCATTCCGAACTCTCGGTCTACGGCGCCTGTCGCATGTGCCTGGTCGATGTGGAAGGGCGGGGCATCATGGCGGCCTGCTCGACCCCGGCAGAAAGCGGCATGAAGGTGCGCACGGTCACCGACGAGATTCGCGAAATTCGCAAGATCTCGCTCGAGCTGCTGCTGGCGAATCACGACCAGAAGTGCCCGACCTGCTCGAAAAGCGCTCACTGCAAGCTGCAGGATCTGGCCCGCAAGGTCGGTGTGACCGACGTGCGTTTCAAGCCGGTACAGCGACATCGGCCCGTCGATACTTCGAGTCCGTCGCTGGTGCGCGACCCGAACAAGTGCATTCTCTGTGGGGACTGCGTGCGCATGTGCCGCGAGATTCAGGGCATCGGCGCCATCGACTTCGCGCATCGTGGGAAATCGGTGGCGGTGTTGCCGAGTTTCGGCAAGGACCTGGCGGCGGTAGAGTGCGTGAACTGCGGTCAGTGCGCCGCCGTGTGCCCGACGGGGGCCCTGACGATTCGCGATGAACTCGACGGCGTCTGGAAAGCTCTCGGGAACCCCAAAAAGAAAGTGATTGCGCAGATCGCCCCCGCCGTGAGAGTCGGCCTGAGCGAGTCACTGGGGCTGGCGCCCGAGATGGTGACCACCGGCACCATCACTGCGGCCCTCAAGCGCATCGGATTCGCCAGGGTTTTCGATACTGCGTTCGCCGCCGATCTGACGGTGATCGAGGAGGCGGAAGAGTTCCTGAAACGCAAAAAGGCCGGGAAGCAGCTGCCGCAGTTCACCTCGTGCTGCCCCGCCTGGGTCAAGTTTGCCGAACAGTACTACCCGACGTTGTTGCCGAACCTCTCGACGTGCCGATCTCCGCAGCAGATGTTTGCCTCCGTGGCCCGGCGCGTGCTGCCCGCGCAGATGGAGGTGAAGAACGAAGATCTGGTCGTCGTATCGATCATGCCCTGCACGGCGAAAAAATTTGAAGCCGATCGTCCCGAGTTTGTTACTGATGGAATCCCTGATGTCGACTTCGTGATTACCACTCAGGAACTTGTACGCCTGATCGAGTCTTCCGGACTGGATCTGAGGTCACTGCAACCGGAATCGCTCGATCTGCCGTTCGGATACAAGACCGGCGCCGGCGTCATCTTCGGCGTCAGCGGCGGAGTCACTGAAGCGGTGCTGCGCTACGCGGCCGAAAAAATCGGCGGCACGAAACTCGACAATGTTGATTTTCATGAGGTGCGGGGTGAGAAGGGCCGGCGCGAAGCAACGGTGCGCGTGGATGGCACCGAAGTGCGACTCTGCGTGGTGCATGGGCTGGCGCAGGCACGTGCGCTCGCTCAGGAAGCCGTGGACGGAAAGGCGCGCTACGATCTGATCGAAGTCATGGCGTGTCCGATGGGGTGCATCGGCGGAGCCGGCCAGCCGCCGGCGCGTGATCGCGAGGCGTTGAGGGCACGGGGCAAAGGGTTGTACGAAGCGGACAAGATGCTGATGTTGCACAAGTCGCAGGAAAACGCGTTCGTCGCCCAGTTGTATGAGAAGACGCTGCACGAAGTCGGCGGAGACGAGGCGCACCATCTGTTGCACACGCACTACCAGAGCCGTCGGCGTCTCGATGAAAAGGGGATGGCGCTGCTGCCGGCAAGTGCTGCCGAACGCTTGCCCGTCAGCGTCTGCGTCGGTACCAGTTGCTACGTGCGCGGAGCGCAGACGTTGCTGCATCGGCTGATTCGGCATGTTGTTGATCAGGGCCTGGCAGACCGGGTTGAAGTGCAGGCGTCGTTCTGTTTCGAGGCCTGTGATCGCGGCCCGACCGTCAGAATCGGCGATCGCGTCATCGAGAAGTGCACAATGGAGCGTGCCTGTGATATTCTGACCGAAGAGCTTACCGCCTGGGAACAGAAGCGGGCTCGGTCTCAGGTCGCCGATTGATCGCGGCGTCGAGGCCGGCTGTGCCGTTGGGACGAGCAGCATGAATCAAACAACACCGACTTCGATCGTGTTCACCAACAAGGCGCGTTGCCGCGACTGTCACCGGTGCCTTCGGGTCTGCCCGGTGAAAGCGATTCGCATGCAGAACGGGCAGGCGTACGTCGTGCCGGAGCGCTGCATCGCCTGCGGCACCTGTATTCGCGAATGCCCGCAGGGAGCGAAAACCTATCGCCGTGACCTGGAACGGGCAATGCGGGTGGTGAATGACCGGCGCCTGACGGCGGTGAGCGTCGCGCCTTCGTTTGCCGGCATCTTTCAGGCGTGGGAGCGCCGCCGTCTGGCTTCGGCGCTGCGTCGCCTCGGGTTTCGCCATGTCTCTGAGACCTCGATCGGCGCCGCGTTGATTGCCCGCGAAACCGCTCAGGTCGCTGAGGAGCGGGGTGGGGTGGTGATCGGCACGGCGTGCCCGGTGGTGGTGAGCTGGTTTGAAGCGATGGCCCCCGAAGCGCTCGGAGCGCTGGCTCCCGTGGTTTCGCCGATGGCGGCCCATGCACGGTATCTTCGACAGAAACTGGGCCGGGACATCGGTATCGTGTTTATCGGCCCCTGTATCGGCAAGAAGGCAGAAGCCGACCGCGCTGAGCATCAGGGGTTGATCGATGCGGTGCTGACCTTCGAGGAACTCGAAGAATGGCTGAAACAGGCCGGAATCGCTTTGAACGGCTGCGAGGAAAGCGACTTCGACGAAGCGGCTCCGCCCGAGGCGGTGCTGTTTCCGTTGGCCGGCGGTCAGGCGCGGGCCGGAAACCTGGATACCGACCTGCTCTCAAGTCGAACCTTGACGACGACGGGAGTTGACGAGCTGAGTGACGTGCGAAGACTGCTTGAGACGCCGACAAGCGGGGGGCAGGCGTGTCTGATCGAGCCGCTGTTCTGCCGTCAGGGGTGTATCAACGGCCCGGTCTGCGGAAGAAGCGGCAGTCTGATCGAGCGGCGGCATGGTCTGCTCGAATATGCCGCAGAGCTTTCCCGAAGAGCCGCCTGGCGGTTTCCCGATCAGGTGCCGAGTCTGCAGACCGCCTTCACACGGCATCCCGCTGCCGGCCTGCGCGAGGTTTCCGAAGACGAGGTGCGGGCGGTACTCGAAAAGACCGGGAAAGGAAGACTCGAAGATCAGCTGAACTGCGGGGCGTGCGGGTACAGTTCCTGTCGCGACAAGGCGGTTGCGGTCATTCAGGGCATGGCCGAGCCGGAAATGTGTATTCCGCACATGCGACGACTGGCCGAGCAGCGCACCGACCGCATTATCGAAACCAGCCCGAACGGGATTGTCATCTGCGGCGAACGTCTCGAGATTCTGCACATGAATCAGGCGTTTCGGCGCATGTTTCTGTGCAGCGACGCCGTGCTGGGCAAACACATCTCGTATCTGATGGATCCGGAGCCGTTCGAGCAACTGGTGACCGGCAGGCAGGGGCCGCTCGAACACACCGTTCGACACGACAAATACCGCCTGATCTGTCATCAGATCATGTATGAGCTGCCCGGAGAACGGCAGTTCGTGGGTATCTTCGTGAATCTCACCAACACGAAAGCAAGTCAGGAGAAGCTGCGAGAGCTGCGTTCGCGTACACTGCTGCAGGCGCAGGAGATGCTCGAACACCAGATCTCGATGGCACAGCATCTGGCGAAGTATCTCGGCGAGAGCACGGCGCGTGGGGAACAACTGGTACATTCGCTGATGACTCTGGCGCAGGAGGGCTCGGCAAGCGAGCCGGCGCCTGATGCTCTTCCGAAACTGTCAGACGAAGGACCCACCGGGTCGGACAAAAACCGCGTGTAAGGTGACTGAGCGCTCACGACCATGAAATATCTGCACCTCGATGTTAGGGCATCTGCATCACCCAAACATCCCGGCATGCTGAGCGGCGACGTCTGGACGGTGTGCCGGGACGCGAAAGCGACGACGGTCATTCTGGCTGACGGGCTGGGCAGCGGGGTGAAAGCGAACATTGCCGCGACGATGACCTGCAGTCGCCTGCAGGAGCTGCTCAAACAGGGATTTACCGCCAGGCAGGCTTTCATGAGGGTGGCGGAAACCATGCATCGAGCCAGGGGCGGCGATGATCCGTATGCCGTGTTTTCACTGCTGCGCATGCTCAACGACGGCGAAACGACGATTCTGTCGTATGAGATGCCTGCACCTTTGCTGATCAGCGGCCGGCACGCGAACCCGCTGCCGCAGAGAATCGAAGCGCTCGAACAGGAAAGCATCGCCGAGAGTACCTGTTATCTCGAGCCGGAAGAGTCTGTTGTTCTGGTTTCTGACGGTATCTCAATGGCGGGTCTGGGCGCAGGAATGAAGCTCGGCTGGACCATGCAAGGCGTCAAGCGGTACATCGACCACGAACTGCAACATCGGCGTCGCGGTGATCTCGCCGATGCGGTGCATGCCGAAGCGCGTCGTGTGTGGCAGAACGTGCGCGGGGACGACTGCACCGTGGTTCAGGCTTCCTGCCGGGCCGGGAAGATGCTGACGGTGATCTCGGGGCCACCTTCAGACCCTTCTCTTGATGCCGAGGTGCTGCAGAAGTTTCGTGCGGCACAAGGGAAGCGCGTGATTGCCGGTGCCGCCACAGCAAAGATGGTGGCGACATCCATGGGCAAGCGGCTGTCGGTCGAAGCGGACCAGACCAGTCTGATTGCACCGCCGCGATACTCGATCGACGGCATCGATCTGGTGACCGAGGGAGCGGTAACGCTGAATCAGGTGTACAACATTTTCGAGGCTAGTGAAGATCGTCTGGAAGAGCGTTCCGGGGTCTCTGACCTCAGGCACCTGCTGCGCGAAGCCGATCGCATCGATTTTCTGATCGGGGCTGCGGTGAATCCCGCCCACGGCGATATCGGGTTCCAGCAGCGCGGACTGTTGCCGCGCACCAGCATTGTACCCCTTTTGGCCGAGAAGCTGCGGGTTCTGGGAAAGCTGGTTCTGATCGAGGTGTACTGATCGACCGGCGTCGAAATCGTGCGTGCCGTCTCAGTTGCTGCGGTTCAGGCGATTTTGTCGTTTCAGATCTTCGCCGAGTTTCCTGAGCTGCCTGGCTGCCTTCACCGTGTCAGCGGTGGTCGGCAGTCCCAGCTTCTGTAAAATGGCGTCGGTGCCGCTCGCGTGCGATGGTTCGGGAGGCTGCTGATGAAAAGCCAGTTCGGAAACCCACCCGCTGTACCCGACGCCTGCCGAGTCGGTTCCGACCAGTTGAAACCAGCGAATACCGTCGATGACCGCGTGGTCTGAAGCGAGCTGCGCTTGGGCCGCCGGTGCCGGCTGGGAAGCGGGTGAACTCCAGGCTTTGATCATCTGATCGAGAGAGCCGTGCTGAGACCACAAGTAGCCGATGGCGCCGAGAAAAGCCAGCGATAGAACCGTTCCGCCGCTGCTGCGCCGTGGTTTCCAGGCACCTTCGTTGATGGTGAATTCTTCTGAGACGGGCTGTGGATCTTCGTCGGGCGTCACGACGACGGCTGGCTGCCGACCGGTTCGAGGCTTCCCGAGAATGCTGCGCTGAGTGTCCTCGGGGTCGAATGCCATTCTGATCAGACGAACGGCGGCAAAGATCAGCACGATAAAGATAAGAATCGTGGTAAGCAGATGAAGATCCATGTGTTCGAGAGTAGCGTACACCGATTGTCGAAACAAGACACCTTCGTGTCGAATTGGGGTACGAATCGGTTTTTCGTCATGAAGACCGGCTGTTCATGCGATCGGGAAGGGGTTTCGGACGATGTTGCGGGTTGTGCGGATGTACAGAAGAAAAAACAGCCGCAATAGGGGGAGACAAGCTCTGGAAGCTGAAGAACGAGAAAGTGCCCGGAGGCGGGGCATGCGGAGCCGGTTCACCGATATCGTCCGGGGGAAATAATGACAGCATGCTGGTATCAGAACCGGTGCATTGGCACTTATAATAGATATGCGTGGTAGGCGGTGGCCTCCCGGGGAGACAGAGAGATAATCGTTGAGAGGGGAATGAAGTATCGGGGAACAACAATCGGAAGCGGGGGTAGGCAACGTGAATTGCGGCAAAAACGCCGGTGAATGATGTTCCACGGCCAGTCCAACGGGTGATAATGATGATTTGCGGGGGTGCGCCGACCTTGAATCGGGAGAAAGGAATGCGGAGCAAATCTGCCGATTTCGGCCGAAGGATTTTTGTGCGGCATGCTGATCTCCCGGGGTGAAAATCGGGAGAAATGCATGCGGAAATGCTCTCCTGATGCGTGCATTGGGAGATGATGATAAATAATGAAAAATATTTTGCAAGGGGTATTGACATAACGACCCGGTGCTGCATATAATCTTCCCATAGTCCTACAAACCAAATCAAATCTCTAAAGGAGAACGGGTAGAATGAATAAAGCTGATCTCGTGAAGGCCATTTCCAACAAGGCGAAGTTGAATCAGGCTGCCGCTCAGAAGGCTCTCGAAGCTATGCTCGACACTTTCAAGGATACTCTGAAGAAGGGCAATAAGATTCAGCTCATCGGCTTTGGCTCATTTGAAGTGGCCAAGCGCGCGGCTCGCAAGGGCGTCAATCCTCAGACCAAGAAGCCCATCAGCATCGCCGCGAAGAAGGTTGTCAAGTTCAAGCCCGGCAAAGAACTGAAGGAAATCGTCTCCAAGAGCAAGTAAGTCTTTCTTAAAAGACGTAAAAAAATGGCCCCGGTGGACACCGGGGCTTTTTTTACGTCTTCATTTACTGGTTTAACACGGGCTTCGACGGAAGAACACTCACTTTGCGTTATCGGATGAAACCATCAAGGCTCGATAATTCTCCTGGCAGCAATTCTCACTGTAGTTCTCCATGCGGGTTTCCGGGGTGATTCCGTCTGAT
>CAYYIY010000081.1:0-21532 GCA_964472075.1 uncultured bacterium | reverse complement strand
CCGACAGAACACCCCTCGGAAATCCGTACCAGACCGCAGGGTGAGAATTGCTGGAGGGCATGGAGCACTCTGACGCGGGTGAGCCGAAAAGCCCGTTCCACGCGCAGGAAAGCGTGCATTTGCCCTTCCCGGGCCTCTTGTGCGGCTGTTGCACCCGATGGTATACAAGGAATGCGCTGGACGTGCTCCGCGCGTAACTCTGGAAATCAGGGAGGAATCCCATGAACGATAGAAAACTGAAGCCCCTCAGCGGCGTTCCCGCGTCGAAAGGCCCGGTCGTCCTGGTGATCATGGACGGCGTCGGCATTGGCAAGGGAGACGAGAGCGACGGCGTAGCCATGGCTTACACGCCCACGCTCGACCAGTTGATGAAAGAACCGCTCATGACCCGTCTGAAAGCGCACGGAACCGCGGTCGGCCTGCCTTCAGACGATGACATGGGGAACTCGGAAGTCGGGCACAACGCCCTCGGAGCCGGGCGCGTCTTCGCCCAGGGGGCCAAGCTGGTCAACGAGGCCATTGCTTCCGGAAAGATCTTTGCCGGCAAGGCCTGGAATTCCGTCAAAGAGCGGGTTGCCGCCGGCGGGACATTTCATTTGATCGGCATGGTTTCAGACGGTAACGTGCACAGCCACATCGATCAGCTCTACGCCATTCTTGACCGATCGGTCACGGAAGGGTTCAAGAGAGTACGAGTTCACGGCATGCTTGACGGCCGTGACGTCGGCGAGAAGAGTGGTCTCGAATACTTTGAACCGCTTGAAAAGAAGCTGGCGGCCCTGTCGCAGGGTGGGCGCGACTATCGCATCGCTTCGGGCGGCGGCCGCATGGTAACCACCATGGACCGCTACAACGCCAACTGGGGCGTGGTGGAAAAGGGCTGGAAGGCACATGTGCTCGGCCAGGGCCGCGGGTTCGCCTCGGCCTGCGAAGCGATCAGCACGTATTACCGCGAGAACCCCGAGATCACCGATCAGTACATGGACAGCTTCGTCATCGTCGAGAACGGCAAGCCGGTCGGCACCATCGAAGACGGTGATGCCGTCGTGTTCTTCAACTTTCGCGGTGATCGAGCCATTCAGATCTCGCGGGCTTTCGAGGAACCGAACTTTACCGAGTTCGATCGTCAGCGCCACCCCAAAGTATTCTACGCGGGCATGATGCAGTATGACGGCGATGCACAGATTCCGTCGAGCTATCTCGTTGAACCACCGGCCATCGACGGCACGATCGGCCAGTACTTTTGCGGGTCGGGTGTCACGTCGTTCGCCATTTCCGAGACCCAGAAGTTCGGCCATGTCACTTACTTTTGGAATGGCAACAACTCGGGCTATATCGACGCGAAGCTCGAGAAGTATGTCGAGATTCCGTCTGATCGCATCACCTTCGATCTTCGCCCCTGGATGAAAGCGGCCGAGATCACCGATGCCGTCATCGAAGCCGTTCAGAGCGGGAAGTACCGTTTCATTCGTCTCAATCTGGCCAACGGTGACATGGTTGGGCACACCGGTGTTCCGCTGTCGATTCGCATTGCCGTCGAAACCGTCGATCTGAGCCTGAAACGCCTGATGCCGGTCGTCCAGGCCGCCCACGGAACGCTCGTCGTGACTGCCGACCACGGAAACGCCGATTGCATGTGGACCGAGAAGAAGGGGGTCCGCTCCCCGATGGTCGCCCACACGCTCAACCCGGTTCCGTTCATCATCAAGGATTTTTCAGGTCAGGAGCGATTCGCACTCAGCGGCGTCGAAAACCCCGGCCTGAGCAACGTGGCGGCCACCCTCTGCAACCTGCTCGGGTTCGAGGCTCCGAAAGAGTATGATCCCTCGCTGATCAAAGTGAAGTAGCGCACCTGTCAGGCAGAGGTCGCGCGCAGGTTTCACCAACGCGCCCCCGAAAAAAACACCGGCGGACCACAGGGTTCGCCGGTGTTTTTTCGGGGGCTGAAGTGTCAGTCGCGATCCATCTGTTCGAGTTCTTCGAGGGTAGGGGCTTTGCCGAAGACCTTCAGGGTCGCTTCGTCTTCGAATTCATCCTGTGTCATGTAATCGGTGCGGTCTTCCTTGGTGAGAGGCTTCTTCCAGTCGCCGCTCTTGATCAGCTTCTTAAGTTTGAAGCCGAACTTGGCGCCGAGGCGGTTGATCCAGTCTTCCTGCGGGTCGCGGCCTTCGAGAAACAGAGACCCGAGACTCTCGATCTCTGCGACCGCCCGGCTGACGAACTGAGCGCGAATCAGGCCATACAGGGCAATGCCGTAAAAGTGATACCAGGCACCGTAGTTGTCGCCCATCTCTTTCGAATCGTTGCGCAGATAGGCCAATTTCTTCTGTAACGCTGAGTGGGCGCGGTCTTCCGCATACGGGTTTTTTGCGAGGACGTTCTCAGCTGTCAATAGCGTCAGGTACAAATCGCCGCGGTTCAGCAGGTAGCTTTCCTCGAACACATGGTGCAGCTGAGCGCCGCGATCGGGGTAAGTCATGATTCGGGCTTCGAGTGCCGCTTCCTTGCCAGTGATGGCATAGCGATAGGTGTACCCGCAAGCCAGCAGCAAAAACAGCTTCGAGCGGAAGAACAGGGGCGCGGGCGGCCCCTTCTGCTGACGGGTAATGAACTGGCCCATGCGATGCCAGAAACCGTAAATCAGGTACCGCTTCGCTTCGGGCGACCACTTGTGCTCTTCGCCGATGGTCGGGGGCATCTTGGGGTACTTCTGAATGACCTCGCGAATCTTGTTGAGCAGGCGGTCCACGTTGATCGGAGGGCGCTTGCCGATAGTGAACTCCTTCCTGGCTTCTTCTTCCTTTTCGATGTCGGCCTTGCGATAATCTCGCTTGATCAGGGCCTGCATCAATTTGAGCGGGATCTGATCGATCTTGCGAATCAGATAGGCGTCGCCTTTGGGGTCGACGAGCATATACCCGGGCTGGACATAACGGTCGGGATCCGGGTTACGCAGATACTGCTTGAATTCAGAGGCCGAGAGAAGTGCCGGTGTCAGCAACATGACAGCAAGCAGCAGTCTCAAGAAAAGCCGGCGACGAAAAACCATGAGCGCGGTACCCCCTTTCGGCTTATTTTACCAGATTCCCCCCCGGGGGACGGAAGAGGGTTTGTTCTGTTGCATATGAGAGGTCGACTTGCGCTATACTTGTGCAAATCAATTTGAAAAGCGTCTGTAGGAAGGGGATGTCATGAAAATCGAAATCACCAACATTGATGGGGCGGTTCTGTTCGAAGGTGCTATTACGCCGGGAAAAGAAGGCGTAATACTCGGAAACGATCGTTCGTGCGACGTCTACCTTCCGTATCTGGCCGTTGCTCAGAGACATGTCAGCATTCAGCATGTCTCGGCGCGCGAAGCCATTCTGACCGATCTGGGAAGTGCCGGAGCCGTTCAGGTCAACGGGCGGCACCTGCAACCCGGGTTCGTAGCCCACGTGACGATCGGTGACAAGATTCAGCTGGCCGAAGGGCTGTTTCTGTCTCTGCGTCCCGGTGCCGACCCCGAGATTCCCGTGATCGGGCAGGAAGAGGGCATGCCGACGGTGTTTCCGTTCTTCATCGAACGCAACGAGAGGCTGGTGAAAGAGATCTTCACCGAGTTGCGCACCCAGCTGCCGACGTCGGCACGCAGCGTGATCAAGAATGCTGAAGATCGGGTCAGCAACAAGGTGCGTGAACTGTCGGCCATTCTCGAGGTGAGCTTCGCGCTGAACTCGGTGTTTAACTACCAGCGTCTGATCGAGTATGTGCTCGATATGGCACAGAAGGTCTCGAACACCGAACGCGGCGCGGTGCTGCTGTTCAACGAAGAGATCGACCGTCTTGAAACCGTCTTTCTGCGCGGCGGCAGTCTGAAAGAACTCGAAAAGGACCTCAAAGCGGCTGCCACCGATGTGCTGAAATGTTTTCGTACCGGTGAGATGGTCTTTTTTCCGCCGGTGAACCCGGCACAGGAGAGCATGCGTTCGAAACGGGCAGCGGCCAGCGAACACGCACCGGCACGCGCTGTCGCCCTGGCGCCGTTACGCAACCAGAGCGGCGTCATCGGCGTTCTGTACCTTGATCGCCCGTATGCTTCAGGAGTCTTTACGCCACAGTGTCACGATCTGCTGCGCGGGTTCGCGGCGCAGGCGTCGGTGGCGATCCAGAACGCGCGCCATCTGCACATGGCGACGACCGACCCGCTGACCGGGTTGTCGAATCAGAAACATTTTCACCAGCGGCTGCTCGAGGAGTTTTACCGTTCGATTCGGCACGGCCAACCGCTGTCGCTGCTGATGCTGCATCTCGACCACTTCGACGAGATCATCGCCAAACTCGGCAACGTCGCCAGCGACCAGATGCTGAAAAAGCTCGGCCGCCAGATTGCTTCCGGCATGCGCATTCACGATCTGGCCGCCCGGTACAACAGCGAGACCTTCGCCATTCTGTTGCCGGCGACGCCCGGCCCCGGCGCGGTGGTGGTCGCCGAAAAACTGCAGGAAAAAGTCTCGCAGACCGTCTACCGGATCGGGAAAAAGTCCTCGAAACTATCAGCCACCATCGGAATCAGCTCCGCCCAGAAGAAGATGCAGAAACCGATGGACCTGCTGCGCACCGCCGACGAGGCCCTGAAGAAAGCACTCGAAGATCGCACAACCGTCGGCACCGCCTTCTGAATCGCGGATTCCGCGAGCCGGTCATCGACTGGGCAGCCGCCTTCGCGGTCGGCGGGTGCAAAGAGGGTTCAACTCAGGTGTGTGTCGAGTTTCGGACTACCGAATGGTATCGCCGGCGTCCGGGTTTGTTGTGCGGCATGCGCGCTTCAGAAGCCGGAGAGAAATGCCCCAGCTTAACAGACCGAAGGCAAGCCCGACCGGGAAGAAGCCGACGATCCAGCCCTTGCCGATCAACAGCAACTGCGACCAGTCGCGGGAAGACATGAGCTGACCCACGATCTCATAGGCGGGGTTTCCCCCGAGAATCAGGCTTCCCGCCCAGATCTCGAGCGGAAAGATGATCACGGAACAACGGCGCGATTAACCACATCGCCAGCAATCCCAAGACCTGACTGTCGCGCAGGAGCCAGCAGAAAAAGACGCAGAACAGAGTCAGCAGACCCCAGAACGGCGACACGTCCAACCCCATGCCGATGCCAAAACCGCGAGCGACGCTTTCAGGGCTAGATTCAGCGGTCGTTTGGCTGAGCATGATGTCCTTTTTCTCGCGAGATGTCCCCTCATGCCTTGAAGGGCAATATGCAATCCACGGAGCGAGAAGTCGGCAGAGGACGCATCAATCGGCACTCGCGCCGATAAAGGGCTGAACGTGATGGAGGGTTGGTTTTCCTCCACTTCCGGGTCACCCGGCGCAGACCCGCATGCCAGGCACCTTGGCAAGGGAATTCCGGGGATCACCCGGAACCCCCATGCCGATGCGAAGTTTGCCCAAACCCCAATTCACCGACAGGAGGAATGCGCTGACATTTTCACTGTGCATTGACAGCGCATTTAGACCTCCTGGAGGGCATTCCCCCTGGATAGTTATGATGCAAATGCCCGAAAGAGTTCTGCCAATTTTTTATTTAATCCGTAAGAATTGCTGTCGGAGCCATTTCGCATACATTTTCACGTTGAATGGTGGGATCGTCAGCTTGTGCCCATTGTTATAGACAGGGGCATCGGGATCATCGAATGGCAGGGTCGTCCAGCCGACGAAGATGTAGCCGTTCTTGGAGAGATTGCCGGTGTTGCCGAGAATAGTGGCTTCATCGCCACTTCGGTAGGTATTCTTATCGATTGGTACTGTACCACCGTCGTTGCCGTTGCCGTAGTAGGTGATGGTAAACGTTGATTCCTTCCATTTCGCATACAGGGTCACGTTGGTATTGACCGTCAGTTCGTCCCCCGCGGCATAGGTTGTACCTTGGCCGTCCGGCCGCGTGTTCCAGCCGTCGAACGTGTAGCCGGTCTTGACGAGGTTGCCGGTGTTGTCGAGAACGGTGGCCTGTTGACCAGTCGTGTAACTCGTACCATCGACAGGTGCCGATCCACCCGTGTTCTGGTTACCGTCATATGTCACGCTGAATGTATCAGGGTTCTGGCCACCAGTGATGTTGATGGTGAGTCTGACTTTCGCGGTTTTTCCGCCGCTGGTGAGGACAAGCGTGATGACAGCAGGGCCTTCCTTCGGAGCAGTCCAGGTTTTTTCGCGGAGGTTCCCGTTCACGGTGGTTGCCTCTCCCAGGTCGCCCTTGTCAGCACTCCAGGCAAGGTTGGCCGCCGAAACGTCTGGCGGCGATACGACCGCGCGAATTGTCACCTCTGATTCGGCCGCGACTTCCCTGACGGCCTCTCCGTTCTGAATAGCCGTCAGTGCGACGACCGGCAACTGCTCGGCGACCTCGGGGGTCGAGGGAACGGTGAACTCGACTTCGAGCGGTGTCTCACTCGACAAGAACGACGCCGGGAAACGAAACTCGTTCGGCAGGCCGAAAAAGACGATGATTTCCTGCAAAATATCCTTGACATCAAGATCAGGCAACGGTGGGGTTTCAAACGTGCCGCTGTCATCGAGAATCCTGAATGGTTCTCCCCATAGATACAGTACCGTGTTTTTCGGCAGAGGTTTGCCGTTCTCATCAATAATCTTGCCGCGGACGATGTTCTTCGACTCGGCGACTCCGAGAACAACCTCTTTGTTGACATTTTCTTCGACCGGCGTCGCTTCAGAGCGCATCTTGTATGTTTTGTTTCCCTCGATGAACTGGGCAACGAGCCGATACGTGCCGGCCGGCAGGCCGGTAATACGATACTTGCCATCCTTGTCGGTGGTGACGGCCTGATCGTAACGACCTTCGACCCAGACGCTTGCGCCTTGGATCGGATCTCCCGGGTTATACGTCCGGATGTTCGATCCCGGATTCAACATGGCGTAAGTGATTGTCCCGCTGATCGAACCGTTCCCGGTCGCCAAGCCGCCGCCACCGCCTGCATCCCACGATCCGTAGGCCCCATGACGACAACCGACGACGGCTGTCACTGCCGCCAGCAACACGAAGATCATTCCCCACTTCATGAACCTTGACACGTTTTTTGCCCTCCGAAACAATGGTTTAGGTTACTCGAGTAAAAACGTATCAATGCGCGACGCATCGCACAATCGGCAGATTTCCTATTTTACTTGGAAAAATTCCTATTATTTGCCTTGTAAGCAGCTATGAGAGCGGCTTAGCGACAAATAAACATGTTTCCTGCCTTCGATGTGGATGTTAGAAAACCATTGGGGTGATTCAGTTGCAACGATTCGACCCTGGATCTATCGGCTCTCATACTGGCTGCAGACTTGTAAGACCGAACCCTTGATTGTTCCCGGGGCAAAGTCGCGGTGGTTCATGTGCAAACTTCGGCACGGTCGCCGGCTTCTCGGGCGTCGGTCGGACTTCGGGTTATCGAATGGTATCGCCGGCGTCCGGGTTGGTTGTGCGGCACGCGAGCTTCAGAAGCCGGAGAGAAATGACCCAGCTCAACAGACCGAAGGCCAGACCGACCGGAAAGAAGCCGACGATCCAGCCCTTGCCGATCAACAGCAACTGCGACCAGTCGCGGGAAGACATGAGCTGACCCACGATCTCATAGGCGGGGTTCCCCCCGAGAATCAGGCTTCCCGCCCAGATCTCGAGCGGAAAGATGATCACGTAGAACAACGGCGCGATCGCCCACATCGCCAGCATTCCCGCGACCTGACTGCCTCGCAGCAGCCAGCAGAAAAAGACGCAGACAGGGGTCAGCAAACCCCAGAACGGCGACACGCCCAGGCCCATGCCGATACCGAAGCCCCTGGCCACTCGTTCCGGGCTGTCTTTGAGAGTTGCTAACTGGGACAACGCCTGTTGAAAGCGGGAAAACATGGTCAGGCGCCGTCTCGAATATCGAGCAGTTCGTAGACCGTCATCGGTTTTTCCTTGCCCTTCAGGGCGACTTCTCCCAGAGGCTGGGCCACGGCACGCGAGCCGATGGCGGCAAGCGTGACGGGCGAGATGACGATGCCGGACCGATTCGCCTGTTTCGATTCCTTTTCAAGGCGTGCCGCGGTGTTGACCGTGTCCCCGATGACCGTGTAGTCGAGGCGTCCGGACAGTGAGCCGAGCGGCCCGGAGATGACCTCGCCGGTGTTGATGCCGATGCCGGTCTTGATCGTAAACTGCCCGGCGAACTGTCGGTCGCGGTTGAAGGCGCGCAATGCTTCGCGCATGGCGAGGGCGGCACGGGCACAACGCAACGGGTGCGGTTCCCGATCGGCGACGTCGCGGAACACGGCCATGATGGCGTCTCCGACGTATTTATCGATGCGCCCGCCCTGGTCGACGATACAGGTTTCCATGGCGGTGAAATACGCGTTGAGCATACGCACCATCTCGGCCGCGTCGACCTTTTCGGACAGTTCCGTGAACCCGCGAATATCCGAAAACAGCACCGAGACCGTGATGCGGGAAACCTCGCGGGTCGCGTCATCACCGCGTTCCACCGCTTCCATGACGTCGCCTGAAACGAAGCGGCTCATCTGTTGCCGTTCGTACAACCCTTTCACCATGCGGTTGAAGACTCCGGCCAGCTCGTTGAATTCGTCACGGCCGGGAATCTCGACGCGAATGGTGTAGTTCTGCTGCTCGACCGACTCGGCCGCGGCGCGCAGTTTCAACAGCGGTTCGGCAAAGCGCAGACTCAGAAAGCGGGTGGTCAGAAAGAAGACGAGCAGCGCGTAAAAGGCCCCGAAGGTGATGCCGGCAATCAGAATGCGATGATTTTGTACAATGGTCTGACCGTCGAACCCGACGACGGTGACGAACTGCGCGCCGTGAAACCAGGGTATGTCCGAGTCGAGATCGTCCCAGATGATGGGTTTACGGGTGTCACGGCAGAATTCGAAGATCTCCTGTTCACGCGGGGTCAGACGTTCGCCCGCGGGAAAGACATAGGTGGCGTCGTTGTCGATCTTGATCGCCCGGACGCGATCGAGTCCGACCGTCGCCTGGTTGATCGGCTTCTTGAAAAAGTGATTGCCGAAGAAGTTCTGCATGAAGTTGTCGGTGGCGAGAAAAAAGGCGATAACCCCGACGATCGGCTGCTCGCGACGTGGGTCGGTAATGTAGTCCAGATAGATCGTGGTGTTTTCCCTGGCACTCACCGAGACCAGAAACTGTTTGTCCAGCGAGGTGATGAGGCCGGGGACGTTTTCTTCGATGGCTTTCATGATGATCTCGTCCTTGAGCGACTCACGCATTTCAGCGCCGGAGGTTCCGGTCTCCGGCTGTTCGATCGGCAGAGCCATCAGAATGCGCTTGGGAATCGCGCGGGCAAAGTTCACCAGCGGATTGTCGCCGCTGAAAGTGGTGAACACGCGACCGTCGGTGAGATGTAGAATGTAGTCCGACGCTTGCCGACTCTTGATCACCTGGTTCAGAACGGTTCCTGCGTCCTGCAGGCGGTCGAGATACTCCACCTGAATCGTGTCGCGACAGGAACGATAAGTCTGAATGAGCTTCTCGCGGTAGCCGCGAATTTCGGCATCGATGAACTGCATGCGTTCCTCGACCCGTCGCTTGGTCATGCGACGTTCCTGTGCGTAATGAAAGCTCGAGTACGACCAGGCAACGAGAAGAAAGCCCGCCAGAGGCAGCAGAGCGCTGAGAGAAAGCGCAAGGTTCAGCTGCCCGAAGATGCGCAACGGCATCTCTTCCTGCCAACGGGTGATCTCTCGCAGAAAGAACAACGTGACCAGCAGTACCGCGACCAGCAGGATGTTCAGGAGCGATAGATAACGACGGGCCGGATGCTGCGTCCACTGCTTCGGTACGAAGACACCCAGATGGTACTCGGGGTGGTTGCGCGGCCAGTCGATCAGCAGATACCCGGTGCGGGTCGGCTGAAAGACACGTTCCTGACGGCGACGATCGGCGCGGTCGAAGATGCGCCGGCAATCGGACGAACGAGATTGGCGTGCGGCCCCTTTCAAGATCCACTCGAGCGACAGTTCCTTCTCGGGAATCGTGAGAAGAAAGCCGCCGAGAGGGCGACCGGTATCAGGGTCGGAAAACTTCACGAACAGGAAGTGCGTGCGTCCGCTGGTGGTGAGGATTGATTCGGGGGGATTCAGCAGTCGTGGTCTGTCGAGCGGGCTGGGAATCATGAACTTTCGACGCAGATACCACGGAGTGATCGACTCACTCCACATGCGCGTGAACGTGCGTGAGGACATGATCGAATCAGAGCCTTTACGGTCGGAACAGTATCGAACGAAGCGCTCGGTCAGGTATCTGCCGACTCCCTGGTTGTACTGCAGGGCATCGAGAAAGCTCTTGACGTCTTCTTTGGCAGGACTCTCCACGAAGTCCCAGATCTGAACCAGATAAGCCCAGAAATAGCGGGCTTTTTCCGCCATGTGTCGCGCCGTCTCTTCGATCAGCAGTGGTTCGAGATCCTTGCCGAACACCCAGAAATCGTGAAATCGGCACGGCATGCGCACGCGAAGCCTTTGGCGAAGCTCTTCGGCCCAACGACGCGTGACCCCTTTGCTGCGTTCGACCGGCATGTCGCCGATGACGTCATTGACGGCGTCGCGAATCTGGATTTCGGGAACGGCGTCGAGCAGATAGGCCTGCATTTCGGTTTTCAGAAGATCCTGGCACTCGTCGAGTCGCAGCTTCTCGTCCTGACTCACCGCCATGCCGAGCAGCAGACGCAGAAACAACATCGGCAGATAGAGAAAGACGACGAGCGCGACAAAGGCTCGCCAAAGGCTTTGGGTGCGGCTCACGGCCGACTGCTGCCGATCTTTGCGTTAAGGTCGGGTGTCCTGGGGTTATGCATGACCGTCGCAATGATACCCGAAACAGGGAAAATTCCAAAGTTGCACGTCGTGAAAAGATTATGGTAGATTTCGCAAGTGCGAAAAGCGAGGTTGGTTCGGTGCGGTCGGTGAAAATCGCAAAACCCGGAGACTAAGATGTTTTCCTTCTCGTGGAATATTCTCGGTGATCTTACATTTGAGCAGTTGCAAAAATATGTTGGAGTATTCCTGCCTGAGTTGATGGACAAATCGAGGGCCGAGCAGAAACGGCTGCTGCAGGAGTATTTGCGCGATGCCGATCTGACTCCGTTCAAAGACCACTTTGCCGCTGAGTTGCTGCGTATCACGGGGCTGGAGACGGCGGTTCCTGAGGTGTATGCCGAGTTCCGACCGGTGCTGCGGGATGCGATTCGGTATCTTCTCAGTGCGGTCAAGGGTGAACGTTTGAAGGACATCTGCATCGAACAGCTGCTGTTGCCCGCGGGAACCGCCGCGGAAGAGCGGTTGTTTCACCTCGCCGCCTGCCTGCCGACCTTGTACAAACTCGGGCAGATCATGGCTCGCAACCGTCACCTCGAACCGCGACTGCGCCGGTGGCTGGAAAAGCTTGAACACGGATACATCACCGCGGATGTCGCCACCCTGATTGAAACGCTCGAGAGGAATCTCGCCTCGTTTCGCCCTGACTACGAGTGGAACTGGGAACCGGCGGTTCTTTCAGAGGCCAGCGTCGGTGCCGTTCTCGGGGTGAGCTGGAGACGTCGTGGTGAACGTGAGTTTCGCCGCGGTGTGGTCAAGCTGCTCAAGCCGGGGGTGCGGGAAAATCTGGATGAGGAACTGGCACTGCTGAACCATCTTGGAGAGCATCTGGAGCAACAACGCGACCGGTACGGACTGGATGAGTTTCCATTTCGCGGCACGACGTGTGACATTGCCGAGGCCCTGCGCCGCGAGACTGACTTCGTGCAGGAACAGCGGCATTTGCGGGAAGCGCGGCGCAGTCTCGGGGCTGAGACTGGAGTGATCGTTCCTGAGTTGCTGCCGTTCTGCACCGATCGCGTGACCGCCATGCAGCGCATCGAGGGGCGAACCATGCAGGCCGCGGCGCACACGCCGGCCGAGTGCGATCATCTGGCGGAACGACTGTTTCGTGCGGTGATCGGGCAAGCACTGTTTGCCGACGAAACGGCACCATTGTTTCATGGTGATCTGCATGCGGGAAACATGATGACCGTCAGCCGGGGCGGTGCTCAGATGCCTGACCTGGCGCTGATCGACTGGAGCCAGGCCGGGCGTCTGACGCGCGAGCAGCGAAAATCGCTGATGCAAGCCGCCATTGCCCTGTATCTGCATGCGCCCGAACGCATCGTTGAAGCTTTTGTCAGGCTGGCGGAACCCGGACAAACGGAGTCTGAGGAGTTGAAGCGCCGCATCGAAAAGATTGTCGAAGCGGAAACGCGACAACATCGAGCGGCCGAGCCGGTCCTGATTCGTCGTCTTTTCGGAATCTGTGATGCCTTGATTCGCGGTGGCATCAAGTTCGCACCCGATCTGCTGCTGTTTCGCAAGACGGTGTTCTCACTGTTCGATGTGATGGCGTCGCTGGCGCCGCACTTTGATGCCGATGCCTGTCTGTTGCGATTACTGGCTCCTCTGATGACGCGAGAACTGGGACAACGAGCGATGGAATCGTTCGCCCCGGGTGTGACCGCCGGTCAGGAGTATCGGACACTGATAACGACTCCGGATCTGGTCAACGTCGGCTATTCAACCGGGTTGGCCGTCTGGCGCCGACAGGCTTTGGCAGCCTGCATGTGGTGGTCCGGGGCGTTGTTCGGATCATCGGCGACCCCGTCGACCTCGTCAGTTCTGCCGCGGAACGAGCGCTGAAAGAGGTTTGCCGCGCCGCACTGCCCTTCAGGCTAATTGAGACCGCCAACCCGCGAAAGTATTGAATTGAAAAACCGCTGATGGAGCGCTTTTTCGAATGTCGATTGCTTGACAGTCTGCTGCATGACTGCTAAAGTGCCGTCGACTTACCTTCATGTCACGCATGTTGTCTATTCTTTCGCCGTCACGCCCGTGCCTCCAGGCGCAGGAGTCCATCATGTTCTCAAACGCGTCGCGATTTCGATCCCGGTTCTGTTATCGACAGATGGTCCGGGTTGTCGAGGTCTGGGTTCTCGTGTTCCTGCTGGTATTGCCGTGCCGGGCCATGACCCTCTCGGAACTCTTCGATGTCGCTCTCGAGCGCAACATCGGCATCAAGCGGGCGGCCCTTCAGGTCGAGTCATCACGTATCGATGAGAAAAAGGCCCGCAACGCCCTGATTCCCAATCTCGATGCCGATATTTCGGACTCGCAGAAAACCTACCTCGATTCACAACAGCAATCGTTGCCGTTCTCTTACGGTGTGTCGCGCACCGCGAGCCTGAAGCTGACGCAGTCGTATCCCGCCCTCGGCAAGCTGCCGCTGATCCAGCGGGAGGTGGCCGGCATGCGCACCCTGGCTCGTACCATTGCCCTGGAACAAAGTCGCCTGCAGGCTTTTTCAGCCGTAGTTACGCCCTTTTTCGAACTGGTACGTGAGACCGAGAAGGCGAAGATTCACGAGGAAAATCTCTATCTGCTGGGCAAGCTGATGGAAGTGG
This sequence comes from uncultured bacterium, assembly GCA_964472075.1. GTDB lineage: Bacteria > Muiribacteriota > Ozemobacteria > Ozemobacterales > Ozemobacteraceae > CAYYIY01. The sequence goes on along the minus strand of CAYYIY010000081.1, from coordinate 8,051 downwards.
CGAAGATCAATCAGCAGGTCGGCATTGCTCTTCCCAATGATATTCTGCGTATCGAGGTGCAGACCTCGCGCACGCGCAGTTCGCTCAATACGACCCGCCATCAGGCGTTGAATCATCGCGTCGACATTGAAAGCGTCCTGGCCTGTGTCGGCACAAGCACGCTTGACATCAGTGTCCCGGCAACACCGACCTTTCGCCTTGCCTCGATGACACTCGATCAGGCCATCGAGCAGATGCTGGCCCGAGATTACGATCTGGCTCTGGTCGCCAATGATATGGCCATTTTTCGCAAGGGCATTCAGGCGGCGCGTCAGGCGGCAAACCTGCCCACGCTCGATGTTCACAGCAATTACACCTATGGTCACAAGGTCGGCCCCATGAAGGATACGCGTGATTATACCGTATCGTTCGGGTTGTCTTTTCCGGTGTTCGATAGCGGCGACCTGCGCAACGAGATTCGCAAGGCCGAAAAAACGCTTGCAGAGCTGGAGCTGGCCCATGAAGACCTGGTCAATCACAAACGCGCCAGGCTGACGACGTTCTTCAACGACTATCATGAGGCGGTCGAACGGATCGATGTTGCCGCCAAAGCCATGGAGCAGAGCCGGGAAAACATGCGCATGGTCATGACGCGGTATGAGCATGGCGCTGCCTCGATCGTCGAACTGGTCGACGCGCAGCTCACGCTGTCATCGACCTCGGAAGAAGCCGTGAATGCGCGCATCGACGAGCGTCTGCGCCTGGCCGATATTTTTCTGGCCCTTCACGATCTCGACGAATTGCGTGGTCTTGATAGAGTACAAGGAGAAAAACCGTGAAACGCGCTCTGTTGGTGATGTGTGCTGTTGTGTTTCTCTCGTTGCCTGTGGCCGGCGCAGTTTCGGTGGTGACGCAGACGGTCGCGCCCGGAGATATCAGCGAGCGTCTGGCCATTTCCGGCGAGGTGCGGCCGTTTCAGGAGGCCGTCGTTTCTCCCGATGTGTCGGGCATGGTCGAAAAAGTGCTGGTCGAAAACGGGCAGGCCGTGAAAGCCCGCCAACCGCTGATTCTGCTTGATCGATCGCGCGCCCTCATCGCATTGCATCAGGCGGAAATTCAGGTGAAGAAGGCTGAGCAGCAGGTAAAGGAATCCCGCAGCGACTATGAACGCAACCGCATTCTGCGTGAAAAACAGGTGCTGAACGAGCGAGCCTTCGAGATCTCTGAGAGTCAATTCGTGAACGCGACGAACAGTCTGCGTGAGGCTTCGGCGGGTGTCGAACTGGCACGCTTGAACCTCGATCGAGCCACGATTACCGCACCGTTCGGCGGCTTCTTCGTCAACCGCCAGGTGTTTCCCGGACAGTGGCTCACCGCCGGGCAACCATTGGGGAGAGTGATCGATCTGACTCAGGTCTATATTGAATCGCGCATTCCGGAAACCCATATCAATCGGCTGCGGGTCGGTCAGGAATGCCTGATCGACGGTTCAACCCCCGGAAAGGTGTCGTTCATCGATCTGTATGCGGACTCTTCGCGCGGCTTTCTCGTAAAGATTCTCACGGCGAACCCTGAGCTGCGCTTCAAGGCCAACATGTTCGTCAAGGGCGACATCGTTCTCGAACGCTATCAAAATGTGCCGTTGGTGCCCATTCGGGCGCTGGTGAACGAAGCCGGGCAGTTTTCCGTGTTTCGGCTGCAGGGACAGATCGCGCGGAAACAGAGCGTCGAAGTCACGGCTCGCGAGGGCGAGTGGTGTTATGCAAAAGGAATCGCCGTCGGTGATTTGATCATCACCGTGGGGCAGAACAACCTTTCGGATGGTATGGAAGTTCAGGCGGCTGAATCGGCTGCGACGGCTTCCAACGCGGCGCTGCCGGCATCAGAGACGCCGTCGCTGCGGGCCGCGCCGGGTTCGCGCTGAGCATGAGTCCTGCCAAACTGGCCGTCGAACGGCCCATCACGACCGCCATGTTCCTGGCCGCCCTGTGTCTGATGGGCCTGGCATCGCTGCTTTCGATGAGCGTCGATCTGTTCCCCAACATCGATTTTCCGGTGGCGTTCATTCAGTCGCCCTACCCCGGGGTCGACCCGGCCGAGATGGAGAACATCGTCACCCGCAAGATCGAAGAGGAAGTGAACACGGTTGCCAACGTCAAGAAGATCATGTCGTCTTCGTTCGAAGGCTTTTCCTGGATCACGGTCGAGTTCACCTGGGGCACCAACATCGATCTCGCCGCCGTCGATCTGCGAGAGAAGGTTGACATTGCCAAACGCGAACTGCCGCGAGACATGGAACAGATTACGGTGGCGAAGTTCGATATCAATTCCGAGCCGGTAATCGATATCTCGGTCGGCGGCGACTACGATCTCAAGACCCTGAGAAACCTGGCTGACCGTGAACTGAAGCCTTCATTCGAACGAATTCCGGGAGTGGCGAACGTCGAGGTCTTCGGAGGCCTTGAACGCGAAGTCCGGGTCAAGGTTTCTCCGGAACGGCTCAGATCGCTGATCCTGACCATCGACGACATCATTCGGGCCGTCAGTCGCGATAACCAGAATACACCGGTCGGAAACATCACCGAAGGCAATTTCAAATACCTGATTCGCTCAGAGGGAGAGTTTCAGCGCCCGGAGGATCTCGGACGAATCATCATCAAACAGATCGGTCAGCGCCCGGTGTATCTGAGCGATGTGGCCGTCATCACCGATTCATACAAGGATATCGAGTCAGTGGCGCGGCTCAACGGCAAACCGGCCGTCAATCTGCAGTTGAAGAAGGAATCGGGAGCCAACCCCGTGCAGATCTCAGATCAGGTCAAGAAGCTGATTCCGAAACTCGGGGTCGGTACAAGGGACGCATGAAGATCGCGATCGCCAAGGACGGCTCGGACTTCATTCGCGACTCGATTCAGATGGTCATTGACAATGCCAGTACCGGCGCAGTTCTGTCGGTCATCGTCATCTTCCTGTTTCTCTGGAACGTGCGGTCGACGATCATCATCGGGGTGACGATTCCGATGGCCGTCATCATCACCTTTGCCTTCATGTATCTGCGCAAAGGCATGACGCTGAACCTGATGACGCTCGGCGGCCTGGCTCTCGGCATCGGCATGATGGTCGACAACGCCATCGTGGTGCTCGAAAACATCTATCGGCGCATGCGTTTCGAGGGGGACGAGAAGCGGGCCGAGATCTCGATAACCGGCACCGAGCAGGTGACTCTGGCCATCTTCGCCTCGACCCTGACGACGGTGGCCGTGTTCCTGCCGATCGGGTTCGTACCCGGTGTCGTCGGCGAGATCTTCAACAACATGTCACTGGCGATCGTCTTTTCTCTGATCGCTTCCTATCTGACCGCCATCACCGTCGTCCCGCTTCTTTCGGCACGCATTCTTCGCACCAGCGTGGAAGGCCGCGAATACATCATGGATGTTTTTCGCAACTTGTACCGGGCGTTTCTCGGCTTTCTGCTGCGCTCGGCCTGGCGCCGCTGGACCTGGTTTCTGCTCATGGTCGGCCTGTTCATCGGCTCGTTCTCCTTCTTCCCGCCGATGGAGTTCTTTCCGAAGATGGATCGCGGCACCTTTATTCTGAAGTTTGAGATGCCCGAAGGAACATCGATTGAAACCACCGATGCCTTTGCGCAGCGCATCGAGGAGATCGTGCGTCGCTACCCGGAAGTCGAACGATATCAGAGCAATACCAAGATGGCCGAAGGCAACGTCACGATTACTCTGGTGCCTCGTGAAAAACGCAAGAATACCACTAATCAATTTGTACAAATGATTCGGCAGGAAGTCGCCCGTCTGCCCGGATACGTCGATCTGACTTTTTCCGAGCCGGGCCTCGGGCCGCCTGATGCCGGAAAGCCTGTTCAGATCGAGGTGACGGGAGACGACTTCGACGTGGTTGCCAGTATCTGTCTCGACATCACGGAACGAGTGAAAAGCGTGCGTGGGTTGAAAGATATCAATAGCGGCGTCAAGAGCGGCCGCCCGGAAGTACGAGTTGAGTTCGACCGCGAGAAGCTCAGAGACCTGGGTATCGACCTTGCCGGAGCGGCAGGTATGCTGCGATCGTTCATCTACGGTACGATTGCCGGCAAGTACAAGGAACGCAATGAAGAGTTTGACGTGCGGGTCGAAGCCATGGAGCGATACAAGGATCAGGTGGGCAAGCTCGAGCATCTCGACATGGCTCTTGATGACAAGGTGGTCGTGAATCTGGCGCAGATCGCCCGCTTTCGCGAGTCGCGCGGGTACAGCAAAATCGAGCGCAAGAATCTGAAGCGCCAGTTGAAAGTCACGGCCGACATCGAGAACCGCCCTCTCCAGGCCGTGATTCTCGATATTCAGAAGCTGTTGAAGGACGTGCAGGTTCCTTCGGGGTATGAAATCAACTTCGGCGGCGAAGAGGAAGAACGCGCCGAAGCGTTTGGTAACCTGAACTGGGCGTTGCTGGCATCGATCATTCTCGTCTACATGATCATGGCGTCCCAGTTTGAATCGCTGTCACAGGCGTTCATCATCATGTTCACGATTCCGCTGTCGATCATCGGGGTGATTCTGGCGCTGAACGTCTACGGGTTTGCGTTCTCGATTACCGCTATGATCGGCATCATCATGCTGGCCGGTATCGTCGTGAACAACGGCATCATTCTCATTGACTACATCAATCAGGGGCGGGCCGAGGGGATGGAAAAAGTCGATGCGGCGATCGAATCGGGCGCCATTCGTTTGCGACCGGTGCTGATGACGACCGGAACGACGATTATCGGCATGTTTCCGCTTTCCCTCGGCATCGGTGCCGGCTCTGACTTCTATCAGCCTCTGGCGATCACCGTCATCGGCGGTTTGACGATATCGACCATTCTGACGCTGACCTATGTTCCGGTGGTTTACGTGATGGTCGACAATCTGGTCGAGGGTTTCACTCGCATCGCGAAACGCTTCATCTAAAACAGAAACTTCAGAGCGATGAAACCGCCGATACCGAGAATCGTCAGCAGAATGGTCAGGATGTTGAGATACTTGTCGATGAAGACCTTGATCGGTGCTCCGAACTTCCAGATCAGCCCGCCGACCAGAAAAAAGCGCGCCCCTCGTCCGATGATGCTTGCGATGAGAAAGGGGACGAAACTGATTCTGGAGACTCCGGCGCTGATGGTGATGACTTTGTAGGGAATCGGCGTAAACGCGGCAGTGAAAACGATCCAGAATGAATACAACTCGTACTGTTCGCAGACTTTGCGAAACACCTCGGGCGTGAAACCGGGAACCCAGGTGAAGAAAAACTGATCGACGGCCGACCAGACACCCCAACCGATGGCGTAACCGGCCATGGCTCCGATGACGGAACCGACCGTGCAGACCGAGGCAAACCAGAACGCCCGCGAGGGATTGCCGATGGCGAGCGCGATCAGCAGAACATCAGGTGGAATGGGAAAAAAGCTCGATTCCATCAATGCCAATGCGAATAATGCCCAGACGCCGGCCGGATGCTCGGCCCAGGACAGCATCCAGTCATACAGACGCCGAATCATGCCCATGAAGGTCTCCCTGGCTGCTTGGTGGTGAACGGTTGAAGCGGCGGCAAGTATACCGGCAATTCGCCGAAAAAGAAACCGGCGCTCCGCGGAGCGCCGGTCGTGCAAGTCGTTAACTCAAAAATCCTTGATCTGATCAACGAACTCGGGGTGATCAACGAACGGGTTGCGATTATGCTGGAAGTTTTCGATACGGTTGTTGCGTTCGATCTCGTCGTCGTCGACCGGATCCTGCTTGTGCCACTGACGCAGCACCGCTTCCTGATCATCGGCGATCTTCTTGTTGTAGCGCATCGAGAAGTAAAACATCGCGCGGGCGGTGTTCCCCTTTTGTTTGGGGCGCACTTCGAACACCTTGCCGTTAAACTTGCTGCCGCCCTGAGTCCAGGTCGGGTTTTCGACGTTTCCGAACGGAAAGCTCGAGCGAAGGTTGTTCGCTTTCGAATCGGTGGGAAACAGGTGATGCAGATCGCACTTGGCGTCGCCGGTAGCGCCCTGACTCTGCGGCCACGTATGTTCGATGTTCATGTTCGAGGCATTGGGCTCGCCCTGAGTCTCGAGTTTGCGTCCGGTATAGACGCACTCGACAACGCCGCCGTGATTGTCGAGTTTCGAGAAGATGATGTCCTGGGCTGCCTGATAACCGACCGGAATCTGGTTGTCGACCAGATCTCGGAGTGATCGAATGAGATTGTCGTCGCGCAGCGACATGCACTGGGCATAGAGATTCACCGGTTGAAAATCGACCGGGCCGACGCGTCCGCGGTTGCGTCCCCGCGAATCCTGGCGCTGTTTCAGTGACTGCGCGAGCGGGGTGATGGCCTCGAACTGACGCCGACGCGCCTGGTCCATGAGTTCATAGGCGTGTTTCTGCACCTGAACGAACGAAGCGCGATCGCGAGGGTATTTTTCTTCGAGGGACTCGAGAAGTTGTACGAGTTTCTTGTAGACAACGGTTGGGTCGGGAGTTTGGACTTTGTTCTGACTGGCATCCGGGACTTCGCGTGCGAAGGAAATCTCGGGGGGCGGCAGGCGAGGTTCCGAGGCGTCACTTCCCTGGGTATACCCGGGAGTGGCCAGATACATCGGTGCCAGCATCAATACAACAGCGGCTCGAACCAACCAGCATTGCTTATGCATACTCTATACTCCTGATCTGCGGCGGTCGTGTCTAAATATTATACTCATACTTTCGGGGGAAGCGGAAGACCTTTGACTCAATTTTTTCATTTTATCGGGGGTACCGTGCCGGGTAACGGCCGTGTGATAGAATACCAGGCAGCGATGAGGAGACAGTCTGCATTGTGTAGAGGAGCGTGGAATGGCGGTTTCAGAGAAGAATTTGCATCCGGGTCCGCACATCGATGTGTTTACCCGAGACGCACGTGGGCGAACTCCCTTGTTCGAGTTGGCAGAGGCAGGCAATAAAGCGGAAGTTGAGGCGATGATTTTCTCGCTGCGCGGTACGGGGTTCTGTTCACCCCGGTGTGCCCTGCTGGAAATCATGGTTCACGAAGGTCTGACGGCCGCAGATGCCGCCGAACGGAAATGGCATGCAGAGATTGCCGCCCTGCTGCGGAGCGAGCAGGCACGCATGGAAATGTTCGAGTGACCGAAATCAGCGACGGCGAGAGGCTTTTTCGGGCCCGGGACGACCAAGCGCTTGCCAGACCATGAGAGCGGCATAGGCATCATTCGCCGCATAGCATATCTGACGTGGGGAAAGGGTGTGCGCCGCCCAATTTGAGGTGGTGACGTGCTTCGATTTCTGAAAGTTGCGGTTGAGCACCAGAGCCACGGCCGATTTCACTCCCATGGTGTTGCGGTACCCGCGCTTGCGAAAGGCGCCGCTGAGATCGATGATTCCCCTGGTTTCGATGCCGAGTTTGCGCTTCAGAAGAGCACGGTCTGAGGTCAGATCAAACCCGATCTTCATGACGTGGTCAGCCAGTAGCAGTTCCTGCAGGAACGGTCGACCCTCGCTTCGATGAAGCTGAAAGAGGTAGGCGCGTTGTTCCGTGGCAAACTGAACGAGGTCGGGGCCCTCGTTTACCGTTCCGCGGGTGAAGACCGGTTTGGTTTCGGTATCGAAGCCGGCGGCCCCCGCCGCCTGAATGGCCGCGACAGCGGCGGCAAATTGTTCAGGACTCGATGGAACGACGATCTGATCGACGTTCAGACCGAGGAATGGTTCGAGCAGAAGCATCTCTTCCTTGCTCGGCATCGGGCGGGTAGCGGAAGTCGGGCGTGGAGTTCGCTCGGTGGGTTGTGATGTCATGCGATTTCAACAGTCGATCGCGCATCTGAACAAGCACGACCGTGTCAAGACGCAGCATAGCATGCTCGCGTTCGGTGCACAAACCAGCTCACCGAGAATTGCCGACTGAAGAGCAGGCTCATCTCGTTCTCTCGAAACTCTGTTTTTTCGTCGGCATCGCTCAACGAATCGCCATTGCGGCAGGGAGTGCTCTCTCGGACTCCGTTCGCCTCTTGCCGAACGGCTCACAAGTTTCGCTCTTGCCAA